>CAVRAD010000001.1:0-212564 GCA_963718845.1 uncultured Acidobacteriota bacterium
ACGCGTGAGAGTAGACGCCGGACGGCGGGCCGCGTTGACCGGGCTGCGACCGGATTGGCCGGGAGCTTGCGCGAAGTTGATCGTGACGGCGGCACCCATAATGAGCGAGAGCGTCGAGAAAACGCAAAGTGTTTTCATATGCAACTCCTGGAAGGATCCTCTGCTAATAATTGGGTGCTTCGTGCAAGCTTTCCGAGCTCGGTGTTCGAAGGGCTCATCGGGCACATCTCCCAGTTTGACGGTATTCTGAAAAGTAAATTGCGCATTTTCGATTCAATGTCAGGGCGTTTTTAAGTTCCACCGCTGCTTGTCGCTTTTGGCGTTAAATCTGGCCAGCGTCGCAAAGCTGCTGCCGACGGCCGAAAGCGCCAGCGTTTCCCTGGAATTCGGGACTGCCTTGGGCATGATGCGAAAAGTGCCGTCGGTTAGCTGATCGATGCGCCACAGTTGTTCCGGAGCGCCGGTGAATGCAGGCACGGTCACCAATTCAGCGTCATCGGTTGCAGCCAGCGTCCGATCTGTGCCGGCAATAGTGATTTTAAATAGGGCGAACCGGGATAGCCCCCAGCGTCGGCCACGGATGTAATCATCCACTTCTGCTGCGCCTGGATCATGTAGTTGGACAAGCGAATGTCGATGTTGCCTGTGGGCCAATTTTGAGAAACCTGCTTCACATCCTGTTGCGGGATTGCCTCGCCAATGCCGCCAAACATCCCACCGCTACTGCCGCTAGCTGGTTTTCTGCGAGCGCCGCCGACCGGCACTCCCTGTACCGTCAGTTCCAGAACTGTGCCTGTGCGCACGGATTCAATTATGTAGGTGCCTTCCTTGACATTCTCGCCGGCCGCCGGCCACCCGTCTTTCCACAGCAACGGCCGAATATCCAGCACGCTGGCACCGCCCCGGTCCAGGTCTGCTTCATAATGGCACGAGAACTTCTGCACGCCGTCGCCCAGGTCCAGCAGGCCAAAATGTCCCGGCCCGACTACGCGGCCGCCGGAACCTACAAAAAGCTTTCCGCCACCCTTGATCATATCGATTCCCATGTTGTCCAGAAAGGGGCCGGTCACTTTTCTGGATCGTCCCATGCGGATGTTGTAGCCGGAGTCGGTACCCCGGCAGCAACTGCCGTGCGTGGCCAGGAGATAATACCAGCCGTCATGGTAGATCATGGCGGAGGCCTCGCAGTTGATGGCGATATCTATAGGCTTGTCTATTGGGACCACCCGCTTGCCGGTCTTTGGATCAAGCTGTACGAGGCGGATATAGCCAAAATACGAGCCATAGATCAGCCACATCTTACCGCTGGTGGGGTCCAGGAAGACAGCCGGATCGATCGCATTGCAGTCCTCAACGCCGTCCGATGAGGCCACGATGCCGCCCTCTTCCCATTTGAAGTTGGAGGAGTTGGGATCGAGCGTTTTGTTCCATAGCATGTGAACGTCGGCCTGGGGCTGTCTGCTGGATGTGGCATAATACAGGTAGTAGCGATCACCGATGTGGATCACGTCGGGAGCCACACCGCCGCCGGGACGCGAAGCCCCACGGTTCCAGCTCCAGCCGTCGTTGGAAATCAATCCTCCTCCGCCCGTGCCGAAAGTGTAGTACTTTCCATCGCATTGGATGATGGTGGACGGGTCGTGAATGCCAATCTGCCCGTCGAGGGCGAACGCGGCCGAAACCAGCGCGAGTGCCCCTACTGCCAAATAACGGAATCTCATAGAGCCTCCGAACCCGAAGTGGAATATACAACAGAGTGGGCTTGGTCTCCCGTCCGAACCCTCTGCCTATTTCATCACGGCGTCTTTAACCAATGAAAGGTTTTTCACATTTGGCATTGAACCCGACAGGCGGATCAGCGAAGGTGGGACTATTGCCAGGCTTCGAATCTGCCTCCTGCGCCGCGTTCCCGGGCCCTGCTGAGCCCAGGTGGAATTACTTTACCTGAACAGGAGAGGAGCAAAAACATAAAGACTCCTTCTCCAAGTCTGCCATTCGTGCGAGGTGCCGGGAGAGATATATACATAGCTGTTCGTGATCCCGGCGGCGATGAGCTCTGCCTGGTGTTTCCTCAAGCCTTCGGGATTCTCCAGCGGGGGGTCCGAGCCGAAACTCATGAAGAGGACCTTGACCTTCTTGTTGAATTCCGCAGGGTCGGCCATGGCGCCGCTGTAGATCGTCTTGATGTCGAACGATGCAGGCCCAGCCGCTGGTGCGGTGCCCGGAGCCGTCTTGCCGGAGCCACCGGGACCAAACCCCATGGCGGCTCCGCCGCTGAACAGGCCGATGTACGAAAATTTGTCGAGGTTAACCATAGTGACAGATGCGGTCTGCATTCCGCCCATGGAGAGGCCCGCCATGGCTCGGTGATCCTTTTCGGCCAGTGTGCGGAAGTTGCTGTCGACCCAAGGGATTAAATCGTTGACCATCAGCTGTCCGTAAGGCCCGCCTCCAGGACCGCCGAATCCGCCAAACCCGGCTCCGCGGCCGGCGGCCGCAGCGCCACGGCCCGCACCAGCCGGGGCACCTGTACCTGCGCCGCCCGGGGGGGTGCCCAGGGCACTGGTTTCCATGACCACAATCATGGGCTTGACTTTCCCTTGGGCGAGCAGATTATCGAGGATCAGGTTAGTCCGGCCCATTTCGATCCAGACCCGCTCATCCTCGCCGCCGCCATGCTGCAGATACAGCACCGGGTATCGGATGGAGGTGTTGGTGTCATATCCCGGCGGCGTGTAGACGAAGATGTGCCGCCATGAATTGGCCGTTTTGGCAAAGTAATTCTTGATCAGCACATTTCCGTGCGGCACGTCTTTCAAATCATAGAAATCGACGCCCGGCTCGGGGATTTCAAAGGCATTGCACATGTGGCCGTAGCCGATGAATGCGTTGGTTGCCGGATCCAGCACGGCTGCGCCCTCTACGAGCATCCAGTAGTTGTGATACCCTGGGCTCTGCGGTGCGCTCGTGTAGGTCCACACACCGTCGTCGCCTTTGGCCATATCAAACGGAAGGGGCTGGAGCGAATTCGATCCAGAAGTGACAAGGGCGACCTGCACCTTCTGCGCGTTGGGGGCGTTGAAGCGGAACGTGACCCGCGAGTCGGCTTCAATCCGCGGATACTGAACGCCCGGAAAATTGTACGGTGAAGGATGCGCCGGAACGGCGAGCGCGGAGGCGGAGCGCAATGGAGCGGGAACCAGCTCCTGCCTCGCGACCGAATCCTTATTTGCCTGAGCTAAACTGGTTCCACTCGCTACTATGGCGATGAACACAGCAAAGAACAATGCTCGTTTCATAAGCTTTAATCCCCCCTGAGTGGTCTCATTGCTTCCTAGTTTGAGGCTTGAAGCCTTTGAGTTTATTGCTTCGTTTTAATAACTCAAAGACGCGAAGGCTCCAAGAATCATCATAAAAATCATTCACATATTTATTCCATCTCCCTGAAGCCATGACTCTAACACAATAGCTGTCACATATCTGTGACAAATTGCTTGACAATGCAATAGCAACTTTAATAGCCTGCCCACTGCGCGATACTATGCAACCTGCACGGTGTCGAAAATGGTACGAGACTCTCCACCAGGTTCACGGGACCAGCGAAACATTTTCTAATGAGAAGGGCAACATGTATTACGACCCCGATAAAAACGACCACGGCCTTGCCAGAAGCCCATTCAAGTCATGCGTCGTACCCAGACCCATCGGTTGGATTTCTACGGTGAGCGCAGCAGGCATTCACAACCTTGCTCCATACAGCCAGTTCCAGAACCTAGGCTTCGACCCGGCTTTTGTGATGATATCGGCAAACCAGGGCAATCGAGGAAAGCGAAAGGACACGGTGGTGAATATCGAGGAGACAGGTGAGTTCGTTTACAACATGGCAACCTACGACTTGCGGGAAGCGGTCAATCGCAGCGCAGCGGAGGCGCCCCCCGAAGTAGATGAATTCGACCTTGCAGGGGTAACCAAGGCTTCCTCTATGTGCGTCAAACCCTTCCGGGTCGCCGAGTCACCCATCCAATTCGAGTGTTGCCACCACCAGACCGTGCGACTCCCGGGAAGAAACGGGCTGGGGGCGGCCGACATCATCATCGGCCGCGTTGTGCTTGTTCATATCAAGGATGAGTATATTCTGCCCGACGGGCGCATCGACATCCTCAAGATCCGTCCGCTCGCCCGGCTCGGTTACTACGACTATACCACCGTTGACTCTACCTTCGAGATGATCATCCCCGGATCGAATGACCGCCTGATGGGCGGCTTGGAGGGCGATGCTCGCCGCACCCGATAGCATCCACTGGGTGGGGGCTCAGCCACGACAATTGCTGGAGGACGTGCAACGATGGTGTTCGACAATGCATGCAAGCTAGTGAACGATCCCGGCAGATCAGAAGCTTTGGGCAAGCCTCTGACCTGGGGTGCCAGGAGAATGGCCGAAGAAGACGATCAAGCTGATGGGCTTACATCAAATTGATCGATTGGCAGTATCGTCGAGTAAGAAGGCCGCGTGATCGCAACGCGCCCGATCAGATTCATACAGGGAGGCCAAGTGGCAAAAATAATCAGAACAATTCCAGAACCCAACAAGACGGTAAATGTGGTTCGTGAATGCGACGTCGTTGTGGTAGGCGGCGGTCCCGGCGGCATTGGCGCCGCTGTGTCTGCAGCCCGCAACGGGGCGGATACCGTCCTGATTGAGCGGTATGGATATCTCGGAGGCATGGGAACCGGAGGCCTGGTAACGATTATTCCTTGTCTGTCCGATTTCGATGGAACGATGCAGATCGGCGGCATTAATCAGGAATGGATCGAGCGACTGACCGTCAGGGAGGCGGAGACTCATCCGCCCGCGGAAATCTGGGGTTCCACCGATAAGAGACTGATCTCCTATTGGAATGACCGGTCCTTCTTTACCGTCCGCGAAGGACATATTGTTTATGCCTCGCTTATCGAT
The DNA here is from genome assembly GCA_963718845.1 of uncultured Acidobacteriota bacterium. GTDB lineage: Bacteria > Acidobacteriota > UBA6911 > UBA6911 > UBA6911 > UBA6911. The sequence goes on from CAVRAD010000001.1 coordinate 4,958, forward strand.
GCGGAAATTTCCAAGTGCATACTCAACGACATGGTTGCGGAAGCAAAAGTGAAAACCTATCTCCATTCCTGGGGAACCATGCCGATTATGGACGGGAACAAGGCGATGGGCGTTGTGTTTGAGAGCAAGTCGGGCCGCCAGGCGATCATGGCCAAAGTCGTGATTGACTCGACGGGAGACGGAGATCTGCTGCCTTATGCAGGCGCTGCATTCGATACGGACATCGATCCCAATCTCAGAATTGCCAACCTTTCTCTCAGCTACTGGATAGACAACGTCAATTTTCTGAAGGCGGATGACTTCCGCAAGACCTTTCCCAAAAAGTGGGATGAACGGATGCGGGAATTAATGCAGAAAGGCGGCCATCCTTTTTTCATGCGAAGTAACCTGAAGGGCCAGGATAACATTGTCTGGGTGCACCCGCGCTACGCCACCTCGAGCCAGACAGATGTGGAAGAACTCACCCGGGTCGAATTTCTCGGGCGTGAAAAAATGCTTCTCACTCATGAATTCTATAAAAAATACATTCCCGGATTTGAGGACAGCTTCATTGTACTTTCCGGCCCACAGCTTGGTATACGAGGAGCCCGGAGAGTTCATGGCGATTACATGGTGACATCCAAAGACCTGCTCTCCAGCGAGCCTTTTGAAGACACCATCGCCATATTCCCGGATCTGGACCGGGGCGCTGCGTCGCTTGCGCATCCGAATGCCTATATCCCCTATCGCTCGCTGCTGCCCAAAGGAGTCGAAAACATGCTGGTCGGCTGCCGTGCGTTCTCATCCGATCAGGAAGTGAACAATTTCTTTAACCTCATCCCGCATTGCGTCGCCTTTGGCGAAGCCGCGGGAACCGCAGCCGCCGTTTCACTCAATCAAGGGGTGAGCGTCAGGAATGTTGACTTTCATTCGCTTCGCAGGCAGTTGATCGCTCAGAAGGTGCCTCTGCCGGACGCCTATCCGGCTGAATATAAAAAAGGCACGAACGAGTCCATTGCGGTCTATGAACCCCCGATGTTTGGCGAGAGAGTTCCGCAAAAGTGAGACGCGGTGCGGGGCATGCATTGGTAGCGTGGAACCAAAGGCCCAGTAAGTCAGGAGAAAATAGATGATTGCTGCGTGGACGGGACACGGTAAATTTTTTGGCTGGAAAGCGTTGGTGGTTTCTGCGGTCATGTATTTTGCAATGACAGGTCTTCTGCTCTACTCCTTTCCCGTATTCCTTCCTTTCCTGTGTCAAGCATTCGGATGGAGCCGCGCTTCGGTATCCTGGGCGAACTCGCTGGCCATGATCGTCACTGGGCTCGCCAGTCCCTTCGCCGGGATGTACGTTGCGCGCTACGGGGCCAGGAAAGCCATTGCTGCCGGCGGCCTATTGTGTGTGCTGTGTTTTGTTATCGCAAGCTTTCATAATCATCTGTGGGAGCTTTACCTGGTATACGCCGTGCTTTTCGGATTGGGCGGATCTCTTTGCGGCATGCTGTCGCTGACCACGATCGTCAACAACTGGTTTGTAAAAAGGAGACCGTTAGCATTAAGCGTTCTTCTGACAGCGGGCGGCCTCGGCGGGTTGGTCATGGTTTCGTTCATCATGGCAATGATCAACCGGTTCGGATGGCGAAACGCCTATGTGCTGATCGCGGCAATGGTCTTTGTGCTCCTCGTTATTGTGCCGAGCTTACTGGTCGTCAACAAACCTGAAGATCTGGGTCAAGTCCCGGACGGGAACCAGGCCGAAGGCAAAAAGGATTCCTCGCCAAATAGGCCAAATCTGAATGAAACTCCTGTGCATTTCACGGCCGCTGAGGCAATCAGGACCAGGGCATTCTGGTATCTGACCATTTTGGCTACGACTTTTATGTTTGGGTTGCAGGGCTTTATGCTGCACCAGGTCGCCTTTCTTCTTGATATCAAAATTTCTTCGGCTGTGGCGGCCGCTGTCTACAGCCTGTTCGTGGGAGTTAGCACCGTCGGCCGGCTGGGAATGGGCTTTTTGGGGATCCGCTATCCAACCAAGCAATTGGCGATCCTATCCATGCTTTTGCTGATTTCGGGAATGACAGTTACCTTGTGGGCGAAGACGCTGCCGATGATCCTTCTCTACAATTGCCTCGTAGGCTTGGGCATGGGGGGCACGTATGTAGCGATAATGAATCTCATGCCGCTCTATTTCGGCAAGACCTATTATCCAAAGATTATAGGTCTTGCCATGCCGTTTTTTTCCATTCTGGGCAGCCTGGGTTCGCCGCTTACCGGATGGATTCACGACGTCACACACAGTTATATACCCGCATGGAAGCTGGCAATTCTTGTCCTGACGATCGGTCTCGTATCGCTCATCCTGGCCCATCCTCCCGTGCATCCTTCTATTAAAGGGGATCGGTCAATTTCAGGTTGAAAAACGCCACATCCATGTATTGGGAGCCTTCAAAATGGCAGGGGGAATAAGCAGATCAATCATTGGATTTAGCAACCAGTCAGAGAAAAGGACGGAATTATGAAAACATCGAGACGATATTTCCTCAAAGCTACAGCAACAGGAGTGGGTTCGGTTGCGCTGGCCGAACTCGGTGCCGTTGAAGCCGGAGCAACTCAATCGAGTCAGATTAAGAAGTGGGATTACGAAGCCGGAATTGTCGTGCTCGGCATCGGGGCCGCGGGTCTCATGACAGCGATAACTGCATACGATCAGGGAGCTGACGTTCTAATACTGGAAAAAGCGTCGGAAGCTCATGCAGGAGGCAATACGCGCGTCAGCGGTCAGGGTTACTGGTGCCCTCCGGATACGAATAAAGCTATCGAGTATCAGAAAGCAATGAGCGACGGCTACCCCATTCCGGACGACGTTACAGAAGTCTTTCACAAATATTCCGTTCAAGTAACGGAATGGCTTACAAAGATGGGCGCGGATATGCGGATAATTCCAACCGCGGGCGAATACCCTGATTTTCCGGGCGGTGCCGGAAACGTCTGCTGGTCCACATTGGGCAACGGATTTCAACGCCTGTGGCTCCTGCTGATGGAGAATGCTCTCAAAAAGAGGAAGATCCGAGTCCAGTATGAAACGCCGGCTGTGGAGCTGATTCGAGATTTCAAAACCGGAGAAGTCCGGGGCGTGATTGCAGAAAACAAAGGCAAGAAGGTATACGTCAAAGCAAAGAAGGCAGTGGTTCTCTGTACGGGAGGTTTTGAAAACAACCAGGAGATGATCCGCGATTACCTCGGCATGCCTTGCGGGTATCCCAAGGGGAGCCCCTACAACACCGGGGATGGAATCCGGATGGCGATGGCAATCGGCGCAGATCTCTGGCACATGGACAACCAGGCCGGCCCCGACTTTAATTTCAGGATCCCCGGCAAGGATTGGGCCTTCGGCTATAGTTTTTCTCCTCCGGGCAACGGCTGGATCTGGATTGCCAAAGATGCCACCAGGTTCACCAACGAAGCCTATTTCACGAAACATGGGAAAATACCGTTCCACGGCATCTACATCCATGTCCCCACACCGGTTCCCGTTCATCTTGTCTTCGATGAGGCCATGAGAAAAAGCGGGCCGCTATACCCGCCAGATTATTTCTTCTGCTGGTGGGCCCAGATAGAAAAATATAATTGGAGTTCCAACAACCTGGCGGAAATCGAAAAAGGCTGGATCATCAAGGCGGACACTCTTAAGGAATTGGCTGAGAAAATGGGCAAAAAACCGGACACACTCGAAAAAACCGTGGCTGCCTGGAATAAATCGTGTGCGGAAAAGAATGATTCGGAATTCGGCCGGGATCCCAAGAAGATGGCCCCGATTCAAACGCCGCCCTTCTACGCAGCCGAATTTGTCCCTGCATTCACAAATACGCAGGGAGGGCCGCGACGCAATGCCAAAGCTCAGGTGCTCGATACAAACCGAAAACCGATTCCGAGGCTTTATTCGGGCGGAGAACTGGGCGCCCTCTACAGCTGGGGCTACCAGGGCGGCGGCAACATCCTGGAGTGTATTGTCTTTGGTCGCATCGCGGGCGAGCATACCGCTGCGGAAAAGCCCTGGGCATAGGGGATTGGTATAGAAAAGGAGGCGCCGATGACTACCATCAGAACAGCATTGACGATCGCGTGTGCCGCAACCTTCATCCTGCTTATGTCGAACCAGGCTTTAGCCGACGACGAGGATTCCCGCAAAGCCTGCGAGTCTCTAGCCGCACTTTCCTCGCAGGTTTTCCGGGTCGACACGTCGCAGTGGGTAGCGACTTCACGTCAGCCCGCGGGACCGGGAGGGGGCACCACGGAGGTTCCCGCCCATTGCCTGTTTCGCGTCGTGATCGATCCGCGTCCATCCGGAATAGAGGGCGTGAGCTATGGCACCGGAATTGAATTGCGGCTGCCGCTGGCCTGGAATAAACGCCTGCTGTTTCAGGGCGGCGGAGGATTGGATGGATCTCTGAATCCCGCATTCGGCTCTGTCTCCGGATTTCCGTCCGCGCTGGCACGAGGTTTCGCAGTTGTTTCGACCGACGGTGGTCATCGCGGACGCAGCAATGTGGACGCCAGCTTTGCCGTTGACCAGCAGGCCAAACTTGATTTTGCTTACCAGGCGGTGCAGCGGACCACCCGCGAGGCCAAGTCACTGATCAACCGTTATTATGGGCGCAAACCCGACTATGCCTACTTCATGGGTTGCTCCACGGGTGGGCGCGAGGCGATGCTGGCGGCGCAGCGCCTGCCATTGGAATTCGACGGCGTGGTCTCCGGTAATGCTTCCTTCAATCTGACGCGGGTCGCCATGAACCAGGTTTGGAGCCTGCAGACGGTTACGCGGATCGCGCCCAAGGATGCGACCGGCAAGCCGCAGTTGTCCGAGGCTTTCACGGACGCGCAGCTGAAAACGGTATCGGCCGCCGTGCTCAAGCAATGCGATGGGCTCGACGGACTTGAGGATGGCATGATCAACGACTTTAAAGCTTGCCATTTCGATCCGGCCTCCCTGAGGTGTGGCGCGGAAGGAGGCACGGGCGCACAGCCGTGTCTCTCGACACAACAGATCGAAGGGCTGAAGGACATCCTGGGCGGCGCGCGCAACCCGCGGGGCGAGTCGCTTTACGGTGCGACCCCGTATGACACGGGGATTGCCCTGCCGGCCTGGAGACAAATGCATCTGGGCACTGCGACCAGCCCACCTGCGAATGCGTCCCTGGGCCGTGACACGCTGCGTCTTTTCGCCATGACGCCGCCCAATCCCGACTTCGATCCGCTGCGTTTCGATTTCGACCATGATATGGACTCCATTGCCGAAACCGCAGCCATCAACGACGCCGTGGCCACCCTGCATACCACTTTTGCGGGACACGGCGGCAAGATGATCGTTTATCATGGACTGTCCGACCAGGCTATGTGGACCGGCGCGCTGACTCAGTGGTACGAGAAGCTGACGCCTCGAGACAGCCAAGGCCCGCAATCCTGGGCCCGTTTGTTTCTCGTGCCTGGTATGGCGCATTGCGGCGGCGGACAGTCGACGGACCAGTTCGACATGCTTACGGCAATTCAGCAATGGGTTGAGCAAGGACAGGCGCCGGACCGGGTGATTGCTTCGGGAAGGGCGTTCCCCGGCAAGACCCGTCCGTTGTGCCCCTATCCGAAGGTGGCTCGATTCGACGGCGGCAACGCGGACGACCAGAAGAGCTTTTCCTGCCGCTGATCGTTTCTGCCCGAAAAGGGCCCTGTGGGGATTATTATGGTGCGGCAATTATTTACTCAATCGTTCAAACAGGAGGAGATCTATATGCTTCGAAGGTTTTGCATGCTGATATGCGTATTGGGCCTGATCGCCGCAGCAGCGAGCGCCCAGACCGCGCCTGGCGGTTCGGGGCCTTACCCGGCCATCATTGAAGGAGATCCCGGCGTGCCGGGCCATACGATTTATCGTCCGGAGAACTTAAATCCTTTCAGCAAAGGGAAGCCTCTGCCGGTTGTCGCCTGGGGTAATGGAGGCTGCTCCAACTCATCTCAAATGCACGCCAATTTCCTCGTGGAAATTGCATCCCAGGGCTTCCTGGTAGTGGCTATCGGCCCGTTTGGGGCGTCGGGAGGCGCACCCATGCAAGGAGGAGGAACAAAATCTGCTCAATTGCTGGAAGCTCTCGATTGGGCGACGGCCGAGAACGCGCGCCGGGACAGCAAATACTACGGGAAAGTGAATCCGGCAAAGTTTGCCGCGGCCGGCATGAGTTGTGGCGGATTGCAGGCGTTGGAAGTGTCGCCTGATCCGCGTGTGACAACATCCATCATCATGAACAGCGGCGTTTTGAACACACCCATGGGAGCGCCCCCCAAAGCAGCACCTCCAACAGGCGCTGCACAACCGGCAGGCCCGCCTCCTAAAATGATGATGTCGATGCCCGCAGTCGGAAAAGACACCCTCAAGCGATTGCACGCGCCTATTTTCTATGTCATTGGCGGAGAGAAGGATATTGCGTATCCAAACGCTGTCGACGACTTTGCGAAGATAGAATCCGTTCCTGTCGCGATGGCTAACCTCGATGTCGGCCATGGCGGGACCTATAGTCAGCCGAATGGCGGCGAGTTCGGCAAAGTTGCGGGTGCATGGCTGAAATGGAAGCTCAAAGGCGATGATGCCGCCGGAATGATGTTCTCCGGCTCATCCTGCGGCCTTTGCAAAGACGCAAGCTGGAAGTTTGAAAAAAAGAGAATTCCATAGAATAAATAGGCGGCTGATATAGGGACGACAGGGAGCGTCGACGCTCCCTGTCGAGAATGGGAGAGTAATAATGTTGGAAAGCAGCAGAATATCAGGGAAAGTTTTTTTCGCAATCGGTCTGATCTGTGTTTTTAGCGCTGTTTCAATCAAGGCGCAAACAAAGGTTCCCGCAGGCCAAACCGAAAATAAGGTGATCACGGAAGCTGATTGCACGGCTGAGAAATTGGGCGCCTCAATTCCCGTTTCAGCGATTGGCGAACCGGTTTCCGGAGTGACGTTGAGCGCTCCGGTCTGGACGAACGCCGTGAATGCTGCACCGGCCTATTGCAGCGTGAATGGTTCTATGGCGCCGGTTTCCAAAGAAGCCAATGCGCGGCCGATCAATTTTCGAGTCGTGCTCCCCACATCCTGGAGCCGCCGCGCCGCGCAGTTAGGCGGTGGCGGGATGAACGGTTCCATTCCAAATCTGACGGGAGGCGTGGATATGGGGCCGGGGACATCGCTTATTCAGCTTGGATTTGCCACCTACGGCAGCGATTCCGGACACCAGATGGGATTCGGTATGGGATTCGGCCGCGGCAGGGCTGGAGGTCCGGGCGCAGCGCCGCAAGGAGGCATGAGCCAGGGAGGAGCACCGCCTGCCGGTTCCGGAGACGATTGGGCTCTGAACGACGAGGCGATAAAGAACCTCGGGTACATGCAACTGAAGAAGACCCATGACGCGGCTATGGTTTTAATTGAGAGAATCTACGGAGAGAAGCCCCGATTTAATTACTTCTTCGGCTCTTCCCAAGGTGGAAGGGAAGCCCTCACCGTGGCACAAAGGTACCCTGCAGACTATGACGGGGTTGCCGCCAATGTTCCGATTGTGAATTTTTCAACGCTGATGCTCGCGCCCGAACTGATTCGAATTCAGGAGAAGCCGCTGGCCAATTATGTTCCGCCGGCCAAAGTGAATGCGATCCGCGGCGAGTTCATGCGCCAATGCGATAAGCTGGACGGGCTGGCCGATGGAATCATCAACAATTATATGGCATGCCGCGCGATCTTCGATCGTACTCAAGCGCCCCGCAACAGCAATCCGTGGAATGCCAAGCGCTGCCCGAGCAGCATCGATCCGAATCCCGGCGATACCAGCGCCAATGCGTGTTTAACGGACGGCCAGATTGCCACGTTGAGCTTTGTCTATAGCCGCTATCCATTTACAAAGCCGCTGGCGAATGGAGTCAAAACATTCGGCATGTGGGTGCCTAATACGGATCCATCGGGCAGCGGATTGATTGAGCGCAATCGGTTCCGCAGCCAGGAAGGGGCCGGAGACAATGCACCGATGCACAGCCATCTTGGGGCTTTGGGAGTTACCGGCTTCCTGATGCAAAATCCGAAGGCCAATCCATTGGACTATGTCGAGGGCGGCGCTTTTGATGCGAGGAGACGCGAGATTTCGCAGTGGCTCGATTCTACAAACCCGGATCTGCGCGCATTTTATAAGCGTGGCGGCAAAATGATTGTTGCCATCGGCACGAACGACACGCTTGCGTCGCCTGGCGCACAGCTGGATTATTATCCAATCGGTCATTAAAAAAATGGGCCGGAAAAAAGTCGAATGCATTTGCCCGCTTTTTCGTGCTTCCCCAGACGGGCCACGGTTTAAGCGGGACAAACTATTCTGTGGACGGCGAAGGGAAATCCATTCCCGACCGCTCCAATTCCCAGCACGTTCAGCCGGCTGAACTTGCTGGTGGATTGGGTTGAGAAGAATGTCGCGCCTTCGATGTCCGTGACCGTGACAGCGGGAAAACGCAGCCTTCCGATGTGTTCCTATCCGGCGTATCCGAAATATGTAAGCGGTTCGGTCGACGCGGCCGCTTCCTATGTATGTGCGGAACGGTAAAGGAATCACAGCGGAATAAGCATCTCTGGATAGGAAATATGCATGAGTCTTGCATCCGGAGGGCATAACGAAGAAATCAAGCGCAGTGCTGAGGTGATGCTATGAAATGCAAATGCTGGAAGTCGTCAACGCTGAGTATGCTGGTGTGTGTGTGCATCTTGATATGCTGCCAATTGCAGCCACTGGATGCGTGGAGCCAAGACTGTGTACGGAGGAGCAGGGAAGATACTGATTCCGCACAAGTCATGGCCATGCGGGATGGCGGGGGGCATTCCGGTGCCGGAACGCGGCGTGCCTGTGTTTGAGGCCAGCCTGAAGCTGGACCAAGCCTATGAAGTAGGCAAGACGCCGTATGGTCAAAGGGAAGTATTTGTGATTCAAGGGGGGACGATATCGGGCGAGAAAATCAATGGGTCGGTAATGCCGGGAGGGCTGGATTTTCAGTTGAGTTTTTCAAACGGCGGCATGGAAATTGAAGAGATATTCGTGCTGCGTACGGGCGATGGGAAGTACATCTATCTGCGAAGTGCCGGCACGGCAGCGGACCGGAGCGATGTGAGAATGGTGCCGGATTTTGAAGCGCCAAACACGAGCGATTACAGCTGGCTCAATGCGGGGAAATATGCGGGGCGGCGGGTGTTGGATTTGGCGGCCAAGACAATGAAGATAAGCGTTTATGATGTGTCGGGCGTCGCCACTGCACCGGATGCGAAGAACTCGGTCCGGGTGACCAAGCCGGCGGATGTCCAGGATCAGCCGTGGGACTATCGTAAGGCGTCGGCAGAGGAGAAGCGAGGCGATGAGTTGATCCGCGAGAATGTAACTCTGGGAGCAAGCCAATCCGTGGGACCTGCCAAGAAAGGCAACCGGAACATAATTCCGATCACCGGCGGAACTCTTAGCGGGAAGATCACCGGGAAGGTTCTGCCGGGCGGTGCGGATTATCAGAACCTTGCGAATCCGGCCACAATTGATGCGCGCTATCTCTGGCAAACGAGCGACGGGGAAGTGATCATTGTGCGAAACGGCGGCACGTTCGGATTGCTGGCGCCGTCATTTGAGGCTCGAGTGGATGGCAAATATGCGTGGTTGAACAAGGGATTGTATCTGAGTTCAAATCCGGGTATGGGATCCGGCGGCGTGGGGCTCACCTTCTATGAAAGCAGGCGGTGAGGGGTCGTGGTTTTGAGCGGAGAGACGCAGATTTCAAATGGCAAAACGCAAAATGGCAGCTGGTAGCAGGATGCCGGCTGCTCTGCGGGAGGAGATTAATATCATGGCAGATAATTCCAGAAGATCGTTTTTGAAAAAAACAGCCATCGCCAGCGCCGCTCTTGCCGCCAACCGCTGGATAGACGGAGTCGCGGCTGCTCAAACCGCGTCCGGTCCCGCTCGAGTGTATGTAGATCCCGCACAAAAGATCGCTTCGCTGGATCATAGGATTTTCGGTTCTTTCATAGAGCATCTGGGACGCTCCGTATATGAAGGCATTTATGAGCCCGGATCCAGACTGGCCGACGCAAATGGATTCCGCAAAGATGTCCTGGAAGAAGTTAAAAAAATGCGTGTTCCAATCATTCGCTATCCCGGCGGCAATTTCGTCTCCGGCTACAACTGGCTGGACGGCGTAGGCCCTAAAGACAAACGTCCTGTCGTGCTGGACAAAGCCTGGAATACGATCGAGCCCAATCAATTCGGCACCGATGAATTCATGCAATGGTGCCGGTTGGTCGGAGCCGAACCGCTGATGGGTCTGAATCTGGGAACCGGCACTCCGGAAATGGCTGCCGCGCTGGTGGAATACTGCAATCAGGAAAACGGCACGATGTGGAGCGAACGCCGCCGCCGGCACGGCATCGAGAAAGCGCACAATGTTAAATACTGGTGCCTGGGGAATGAGATGGACGGTCCATGGCAGATCGGCCACATGACTGCGCGCGAATACGGTTTAAAGGCGCGAGACTGCGCCAATCAGATGCGCATGGTGGATCCGTCTCTGCAGCTGATCGCCTGCGGATCAAGCAGTCCCGGAATGCCGACCTACCTGGAATGGGACCGCGAGGTTCTCGAAGAATGCTATGACATGGTGGACGGCCTATCACTGCATTGCTATTACCGCAATGACGACCAGGAGACCGGAGCTGCGGGCGACACTGCCAGATTCCTTTCATTCAATCTGGAGATGGAAGATCAGATCTCGCAGATTGCCGGTGTGTGTGATTACGTCAAGGCCCGCAATCGCTCTCCGAAAAAGCTCTGGCTTTCTTTTGATGAATGGAACGTCTGGTATCGCCAACGAGGCGGCGACGGCGGACGCAAGCGGGCGCCTCATCTGTTGGAAGAAGTGTATAACCTTGAGGACGCGCTGTTGGTCGGCGGTTTCTGCAATTCGCTCATGCGCCATGCGGACCGGGTGCGAATCGCTTGTCTGGCGCAACTGGTTAATGTGATCGCGCCGATTATGACCAACTCGACCGGGCTTTTCCGCCAGACGACCTATTATCCGTACGTTTGGGCGCTCCAATGCGCGCGGGGAGATGTGCTTGATCTTGCAGTGGAGTCTCCGACCTATGAAGTTAAAGGCAAAGGGCAGATCCCGTATCTTGATGTTGCCGCCACAAGGGATGGGAAAACAGTTTCGCTGTTCATTCTGAATCGGGACCTGGTCAAGCCGCACGATGTGGAAATCATCTGGCGCGAAGCGGCGCCGGAACGTGTCCTGTTCTCGCAGGTTCTGACAGGAGCCGACCTCAAAGCCTGCAACAGCTTCGAAGACCCGAAGAAAGTGGCGCCGCAGCCTTTTGAGCCGCCAAAAAGCGGAACGAAGACTGCAATCCAGGTTCCTGCCCGCTCCTATACCGTTATCCAATTTCAGTGAAGATGAATGCGTTTCATGCTCCGAATGTTCCGTTTTCAAATTATCTATTTCCTGCTGGAAGGAACGGCCAATAATAAAAACTTGGGAATGCATTCAAACAGGAGGTTTCAAGTTGAAGCCTACGCGGTTTATGTTCGCTTTGCTTTGGTTGATTGGGCCGGTGTTATTTGGACAACAACCGACTAACGTCCCATATCTGGATCCGAATCTGTCGCCGGCGCAGCGCGCGGCGGATCTTGTTTCCCGCATGACGCTGGAGGAAAAGGTGCTCCAGATGCAGAGCACGGCTCCCGCCATTCCGCGCCTCAGCGTGTCCGCCTACAACTGGTGGAACGAGGCATTGCACGGCGTAGCCCAGGGCCGTGCAACCGTTTTCCCGCAGGCAATCGGACTCGCCGCCACCTGGGATACCGAACTGATGTATCGGGTGGCAGATATCATCTCCACGGAAGCGCGGGCTAAATACAACGATGCCTTGACGCGTCCCGCCCCTTCCGGCCCTGACGCACTCGCGATCCTTCCGGGCCGCACCGCCGGACTGACGTACTGGTCGCCGAATATCAATATCTTCCGGGATCCCCGATGGGGCCGCGGGCAGGAAACCTATGGCGAAGATCCCTATCTGACCGGCCGCATGGGCGTCGCGTTTGTTACCGGAATGCAGGGGAAAGACCCTCATTACCTGAAAGTCGTCTCCACGCCGAAGCACTACGCGGTGCACAGCGGGCCGGAGCCGGAACGGCACGTCTTTGACGCCAGGGTGAGCGAGTACGACCTGGTGAATACCTATCTGGCGGCGTTCCGGGACACCGTCATCGAAGGCAAGGCTGATTCGATCATGTGCGTCTACAATTCCGTGGCCGGCGTGCCCGGCTGCGCCAGCACGGACCTGTTGCAAAAGCGCTTGCGGGAACAGTGGGGCTTTCAGGGCTACGTCGTGAGCGATTGTGGCGCAGTGAATGACATCTACCGGAACCACAAATACGCGTCCACGCTGGGCGGCGCAGCCGTGGCGGCCGTCAAGGCGGGCACGGACCTTACCTGCGGCACCGAATATAGAACCCTAATTGACGAGGCGAAGGCCGGCCGCATCACTGAAGCCGAGATCAATCGCTCCCTCGAGCGGCTCTTCGTGGCGCGATTCCGCTTGGGCATGTTCGATCCTCCGGAGAGGGTTCCGTATTCGAAGATCTCAATCTCCGAAAACGATTCCAGCGCGCACCGGCAAGTGGCGCGGGATGCGGAGCGGAAGGCGATCGTGCTGCTGAAGAACGAGGGCGGGGTCCTGCCTTTGAACGGGTCGGTGCGCAAAATCGCGGTCATCGGTCCCTCGGCCGATGACCCGATTGCGCTGCTGGGTAATTATAACGGCATCTCGTCCAAACAGGTGACTCCGCTGGAGGGAATTGAGCGGCAGTTCCCGACCGCGCAAGTGCGGTATGCGCTCGGCTCGACGTATACGGCCGGTTCTCACGCGTTGGTTCCTTCGACATTTATGACGCCGCCGGATGGCAGCGGGCGCGGGCTGCTGGCCGAGTACTTCGACAATCCCGACATCCAGAGACAACCGAAGCTCCGCCGGCCCGAAGCGCGAGCGTATTTCGATATGGGGATGGAAGACCCCGCGGTTATCGCGGCGATTGGTCATGAAAAGTATTCCGTGCGTTGGACGGGCACGCTGACGCCGCCTGCGACCGGCGAGTATGCCCTGACTGTTCGCACCGGTATGTGGAATCGCACGGCTACGGCTCAACTGTTCCTCGACGACAAGGAGCTTGCATTCGGCACAGGTCCTGCCACTCAAATGACCTCGACGCAAATGGCGCCGGGAACTCAGCGGGGCCCCTATGCCCGGGTGCAGTTGGAGGGCGGCCGGAAGTACACTTTGCGTGTGGAATACCGGCAGCCGGGTTCCGGAGGTACAATTCAGCTTGGATGGATCCCGCCCGCCGACACTGCCCTTGCCGAGGCCGAGAAGCTCGTGAAGGACTCCGATGTCGCCATCGTCTTCGTCGGCTTGAGTTCTGATCTGGAAGGGGAAGAGATGCGTGGGGTGAACATCCCCGGTTTTCTTGGAGGCGACCGCACCAGTCTGGACCTGCCGGAGCCGCAGGAAAAACTTGTGAAGGTGGCTCTTGCCACAGGCAAGCCCGTAGTCGTTATGCTGACCAGCGGCAGCGCCCTCGCAGCGAATTATGCGGCCAAGCATGCTACGGCACTGCTCGCGGCATGGTACGGCGGCGAGGAGGCCGGCACAGCAATTGCGGAGACCTTGGCCGGGATCAACAATCCGGCGGGCCGTCTTCCGGTGACGTTCTACAAGAGCGTGGATCAGCTGCCTGCATTTACCGATTACAGCATGAAAGGCCGTACCTACCGGTATTTCAAAGGCGAGCCTCTATACCCGTTCGGCTTTGGGTTGAGTTATTCGACCTTTGCGTATTCGGCCCTGAGTGCGAAGCGGACACCAAACGGCGCCGAGGTCCGCGCGACCGTCAGGAACACTTCGACCCGGGACGGAGATGAAGTGGTGCAGCTATACGTCGGGGGCGGCGCTGGAGAGGAAGTTCCCATACGGAACTTGCGCGGATTCCAAAGGATCCATCTGCGTGCGGGCGAGAGCCGTCAGGTGAGCTTCATGCTCGGCGCCGATGAGCTGCCGAAGTCCGCGGTGGGCATCAGCGTCGGCGGCGGACAGCCCGTGGGAAACATGCCGCACGTTCAGGGCACGCTTTAGAGGCGGAGCGCGCTTAACGCGAGGTCCATGATTTTTCGCACTTGAATTAAGATTTAGAAAGACGAAATCCTATTACTAACGGAGGTTTTCTATGAATCGTTCAAATAAGCTGCGTTGGGGTTTTCTGGTAAGCTGCCTGTTCGGGGCGGCATTGGTGCAGATGGCAGTCGGGACTCTGCCGACTGGACATGCCGCTGTGTCGATGCCAGTAAGCGCGGACGTGGTATTGCCCAATCACGCGCCGGCCGACTTCATCCAAGTCCGGCCGGACATCCCGAAAGGGAAGCTGGAGACCATTACATACAACTCTAAAAGCATCGGCGTCGACCGCAAAGCCGTTGTCTATACTCCCCCCAATTATGACGCCAGTCAGAAATACCCTGTCCTCTATCTAATGCATGGCATCGGCGGGAACGAAACTCATTGGACGAGCCTCTGCGCGGCCAACAAGGTTCTTGACAACCTAATCGCCGACAAAAAGGCCGTACCCATGATTATCGTAATGCCCAACGGCCGCGCTTCTGCCGAACCTCCTTCCAGCAATTTCATGTCGGATTTCAATTACTACGCTTTCTTTGAGAAGGACTTGTTGCAGGATTTGATGCCCTACATTGAATCGCACTACTCAGTGAAGGCGGACCGGGACCACCGCGCTCTAACCGGCCTGTCCATGGGTGGCGGCCAAGGCCTCAATTTCGGCATAAACAACATCGATAAATTCGCCTGGGTCGGAGGTTTTTCCTCCGCGCCCAACACCCAGGGGCCCGATGTGCTCGTTCCCAAGGTCCAGCAGGCCAAAGATAAATTGAGTCTGCTGTGGATCGGCTGTGGCGACAAGGACAATCTGATCACTTCAAGCTGGAATCTCCACCAGGGCTTGGTTAAGGCCAATATCGATCACGTCTGGTATGTCGACTCCGGAGTGCACGAGGTCCCCGTGTGGAATAACAATCTGTATCTAATGGCACAGATGTTATTCAAGCCCGTGGGATCCGTCACGCCTCCGCCTTCTATCGGGAGCTACAACGGCGAACCAATAAGCGGCGGCATGGGCATGGGTAGAGGCCCGGGCGCTGGCGCTGGTGCGCCCGGCATGGGTGCCGGCCGCGGCATGATGAGCGGCGGTAGCGCTAATGCCGAATATACTGCCAAGAGAGTGAAAGGCGATAAACCTTCCACAGGTATTGCAGGGAAGTGGCTTGCGAAAGATGGGGACAATGAAATAAAGGTGGAGTTTAAGGTAGAAGGCTCCAAATTTACAGGAACGTTGGAGAATTCTCAAATGCCTGGAGCGATCGACTTTAAGGACGGTAAAATAGAAGGAGACAAAATTTCCTTTTACTATGTGCGCCAGATGAATGGCCAGGATATGAAAATATCATGGACGGGCACGCTTTCCGGCGATGAGATCAAGTTGAAGCGTGATGCAGGTGGTGGTGGAATGCCTGGCGGTGGACGTGGAGCCGCCCCGACAGCGAATTGAGTTAAAGAGATCAAGAGGGGTGTTCCCTGGGAGCGCCCTCTCTCTATTACTCACAAGAAAAGGGATGCTGGAAGTAAACAGATCAATCCTCCGGCCACACGAATTCTCTCGTGTGGCTCGTGGTTATGATCGCGCCGGCACCATGCTATTTTGAAAGGAGAAGGAGCCTACCATGCGTAGATATTTATCGGCGCTTTCCATCGGAATTCTAGCCGTCCTAGCAGTCCAGGATTTATCCAGGGCTCAAGGGACCAAGAGTTCCAAACCCAAGGCGCCAGTTACTCAATTTGAAGCGCTCAGTCCCTGGGCGGATGTTGATCCGATCCCGCTCCGGGGGATTTCCCCGAGAATTGAAACCTTCACGGGAAAGAAAATCGGATTATTCGTCAATCCCAAGCGAGCGGCTATGCCGATCGCGGAATCAATCGAAAGTAGATTGAAGGCCATGTACCCCGGTGTCCAGACAACCATATACCATTCCGTCGGGGCGAATGTGAATGAGATCGAAACCAAGAACAAGGAGAAGTTCACGGCTTGGGCGAAAGGGCTTGACGCTGCTATTGCCGTCGTAGGGGATTGAGGGTCCTGTACAAAGTACCTCGCCTACAACGGGATAGCGATCGAGGACTTTGGCAAGCCGGTCGTGCTACTGGCTAATAATGGTTTTGTTGCCGATGCTCAATCCGCAGCATCAAGCAAGGGAATGCCCGGAATCAGAATAGTGGGAGAATCGGTGGCCTGTGAGTCCACCGTTAAATCCGAGATTGCAGAAGGCGTAGCGGCTGCTATGAAAGACG
This sequence comes from uncultured Acidobacteriota bacterium, assembly GCA_963718845.1. GTDB lineage: Bacteria > Acidobacteriota > UBA6911 > UBA6911 > UBA6911 > UBA6911. The sequence continues at coordinate 21,450 of CAVRAD010000001.1, forward strand.
TGATTGAAGCCTTGACCAAGCCGCTGACCCCTGAAGAGAAATCTCCCAAGCAGCAAACAGGCAAGACTCCAAGAGTCGCCTTCAAAGGAAGTCTTCAAGAGGTAAACCGATTTTACTACAACAAGGGGTGGACCGACGGTCTCCCGGTGATTCCGCCGACAGAGGAGGCTGTCGCGGAGATGATGACCGGAACGGATCTGGCCCCAGACCATATTGTGGCAACGCTCATTCCGAGAAAAGGAAAAGCGACCGTCGAAAAGATTGCAGTGAACGCAGTGATGGCCGGCGCGCTTCCAACCTACATGCCGGTCTTGATCGCCGCAGTGCAGTCTTTAGCCGATCCGAAGACCAGGTTTGATACATTCGAGGTAAGCACCGGATCCGTGGGCGCCTTTCTTTGCCATCAATGGCCGGATAAGAAACGACATCAACATCAATTGCAGCTCGGGCGCATTGAGTCCGGGAAATATTGCCAATGCCGCAATCGGCCGCGCCGTCGGATTGATCGTCAAGAACATCGGCGGAGCAAGAAAGGCTATCGAGGACATGGGGGTCATCGGCAATCCCGGCAAGTACAGCCTCGTCATCGGCGAGGATGAAGAGGCGAGTCCCTGGGAACCTGTCAGCGTCGAGCGCGGCTTTACTAAAGCAGACAACACAATAACCGTGTTCTTTCCGAACACGTTCATTCAAACGGTCCCTGTTGGAACAGATGCGCAAGGGATTCTGGATACGCTTTCAGGCATGGTTAGCAGCACCATGTCCAGTATCATTCTTATTCCTTCATGGGCTAAGGTTTTGTCGAGCGAAGGATGGACGAAGCAGAAAGTCAAAGAATATCTGGCGGCGCATATCACTCCCGGCAGTTCAAGCGCCACTGGTCTTCCGAACGCTTCAGGTCCTCCGAAAGTCGACCTCAACAGCAGTCTCATGATCTTGGTTGCCGGCGGGCCGGGCTCGTTTATAGCCATGCTGAGGAGTGCAGGGCCCGGATTTTTCGAGAATGAGCTTGTCACCAAAAAGATCGAGTTGCCGAAAAATTGGGACAAGCTGGTGGCGAAGTACAAGGATATCAAACCGAATTACGAAAGTATTAAAAGCAAATGCCACGAATTTCACGAACCTGGTTCGTGAAATTCGTGGCGTTGTTTCCGCTGTTAGCTCAGCAGGATCTTGCGCACTTCAGATTCCGGATCGTCGACCATCCGCAGTTGTTATCGAACACCATCGTCCGGCACCGCGTTGGGTCGAATGCCTCCCAGGTCAATCCAGGCTGGCTGGGATTGCCCGTGCGCGCGAAATTAGCCCAGGCCGTGGCCATCTTCTGCGCCAGTGCCTGAGCTTCCGGCCCGTTGCCGGTCCCCTGTTCGCAGCGCTTCGTGTTGTCGAAGCAGAAGGCAAGCTCCGCCGTATGCCATGCGCCCGCATCTTCCAGCATCGGTGATTGCCAGGTGAAATACCATAGGAAAGACCGGCGCGCCCTTCTGCTGGTGCTTCATCGAAGCCATGCGTATGGCGTTGTTGCATATGTTGAAGGTATTCAGCCCGCTGCCATTGCACATATAGGACAGCTTGCGAATGCTCTTCTCCGGATGCGCCTTCTTCATCGCCGCGACCAGCGCCGTAGCCTTGGCTTCACCGTAGCTCTTCGTAAGGGTGGCCCGCCACTCTGCCTCTGTCGGCCGGGAAAGCATGGAATTCCCCTCTTCGCTCACCGAGCCGATCAGCATCGGTATGTTCTTTGATATTTCGGGAGCGGCGTCGAAGAAGGACTTCATGGTAATGACGCGGCCGTCGACGGTCGGTCCCCAACCCACGCGCGGTTTCTCGGTTCCCGGAGGGGCAATCGGCCCGTACACACCCATCGGCGGGTTCATTTTCGCCGCGACGGCATTGCCGATCTCATTCAAATTGGCCCATTCCATCTTCTGAAGCGCGGCGATATCCTTGACGCCGAGTTCAGCGATAACGCGCTTGGCATACTCTCTGGACTGCTCGCCGCTGGGAGCATCGCCGCCGCCGCCCGACTGCGCCGACGCGCGATGAATCAGTCCCGCCGCCGAGGGCATTCCCAGCAGCGTGGTCACCTTGGATCCGCCGCCCGACTGGCCATAAATCATGACGCAGTCCGGATCGCCGCCAAAGTTGGCGATGTTGTCCCGAACCCAGCGGAGCGCCGCCACCAGGTCGGTCATCCCGACGTTGGCCGAATCGGCATACGCCGACCCGCCGATCGAGGACACGTCGAAAAATCCGAGTATGTTAAGACGGTGATTGACCGTCACGGACACAACGTCGTGGTGCCGGGCCATCTGCGCCCCGTCCTGCGAGGCGAGTTCGTAGGCCGAGCCGAAGAAATAGCCGCCGCCATGAATGTAGAACATCACCGGGCGTTTGCCTGTCAGGCTGGGCGTCCAGATGTTCACCTTGAGCATGTCCTCACTTAGCCAGCCGTCGGTCCACTGCTGAAGGAACGTCTGTTCGCTAGACCAGTCATGCAGGCGTTGTGGGCAATTGGGTCCATAGGTCAGCGCGGGTAATTCGCCCTCCCATGGCTTGGGCGGTTTGGCCGGAAGCCACCGGTTCTCTCCCCCCGTGTTTGCGCCATAGGGGACGCCTTTGAACGTCAGGACGCCATCCTCGACATAGCCGCGCACCTTTCCGTATTGCGTGTTCGCAACGGCTGACCGCGGCGTGCTGCAACTTGCTGCCGGTGACTGGGGCGCTGCAGTGTTGGTGCTGCCGCCCGAGCTACACGATGTTCCTGCCAGCGCGGCCACACCTGCTGTAGCCGACAGCAGCAGCGCCTGGCGACGATTGAGTTTAGTACTGCTTTTCGAGTTCGATTTAAACACTTTGCCTCCTCTCAGGGCACATCGGCGCCCACTTGCTGCAACCGAGCTGTATCCCTGACGCAATATTGGTAGTTGTGACAATTCTGTCGCGATAGCAGAGCATTGCGATATTCAGTTCTGGCAATTCCACGCCGCCGATGTCCGTTCGTGCTTGTTTTAGGGCGATTGGCCGGCTATTTCAGCGAATCCAGCCAGTCATATAGAGCCCTTTTGAAAGCTGCGTACTGCTCGCGGCGTATGCTATGGCCGGCGCCTTTGATGTATACCCACTTAAACGGCGCTTTGGACTTCCAGAGTTTGGCTGCGTTTTCCGCCGTTTCTCTGGACACGATGCCTTTCTCCGCGATGATGAGTAAGGTAGGGCACTCAATCCTGGTGACGATCTCTTCATAAGGGCGTGAAGGGACACCGATCTTGTCAAAAAGGGACTTGTCCCATAGTTTTCTTGAATTTGCCCAAGTTATTACTTCATCTTCCGGCCAGGTCGGGTTGTCTTTGCGGCATCTCGCTTTAATATCTTCCAGCGGCAGTTTGGCTACTTCTGTTTGGTACGTCCGTATTTCCTCGTGGTTTTTCCTGGCTGCTTCTGCGTTTTCCGGCTTTGGCGGAAACATGCCCCAGGCCGGGTCTTCCAGGATAATGGCTTTAGGCTAGGGCGGGGTACTCCATCGCTACATTACAGGTTGTCCCCGCGCCCATGGAATGCCCCATAATAATCGGCTTATTCAGCCCGAGTTCTTTGACCAGGCCGGCCACCTGTTTCGTATGGCTTTCGAAAGAAAATTTTGGGCCCAGTCTATCGGAAAGCCCGTGCCCTTGTGCATCCGGCATGATGACGTCATATCGTTCCGCTAGTTCTTGCGCCGTTCGTCCCCAGCAAAGCCCGTCGTCTGTTGCGCCGTGCAGTAGCACAATAGGCGGTTTCTTCCCGCCGGAACGGTAATAGTGGATTTTTATCCCATCGATTAGGACATTGCCTTCTTGATATTTCATATTCATAGTTTCACCTCCGGCGGGCACGCAGAGAGAACCGCCAGCGAATGATGGATGCGACCTATTTCACAAAGGCTTCGCCCTGCGGAGTTCGTCGCCAGGCGAAGTACTGATCCATGACCTTGAGTGCATCGGCGCTGGGGACCGGCCCGGTATGAGGCGTCTGGGCGAAGTACATCAGCACAGGGGTTGAGTCGCTGAATGCCGGCCACTTGGGAAGGCCTGAGCCGTTGGGATCGCCGAATTTGGCGAAGTTTGTCCAGTACGTGGCCATGGTCTCCGAAATCGCCTCATCCGACTTGGTGGGCTTTTGATTCGGATTCAGGTGCTGAAACACGTAGGCCACTTCCTGCCCGTGCGGTGATCCCTGCCCGGCCTGCGGTGAATCGGCCGGATAATCCGGGTGCTGATCGAAGTAGTAGTAAAACACCTTGGATTTGCCCGTCCTCGACTGCAGCCGCGCCCAAATCCAGGTATGCCATCCGAACGCTGCGTCGCGCATCAGGTCGCGCGCGGTCTTAGCCACCGTTCCTGTGCCCGGGGGATAGGCCGCGATGAGCTTATCGGCGAACGGGCCGAAGCGCGACTTCACGCTGGCAATGTACTCTTCCTGGGTTCGCGCGGGAGAGAAGCTCTGGCCCTCGTCGGAATTGTAGCCGATCAGAACAGGAACGTCATTGTACCGCTTCGCTTCATAGAGCTTGTATTGATCGTCTGGAATTACCCACCCATCGATAATGGGCCAATTGCTCAGGCCGGCCGGGCCGCCGCCGCGCGGCGGCTTGACTGCGCGCGCCTTGTTCCCGTCCGCCGCCCACGGAAAGCTTATCGGGAGAGAGCTTCCGCGCTTCCGCGATGGATGCCACTCCGGCCTCCTTGAGAGTTGATTCGCCCGATCGCTCCGCGTCGGCCAGCCGTTTCATGTTTTCCCCGGGCATGGTTGCAGGCCTCGGAGGGCCGAACGAACCGCCGCTTTCCGAAATCGCGCCGTGGAACAACCCTTTGGCAAGCGGCGATGCACACAACATGCTGACGGCGATTCCTCCGGCCGACTCGCCGAAGATGGTCACCTGATGGGGATCGCCGCCGAATGCGGCAATGTTTTTCTGGATCCATTTAAGACTCGCGATCATGTCCAGCAGGCCATAGTTGCCCGATACGCGGTTTTTAGTCTCGGCGCTCAACTCCGGGTGCACGAAGAATCCCATTTGCCCCACGCGGTACGCGATGCTGACCAGCATCACGCCCTTCTTGGCGAGCTTCTCCCCGCCGAAGGTGGGATCGGACGTCGAGCCCATCGCGAATCCGCCACCGTAGATCCAAACGAAAACGGGGACGCGATCGCGCGGCGACTTCGCCGGACTCCAGATATTCAAATACAGGCAGTCTTCGCTCGGCGCCGGGCCACTGCCTCTGGGCCCCATCATCATGCCCTGTACGCACGCGGGAGCGAACTTGACGGTTTCCTTTACGCCATCCCAATTCACCATTGGTTGAGGTGCGCGCCAACGGAGGTCGCCGACCGGCGGCGCCGCGAACGGGATGCCCCTGTAAACCTTCAGCCCATCCTCGACGGCCCCTTGCACCAATCCACCCTCGACCTTGACAGGAGCGGGCGCCTGCGCGACGCAGAACCCGGCTGCAAGAATTACGAATATTGCGAACAGAAGAGCTCTCTTCATTGAGATTGCCTCCCTTCACTGTTAGTCTGCTTCTTCTTGAATAGCTCGGCCATAAACGGCAATGGAGCCGGACACTACCAGGTAGCCCGGTCGTTCAGCCGTATACGCCCGGAGTACTCCTGGAATCAAGACTCTAACACGATATATGTCACAAATCCGTGACAAATAGCGTGACCAACAAAACAAAAGAACTACTATGGGAAAAGGAGATGGCTTCGGCCGGGGCAGCTCCGTTGAGCCCATAGGGTGTCAGGCCGGAGTGTCTCACAAACAAAAGAAAATATAAATGCATTATGCATGCATATGGAATAATATATGCGTTATTGCTTTGACAGAATGCGGGTGTGCAATGAGCCTGCGCGCGCAAGAGGATGATTTGCAAATGCAGACATCCGTTGGCTGATGGGGTCTATCGATTGAATGTTAGGCGGAGGCCGATCGATGTCCATCCATGGAATGTAGAAAGCCACACACTAGGGTAACCAATGCAGTCTCTGTGCGGACCCGCAGTGGGTCACGCGCAAAAAGAAGATCGACTAAGAAGCAGGCATTTAGGCTACGGAGCCGGAGGGACCTTGTCGGCAACAGGCTACAGCCAGCAGCCATAAGGGACAAGGAGGGAATTCATGCGGATCAGGAATGCGGTCCATTCCATGTTGATGCTCTTGTTTGTCGCCGGGATTGCGGCAGGGCAACAGGTGTCCTCATTCGGGCGATATCAGCCTGCGCCACTTTACTCCGAAGCCGTGACGACGTCGCAGTACCTGACCATGCGCGATGGCGTGCGCCTGGCGATCAGCATTACGCGTCCTTCTCAAAATGGTAAACCCGTTGAAGGACGCTTCCCTGTCCTTTGGCAGCATACGCTGGCGATTGCAGCGCCGGGTGTTCTGGCATCAACTCCGTTGAATGCTATGCCGGGTGGGTACGGGGCAGTGCCGAGTCTGGCCCACCACGGTTATGTCGTCGTCCAGGTGGCGAGACGCGGTCAGGGGCCCTCGTTCGGGAAGCGTCGCGGATATAACGATCGCTCCGAAGCCTATGATGCGTATGAGGTGATCGATTGGCTGGCCTCGCAATCCTGGTCAACAGGTGCCGTAGGCGTCTACGGTTGTTCGAATACAGGCGATGCGTCCATTCATGCGGTTACGGCAGCGAATCCGCACCTGAAGGCGGCCTGGGCCGGATGCTTCTCCTGGGAAAAATACGACGGCTTCTGGCGCGGCGGCATCTACGCCAATTGGGGGACTGGGCCCGAGCGCACGATTGAACAGGACATGGCCAATACGCCGGTGCAAGGTGATGAGGCAAAGGTATTGCTACGCCAGGCAGCCGAAGAACATCAGGGCAGTACCGTGCTCACTCAGATGTGGTCTGCAATGCCATTCCGCGATGATTATGCGCCGGGAGTTGGCAGCCGGTTCTGGTATGAAGGCAGCATCGCCAGTTATCTGCCGCAGATCAATGCATCCGGCACAGCCATTTATATCCAGGGCGGCTGGCGCGACGATCTTCGTGGGCAAGGATTATTGACCTACGCCAACTTGAAGAATGACAGACATGTGGTTATCGGCCCATGGGGCCACTGCCAGAATGGCGACTTTAACATGCTGGCCGAGATGCATCGGTTTTTCGATCAGCACTTGAAGGGGATCAAAACCAACATTCTTACCGAGGATCCGATCCACTACTTTACTGTCAACGCCCCTGTAGGAACTGAATGGCGTTCATCGAAAACCTGGCCAATCGCCGGAACACGGTTGACGAAATTGTTTCTGGCCGGCAGTTCACCTGCGGGAGGCGAACTGAGCTTCCAGGCGCCGACCGGAGCCGGCTCGCAAACAACATTCACGGTTCGGTATGACGTCGATTGTCCCACTTTGGCCAGACAGCCCGGCGGGTTGCTCACCGGTGCGCCCCCATGTCCCGTGGAGCACGGCGGTCCGCAATTCGTAACAGCTCCGCTCGAATCGGACACGGAGGTCACTGGCGACGCTGTCGTCGACCTCTGGATGTCTTCAAGCGCCAGCGACGGAAATATTTTCGTCTACCTGGAAGACGTTGCGCCGGATGGGAAGGTTATGCAAGTCACCGATGCAAGACTGAAAGCCTCGCTTCGAAAGGTGAGCAAGCCCAAGTATGAAAACTTCGGCCTGCCCTATCATCGCAGCCATAGAGAAGACGCTCAACCATTGAAACCCGGCGAACCGGCACAACTCGTATTTGCGTTTCTTCCGGCATCACATATTTTCAAGGCAGGCCACCGTATTCGGATCTCTGTTGCCGGGTCGGATTATCGTGAACGCGATCGCGCGCCGGTATCGCCAGCCCCGATTGTGACGATTCTCAATACGCCGTCCAATTCCTCTTACATCAGTCTGCCCGTGATCAATATGAAAAATGTTCGTGATCACAAAAAAGGAGAAGATTAGGTCCAGTGTTTCCGCCATGCAATTACACCTTATCGTTTCATCAGTCTCACAATTTCAAGACGTCGGCAATCTGTACACAATCGTCCAAACAGGAGGAGATCAATATGCTTCAAAGGGTTTGCATTCTGATATGTGTGATTAGTCTAATCGCGACAGCCGCGCTCGCCCAACCGGCGCCCGCCCAGGGTCCGCCGCCCACTGGTTCCGGGCCCTATCCGGCAGTCATTGAAGGAGATCCTGGAGTGCCGGGACATACAATTTATCGTCCCGAGAACTTGAGCGCCTTCAGTCAAAAGAACTCCTTGCCGGTTGTGGCTTGGGGCAACGGGGGCTGTGCCAACTCATCTACATTTTATGCCCCCTTCCTAGCGGAAATCGCATCCCAGGGTTTCCTGGTTGTTGCCATTGGCCCGTTCACGCCGGGAGAACCATCCAACCGTGGTGGTGGTATGGGCGGCGGCATGGGGAGTTCAACGAAATCTGCTCAATTGCTGGAAGCCCTCGATTGGGCGACAGCCGAGAATAAGCGCCAGGACAGCAAGTATTTCCAGAAACTGAACCCGTCAAAGTTTGCCGTATTCGGCCACAGCTGCGGAGGATTGCAGGCATTGGAAGTATCGTCTGATCCGCGCGTAACGACAACTCTCGTCATGGACAGCGGCGTTGTGACGCCAGGAGCAATGCCGAAGACAGGCATGCCGCCGGGAGCGGCGCCGAAAGTGGGAGCGCCGCAGGGAGATGTGCAGCCAGGAACAGCGCCTCAGGGCGGAATGCCGAAAGCAGGAATGCCATCGGGAACGGCACCAAAACCGGGAGCCATGGGGGGAGCAATGGCAGTCGGGAAGGATGTCCTCCAAAAATTGCATTCGCCTGTTATCTATATCAATGGCGGAGAGAAAGATATTGCTTATGCGAACGGTATGGACGATTTCGCGAAGATTGATAAAGTCCCCGTTGGCATGGCCAACCTCGATGTAGGCCACGGAGGAACCTATAACCAGCCGAATGGCGGCGAATTCGGGAGAGTTGCAGTGGGATGGTTGAAATGGCAGCTGAAAAAGGATGAAACCGCTGGGAAGATGTTCTCCGGCGAATCCTGCGGCCTATGCAAAGATGAAAAATGGAAATTTGAAAAAAAGAAGATGTAATAGCTAACGGGATCTGAGCGCCTTACATCGGCATAAAGGACGCGGAATAAGCGGACTGCGCGGATTTACGCGGATAAAATTTCCGCGTTCTTCTGCATAGCCTGCGTGCTCCGCGTCCGCTCGTTTTTGAGAAAGGCCAGGTATGCAAAACAGCCGCTTCCATACTTTCAACTATGAATGAGGCAGCTTTAGGAGGTTCGCATGATGAAAAAGTTGCTGTTTTCAACCATCTTGGTTTTGTGGACTGCTCTTACATTGTCATCAGTTTATTCTCAAACGATTGGGCATGCGGACATTCAGCCCAAACCCACGATTTCTATCTGGCCCGGCAAGGCGCCCGGTTCAGAGGACTGGACTTTTAGCGAAAGGGTCACGGAAGGCCCCGGTGGGTCGAAAACCTATTCCAATGTCGTTAATCCCACCCTCACGGTCTATCTGCCCGATCCGGCCAAAGCGAATGGAGCGGCGGTCATCCTCTGCCCAGGCGGTGCCATGCGAATGCTGGGCTTCGCCGAGACGGAACGAACCGCCGAGTGGCTCAACTCCAAAGGCATTTCCGCTTTCATCCTTAAGTATAGAGTAGTCCCGGATACTCCGTCCGCGGCTGGCGCCCCGCGGCCTGCCGGCCCTTCCCGGTCGGGATTTCAGGGGATGGGGAATGAACTGTCATTCAAAGAAATTCTGAACAGGCGTGGCAATGCCAATCCCGCACCTGATAATCAGGAGCATCTCAAAGTCATTGCGATGGCGATATCCGACGGCCAGCAAGCTATGCGTATCCTCAGGCGTGACGCGGCCAAGTACCGCATTGATCCGAAGCGCATTGGCATCCTGGGATTCTCGGCGGGGGGAGGCGTCGCCATCGGGACCGCTGTGACGGAATCTTCGGATGCGTATCCGGATTTCGTGGCCACCATCTACGGACCGTCGCTTGTGGACGTTTCTGTTCCAAAGCTGGGAGCTCCGCTGTTTATCGCCGTCATGGACGGTCATTTCAATGTGACCAATGGGTGCGCGGCGCTGTTCACACTCTGGAAAGAAGCCGGACGCCCGGTTGAGATTCATGTTTATGATCATGCGTACGGTCCTGCATCGGGAATGCCGGTAGCGAGCTGGACCGACCGGCTTTATGACTGGCTTCGCGCCCGAAAGCTCGTGACCGACTGAGCAAACCCGGCTATATCCCGGCAAGACTCAATTCGGTACGCGCGATTACTTCATCCTGCACCGCATCGTTAAGCTGTGTGAAATACGCGCTGTATCCGGCCACGCGCACCACAAGATCCCGATACTGCGCAGGATTCTGTCGAGCCTCCAGTAGCATTTCTTTGGACACGACATTAAACTGCACATGCTTCCCACCGTGCTTGAGGTATGTCTTTATCATCGCCGAAAGCTTCTGCAGATCTTCGTCGCTTTGCAATGCAGAGGGGTGAAACTTCATGTTCATCAGTGTGGCCTGATACGGGTCCTGGTCAATCGACAAAGCGCTGCGCATGACGGCCGTCGGGCCGTGCGTGTCCCGCCCTTGCATCGGGGAGACAGTTCCATCCGCGCAGGTTTCATGTGCATGTCTTCCGTCCGGGGTAGCGCCCGTTAATGCGCCTCCGGGCTGATGTGAGGTAATGGATATCGCACTTACCTTATGCATGCTTCCATATGCCGTAGGAAGCTCATTGGCAGTAACGTTCCAGAACTCATATAGGTCGGCCGCAATGTCGTCGACATAGCTGTCCCCGTTGCCGTATTTGGGCGCTTTCAGGCACATGGTGTGGATGCTTTCGTACCCTTGCCAGTCAAGATCCAATGCCCGTTTAAGATCCCCCATGGAAACTTTCTTGTCTTCGTAAACGAGTCTCTTAACCGAAGCCATCGAGTCTGCCACGTTGATCATTCCCACCGGATTGAGCACGGCGCCATTTTCGAACGGCATTGTGCGACTCAACAGATCCTTGCCGGCTGTAATGCCGTCCTCCATCAGAGAGGATCGAAAGGCATCTGGAAACAGCTCGCGTTCAATCAGAAGCTCGAGGTTATCCTTTTCTGCCGCAATCTCCATGAAGTATCGAAGTTGCTTTTTAAATGCAGCAGCAAATTGACCATAATCGGCAAAGCTTTCCAGGTCACCCGTTTTAATTCCGACCCGTTTGCCGGTACCGGGATCGATCCCGTTATGAAGGAAAATATCGAAGACCAGTGGTACGACGAACATACCGATGGCCACTGTCCGAGACTTTCCGGGCAGGTTCGCGTCCAGGCAACCCGTAAGAACGTATTCCCGTGCCTCTTCCAAAGGAATACCGTAGCGCATGAAAAAGGCCGTATAGGATTTGTCTCCCACAAACGCAGGCATGCCGATGCCTGTCCGTACGACCTCCAGAGCTTTGATCATTAGCTTTTCAGGCGTGTCCGGATGAACCCTCAAGGTGAGTGTATGATGTGGCAGACGTGTTTCCAGAGCCGCATCCAGGAGAAGATATGTTAACTCATTGGTTGCATCCCGGCCGTCAGGCGTTACTCCCCCGATCGTCCAATTGTGCCACTTGGCCAGCCCTGCGTTTTTCTTTCGATTTCGTTCCCCCGATATGCGATTCAGCTGCATGTCTTTGACGCGGAGGCATTCCAGAAGCTCGAGGACCTCGTCGTCCGTAATCCGCCCGGCTATCTTGTCCGCCTGGTAAAATGGATACATATATTGATCAAACCTTCCGGCAGCTGCCGTTGGCGACGGATTGATCATCAGGAATACGAACCAGAAAGATTGCAGTGCTTCCCTGAACGTCCGTGCAGGATTTGCCGGCACCCTTCGGCAAATTTCGGCCATCCGCTGCAACTCCCTTTTTCGCGCAGGGCGGGTTTCCGTTTCGGCCATGGATGCGGCAAGATCTGCATACCGGCCGGCCAAATCTACTGCCGCCTGGTGCATCAGAATCACTGCCTGCAAATAGCGCAGCCTTGCAAGACTGTCGTCACCTGTGTGCTTCAAACCTTTAAGTTCAGCTTCAGCCTTTGCTATCAGGCTGACGAGACCTTCGTTCAGCACCTTGCGAAAATCGACTGCCATGAGAAAGAACCCCGGGCCAAGGCCCAATCCCGACTGCGCGTATCCTCCGCCACTGCCCTCCGCAGTGCTTTTCCATGGCGGCAGGATGATTCCCAAACGCAGGAATTTCAGCAGCCTCTCATCCTGAGCTACCGCCTCTCCCATACTCCCGATCAACGTCTTGCTCTTCCTGCCGGCATTTAGCTCCTGCAGTTCGCGTTCGTCTTCCGGAGAAATCAAAAATCCTTCCCTTTTCAGCGCATCAATCTCATCCTGGGACCAGATGAAGTATTCAGGATCGATTTCCAGCCCCATCGGCTTGCTGGCTCCATTCCCGGCAATCAGGGTATCCTCTTCGATAAATATCGGGATCTCCCGCAAGACATTGGCGAACACTTTTGCCCGCCGCAGAATCATGGGCTCTCCCTCTGTCGCAGCCATGGTCCGCAGTGCAATGCGCAGCTTTTCAATACAGATCGGGAGGTGGTCCTTTTGAAGCGCAGCCATCAACGATCGAATCCTTGGATTCACGAATCCCCCTGACTATTCGCTGATACCCTCTTCGCCACGCTCATCATGGAAGAAGTCCTGGATTTGATTTCTAAGGAGCGCTTCGCACTCCCAGTGAGAGTACTCTTCCAGCCGCTCCTGCTGGCTTGTCTGAATGTGTTGCGAGACGGCTCGCACGGCCCTCTCGACATCTCCATCCGCCAGGGCATGAATCATATCCAAATGCTCTTTGTGCACTCTTGCCAGGGCTTCGGCATTGTGTCCCGCATGCCGCGCGGCAAAGGTACGAATCAAATACCTCACCTTACCAAAAAACTTCAGCGCCACTGCATTCTCAGCAATACTCATGAGGAAGGTATGGAAGCTGATGTCCGCCATCTCGAACCGCCGCATTTGCGCAGTCATTCAGTATCTTTTTCCCGGATTTGACCAATTCATTCCGTAAGACTTTGATTTCCCCGGCAAGCGCCTGAAGTCTCTCGAGGTCTTTTCCCCCAATGTGCGTTTGGCTATTTTTGAAACAGCATGCGCCTCAAGCACCGAGCGCAATTCATAGAGCTCGACGAAGTCCTGGCGGGACAGGCGCACTACGACCGTGCTTCCGTTAGAGGCTTCCTCCAACAAGCCCTCGCCCAGCAATTGTCGTATGGCTTCGTGCACCGGTGTGCGGCTGAGACCAAGCTCAGCCGCCAGAGCAACCTCGGAAATGGCAGTGCCGGCCGGGAGTTCCCGGCCGACAATTTGCTGCTGGATGTATAGGTAGGCTCTTTCGCGAGCTGATTTGTGATTACCCTTTCGGGATTTTGTTTTAGGCAATTTTGGCATGGCGATAATCCAATCCCGGCGTATATTCCGCCCTTCGTCCTGCGCGGCGCAAATCACAAAAAGCGAATCCAACCTCCATCCCACTCGAAATTAGCACGAAGCCCGGATTTCCTGGTGATCTGCTCGACATAGGAGGCAACCGCTCGGCCACGCGCATCATCGCCGCAGATTTCAGGCTGCCCTTCAGGATTCACCCAGCATGGAATGAATCCCGCTTTGCGCACACCTTCAGCGCCAATCTCACAAACCGCAATCATTGCATTTCGTGCTTCAGGATGAAAGGGGTATGTCGGGTAATCGGGATCCGGTTCAAAGCCAAACAATTCCCGTCGGCGGCGCGCCCATTCGAGGCGTTTGGGACTCGGGTTTGCTTCGATATTCAATGCCCGGGTCACGGTAACAAAGTTGCCCAATCCATGATAGATCGGCCGGCCTTTATATAATTCAATGCCGCGCAAAATATGGGCATGGTGCCCGACAACGATATCCGCGCCCGCATCGATCGCCGCCTTGGCCAAAGGACGTTCGTACATAGCCAGTGACGGCAGGGGTGTGCCCGATTCCCTTGTGAAGGGCTACGATGAGCACATTCACCTCCGGGCGCAGCTTCTCTACATCCGCCAGCATGGCATCCGTGCTCTCAGGTTCGGCGAAAGTGTATATTCGTGGAGGCCCTCCCGGAGAAGCGTGATCGAGTTCATAATGAGTGATCACTTGAATGTAGGCGCAACCTGCCTTTTTTTCATGTGCCCACGAGTCCTTCGGCCCCACACAGTTGTAGCTGAGAGTCCCCACTCTCAACCCCTGGTGTATCACTATCGCCGGTTTACATGCCTCTGCGAGACACATCCCGGCTCCTGTCGTGACTATACCCAATTGCTGCAGGGTTGTGATGGTATCTTCGATCCCATCGGGACCGGAATCGTGCATATGGTTTCCGGCTAGCGTAGCGACATGGAATCCGGCGCGCTTCAACGCCGCCAGATTGTCCGGGTTGCTGGGGGGCGCCGGGACGTCCGAGGTATTCTCGCGCCCCCGGCGCGTATGCGGCACCTCCACGTGTCCAACCAGCACATCAGCTTCCTGCAGGGTGCTGCGGGTGAAATCGAAAAATGAGTCGGGCTCAGGCTCATCCAGAATCAAATCGCCTACCAGCATCAGTTTTAGAGGTGTGGCATTCCTCATGGTATCAGATCACCTTTTGCGCTCTCAGTTCTGCGATTCGTTCCGATGAATAGCCCAAAACCCGGCCATAAACCATATCATTGTGTTCCCCCAACGCTGGCGGCGGTTGATCAAAGCCGACAGTGGAGCCGGAGAACGTGAATGGCATGCCCATGCCGTAGACTTCTTCCACCGCACCATACTTTGGATGAAGGAGCGGCACCGTTTCGCCGCGCTGCACAACTCTGGGATCGCGCATCGCTGAATAGGGGGCCCGCACTTCCGCTGCCGGTGCGCCGGCATGCTCCAATCGAGTTACTGCTTCCGATGAAGTCAGCGAACGGGTGAACTGTTCAATAAAGGCATTCAATTCCTGAAAGTTTTTGACCCGCGCATTGCGGGTGGCAAATCTCTCATCGTCAGCCAGTTCCGGATGGCCGGCAGCTTCGAAGAAAGCGCGAGCCATCGCTTCGGTCGGCGCGCAAAGGGCGATGAAGCCGTCCTTGGTCGGGTAAACACCGAATGGTGCCAGGCGCGGAAGCGTTTGCCCTGTCCGCTGCGGAATACCGCAGCGTTCCAGAAGATCAAAAGGTTCCACCGAAACCATCATGGTCAAAGCCCCGAGCATGGAAACGTCGATGTGCTGGCCGACGCCTGTGCGCTGCGCCTGGTGTATGGCCGCCATTACACCGATAACGCCAAACATTGGAGCACAAAGATCGGCCATGGGAATTCCAACGCGAATCGGCGGGTCCTGCGGTTCGCCGGACGTGTACATCATTCCGCTTTGAGCCTGAATGATCGTGTCCATAGCCTTGGCAGGGCTCGAATCATCGTCACTGCCAAAACCCGTAATGGAGCAATAAATCAGCCGCGGATTCACTTCATGCAGCCAACCATAGCCCACTCCAAGGCGATCAAGGGTCCCACGGCTGTAGTTTTCGACCAATACATCGCACTTTTTCACAAGGTCGGCGAAGACGGCACGTGCCTCCGGATGCTTGAGGTTGAGTGTAATGCCGAGTTTGTTGCGCAGGCGGTTAATGGCTGAAACGGACACGTCGTCCGGACTTCGGCGGACCAGACTTGCGCCTTCCGCCCCGAGATAGGGAGCATTTTCGCGACATGTATCTCCGCTGGCCGGATTTTCCACTTTGATTACGTGAGCGCCGAGTCCTGCGAGCAAGAGTGTTGCGAACGGCCCGGCCAATGCAACCGTCATATCCAGAACGGTAATATCATCCAATGGCTTTGGGATCGTGGTTCCTGCTTCATAAGTTTTCGCTGTTTCAGCCATATGCCTGCCTTTGATTTCGGGTTTGCGCCGGACGGGTGCGGACCCTACGGCGCTCGCATCAGTCAGAACCTACTTTAGCGCATCAGATTTCAGGATGAAACAAAAATGAAAATGCATTATGCATGCACATAACATAATATATGCATAGAACCGTTGACACCGAACGGGAGTTATGAAATAAGCCTGTGATTGCAAATGATGTTTGCAGATGCTGATATCCAATATGACGAGTCCTGATTTGACGGCAAAGCTCCGGAATGCAGCGGATCCGATAGCACGGCTGACGTGGCATTACGAAAATCCGGCGGCAGAGGCCATGGCCTCAGCTGCCGGTGGCGTCCCAGTGGTGGGGATCACCTCCAATACAGTGCCCTGGGAACTGATCCGGGCTGCCGGGGCTTTCCCCTGCGTGATCAATCCCGGAAATGCGAATCACCCGGACATCCGCAGTTTTATGGAAGAGGGCGTTTTCGAGGAGCGCATTCGGGCCATATTTGGCGCTGCAATATCCGGCGATCTGCAGTACCTCAGCCTTCTGCTGATACCTCGGACATCAGAGCAGGAATACAAACTGTATCTCTATCTCCGGGAAGTTGCACGCCAGGATCCCAAGCGCCGCATCCCGCCCATTTACTTTTATGACATGCTCCATACGCGCTCCTCAGAATCCTACTCTTATGGATTGGAGCGTACACAGTGTCTGAAGAAACGGCTCGAAGAACTGACCGGCGTCATGATAGATGATGAGGCCCTCCTGCATGCGATCGACGAAACCAACGCCGCGCGCAAGGCAATCCGGAAATTGCTGTCCCTGCGTCGGCACAGGGCCTCGCATGACCGGAACGGATGCGTTGGCATTGATCGGATCGTCGTTTTTTATAGGCAGGGATGAATACGTGCGCCTGGCGGAGCAGAGCTGCGGAAATGATAGGAGGTCGGGATCCTCTTGCTGGAAAAAGGCTGATGATTGCGGGGTCTTCACTCAACCATCGAGGCCTTCACCAGGCGCTGGAAAAACACGGAGCGGTTGTCGTTGCAGAAGATGACTGGTGGGGTTCCCGCAGTGCAGGCGGGGATATTGCTAATGAATCCAAGCGACCTATTACGGGCCGTATTTGAGAAATACTATCTCGATACGCCAAGTCCGCGTTTATTCCCCTTTGAAATCGCCGATGCATGGTTTCAACAAACATCAACGGATGGAATCGATGGCGTTGTTTTCTATTTGCCACCGGAAGATTGCGTAGCCGGATGGGATTACCCAAGGCGTCGGCGTTACCTTGATGCGCTGAGGAATTCCTCATCTCCTCCTGCGAGAAGACGCCAGGTCAATTTCGGAAAAATGCCACGAGCGCATCGAAACGTTTGTGCGAAGCATTGGTGTCAGGCGGTAGAAGACTATGGCAGAGAAACAACTCGATTGCACTCTGGCGGCCGGTGAGCATCAGAAAGCCTGGTTTGCCCAGCTCCGGAAGGATGTATTTGAAAAGCAACGGCCTTACGCCATTATCCAGGCAGATATGCCGTTTGAACTATTCCAAGTGATGGATGTGCCGGTTGTGAGCAACCAGTGGTGGGCCGCTATCATTTCAGCCAAACGGCTTTCGGCCTATTATCTCGATAGTCTCAATTCTTTGGGATTTCACGAGGGACTATGCCGGTACTGCAGCCTGGCGGCCGCTTCTACGTTGGCAAAGGATCCGGAGCACGCTCCGTGGGGCGGGCTGCCTAAACCGGCATTGCTCTGTGCGAGACTCACATGCGACTGTCTCCAGCGGGTTTTTGGGATTTGGGCTGAAGCATTTGGTTCCGAATGTGTGTTTCTTGACAATCCGGGAGCTACCGAGTTGCCGCCCCGCTGGTGGGAACTTAGCCGCTATCGCTGGCGCGAACTGTTTGAAGAGCACCGGCTAAGATTCACGGTGGGTCAGCTTCAGAACCTTATAAGAGCGCTCGAGCGAATTACAGGAAGGCAATTTCAAATCGATCGTCTGCACGACCTGATGGAAAGAGTCAACCGCCAGGAAGAGTATTTCGAAGAAGCCTGTCAACTGATCTGCTCCGCACCCAAAACGCCGGTGCGCATGCATGAACAGGTGGCAAATGTCATGGCTGCACAGTGGGAGCGGGGAAGCGACTGGGCGGTTGAACATGCCCGCACTTTCCGGGACCAGATCAGAAATCGGGTAAGGCAAGGAGTAGCGGCATGCGCCGGACGAGCGCCTGCGCCTGATGTGGGTGGGTGCCGGGATTTGGCACGACACGGATTTTTACACCGCTTTTGAAGAGGAATTCGGAGCTGTTTTTGTGTGGTCCATGTATCTGGCCTTCGGGCCCGATGGATATATCCGCTATGGCCTGAACGACCCGCTTCTGGCACTTGCCAGCCGCACGGTCAGCATGAACGAGCAGTTGCACAATCCGCCCTGGGCCAACGAGTGGATTGTCCATCAAGCCCGGCAACACAGAATCGACGCTGCTCTTGTGCTGACCCCCCTGGGAACAAGGCCGGCAGCCACAGGCAATCGTTTTATTGAGCGCGCCCTGGAGGAAGCCGGAATTCCGGTGCTTCCGGTGGTTGCAGACATGGTCGATGCCCGAGGCTGGGATCCGAAAGCCATGCGCCGGAAGGTTTCTGAATTTCTGACGCTTCGTGTCCTGCCTCATTTTTCATAAACCGATGATATGCCGCGCTGCCGGTCGGCCATGGCGGCGCAAAGATTGAGGTGTTTATGAAATCAGAGGGACAAAACGCAGATCGGTCCTGGATTGTTCCTTTCCTTGCAACGCTCTTTGGGATGATGACCCTTCAAATGTCCAGCTTGGGATTTTCGCCGTTGTTGCCTGCCATCCAGAATGAATTCTCCATGAGCTATACCCAGATCGGGCTTTTCACGGGAATGTATGGCTTGCTGGCCTTGGCATTAAGCGTGCCCGCGGGCTTCGCGGCTAAACGCTTCGGGGAGAAACGGGTGCTGGTCCTGGCCCTGTTTCTGGTAGGATTCGGACTATTCATGCTGGGCAGGGCACCCGGATTTTATACCGCCTTCGCTTCTCGCGCTTTGTGGATCGGCGCTTACCGATTCGCTTTCGTCGGCGTTCTGACGGCCATTGCACTCACCTCGCCGCCCTCTCTGAAGGGGGCATCCATGGGATTCCTCGGATCGGTTGCTTCCCTGGCTTCGGTGATTGGAGCGCCTTTCGGTAGCAAAATCGGCGAGGATTTCGGATGGCGCACAGGGATGACGGCTTACGCATGCACAGCGATCCTGGGATCCATTGCTATTTGGGCATTCTATCGCCAGAGATCGGGGGAGCAAGGACAGGTACAGATGCATCATGCCGGCAGTTCCCGGGACGGCGGACGGAGCGCCTTCCGCACCCCGATTGTCTGGGCGCTTGCTGCCCTGGTGGCAATGGTCGGGATGGCTTCTTTCAGTGTGACGTTTTTTGTTCCCGCCGCCGCGACTACAGTTTTCAAAATGGATGCTGTTGGAGCTTCCTTCGTGATCAGCACGGGTTACATTTGCGCAATTTTCCTGAACCTTCTTTTCGGTTACCTGATGGATCATTACAACAAGTGGATCGTCCTGAGCTCGCTCGTGGTGCTTTTAATTCCGGCATCGCTTGCCATGACCAGCGAGAATGAACTGGTATTCCGAATCGCCACTGCCGTGGTACTTGCAGGCGGATTCACCGCGACCAATCAGGTATATGGGCTCGCCGGAAGCGTGCTGAGGGGGCGTGAGACAGGAAATGTGATGGGCATGTTGGGCCTGGGAGCCGGAATCTCCGGCTACGTGGGCCCTCAAATGCTGGGGGTGCTGCGCGATCGGACGAACGGATTCAGCGCAGGGTGGTACATGATGGCGGGCATCGCGTTGGTGACATTGATCGAACTGTTGCTCCTTAAACGCCACAGCGAAAAAAACACAGGCTGAGCATTAAAAGCGGATAGTTTAATCGCAGTCAAATTAAAAGATATTTTGCTCTGAAGCCGGCATTTGCGAATCAAGTCCGGAAATTGAAAGGGGAACTAGTGATGATGAGTAAAACTTCTTCTCAGAAAATGGTGTTGCTGGCATACATGGTTTTCCTTGCCGGATTTGCGGCAACGCTGCTGCCGGCGCAGACGCCCTCAGCGATAAAATACGGCTGTGCCATCATTGCCCAGGACCAGATCCGCGAATCCCAGGCGCTGGCAAAAGTGTTGCGTCTCCCGACGATCCCCAATGGCGCGCCAAAGGTGATCTCCACCGGAAATATAATTTTCCCGCGGCAAATGCCGACATGCCCTACCGCTTGTACGTCCCGACCTCCTGGGACGGTAAATCTCGGCTGCCGTTGGTCATGATCCTGCACGGCGCAGGGTCGGACGAAAATTGGTATGTAGATGCCAATGACAAGCAGCTTATTCGTTTGGCCGAGCAACATGGCTACATTTTGGTGTCGCCATTGGGATACACGCGCATGGGCGCCTATGGAACACCCCTGCGTCTTCCAGCCGTCTTTGGGAATCCGGAAATCGCGGCAGAAACAGCGAGTCTGCTGTGAGCGCGGAACAGGAACGAACTTTGGAGCTCAGCGAGAAAGATGTCATCAATGTGCTTGAGATTGTGCTCAACGAATATCCCGTGGACCGCTCCTCAATGTTCCTGACCGGGCATTCCATGGGAAGCGGCGGCACGTGGTATCTCGGCGCAAAGTATGCGCAGTACTGGGCTGCCATGGCACCCATGTCGGGGCCGTTTGTAGACGAAACTAATTATCCGTGGGACAACATACGGAAAATGCCTGTCTTCATGACGGAAGGAACCGGCGCCACACCATCTCTTGTCGGAAGCAAGGCCATGCTGGCCTGGATGAAAGAGCGCGGCTTCAAAATAGAGTACATGGAGGTGAATGCCGATCACGGCGGCATGATCCCCCTGGTATTGCCGAGCATATTCAAATTCTTTGATCGCTGCAGGCCCAAATAGGCGTTACGTTACATTCTGTATCTGCGAGAGCGCGAAAGGAGCAAGCGCAAGCAATACCGCTATAAAAATTCCTGCAATCAGATCTTTTCCTCATGTCCGCCTCCAAAACACTCTAATCGATTTTCTCATGCCCAAGCATCTGCATGTAGCCCGTCTGGTAGTACCCGTTGAAATAGGGCGACAGAAGCAGCGGCATGAACAGTAGCGGTTTGCCTACCCTCTTTATGTCCATGGGGTTGTGCTCGAACCCTCTGGGAATATACAGAATACAGGGCTTGGTGATGATGTGCCTTTCGTATTCCGGCCCCAGGAATATTTCGATTTCCGCATCGAAGTTGGCCGTCAGATCCGGCAGCTGGGCTCCCAGGAAGAAGAGATATTCGTCGACATCGTGGTGATGCGATTGCAGTTCCATCTTGAATGGTTTGACGTAATAGCGGAAGCCGAAATTAATGCCGGCGCCCGGAAGGTCGCTGTTGCCGCGGAAACTGATCGTCGGAGAGAGAATTGTGTCCGTTAGCGGCTTCTCTTTCATCCTGGTGCAGAACAGATGGTCATATTTGTTGCCGGTGGTTCCCTGTGGGCCAGGGTGGAAGGTTTTTGGGCATCCTGAAACTATCCAGGGGTTCCTTTTTCTCTTGCGCCATTGCCGCCGTATGCAAGCCTAATTGGGCCATTGCCACTGCGGCCAGGGCGGTGGAGGCTGTTACATCGCTAAAAAATGCCCTGCGAGTTTGATTCCTTTTGCCTGTGCTGGAACTCATTTGGTTCCTCCTCGTGTTGTCTTGTGTGCGTGTTCGGTCCGGCGATTTCCACCACTCACACTTGCTTTATAAAAATCGCCGATGCGGAATTCATGTCTCTTCCATAAAAAAAGCTTCACGATGTTACATGCAGGGCGGCATGTGTACAAAAAAAACTGACGAGCATTATGTCACATTCACAGGACAACATGTCACAAATATATGACATATGCTAGAATGCTTTCGGCAGCAATGGCCTGCATTTCAAGAGAGAAGCAAGGGAAGTCCTGTGGCCGCCATGGATTGACTTTTCAGACTAGTCTGTGTCAGCATGCGCATCACAATTAAGATCCCCGGTGGTTGCGGTGGAGAAACGCATCCGCGGTGCATAGGCACTGCCGGATAGAGAAATTTATGCAAAAGTCTTATGGTATGCAGACCACCCGCATTTGAATCTTTTATGAAAACTATGGAATTCCAGATCGAAAAGAACAGTCTTGTCCCCGCCATCAAACAGATTCAGGAGCAGATCAAGCTTTCAATTGCAATGGGAGTGCTCAAAAGAGGCGATATTCTTCCGCCGATTCGCGAAGTGGAAAAGCAGACGGGCGTTAATCGAGGCCAAATTCACCGGGCATATCTGGCCTTGCGTCACTCCGGCCTGCTTTCTGCTGCTCCTGGCAAGAGGATCGCGGTTGCCGTATCCGCTGCGGCGCCGGACATCTATTAATAAAAAATGTCAGGAATTGTCCAAGGACATAATTAAGCGGATCCGGAGGATCGGAGTATCCCCCATCGCTTTTGCCAGATATCTCAGCCGGAGCATGCAGGAAGACGAGCATCGATCTCCGTTTATCGCATATGTTGATCCGGATAAGGAAACAGCCCTTCGAAGGGCGGAACAAGTGTCCCGATTCTGGCACGCTTCGGTAGTCGGGCCTGTCGTTAGACGAATTCAAACTTGCTCTTACTCGCGGCAGCAAACTCCAAAAGGTACTCGTCAACCATCTCATTGCCGATAGTATTCGACGTATACCTCGGTGGAAGGAAAATTGATATTATTCCCATCGAAATCTGCTACACGGAACAAACGATCAAGGCGCTGGAAAAGATAAGAGCGTCTTCCATGCTCGTTCTCCTTCCGAATCATGCCATATCAAGCGCTCGCTTCATTGTTGGGCAGTTGCACAAATGGATGAAATGGAAAGATGCAAACATCTCCTGGATGTCAGTCGACGAAGTGGCAGATTTCAGGCGCTTGCTGAACGACTCGCAATATGATCGCATTCTGGTCTCGCCGGGTGCACGGAGCAAAGTGCCCGTTAAACTGCATCAGAGTTCACGCATTCTTCTATTGCAGATGGAGTTGGATCCGGAGGGTCTGGAAATCGCCAGAATCCGCGCGGGCGTAATCGTATAAAGATTCAGATCAAAACAAAGCCTATCCCATATAGGCAATTGGCTTCTCCCAATTCGTCGTACGAGGTGATCTGCCAATGACGTTCCGAACTGAAATCGCAAAATACCGGAAAGAGAATCTGCTTCTCAAGAAGCAGATTGAAGAGCGGACTGGCAAAACCGTCGAACAGCTTTATGCGGAAAGGGCCAATCGAGTCAGGGACGCGATCGAATTGAGAGAACCGGATCGAGTGCCCTTTATGGTTCTGGTCGAGCCTCACGCCTATTCCGGAATTCCCAATTCGGCTGCCTATTACGACCATATCACTCTTAAGCGAACAATGCGAAAAATGGCCGTGGACCTGGAACCCGATATGAGCGAGCCCGGATTTCCGTCCTGCGGGGCCGCGATGACCGAACTGGATGTCCGGAACTGCGTATGGCCCGGCGGACCGAAACCGCCGGAATATGAATACCAGTTCATCGAAGGGGAATACATGAAGGAAGACGAGTATGACATGTTCCTGAATGACCCCTCGGGCTTTATGATCCGCCGCTATCTTCCCCGTGTATACGGGGCTTTGATGCCTTTGGCCAAACTCCCTCCCCTGGACAGTATGTTCATGGGACTCGAAGGTCTGACGCCGCTCTTTGCCAGCCCGGAGTTTCAGAAAATGGCCAAACATCTGGCCAAAGCCGGAAGGCATGTGCAGGAGTTCCGTAAGAGCATTGGAGATGCTTCTGAAGAGCTGGCCCAGCTGGGATTTCCTCCATTCGCCCGGTTTGCTGCCGGCGGCGTAGGCGGAGCGCCTTTCGACACCGTTACGAGCTTTCTGCGAGGAATGAAAGGCTCAATGCTCGATATGTACCGTCGGCCTGACAAGCTGCTCCGGGCCTGTGAGGTGATATTGGAAAGGCGTATTGCTTATGCCATCCCGGCCGACCGCACCGCAAGAGACTATCCTCAGAGAGTCGGGTATGCCGCTTTGGAGGGGCGATCCGGTCTTCATGTCCGAAGCCCAATTCAAAAAGTTTTACTGGCCGGGGCTTAAAAAGTCTCTGCAGACCCACGTAGATCTGGGCTATGTGCCGGTGCCGTTCTTCGAAGCTGCATTCGGGGATAGGCTGGAATGCCTCCTGGAGCTGCCAAAAGGGAAAATATTGGCTTCGATAGAAGCCGTGGATGCGGTCCGGGCAAAGGAGATACTGGCGGATCACACCAGCTTGTTGGTCCGTTGTCCGAATACCAGCAAGCTGTGGTCTCTTGGCCAATTGGAATCCTTCATTAAAGATCTTATCGATAAATGTGGAAAAAACGGCGGCCTGATCATCGTTATCAAGATGCCGGACAAAGCACGAATTGAAGACATGCAGGCTATGCTGCAATCAATTAAAGAGCATGGCCGGTACTAAGTATGTGAATCGCATGCATCCCCAAAAGGATCTAAGTATGAAGTTTATTCTCAACCACTACCATCAGTGATCTCAACCGAGGCAGAAATGAAAAAGATTTTGATTCCCATTTTTTTGACAATCGTTTTCGCACAGTTCGCAGTTTCACAGATTCAAACGGCAAAGGTGACGGGCGGAGAAGTGCAGGGCGTTGTTACCGAAGGCATTTCGATATTCAAAGGTATTCCATTTGCAGCACCTCCGGCAGGCGATCTGCGCTGGAAGGCGCCCGCACCGGTTCAAGCCTGGGCAGGGATCAAAAAGGCGGATGCTTTCGGGCCCGCCTGTATGCAAGCGGCCAACTCACAGGGGAACACCGCGCCGGTCAGCGAGGACTGCCTGTACCTAAATGTATGGACCCCCGCAAAAAAGCCGGCCGAAAAAATCCCGGTGATCGTTTGGATCTACGGAGGAGGTTTCAGCGGCGGCTCGACCAGTGTCCCCATGTATGACGGAATGGGTTTCGCTAAAAAGGGAATTGTCCTCGTAAGCGTTGCCTATCGAGTCGGTCCTTTTGGATTCCTTGCACACCCGGAACTCAGCCGTGAGAGCGGCAAAGGATCGGGGAATTATGGACTGGAGGATATGATCGCGGGACTGAAATGGGTGAAAGAGAATATTGCCCGGCTTGGAGGCGATCCATCCAATGTCACGATTTTCGGCCACTCAGCCGGAGGCATGGCGGTCAACATGCTCGCGGCTTCGCCGGTCGCTAAAAGCCTTTTCCACCGCGTCCTCTGCATGAGCGGAGGATCGTTCGCTCCGCTCCAGACTTCGAGTCAAGGGGGAATAGGAATGGGAATCCCGGCGCTCAAGCTAGCGGAGGCGACGGGCGAAGCCTTTTTGAAGAAATTGGGAGCGGCCGATCTCAAGGCGGCGCGCGCAATGAGCGCAGAGGAGATCCAAAAAGGCATTGGAGGCGAAATGAGATTCCGGCCCGTAGCCGACGGGTATGTCGTCCCAACCGACCTCTACTCGATCTATCAGGCACGCCGCTTCAATGATACCCCGATTCTGGTCGGCAACACTTCCGACGAATTGGGGGCGATGAGAGGCGGAGGGAATGTCACGGTCGCTCAATTTGAGAAACAGATTCAGTCGCAATATGGCCCGCACGCCGATGCCATTTTAAGCGTGTATCCTCATTCGACGGACGCCGAGGCGGCAAAGGCGTCAAAGGGAATCTCGCGCGACAGCATGTTTGGCTGGAGCACGTGGACCTGGGCTCGGCTTCAATCCGAAAAAGGCAAGGGCAAGGCCTTCGAATACTATTACGATTACCACGCGCCTAATGTAGACGGATCCGGACATGGCAGCGATGTTCCGTATGCGTTTCAGACTCTGAGCGGCGGACGAGGGGATGCGCCTAAGCCGGAGGATTTGAAGCTTTCCGATATGATCAGCTCCTATTGGGTCAACTTCGCCAAATCGGGCGACCCGAACGGCCCCGGCCTCCCCAAGTGGCCTGCTTTCGCCGAGAACAATCAGCAAGCGATGGTGTTCGATACGACGCCCAGCGCCAGGCCTGTGCCTAATCTGGATAAGCTGAAAGCATTTGATGCTTATATCTCCTGGCGCAGGGAAGAGGCGAAGAAAAACGGCGGGCAGTAGGCAATCGACAGGGATTTGATTTTGAATGCCAGTGTAGTGCGTCGTAGGTCCTTTGACAGCCGTACGCCGATAAATAGCCAGGAATGAGCTAACTCGTCAGGTCAAGCCGAAATGTGTGCTGAAAGGATAAGCGAAGTTGCGCCGGGTATTTTCAAAATTACCATTCAGATACCAATCCCTGAAGTCGGATCCATGAATTCGTATGTGATTTTGGATGGCAGCCGGAATCTCATCGTCGATCCGGGGATGGCTCATACTGACTGCTACGAAATAATGGAGAAGGCGATCGGAGACCTCGGCTTGGACCTGGGACGCACCGATTTCTTCATCACACATCACCATCTCGATCATTTTAGCGCTGTTTCCAGATTTCTTAGCGGGACATCCTGTATCTATATAAGCAAGCCCGAAGCCGAATTCATTGGGCGAATTGCCTCGGGAGAGGCCGAAACGGAGATTGCAGTCTTCCTTGAGCGGATGGGTTTCCCGGAGAACAATTCGCAATTTATATTTTCTCAGTTCTTCAGCGATGAATACAGGCAACGACGTTCCTGGCCCTTTCGCTGCATCGCCGATGGTGATTTCATTATGCGAGGCAGCCACACCTTCACCTGCCTGGTAGCCCCCGGCCACAGCATCGCTCACAGCTGTCTCAATGAATCGAATAGCGGTGTTCTAATGGCGGGGGACCAGGTTACCGCGGGCATCCAGTTTCTGCTGGATCGGGCCAACCCCTTAGCCGACCACTTTCAGAGCCTTACTCGAATTAGGGAGATGGATCTGAAGCTTTTGCTTCCTGGCCACGGTTCCCCGTTCAGCGACTACAGGAAAAGAATCGATACCCTGCGAGCTCACCACCAGCGGAGGTTGGATGCCACTTGCGCCGCTCTAGGGGACGATGGGAAAGATGCCTATGCGATGACCCTTGCGCTGGATGGGCTGCTTTTGGATCGGGATCCCCTCGATACGTTGACGCCCATCAGGAGGTTCATCCATACAAGGCACACTTTTGCCTACCTTCAGCACCTCACGGCCCAGGGAAGGGCAAGAAGAGAACATCACCACGAACGGGTCCTCTTTTTTCATGCCAACCATTGTAGATCTTAAAACTATTATATTAGTTCCAAATTCAACGGAAATCTGATAGTACTTCCTATAGAAAAAAAGTGTATTAACCGTTTTAGCCGCGATGGGTATTTGATGCAATTCTGAGCGGGAGGCCGCTGATTTAGCCTATCCGCTTCTCATACATTTGTTGCGACAGTGTGCCTTCTACAATGAGGAGATGAAGATGAAGCCATCCCGCTCTATGGGTCTGTTGCTCGGAGGGACGTTAGCTCTGAGCGTGTTTTCGACAGGCTGGTCTGCGGATGATCCTTTGCCCCGCGCCGATGGGGGTGCCAAGGGAAAGATCTCGCCCAAACCCGAAGAGTCGGTTCCGTCCTGGCCGGAATCCGCAAAGGCCACGGCCGGTGCGCCCAATGTAGTCCTGATTCTGCTGGATGATGTGGCGTTTGGCGATACCAGTCTCATGGGGGGAATGGCTCAGACCCCCGTCATCGAGAAGCTCGCAGCCCAGGGCTTGCTCTACAACCGTTTCCACGTGTGTCCCCTGAGCTCGCCTACGCGAGCGTCATTACTGACCGGGCGGAATCCCCATCAGGTTGGCTTTGGCAACATTCCCGAAATCGCGGCAAGTTTTCCCGGATACACCTCCGTGTTGCCCAAATCGGCGGCGTCTATAGCCGAGGTGTTGAAACAGAATGGGTACAGCACGGCCGCTTTTGGCAAATGGCACAACACTCCCGTTTGGGAGGTCAGTCCCACTGGCCCCTTTGATCGCTGGCCGACCGGCCAGGGATTCGAATACTTCTATGGATTTATGGGAGGCGCCACCAGCCAGTGGCAGCCTAGGCTTTACCGAAATACTATTGCGGTAGAGCCGCCGGCTGCGCCGCAACAGGGTTATCACCTCACTACGGATTTAGCCAACGAGGCCATCCGCTGGCTCCATCAGCATGAAGCGACTGCCATGGACAAGCCCTTCTTTCTCTATTTCGCCACCGGCGCCGCGCATGCCCCACTTCACGTGGCGAAGGAGTGGATTGAGAATTACCGGGGCAAGTTCGATCAAGGGTGGGACAAGCTGCGCGAGGAGACCTTCGCCCGGCAGAAGAAGCTCGGCGTCATTCCCGCGGACACCAAACTCACGCCCCGCCCGTCCGGAATGCCTGCCTGGTTCCTCCTCCGCTCCGAGCAGAAGAAGTTGATGGCGCGCCAGGCCGAGGTCTACGCGGGCTTCCTGGAGCAAACCGACTATGAGGTTGGCCGCGTTCTGCAAGCTATCAAAGATGCGGGAAAGAGCGATAATACCCTTGTCCTCTATATCGTGGGTGACAACGGCGGCTCCGGCGATGGCACGCTGGACGGCTTCGAATACGGCGGCCCCTATGGCCAAACGGCCAGTGTGGCGACACGCCTGCAACACGCCGACAAGTTCGGCAGCGAATTATTTGTCAACGCGTACTCTGCCGCCTGGGCCTGGGGCATGAACTCTCCCTTGCAGTGGATGAAACAAGTGGCATCCCACCTCGGCGGCACTCGCGATCCACTGGTAGTCTCCTGGCCGGCACGCATCAAAGCCAAGGGCGAAATACGCAGCCAGTTCGCTCATGTGGTCGACATAGCTCCCACCATCTACGAACTGGCCGGCATTCGCTTCCCGGACGCGGTCAGCGGAGTGAAGCAGATTCCGCTGGAGGGAAAGAGTATGGCCGATACCTTCGATAATCCGCTGGCGCCCGATGTCAGAACGTTGCAGTACTTCGAAATGCTGGGCAGTCGCGGCATTTATAAAGATGGCTGGTGGGCTGGCGTGCGTAATCGGCTGCCGTGGAATCCGACCCGTCTGTTTGATGGATTAGACGAGTATCCCTGGGAACTCTATGACCTGACCAAGGACTACAGCCAAGCTGAGAATCTGGTGGCCAAGTATCCGGAAAAACTCAAAGAGATGCAGGACGCTTTTGACAGCGAAGCCCGGCGAAACCAGGTCTATCCGTTGGCGCCCGCGTGGAACGTAAACCGTCCATCACCCATAAGTGGCAAGAACACGATCACCTACTACTCAGGAGTCAACCGGATCGCAGGCGGAGTTGCTCCCGACTTGAATGGCCGGATGCGGAAGGTTGTTGCCGTTCTGAACCTGCCGGGTGCGCGAACGGAAGGGGTAATTCTCGCCAATGGAGGACGCTGGAAAGGATTCAGTATATATGTAAAGGACGGTCATCTCGTCTGCGAGAGCGATGGCTTCAGCCCCAACCACCAGAAGATTGTTTCTTCCGAAGCGCTGCCTGCGGGCAGGGTGGAGGTTGTTTTCGAAGTCGAGAAGGGAGCCTTGAGCCCTCAGGATCCGATCGGTCCCTTCGATAACTCGGGGGATATCGGACGCCTTGGGCGCCTCTTTATCAACGGCAAACTGAACGGAGAGGCTCAGTTCAAGAGCTTCGGTTCCCTGGGATGGGAGACGCTGGACATCGGCAGCGATACCGGCACCCCGGTTAGCGACGCGTATTCTGTGCCCTTTGCATTTACCGGCCAGATTGAGAAAGTGACCGTGGAGCTGCAATAAGAGACTTCGGTTGGTGGGATGAGATTGATGTTGAAGCAAAAAAAAGCTTGCCACGAATTACACAAATTTCACAAATAAGATTGAAGCAGTTATGGACAGTGCGCAGTGCTGCCGCCCATAGCACGTATTCGTGGAATTCGCGCAATTCGTGGCAAGCTTTTGTCTTTAATAGGCAAAGATCTGTTACGCACTACACTGGATGGCTTCTCAGTTACGAATAGGTATTGTTCAACGGTTTCAGTTTTGGGACTATTATGCCTCTTTGAGATTTCGGATTCCGGATTTTGGTTTCGATTGCGAAAAGTGAAATATTTTTTTTGTCTGTAGGGCAAGAATTAGGACTTTAAAAAATGCAAATGACAATTGCGGTTTTGGAAGGTGACGGGATCGGTCCGGAAATTGTTGCTGAATCCATAAAAGTCTTGAAAGCGGTCGAAAAAAAGTACGGACATAAATTTGAACTGATATACGCGCCCTTTGGTGCAGAAGCCTACTTTTCCGAAGGATCTCCTTTTCCTGAAAAGACCGTAGAAATATGCGACCGGGCAGATGCGATTATTAAGGGCCCGGTGGGCCTTGCCGTTGATAAAATGAGTCAAATCCCGCAAAACATGCGTCCGGAACTCGGCGCCATTCTTCCCCTGCGCAAACGATATGACACTTTCGCCAATTACAGGCCCGTTCGGTTGCCCAAGGCATTGGCGTCTTTTTCTCCTCTAAAAGAAAGCCTGATTGGCGAGGGACTCGACATTTTAATGATTCGCGAACTGGTGGGAGGCATTTATTTCGGGGAGAAAACAGAAGGCAGCCAGACGGGAATGAAATACGCCGAAGACGACTGTAAATATACCGACGAACAGGTAAGACGTGTGGCGGTCGTCGCTTTTGAAGAGGCTCGCAAACGGAAAGATCCCCTGATCAACATCCATAAGGCCAACGTGCTGGCGACCTCGCGTTTCTGGCGGGAAGTGGTGGAGGATGTGGGGAAGTCCTATCCGGATGTGGAATACCGCTCCATGCTTGTGGACAATGCGGCATTCCAATTAGTGAAGAATCCGACCCAGTTTAACGGGGTTGTCCTGCTAGAAAATATGCAGGGGGACATACTAACCGATGAAGCCGGAGGCGTTCTCGGATCCCTTGGGTTGATGCCTTCTGCCTGTATTGGGCCTCAAAAGGGATATGTAGAGGCAGCCCATGGCTCGGCCCCGGATATCGCGAATCAGAATAAAGCCAATCCATATTCCATGATCGGCAGTGTGGCGTTCTTATTCGAGAAATGCATGAATCTTCATCAGGAATCGGAAGATATCTGGAATGCCCTATTCGGGGTTTTTGAGAAGGGCTATCGTACTTCGGAACTGGCAGCGCCTGACTGCGACAAATCAATGATCCTATCCACCAGGGAATTCGGCGACCTTGTGGTGGATATGATTTAGCTTGAAGCCTGCCAAACCGGCAATAACGAGAAGCGTAAAATGCCTTTTTGAGAATAAGTTGTTTTGCTATTAATCCTTTCGTAGTATGATCGCTGTAATTTGAGACCAAAGGCTAGAGGTCGCGATTATGGATGAGTCCTACATTGATAGGCTTAGAGCAAAAAAAATTCTAAGATACCGCATTCGGCGGATGTGCTTTCAAATCATCTCAATCATTGCGATTTTATCAGCCGGATATATCGGCTGGGCTTCGCGCGCGCTTGTTGCTTCATCCCTTAGCATGGTGAAGCAACAAATCTCTTCCCTCAGCCTATAATCGTATCCTAAAATTTCAGACTTCTTGCTAAGGCCCTGGGAGCGCCGGCGTCCCTCCCAATGCCGCATATTTTTTGCGCCCAGAGGGCGCTTTCGGAGTGCGGCAGCTTGCTGCCGCTTTTGACAACGGCCCAATGTGCCTGTTTTTCAAGGGTTCGCCTGAAAGCGGCAGCGAGCTGCCGCACTCCGAAGGCTAAAATTCCCATTTAATTATCGGTAATTTGTAGTATAAGCACTCCGGCCTGTTGTCGTGGACAGGCGGAGGTCGCCGATTTTCAGGTGATAGTAGAAAGATAGCATCCTATCAAAGAACTAGAGAGGGAAGTGCATGCCAGTTGTCGCTACCGTGGAGCCGGATTTCTCGGCGCGTAAGTTAAAAATTGCCGGCATCTGCCTGATGGGGCAGCTATTTGGCAGCAGCATGCTGCTCATCGGTCCGCTGTCGATGCTGATGCTGCCGGTGATCAAAGAGTTTGGTTGGAGCCGATTGCAGTTTTCTTTCTCGACTTCTGCCGTCATGTGGGCCGGCGCGCTTGCCTCGCCTATATTGGGCCGCCTCATCGATCGCCGGGGCGTACGTCCCGTGATCCTGGCCGGAACCGGCGCATTGGGCCTGCTCAGCCTGGCACTAGCGCATCAAACGGCCAGCCTTTGGATCTTCTATCTGCTTTACGCCCTGGTAGGTTTCTTCGGCGCGATTGCAATCGGCTATGGCAAGATCATAGGATCGCTGTTTACGCAGCACCGCGGCAAAGCGATGGCCCTTATCACTGTCTGCTCTTCCATCATCGCCTCGATCTTTCCGCAGATCTCGAACCAGTTGCTCATGGCTTTCGGCTGGCGTGGTATTTTCACCGGCTACGGCATTGTCATCCTGGCAACCGGTGTTCTCCTCTACTTTTTTTTAGAGGAACCGGGCGGTACATTCGCATCAACTGTGCCCATGCGTTCGGCGGCAGAGAAGGACGATGGCCAGCCGGCAATCGTGCCAACGAAGATGGAAGGCCTGACGGTCGCCGAAGCCCTGCGCGGCAGAACCCTCTGGATTATGATGGGAAGTGGCGTGGTTGCAGGGATTTTGGGTGCCGGTTGGACGCAGCATTCGTGGGCTTTCCAACTCAGCCGGGGGTTCAGTTCGCAGGCGGCAGCCAACGCTATGAGCGTATCCTTGCTCATCGCTCAAATAGCCACCATGCTTGGCGGCTGGCTGTTGGACAAAGTGCCAACGGCAAAAATCAAGGCTCCGTTTATTCTGTTAGCCGCCCTGAGCATCTATCTCCAGAGCATCGTTTGGGCGAACTATGGAGGCATGCCCCTGTTGTTTGTCGCGGTTACCTTGAGTACCATGGCTGTTAATGCGCAGATGCCGATGCTCGCCTACTTTTACACCCGCTTCTTTGGGATGAAGGCCTACGGTGAGATTGCCGGCATCAATATGGCTGTTCTTTATGTAGTCGCGGGTTTCTCCACGCCCCTGGTCGGCAATCTGTTTGACCGCACGGGATCCTATGATCTGGCCATGGTCGGCATGATCGTGGGCTATGTGCTTTCCGCCCTGTTGTATCTGACCATCGGCCGCTACCGCTACACGACCGATTTCAAAGTTATGGCTGTGCCGGAAAAGGCGGCTTAGCCAAATTCCTTCAAAAACACTCCGGGATAATCGCTTAATAGCATCCGATTAAAATTGTCACATAGGTGTGCTCAAATTTCCGAGACTTGTGTTAACGTGGAATAGCAGACAGAGTTGCGTATTGCTGCTCCGGCGCGGCTTATTCTTAATGGAGGTGCCGCGGAGCTGAAGTTAAAGCTCGGAACACGTCGGTGCAAAAAATGATGTCGACATGACTTTTTGAGAGGAGATTTTCATGAGTTCTAATGAAACCAGCGACAAGGGCGAAACCAGAAGGGCCTTTTTTCAGGACGTGACAGCCGGCGCTGCCGGCGTTGCGATTCGCAGGCGCTTTGGCCCAGTTGGGCGTTCCAATCGTATCGGCTGCCCAGGATGCAAAAGCCCCGGAAGCCAAGAAAGCCGAATCGAAATTTTTTAGAAATCCGCCACCGTGGCCCACGGGGACCATTGGCAACAAATATGACCATCTATTCAGCACCAAGCTCAGAGAAAATTCCATGGTGCCGGATATAGTTCCGGGTCCTCAAGCCTATTTTCGGGGCGAAAGCGATCTTCCCGGAGCAAAAATCAACATGGGCTGGCAGATATTTGTGAAGCCATACAGGCTGGAAATGGAATCGCATCACCACGATACCGATGAATATCTGTTCTTCCTGGGTTCAACGTTTCCGGATCTCGTGGGCTCCTTCGATGCGGAAATTGAGTACTTTATTGGCAAAGAGTATGAAAAGAAAACCATAACCCAGGCTACGGTTCTCTATATACCCGCGGGACTGGAACATAACCCTTGTGACATCAAGAGAGTCGGCAAACCATTGTTCTTCAGCGCGCTTGCGCTGGCGCCCTATTTTAACGGAGTCTACCAGTCGATGGGCTACAGCGAATTCAGAAGCGGTGTGAAAATTAAGTAATTAAGTTCAGATTCCAGATTCCGATTCCGGTTTCCGCGAGTCCGATTCCTGATTCCTGATTCCTGATTCCTGAATCAGGAATCAGCTATCAGATGTCATTAGTCGGGAATCTAAATCCGGAATCTCGGAATCAGGAATCAAGAAAAAGCCTATTAAACTGACTCCACGGCCATATCGAATCGGAATCAGGAATCAGGAATTATTTATCGGAGACTTCATGGAAAACTATTCATCGCGCAGAAAGTTTCTGCAGGCGGGGCTGGTTCTGCCTGCCGCTGGCTTTGTGGCTGCGTACCATCCGGATGTTTTCAGTCAGGCGCCTGCTGGCGTAGCCTACCGAACGCTTGGCAAAACCGGATTGAAAGTGTCCAGCGTCGGCTCCGGCGTAGGCGTCATGCCCGATCCCGACGTTATTACTCGAGCCATTGACCTGGGTGTCAATTA
Organism: uncultured Acidobacteriota bacterium; assembly: GCA_963718845.1. Lineage (GTDB taxonomy): Bacteria > Acidobacteriota > UBA6911 > UBA6911 > UBA6911 > UBA6911. The sequence continues at coordinate 55,955 of CAVRAD010000001.1, forward strand.
CTTCGACACCGCCCGTGGCTATGGCGAAGGCAAAAGCGAACAGATCACGGGCGCTGCGATCAAAGGGAAGAGAGACAAGGTTGTACTGGCCAGCAAGACGGATGCAAGAACCAAGGCAGACGTTTTCAAGGACATGGACGCGAGCCTGAAAGCTCTGGGCACGGACCACCTCGATATCTGGCATCTGCATTCCAGAGACACGCCAGACACAATTACCGATGAGGCGGTGGAAGCCTGTGAGATGCTTAAGAAACAGGGAAAAACCCGCTTCATCGGCGTCAGCGCGCATGACATTAATGCGGTGGTGGATACGATCCTCAAGATTGGCAAGTTCGATGTCGTGCAGACAACATATAGCTATGCCATCGGTGCGCCTTTCCGCAGTGGAGCCATATCCAGGCTGCATAATGCGGGAATTGGCGTTGTGGCAATGAAAGTGATTATTGCGGTGGCCGGATTTGTTCCCAGAGAAATCAAGCTTCCTAACGAGGGACCGCTGGCGGCCATCAAATGGGTCCTGTTGAATCCCGCGATATCAACTACCGTTCCCTATGCAAAAAACATAGCGGAGCTTGAAATGAACGTCCGGGCGATGAAGGAGCCTTACACTGCCCAGGATGAAAAAATGCTGTATGTGAGAAACCAGGAGATCCGCCCGCTTTATTGTCGGATGTGCTATGAATGCAAAGGTCAGTGCCCGAACGGTGTGCCCGTTACCGACGAATTGCGTTTCCTGGCCTATCATGACTTTGGAGGCAACCTCAATCAGGCTCAAGCAAACTTCAAACTTCTGCCGAAGGACATACGGGATGTGCGGTGCAGTGATTGCTCATCCTGCTCTATCGTTTGTCCCAACGGAGTTCGTGTTCGCAGCCGCCTGATTAAAGCCCAGAGCCTCTTGGCTTAAGCCTGAACTATTTATTTCATAGGATACATGCTGAGCGGATTAGATTTCATGGTGTTGGGGTTTGCTGCTGTCGCGGCGGGCGCGATCAATGCGATTGCCGGCGGCGGTACCTTAGTCACTTTTCCGACGCTGCTGGCGCTGGGCGTTCCGCCGATTACCGCAAATGTTACAAACACGGTGGCGCTATGCCCTGGATTTATGGGGGGAATCCTGGCGCAGCTTAGGGATTTGAGAGGTCAGAAACGGCGCTTTTGGACATTCCTCAGCGCAAGCATGATAGGGGGCGTGATTGGCAGCATTTTACTGCTGCGCACGGGAGAACGGTCCTTTATGGCGATTGTGCCATTTCTGATTCTGGGCGCTTCCGGCCTGCTCGCAGTTCAGGGCGTGATTCGAATGTGGCTGGCGCGGCGATCCGTCAAGGCAGATGCCAAACCTCAGTCCGAGACCTGGGCGCTGATCCTGGTCGGCCTAGCTGCTATCTATGGCGGCTATTTCGGCGTGGCCATGAGCGTCGTCGTGTTGTCACTGTTGGGTTTGATGATTAACGATTCATTAACCCGGCTGAACGCAATTAAACAGACCGTGGCATTCGGTGCTAACGGCGCCGCTGCCGTCATATTTATTTTCTCGGGCAAGATTGCATGGACAATTGCGCTCGTGATGGCTGCGGGAGCATTAATCGGCGGAACTCTGGGCGGCCGCCTGGCAGGTCATATCAAACCGGATGCCCTGAGATGGACCGTCGTCTCGATTGGAATTGCCCTGGCCATCATCTATTTCTCGCGCTAAAAATCCGTGCCTGGTTATACTGTCCCCCTATGATGCAATCCCTTGAACTTCTAGCACCTGCGGGCAACGCCCATATCGGTATCGCCGCCATCGATCACGGGGCCGACGCCGTGTACGTCGGCGCTCCGCGCTTCAGTGCCAGGGCTAGCGCAGGGGTGGATACGCGAGAAATCGCGCGCTTGATCCGGCATGCGCATCTCTACTATGCCAGGGTCTATGTCGCTCTCAATACCATCCTTACCAACGAGGAGCTCCCTGCGGCCCTTGATGTCATCCGGGAGATCTATGATTTAGGCGCGGATGGACTGATTATCCAGGATACGGGACTTCTGGAAATGGATCTTCCCCCCATTCCCCTCATCGCAAGCACTCAGATGCACAACGACACTCCGGAGAAGATCCGCTTCCTTGAGGATGTGGGTTTCAAACGAGTCATCCTGGCGCGTGAGCTTTCCCTTGAAGAGATTGCCGCAATTCGGCAAGGAACGCGCATTGAACTGGAATGCTTTGTTCATGGTGCTCTATGTGTCTCCTACAGCGGACAGTGCTACATGAGCCAGGCCGTGACAGAGCGCAGCGGAAACCGCGGTGTCTGCGCCCAGCCCTGCAGGTCGCGGTACGCGCTTACGGACGGCGACGGCAATCGTATTCTTACCGACCGATTCCTGCTTTCCCTGAAAGATCTCAATCTGATGCGCGATATCCCGGATCTGGTTGCCGCCGGAATCACGTCCTTCAAGATTGAAGGGAGATATAAAGAGATCGATTATGTGAAAACTGTTACGGCTGCCTATAGCAGGGAACTGGATGCCTTCATCCAGGATCATTCGAATTATCGCCGCAGCAGTTCCGGCAGGAGCGACCCGGCATTTTCGCCCGATCCGGCAACGACATTTAACCGGGGATTTACCCGATACTTCATCTCCAGCCAAAGAGAGAAGATTGCTTCCATGGATACACCGAAGTCCATCGGCCAGCCCGTCGGGACCGTTACCTCCGTGGGGAAGGGATTCTTCAGGACAGATTGCACGGACTTAAAAAACGGAGATGGGCTCTGCTTCTTCACCAAAGAGAAGGCGCTTGCAGGATTCCGCGTTGAGCGTATTGAGAACGCACGCATAGTTCCCAATACCATGAAGGATCTGGCGCAAGGCATCCTATTGTATCGCAACCATAACAGCGCCCTGACGCGCATGCTGCACAAGGTCTCCAGTCGAAGGCAGATCCATGTGGAAATGGATTTCCGGCATGAAGGCGATACTGTCCACCTTGCGGTCACGGATGAAGACGGCAATAGGGCGGAATTGACTGTTACCATGCCTTATGAAGAGCCCAGGAATCCGTCGATGGCAGAGGAACAGGTTGAAAAACACCTTTCAAGCACGGGGAACACACCGTTCAAAGTAATAAAGATACGCATCTCTCGCCGCATCGGCTTTTTATCCATAAGCTTTTTGAACAGTATCAAACGAAGTGTCCTGGCGGAACTCGAGAGGATCAGGTTTGAAAGATGCCCTCGCGAGACCGCGACATTTATGCCTAACAGTATGCCTTATCCTGAAAAGCGGCTGGATTATCGTGCCAATGTTCTTAATGAACATGCCCGGCATTTTTATGAACGCCACGGAGTGGAGATTTTGGAGCCTGCTTTTGAGACCCTTTCGGAAAAGACCAAAAAAGAGGTGATGCGAACCAGGTACTGCCTCCGGTATGAGCTGGATGCGTGTGCTAGGTTCGGTCCATCCCGCTGTCAGCTCAAGGAGCCGCTGCAGATCAGCGACGGGCATCATGCATACCTGCTGAAATTCGACTGTGAAGCATGCAAGATGTCTCTGATCTTTTTGGGGCGGAAATAGAAGTCGGCCTGCATTTCCGTCATCTTAAACCGGAAAGTCATGTGGGTAGGGGCTTCAGCCCATTGCTTTTAAGTTAAGTCAGAAAATATGATATTGCGCCGCGCAGCGGCGCTGTGAGTTTAGGCCGGCCTTTCAAGGCCGGTAATCTGAATTCGATGAATAGTGCGTCGCGTGAGCGACGGTTGAATTCAACCGTCGCTCACGCGACGGAACGTTTATTAGGCTCCCCATTCCGGGCCTTAAAAGGCCCGGCTAAACTCACCAGGCCGCTGCGCGGCCCACACCTTAAGTTAACACCTATGGGCTTCAGCCCCGACACACATGTTCTTATCTTTACAGATTCTCAGGCCATGCCTAGCGCTTTCAGTATTTTGTCGGGTGTGACCGGCGGAACAATCCACTTTCCTATGGCATTGGCTACGGCGCAAACAGGGAAATAAGGGGCGGCCATGCAGTGACTGATGCCGGATGCGCCATAGCAGGCGTTCCCGGATCGAGTCTCGACAGCGTATGTTTCAATCGGCCCAAAATCCAGGATCGTGGGCTTCTTATACTCCAACATGTTCGTGCTGAGTTTTACACCTGTCGCCTTGTCGTAAATAAACTCCTCCGACAATCCCCCTTGACTGAAAAACATTGCCTGATGCAGCTGGCCTTCAAACGAGGTCATCCTGAGTACCTTGCCGGGATCGCAGACGACGACAAATTTGGTCACCTCGACGCCTCCGGTTTCGGGATCCACGGCCACTTCGCAGAAACTCGCATTCATTACATCCAGGACTTTCCCGGCCTGGTTCCACGTAGTGGCCGGCGGCCGCCCAAAGAATGTTGCGGTGATATCCAAATCGTGATCGCCGAATCCTTCATCCGCGATAAATTTCCCAAACGGAAAGGATTTACCGGGATCCGACTTCAGATAGACCGTCGTATCCTTTGTATTAAGATCTTCCGGTTTGGCTTTGAACTTTGGAGCGGCCAGATCCAGAAGCAGTTTTTTGCAGGCCAAGGCTGCCTCTTTCATTACCCATGTTGATGCGGTGCTGCCATCGCTTCCTCCTCCAACAGGAGTGAAGATAGCTTTTTCGTCATACTCGAGAATCACATCCTCAACCTTTGCGCCCAACTCCTCGGCGACGACTAGGGCATTAGCCTCTGCAGAGTAGACCCCGCACCAGGGGCCCTTGAGGGGCACATACACTTTATTGTCCCCTCGAATTGTCACAGTCGCGGTGTATGGTTGGAATGCGTGTCGGGGCGACATCGCGTATCTGAAAGCCAAGCCGTGCATTCTGCCGTCAGGGAGCTTTTGGGTTCCGGCCGGATGCCATTTCCAGTTCATAGCCTTCTTGCCCTTTTCGATGCATTGCAGCAGACCCGGAGGGATTCCGGGATCGGTCTGGGATGAAGGTCCGTGGACATTCTTGAGCGCCACATCTGTTACATCCATGCCAAGTCTTTCTGCCACAAGCTGCTCGGCTACGGTCATGGCGTCCCAGTTAAATGGAGAGGTCTGACTAAGGGTATTGCGGCCCGAATTGGTATATACCGACTGGAAAGTGCTCTTCTGATGGACGCACCGGGTTGTATTGAAAGGACTGAATCTGGCTTCGAATCCCCCCCACATGGAAGGCGTTTCGTCTGGAGATCCCTGATCCGCGATGGTACTCTCCTCGACCGCTGTAATCCTTCCATCCTTTTTGAAGCCGATTTTAGCGTGAGAATATCGCTGCGGATTTGCAGGATAATAATCGTTTTGCCTTTCATTTGCGCATCGGACAGGTCTCCCCGTTCTCCTGGCGAGCAAAGGCGTAATGAGCTGGGAGCGGCGTATGATCCAGTCGCAGTATTTGCCCCCTTGGAACAGGGTGCCGCGATGGAGTTTGTCGAAATTGACATTGTACATAGGGCGCAGCGAAAATGCGCCCCACGTAGGGCTTATTCCCTCGATATGCAGGGTAGGGCCCTCGACGCCCCACGGATCCTGCGCCCACCAGGAGACGCTCCCGTTAGGATTCGGCGGGTGAGAAGCCGTGCGTGAGTGAACCCAGTCGAATTCGAGGATATCGTCGGACTCTCTGAACCCGGCCTCAACATCCCCCTGGGTGTAATTCGAAGCCAGTTTTTTGGGGTCGTGTCGAATGATCGGCGCGCCGGGTTTCAAGGCATCCAGAGCATCCACAATGCATGGCAGCACATCCCATTCCACTTTGATCAGTTTTAGGGCCTCATCGCAAATTTCCGGTGTCACGGCGACAACAACTGCGCCTATCTCCTCATCTTCTGTCTCCGCTTCGTTGGGGACCATAGACCCCTGGATGCCGGCCATTGGCTTGACCTCCGCATTGGCCGTGGCTGTGTTCATGGCTTGGATATCGGGATCGTCCCAGGTAACGATGTCCACCACGCCCTCTAGAGCCTTTGCTTTGCTGATATCCATACTCTTTATTTTCGCGCGGCCATGAGGGCTTCTGAGGAATTTGGCATGGAGCATGTTGGGCAGAACCGCATCGGTGCCGAACTTGGCTCCGCCGGTAGCTATGGTATACGACAGCCGACCGGGCACATTGGCTCGACCGACAGCTTTGAATTCCGTTCTTTGTCCGTTGCTGCCTTCGATGTCTGCCATAGTGTTGCCTCCCGATTGGAATATTTGGCGCTAATTATGAGGGGGATGGTACCGATATCCCGCGCAGTTTAAGCCATGCCTAGCGCTTTCAGTATTTTGTCCGGCGTTACCGGCGGAGCGATCCACTTTCCTATGGCGTTGGCCACGGCGCAAACAGGAAGCAAGGGAGCGGCCATGCAGTGGCTGATCCCTGTTCCGCCATAGCAGGCGTTCCCCGAACGAGTCTCAACGGCGTACGTTTCGATCGGTCCCAAATCCAGCATCGTGGGTTTCTTGTACTCCCACATGTTCGTGCTGAGTTTCACACCCGTCGCCTTGTCATAAATAAATTCCTCGGACAACCCCCCACCATGGCCGAAGAACATCGCCTGGTGCAGCTGGCCTTCAAACGACGTCATCCTCAGTACCTTGCCCGGATCGCAGACAACCACATATTTGGTCACTTCCACGGCGCCGGTTTCAGGGTCCACGGCCACTTCGCAGAAGCTCGTATTCATGACATCGAGGACCTTTCCGCCTAAACTCCACGTGGTTTCCGGCGGCCTGCCAAAGAAAGTTGCGGCGATATCCAGATCATGATCGCCAAACCCTTCGTCCGCGATAAATTTCCCGAACGGAAAGGATTTGCCGGGATTCGATTTCAGATAAACCATCGTGTCCTTTGTATCAAGATCTTCGGGCCTGGCTTTGAACTCCGCAAACACGCGATTTTGAGCGGCCAGCTCCAGAAGCGCTTTTTTGCAGGCCACGGCTGCTTCTTTCATCACCCAGGCGGATGCGGAAGTGCCGTCGCTTCCTCCTCCAACCGGAGTGAAGAGAGCCTTGTTATCGTAGAGGAGAATCACATCCTCAACTCTTGCGCCCAGCTCTTCGGCGACAACCAGTGCGCAGGCGTCCGCGGCGTAAACCCCGATCCAGGGACCTTTGGTCGGCACGTATACTTTGTTGTCCGCCTGAATTGTCACCGTTGCCGTGTACGGTTGTTTGGCGTGCCTGGGCGACAGGGCATACCGGAAACTCAAGCCATGCAGCCTGCCGTCCGGGAGCTTTTTGGTTCCGGCAGGATGCCACTTCCAATTCATGGCCTTCCTGCCCTTTTCAATGCACATCTGCAAACTGGGAGGGACTCCGGGATCGGTCTGGGATGCAGGGCCGTGGACATTTTTGAGTGCGACATCGGTCGGGTCCGTGCCCAGCTTTTCCGCGATGATCTGCTCGGCGATGGTCATGGCGTCCCAGTTGTACGGGGAGGTCTGGCTGCCCGTCACCTTGCCTGAACTGGTATAGACTCCCAAAGACTCGCTCTTCAGATTGAGGCACCGGGTGGTATTGAAAGGACTGAACATAGCCTCCCAGGATCCTCCTCCGAGAGGACGGGCACCTTTGCCCGGGGCTCCTGCATCCGAGATCGTGCTCTCTTCGATCGCAGTCAGCGTCCCGTCGTTTTTGAATCCGATCTTAACATGCGTGTACCGCTGTGGATTCGAAGTGTAGAAATCATCCTGCCTGGTATTCATGCAGCGGACGGGCCGGCCCGTTCTCCTGGCCAGCAATGGCGTGATGAGTGAGGCGCGGCGGAGCATCCAGTCGCAGTATTTCCCGCCCTGGAATGTGGTGCCTCGGTAGAGCTTATCGTAATTGACGTTATACATGGGACGCAGCTCAAATGATCCCCACGTAGGATATACGCCCTCAATATATAGAGCTGGCCCTTCGACCCCCAAGGGGTCCTGCGCCCACCAGGCGACGCTCCCGTTGGGATTTGGTATGTGAGACGCCATCAAAGATTGCGCCCAGTCGAATTCCACGATCTGATCCGCTGCCTTGAAACCAGCCTCAACATCTCCCGTCATAAAAGGCTTTGATGCCACCCCTTTGGGATTGAAGCGAACGAACGGGGCGTCGGGTTTCAGGCTATCCCGGGGATCCACTACCGTAGGGAATACTTCCCAATCTACCTTGATCAGTCTGAGCGCCTCATCGCAAATCTCCGGGGTCACGGCGACAACAATTGCGCCTATCTCTTCGTTTTCCGTATCCGATTCGTCAACGAGCAGAGGCTCCCGGGTTCCTTTTATGTTTTTAATGTCCGGGTCTTCCCAGGTGAGGATATCCATCACGCCCTCGAGCGCCTTCGCTTTGCTGATGTCGATGCTCTTTATTTTCGCGCGGCCGTGGGGGTTCCTGAGGAATTTGGCGTGGAGCATGTCGGGTACAACAAAATCGCTGCCGAACTTGGCTCTGCCGGTGGCTATGCCATAGGAAAGCTTGCCGGGTACATTTGCTTTACCGACAGCCTTGAATTCCGTTCTCTGTCCGTTGCTGCCTTCAATGTCTGCCATGTTGTCGCCTCACAATGAAATTTTCGCCGCTGGTTATGACAGGGATTGTACTACTAAATGCCAGTTTCAGGTTAAAATGCATTTGAATATTATTCCACAGGTTTCAGGTCTTTTATTCGGGGGGAGATACATGGCATTAAGGTTTAGGATCTTTCTGCATAGCTACCTGGGTTTCAACAGCAACTCAACGCTGATCTACGGGGAACGGGATGCGATTCTGGTCGACGCGTCGCAACTGCTGAGCGATACCCATCGGATGATCGCCGACATTATTCCCATGCGCAAAAACCTTACGCACATCTATGTGTCGCACTTTCACCCTGATCACCATTTCGGGCTGCTGGTCCTCGAGCATGCTTTTCCAAAAGCAAAAATTGTGGCGCTGCCCAGCGTGGTCAAGGATATCGTCGTCACGTCGAGCGACAAAGTCGAGCTTTGGGCCATCGACCGTTTCGGGCCGGACGACATCCCCCATAGAACCACAATTCCTATGCCGCTGAATGAACCGCGGCTCGTGCTTGAAGGAGAGGAATTGCTGTTCTCCGACGATTGGGAAGGGGATAGCGCCAACAACTCCGCAGTCTGGATCCCATCCATCAGTGTAGTCTGCGCCACGGACATCGCGTTTCACGACTGCCACCTGTGGCCCATTGAGAGTACTGTTGCCCGCCGTGTGAAGTGGCGCGCATCGCTTGATAAACTCAGGGAGTTCGATGCGCGCATCGTCATCCCCGGTCATTGCGACGATGACAAAATCCGGATCATGGATGAGGTCCAGGGCAATGGCGCGCGCTCCTATGACGCATGCATCGATTGGTCGCGGACGTATCTCGATAACTATGAAGAAGTGTACCGCACGGCCAGGACGGGAGAGGCGATGGTATCGGCTATGACGAAGCTTTATCCCGATGTCAAAGCCGAGGACTTTGCCATTCACTGGCAGGCCAGGCTGCTATTTCCGCACAGCAGTCCCGACTGGCTCACGCCGCTGCCGGGCACGCCGGGAAAGATTTTTCTCAGCCCGGGCGGCACCTACGACGGAGATCCGCCCCGCGAATAGGATCCTGGGCAAGAAACTAAACGCGACGCTTCTTAATCAACGCATCGATGCTCAGGCGGCCCGATCCTCTGGATGCAATAAAGAGAAAGACAAAGCAATAGAGAACCGCTAGTTCGCCCTTGTTCACGATTGGCCAGAATCCTCCGGGCGCATGCATCATAAAATAGGCTGCAGACATCTGGCCGCTTGTGATGAATGCGGCATATCCGGCCCAAAGCCCGAGGGCAATGAGCGCGCCGCCGAAGAACTCAATGACTCCTGCTGCCGTAATCAGCGGATTGGCGGATGCGCCTATGCCTCCGAACAAGCCGAATAATTTCTGTGCTCCGTGGCAGGCAAATAGCAAACCAACCACGATTCTCATAAGCCCGTAGCACACATCTGAATATTTCCCCAGCCAACGTTCCATCGTCTGCCTCCGATCTTTCGAGAATGGGATTGACTAGTATTTGCACAGTTGTCGTATTCTAAGTCGGGTTCCAGAGAGCAGCAATGAAATTGTATATGAACAAGCTCTGCGCACTTGAGCGCGACAGCATGTGTTATGTCTGGAACGTTGCTTTTCGCATACGCTTGCGCAAGAATGCTGGGTGCCGGCTTTGCTCGGATAGACTCCTGGCTGACGGCAGCAGCAGAATTTCCTTGCTGTTCGACATCCAAATTCTTAAGGAGGTTTTATGATTCGGGCGATTGTCAGTATCGCACTTTTGCTGAGCAGCGTAACACTGGTTCGCGCACAGGCAGGATGCACTCGATCGATGCTTCAGGCGGCAGCGGACAGCTACATTGCCGCTCAGACGGCAGGGGAATCTGTCCAAAATGTCGCTCGCTCCAAAGGTGAAGTATCTTGAGAACATGAAAGAAACCACTCAAGAGAAGGGGCTGTGGAATACCGCTTTGCCCATCGCCTTTCACCGCAGCATTTATGATGTTGGACGGTGCATGACATTCTCTGAAGTGATCGTCACCGAGGGTGGCCATCCCTATGTTCTTGGGACCCGCTTGAAAGTTAACGACGGGAAAGTTTCGGAGATCGATAGCCTGGTAACCGACCAGGGCGACTGGCTGTTCAATGCTCAGGATTATCTGAAATATTCGAAGGCGGAGGATTGGCCTGTCCTGCCTGTCGATGATCGCGTCAGCCGCCAGGATTTGATCGATGCGGGCAACCAGTACCTGGATTTTGTGTTCATGGATAAGGGCATCCGGCCGCCCTGGGGCACTCCTTGCGCCAGGCTCGAGGGCGGTGCGTATACCAATGATAAAAATGAACCCAAGGATACCTGCCAGATTGATGGTCCCCTCGGCAACATGTTTATCGTGAACCGGACGTATGTGGTCGATGAAGAGATGGGAACCGTCAATATTTTCTGCCGCTTTGGCGACAACACCGGCATGCCTGATTCGCATATGTTCCGGTTGGTGCGCGGGAAATACCGCTGGATCCACACGCTGAGCGTGAACTTAACCGACAAGCCCGTCGTCGTCCCAAAGATGCTGCCGGAGAAGTAAGCCATCAAAAATGGTGTCAGGTTAGATTTCCCCCAATTCCCAGCAATTAGGGGAAATCTAACCTGACACCATTTTATATGAAAGAAGGAATGCGATATGTATGAATTCAGTTCTGTAAGCGACCGCGTGACACGATTGAAGGAACGCTACCGAAATGCGCCGTTTACTCTCGACGCCGAACGGGCCTTGATCGTCACCGAGACCTACAAAAAGCATAAACATGCTCCGGCCGAGCTTAAAAAAGCCCAGTCGCTTTATGACGTGTGCGAAAAGATGACCGTGCGCATCGAAGAAGACGAACGGATCGTCGGCAACATCGGCAAGCACTACAAAGGCACTACCATGTGGCCCGAGAACGACGGCATGGTCTGGCTGTACAACGAGCTCGAGTCCGGGGTTTTTGATGCACGCGAGTTCCAGGACGAACCCATGAACTTCCCGCAGGAAGAAAGGGAACTCCTCTATACCATCCGCGATTTCTGGCGCGACAACTGCTTCACTTGCGTTATGGATGCCGCAATGCCCGAAGATACGATGTCTCTTGTGGATGCCGGTGTGTGTATGGTGTTTCCCTCCGGGATGGGGCAGATGCCCACCGGACATCTGTCTCCCAACTACCGGAAGGTCATTGACAAGGGATTCGGCGCCGTTCGCAGGGAAGCGAAGCAAAAGCTTGATGCGATGCATGGCCACATGGTATGGAGACGCAGCGGAGAAGATATTATTTTTACCGATCCATCGTAATAGTGTGCGATGCCTATATTTTGCTGGCCAGGCGATACGCCGCGGCGTGCCGCGACACGGCCGCAGCCACGCGTGACGCAAATCGCAAGGCAGAGCTGCTCGATATGGCGGACTCCCTTGATTGGATTGCCGAAAACCCCGCGCGCTCATTCTACGAAGCGGTTCAGGCTACTTTCCTGTATCAGACCTACTTGTACCTGGACGGGAACTTTCAGGGACTTTCCTTCGGCCGCTTTGATCAATATACCTATCCCTGCCTCAAGGCTGAACTGGATGCCGGAACCATCACCAGGGCCGATGCGCAGGAGATTGTGGACTGTTTCTGGCTGAAAGTCGGTGCCTTGTTTGGTGCAAGGGTTGTGCTCGTCGCGCGCGTCACCGGCGCGTATTCCACTTTCCAGCATCTCACGCTCGGTGGTGTGGACCGGGACGGCAATGATGCGACGACCCCCGTGACCTTCATGGCGCTCGAAGCACCCGCGCGGCTTCAACTCCACGAACCTCCTGTCTCCCTCCGTGTCAGCAGGAAGACGCCTGACAGGCTGTTTGAGTGCGCATTCGAGTCATCCAGGCGCGCTGGCGGGATTCCTTGCTTTCAAAATGAAACTCTTATCATCGACGCCCTGGTCGAAGGCAATCACTATGCGCTCGAGGATGCGAGAGATTTCTGCATCATCGGCTGCCAGGAAATCGGCGGTTCTGGAAACGACTATCCGGCGACCGGCGGCGTCCACTCCCTGGCGGATGTCAACTTTGCCAATGTGCTGCTTCTTGCCATCAACAACGGCATCAATCCCATGGTCGGGAAGAAGTGTGCGCCGGAAACCGGCTGTCTATACGAAATGCAGACCTTCGACGATGTCCTTGCCGCCGTTAAAACGCAGATGGACTATTTCGTCGACTGGCTGCTCACGCTGAACAACTGCTCCGAATATGTGACCATGCGAGAAAGACCGATCCCCGCGCTTTCCGCGATGCTGGATGGCTGCATGGAGTCGGGCAAGGACTGCGTGTGCGGCGGAGCCAAATACAATTCCTTCGGAGTTCCCGGCACCGGAAGCGCAACTCTTGCCGAAAGCCTTCTGGCTATCAAGTACATGTGCTACGACGCGAGACTATTCACCACGAGGCAGATGCACGATGCCGTCATGGCCAACTGGGTAGGCTACGAAGAAATGCGCCAGCAAATCCTGAACATGCCGCATCACTACGGCAACAACGATCCGTACGCGGATGCGCTATTCAAATGGGCGATGGATACATTTGCCGCAGCCGTGTGCCGGGGCTACAGCACACGCGGCCGTTTCCGGCCCGGTCTGTTCACCGCGTCCTCCCACGTCTTCGCCGGAGGGCGCGCCTGGGCGACTCCCGACGGCAGAGTCGCCGGCGAATCTCTGTCGGACTGCATCTCGCCCAAGCAGGGCGCGGATGGCAACGGTCCTACCGCCGTCCTGGCTTCCGCATGCTGCTTCGATCACAAGCCGTTTACGAACGGTCTCGCCCTGAACATGAAATTCGCTCCCGTCACCTTGGCGAGCGACGACAGCATGGCGAAAATGAAGAACCTGCTGCAAACCTATTTCGATTTGGGCGGGATGGAGGTCCAATACAACATCGTAACGTCCAAAACCCTGCGAGCGGCGCAGGAAGATCCAGACACATATAAGAATTTGGTGGTGCGTGTGGCAGGTTTCTCGGCTTACTTCGTGGAACTGCATAGAAGTTTGCAGAACGATATTATCGCAAGGACCGAAAACCAGCTTTAGAGCCAGAGCATCGCTGTTTCGACACTCACACCAAATATGAAAATGTGGGTCGGGGCTTCAGCCCCGATGCCTTCCGACTAAACAGAACTAACAAAGCGTCGGGGCTGAAGCCCCGACCCACAGGTTCTTGTCTACAATGAACAAGATCCGTATATAGTTCTGAGCAAGCAGTCTCTGAAAGAGTTCGTCTTCACAGTTGATTGGAGTGCCTGCGCTGAGTATGATGGACGGGCAAAAATCCCGAAAACGTATCTAGTTTCAATCTAAAAGGAGGAGCAGCATGCGGATAAGAATTCTCGTTGTTGCAATTGTTCTGGTTTATTGCCGGCGGCGTTCGCACAACAGACGGCCAAAGTCGCCTGCGATCGGGCCTGCCTGGAAAATTATGTCGATCGATACATGGATGCGATGCAGGCTCATGAGGCGAGCCTTAAACTTTTTACTCGCGACTGCAAGTTTACGGAAAATGGCGTAAGACTGCCCCTTGGCAATGAAGGGCTCTGGTTTGGTATGTCAGGGAAGGGAACCTATAAGTTTTACATTCCCGATGTCGAGACCCAACAGGTCGCATTTATAGGGACTGCCAAAGAGGGAGGGTCTGCTCCCGGCGCGAAAACCGCTGCCGGTGCGAAGCCGGCAGAGGCTACTTTGTGGCCATCGCGCTGCGCTTGAAGATAGTGAACGGATTGATCTCCGAGGCGGAGCAACTCGTAATGCGTCCGGAGTCTAATCTGACGGGCGGAGGAACCGCTTCCAAATTTCCGCCGACTGGAGAGGCTGTCGATAAAATGGGTTCCCCCCATAAGGTCTATACCGAAGTTATTCGCGAGTCTGAACGGCCTTCTCGCGAGGAACTGGTGAAGACAGCCAATTATTACTTCACGGGATTGCAGCGCAATGACACCAAAGGCTATTACCCTTTCACCGACGACTGTGACCGTTTTGAAAATGGCATGTTGTCAACCAAGACGGATTGCAAGAAGCAGTTTGAGTCCGGGCAGCTGCGAAATATCGTGTCGCGGATCCGCGATCGTCGTTTCGTAGCGGTAGATCGTGAGCGCGGCATTGTCTTTGCTTTCGGTTTCTTCGATCATGAGTCGATCAACTGGACCTGGCAGATCGCCGAACTCTTTAAGATTGAAAAGGGCTTGATCCGGCGGATTGAAGCCGTGTTCCTCCGAAGCGCCTACGGGTTGAATTCCGGATGGAGCACCTATGAGCAGGGAATGTCGGATCAAATCCAGAGCATAAGGTAATTTCTAATTACGAATTACGAGTGACGAATGACGGATGGAGACATGCGTCGTTCGTCACTCGAAGGAGCATAAACAGACTGCATAAACAAAGCCTATTGCGGCGGTTCCTTCGGCATCGGGATTTTGGGACAGCCGTTGGGACACAGCGTTATCACATGAACATACCGCAGTTTCCCGTTTTCCAGCCGGAAAGTGTGCGCGTCGGGCAATCCTTTTTCTCCGCCAAAATCCACCTGGCCGATGACCGTGCCCATGTCGAGGTCCACGATATAGCGCCGGTTCGTCATCGGCACACCGCCGCCTTTAGGGTACTCCGACTGTGCAGGAAGGATTGGGTTCATTTTTGGGATTGGTATACATGCCACCCTCAATACGGACACAGGGGGTGCTCCAGGGCACTTTGTTGAAGGCGGAGTAATCCTGAAAGATATCGAAATAGTCGCTCGCCACTTTGATCAAGGTCTGCCGGTCGCTGCGCTTTTCCGGCGGGAGTATGTCCCATTTTTCCGTGGATGAATATTTTAAATAGTCGACGGCGTTGAAAAGCCAGTCGTTCTTATCGCTGACAAGGCTTTCAATCTCCGCGATCTTGCCATCGACAACCTTCAGACGAGTTCCGATAACATAGTGATTGCTGCTGCTTGTGTGGATAATTTCGGTAAAAGATTCGCAAATATCCACGTCAAAAAAACTGCGGCTGAAATCCACAATCAAAGGTTTCTGCCAGATGCCCTGCCCAATCGGAACTTCTTTCCTTCTTTCGATGTATTTCGCCTGGGAGTAAGGGGCATCGGGATGGTTTCCCTTTTTTCAGCGCTTCGAGGTATTTGTTGGTTATTTTCTGAAGGCTTGCGCGGGTGCATCCTTTTGCGGCAGTCGCCGGGACAGTTTCCGCCCATGCAGGCGCAGATGCAGCAGAGAAACACACACATAGAGATCGATCGAATCATAGATCCTCCTTAAGTGCCATTTTCCAAATTGCATGATTTCGAACATAGTACAATTGGGAGCTCAAAGGGCACAAGAATTCTAAAGCACAAAATATTTGATAGGGTATATAATCCGCCTGCTCACAGCGATGCGTGTAATGAACAGAGCTTGCGGCTGCTTAATATTTTGCTGATATTGGAGGGGTTTATGCAATCGTTTTGGTTTAGAAAGTCAGCGTTCTTTGTGCTTTTCCTGGCTGGCATCGCTTCAGCTCCTGCACAGGAAATCGTCAAACTGCCGGCCCCGAAAATGGAAGGCGGGATGCCTCTGATGCAGGCGTTGAAGGAGCGACGGTCAGGACGCGAGTTCAGTTCAGAAAAACTCCCCATCGAAATAGTATCCAATCTGTTATGGGCGGCGTGGGGAGTCAATCGCCCCGATGGGCATCGCACGGCGCCCTCGGCCCGGAACATGCAGGAGATCGATGTCTACGTCGCGCTCAGCGACGGTTTGTTTCTCTACGAGCCGAAGCAGCATCAGCTGCTAGAAGATTCTTTCGGAAGACATCCGCGCCGCAACGGGCAACAATCCCTACGTTAAAGATGCTGCCGTGAACCTCGTGTATGTAGCCGATCCTGCCCGAGGAAATTTGACGGATCCGGTTGCAATCGAGTTTTACACCGGCGCCGACACTGCGTTTCTGGCGCAGAATGTGTATCTATTTTGCGCTTCGGAAAAGCTCGAAGTGGTAGTGCGGGGAAGCATCGACAGGCCTGCGCTGGCGAAACTGATGAAACTGCGGCCGGACCAGAAAATCACGATGGCGCAGTCTGTGGGATTTCCGAAAAAGAAATAGAACTGCAGATTTGATGAATTAGGAACATGTGGGTCGGGGCTGAAGAGTCTGTCTCAAAACATGAGCCAGCCATCATAAAGAGATAGCTGTGTTAGACCCCGGAGGGGTCTGCAGATAGTAGCCGGGGGCGCAAGCCCCCGGAAACAGTGTGCAGTTAAAGAGCCCCGGCAGGGGCGAAGGTTTTTTTGCTTATAATGTATTAATGTTTCGCCCTATCAGGCATCCGGTCAAGCTAAGGACAATAAAAGCGCTGAAAGCGCGATACAGCTAAGCCCAGGGTGGAGGCCGCCAAGCGGCCGAAACCCTGGGGTGGGAGATGCAGAATGTAAAAGCCCTGTAAGGGCGGCGCAGTTCTGCTGCATCGCCCTTGCAGCATCAAGCCCACCTGCGGTGCTCCCAACATGAAGGGAACTTGTCTTTTGGCCCCCGGCTTGATGCGTTTCGCCTATTTTATTGATATGAATCAACATACGGCTATGAACCTTAATTCAAGTGCCTTAGGAGGGCTTGACCTTTATGTCGCCCTGTATCCCAGGGTTTCAGAGCCCGCTTCGCGTGCTCTTCCACCCTGGGCTGTGCTGCTCCGCGCTTTCAGCGCTTCCTCTTAGCTTAACGCGCATGCCTATCAGGGCTCTGGTTTACCGTTCAGCAAACTCCGGGCTTTCGCCCGGAGCTACTGTCTGCGGGCCCTTCCGGGCCCGACCATGCATGTTCGTCACAAGATGTCAGGTTTTGAGACAGACTCTTCAGCCCCGACCCGCACGATTGTCTATTTTTTGCTTTTCGCCTCGATGTGCTGTTTTAGCTTGCCCCACTCCGGATAAAAGATCTCTTCCGGCATCAGCTTGAGATCGGGTGAAATGCGGGGCTTGAAATCCATGTGCGGCAGGATGTCTTTTTCCAGATCGATGCCCGGTGCGATCTCCACCAGTGTCACCTCCCCGTCGATCAACTCGAACACGGCGCGTTCGGTGACATAGAGGATAGGCTTTTTCGCCTTAGCTGCATACTTTCCGCTGAAGGTGATCTGTTCGACGTGGTCGAGGAATTTCTTGTGATTGCCTTCCTGGAGAATCTGCACCTTCCCATCCTTGGCCGTCACTTTAAGGCCGCCCGTAGTGAAAGTGCCGCAATAGACAACCTTTTTAGAGGCTGTGGTGATATTGATAAAGCCGCCGCATCCGATAGGCCTGCCATTGAACTTGCTCACGTTCACGTTGCCGAATTTATCGACTTCGCCCATTCCCAGGAATGCCTGGTCGATGCCGCCGCCGTCGTACCAATCGAACATGTTCGGGTGGCAAACAAAGGCTTCGGCGTTGTAGGTCATGCCGAAGTTGGGCCAACCGGCAGGTACGCCGCCAACGCCGCCAACCTCAGTGGTGAGCGTCAACATGTCCGTTACGCCTTCATGCGCAGCGACCGTTGCGAGGCGGTCGGGTATCCCGATTCCCAGATTAACCACGGATTTTGCCGAGAGTTCCAGGGTTGCACGGCGCAGGATGAACAATCTCTCGTCGAAGGGAAGTTTGGGGAGCGTGCCGAGAGGCATGACCACGTCCCCGCTGAATGCAGGCTGATAGTAAATGCCTTCGCTCTGCATATGAAATTCCTGCGGGTTCTTGGCAACGACGACATAATCGACGAGAACTCCCGGTACCTGAATCGACTTGGCATGGAGTGTGCCTGCCTTCGCCACATATTCCACCTGGGCTATGATGATGCCTCCGGAATTTCTAGCCGCCTGGGCTACCTGAAGGGCTTCAAGATTGGCTCCCTCTTTTTCCATGGAGATGTTGCCCCGTTCGTCGGCTTTTGTGCCGCGAATCAGACCCACATGAATAGGGAAGGGTTTGTACCACAGATACTCCTCGCCGCCGAAGGTCACGACTTCGTTCAGGTCGGGTTCCTTCCGGGTCACGTCGTTCATCTTTCCGCCTTCAATGCGGGGATCCACGAAAGTTCCGAGACCCACTTTGCTGATCATGCCTGCGCGTTTTGCGGCGATTTCGCGGTAGAGTTGTATGACCATTCCCTGAGGGAAACAATAGGCAAGCATCTTATTGCCCTGGATGAGTGCTCCGATATTTGGGGACCCGTGGGTATGGGCTCCAATGTACTTTGTGATCAATCCTTCCAGACCAATCACATGAGGGCCTTTGTCTTTGTGATTTCCCATCGCGGATCCGCAAACCAGGGTGAGTCCCTTTGGATGCCCGGTTTCTATAAATCGCTGGGCGATCGCACGCCCGATTTCTTCGGGCCAGCCGGCCAATCCTATAATAGGCGCACAAATTGTGACTCCATCCTGAATCAAGGCTGCGGCCTCTTCGGCACTTATTACTTTTGACCCGCTGCCTTTTGAGGCATCGGCCATTTCGGTTTCAATCATCGAAGTTCTCCCTCACTGTTTTAAAGTCTGTTCCATGTGGCCACCCGACCCTGAGGTCGGTTGGGCTATTAAAGTCCTAATGTCTTTGTCTTCCAACCGGCTCTGCATGAAAAATCCGCAGCAATTCTCTGCTTGCTGCAAACGGCGTCATTTGTCCCCGCCGCACTTCTTCTTGAAGCAACGGCAACCGTGATGCCACACCGCGATCGGAGCGAAACGATGCTTCAAGACCCAGCGTCATCAGTTCGTTCATCCACTCCAGAGCCTGGCGGCTGCGCCGTTGATTGAGGAAGCCACTGTTTTCCAACAACTCCCGATGGTCCAGCACCATCTGCCAGACTGCCGCGATTCCATCTCCGTTGAGTGACGAACAGGTTACCACAGAAGGGGTCCATCCGTCAGCCGAAGCAGGAAAAAGGTGCAATGCGTTGGAGTACTCGATCCGCGCGCGCTCCGCTTTCCTCGTATTGTCGCCGTCGGCCTTGTTGATTGCCATGCCGTCCAGCATCTCGATGATGCCGCGCTTCATGCCCTGCAGTTCGTCGCCGGCTCCGGCCAGCATCAGGAGCAGGAAAAAATCGGTCATGGATCGAACGGCGGTTTCTGACTGCCCGACTCCTACTGTTTCCACAAGGATGTTGCGATACCCTGCCGCCTCGCACAGGAGGATCGTTTCGCGTGTCCTGCGCGCCACGCCGCCCAGGTGCCCGCGCGACGGCGATGGGCGGATGAATGCGCGCTCCTCGATCGCCAGACGCTCCATGCGGGTTTTGTCGCCGAGAATGCTGCCGCCCGAAATCGGGCTTGAGGGATCAACGCTCAGCACTGCGACGTTCTCGCCGCAGTCGCGAATCAGGTGCATGCCGAGCGCATCGATGAAAGTGCTCTTGCCCACGCCGGGCACGCCCGTGATCCCCACGCGTCGCGATTGGCCCGAATGAGGCAGGACTTTGTCGAGCAGGCGAGCCGCAAGGTCGCCATCGGCGGGAAGATCGCTTTCAATTATGGTGATGGCGCGCGCCAGGACCACCCGGTCTCCGGCCAGGACCCCGTCGACATAGCGCTCCAGCGGCAGTCGTTTCCGTGCCGTCGCAGTGTCATGCTTAGCGGTTGTTTTAGGAGTTGCTCACGTCTTTCCCAGGAACTGCGCAAAACAGCCACTATATTTCACGGATTACTCATTTATCTTTTTTCAGTAATCCGTGAAATCCTGGCAGAGCCCTTTATCGGACGTGATTATACATGAACGTTCCCGATCAGCGCTTTCAGAATCTTTTGGGCGCAAACCGGAATTACCGAGCCCGGACCAAACACGTCGGTCACACCCGCCTGGAACAGCTCTTCGTAAGCCTGCGGGGGAATAACGCCGCCGACGAATACCAGGATATCGCCGCGATCCAGCTTCGCGCAATTCTGAGATCACTTCCGGCACCAGCGTGGAATGACCGCCTGCCAGGCTCGAGACTCCGAGCACATGGACGTCATTTTCTACCGCCATGCGCGCAGCCTCGCGCGGAGTTTGAAATAGCGGGCCGACGTCAACGTCAAACCCGAGATCAGCAAACGCCGTGGCGATGACTTTCGCGCCGCGGTCGTGACCGTCCTGTCCCATCTTGGCAATCAGGATGCGCGGGCGGCGCCCTTCGGTTTTAGCGAATTCCTCGGCCAGCGCGACCGCCTTCAGGAATTCGGGGTCCTCGCGGCTTTCGGAAGAATACACGCCGGAGATGGTGCGGTTTACCGCCTGGTATCTTCCAAAGACCTGTTCGAGAGCGGAGGAGATTTCGCCCAGCGTCGCCCGCTGCCGCGCGGCATGGATCGAGAGTTCGAGCATATTGCCCTCTCCCGTTTCCGCGCACCGGGTCAGTGCCGCCAGCGCGGCATTCACCGCTGCGGGGTCGCGCCCGGATTTTGTCTGTGCCAGTCTGCGCAATTGGGATTGGCGCACCGCCTGATTGTCCACCACCAGGACATCGAGCGGTTTTTCTTCGGCAAGCCGATATTTGTTCACGCCGACGATGGTTTCGCGGCCGGAGTCGATGCGCGCCTGACGGCGTGCGGCCGCTTCTTCAATGCGCATCTTGGGGATACCGGTCTCAATCGCTTTGGCCATGCCGCCCAGCGCCTCGATTTCCTGAATGTGATGCCACGCCTTGTGCATCAATTCGTGGGTCAGGGCTTCCACGTAATAGCTGCCGGCCCACGGATCAACCGCTTTGGTGACGTCGGTTTCTTCCTGCAGGAAAATTTGCGTGTTGCGCGCGATGCGGGCGGAAAAATCCGAAGGCAGCGCGATCGCTTCGTCCAGCGCGTTGGTGTGCAGCGACTGCGTGTGTCCGAGCACGGCAGCGAGCGCTTCCACGCAGGTGCGGGGCACGTTGTTGAACACGTCCTGCGCCGCGAGGCTCCATCCGGAAGTCTGCGAGTGCGTGCGCAGCGCCATGGATTTTTCGCTCTTCGGTTTGAATCCTTTGATGAGCTTCGCCCAGATTATCGCGCGCGGCGCGCATCTTGGCGATCTCCATGAAGTGGTTCATGCCGATTCCCCAGAAGAAGCTCAGGCGCGGTGCGAAACTGTCGATATCCAGGCCGGCCTGAATGCCCGTGCGGATATATTCGAGCCCGTCGGCCAGCGTATATCCGAGTTCGATATCCGCGGTGGCGCCAGCCTCCTGGATGTGATATCCGCTGATTGAAATGCAGTTGAACTTCGGCATGTTTGCCGCGCAATACTGGAAGATGTCGCCGATGATCCGCATCGATGGCAGCGGCGGATAGATATAGGTGTTGCGCACCATGAACTCTTTCAGAATGTCGTTCTGAATCGTCCCGTTCAGCTCCTGCGTGCTCACACCCTGTTCCTGGGCTGCGACGATGTAGAAGGCCATCACCGGCAGCACCGCGCCGTTCATTGTCATCGACACGGACATCTGTCCCAGTGGAATCTGGTCGAAGAGAATTTTCATGTCTTCGACCGAGTCGATCGCCACTCCTGCTTTGCCGACGTCGCCAACCACGCGCTCGTTGTCCGAGTCGTATCCGCGATGCGTGGCCAGGTCGAAGGCGACCGAAAGGCCTTTCTGTCCCGCCGCCAGATTGCGCCGGTAAAACGCGTTCGATTCCTCGGCAGTCGAAAACCCTGCATACTGCCGGATCGTCCACGACTGCATGGCGTACATGGTGGAATAGGGGCCGCGCAGGAATGGAGGGATGCCGGCGGCATATTCCAGGTGCTGCATGCCGCCGAGGTCGTCTGCCGTATACAGCGGTTTAACGGGAATGCCCTCGGCCGTCAGCCACGCTGGCGCGCTGTTCTCCGGCGCTGCGGCCGCGGTCTTCTGCGGGCGAATTTTGTATTCGATCTTCGTAAAGTCCGGTTTCATTGCCCGCTCCTCACTCTAAGATTCCAAGTCTGTTCTGCCATTCGGTAAGCGTCTCGACTGCGTCGCTGAATACGATGGATGAAGCCCTGAACCCCGGCCGCCTGAAGCGCGGCGATTTGTTCCTTCGGATTTCCGGCCACCAGCACCGGCACGCTGACCTTCGGACAAACTTCCTGCGCAAGCGCAAGATACTCGGGGTCGGAGCTGCACAAAATGATCAGGTCCGCATCGGTGCCTTCGTACTCTTCCGATTGCGTTATGTCGAAAGCGGCGCAGCCGAAAAAGTTCAGGCAGAAATTCGAACGGGCACCCTTCATCTTCACGTCGCCGCGCATGAGCAGAAGCACCTTCGGGTATCGCCCGGTGATGAGCGCATGCTCGACGGTGCGCTGCCGTATTTTCTCAAAGGGCTCCGCGATGCGGTATTGAGGAAGCGGACCCGGTTGCGGCTGTGTCTCGGTTTCAGACTTCTTTTCCGTCAGGTCGGGGTAGTTGTTCACACCCACAAGTACGCGGCGGCGGCTGGACATCGCTTTGTCGCGCGCGGCGCGCGGAGCAGCCAGCGCCTTTTCTATGGAACCGGACGCCAGCGCTTTGGCATAGCCGCCTTCGGCTTCGACTTGCTGGAAGAGTTTCCATGCTGCGCGGGCAATGGAATCGGTCAGGGTTTCGATGTAATAGGATCCTCCGGCGGGATCGGCCACTGTATCGAGGTGCGTTTCCTCGCGCAGGATCCGCTGAATGCTCAGCGCGAGATGTTCGTCGATGCCGAACGGCTCGATAGTCAGTTGATCGCAGCCGCCGATCACGGCCGAAAGCGCTTCGGTGGTCGCGCGCAACAGGTTGGTGTAGCGGTCGCAAAGGCTCTTGTTCCGTCGCGGCGTGCGCACGTGCAAGTGCATGGCGCAGGATTCGGCGTCGTTCGATCCGAAGGCGGCGACGGCCTGCGCCCATAGAAGACGGGCGGCGCGCAGCTTCGCGATCTCCATGAAATAGCTCGGGCCGACCGCCATGACAAATTCTATTTCGCGCGCGGCGGCATCCACAGGCTGCGCCGGCGCTGCGTGCGGCCAGGAGTTCTACGCCCGCGGCAATCGCATATCCCAGCTCCTGTATGGCGTGCGCCCCGGCTTCGTGCAGCAGGTCCGCTCGAATCGCATCCGCGGCGGGCTTGCCGTCCGCAACGGTTTCCCACCCGCAGCGTGTACGGCGCACGGAGAGCTGATCTTCCAGACCGGCCAGATTTTCTTTTCGATAATAGGGTCGGACTGCCAGTCCCTCCTCGGTGCGCCAAACCAACTTCTTATCGTAGTCGGCGCCCTTGAGGTCTTTCGCAATCACGGCTTCCCATGCGGCGGTCGGAACCGCGGGGAATTCCTGGCCCAGATTCAAACTTTCGGTGCCCGGTGCAGATTCAGGCATGGGAACCCTCCTGTACCACTTCTATTAGATACCCGAATGCCGCCGTCTCTGTGGCCTTGGGATGGATGAAAAAAACCATCGTGCCGCGCGATCCTTTCCGCGGAGCCTTGTCGACGAGCTTGAATCCGTTCTCTTTCAGATAATCGAACGCCTTCTGTATGTCCGCCACGCGCAGGGCGACGTGCGCCAGTCCGCCGCGCCCGCCATTCTTCTCAATCTGCTTGGCGACCGGCGATTCCGCATTCAGCGGCTCAATCAGCTGCACCAGGTTCGGGCCGGTGCCCACCTGCAGCAGCACTTCCCGCACCTGATCCGTGCCCAGCACATCCTCGCGGTGCATTTTCTTGGAATCCCATGGTCTTGTAGGCGTGGACATGGGCTTCGAGTTCACCGGGTTTGACCGATATGGCCACGTGATCGAAAAATAGAAATCCGGGTACTTGTTCCAGTTGTGAATTCATCATTCAAACTCCACTACCACCTGTCCCGACTGGACACCGTCCCCCTCTTTTACCGGGATGGCGGCAATCTTGCCGGGATTGGGGGCTGTAATATTCGTTTCCATTTTCATCGCTTCGAGCACCAGCATCACATCGCCGGTCTGCAGGCTCTGTCCCACCTGCGCCGCCACGCGTATCACGATACCGGATACGGGGCTGCGGCATACCTTGGCTTCGTCTACCGGTTTATTGTCGCCGGCTGCGGGAGCGGGCGCGGGCGCTGCCGGGACTCGCACAGCCGCGGACCCGACCGGGATGCCGCGTAGAATAGGTGAGGGCGCCGTGGGTTCTACGGCTTCAACTTCGACTTCATATGTTTTTCCATCAATAGCAATATTCAATTTCACGGCGCCTCCTAAGTATGCAAGTAGTGGGACGCCTGGATCGACGCGCGCCCCTGCTGCGCCCACGCATGTGAGCTGAGCAATCGAATCTGTTTTATGCGGATGCGAACTCCCAGGTACGCACCCAGCGCGGCCGAAATGGCGATCAGTTCTTCTTCCGTAATTTCTTCTTTTTGCGGTTCGGGCTGCGGCGCCGTTTCCAGCGCCACCGGGACCGGAATCGTTTCCAGGGCGGCGGGCTGCTTCGGTCCGGTCGCTTCCAGCTGCTCCACTCGCTCGGAGAGCGCCAGCGAGTTGAGCCTGAACTTTTTCCAGCAGTTCCGCCAAACCCTGCATTGTTATTTTGTTTGTCTTTGTTATTTTGGCCATACTCTCCCCTCGCTCTATAGCGGAATCAGGCCATGTTTCTTGGCCGGTCTCAGCTCGCGCTTGGTATGCACATATTCCAATGCCTGCGTTATGTGATGCCGCGTCATGGAGGGCTCGATAATGGCGTCCACCAGCCGGCGACCGGCGGCTACGTATGGATTGGAGAAAGTCTCGCGGTACTTCTCGATCAGTTCCTTGCGCTTGGCCGCTTTATTGTCCGCTTCCTGAATCTCCTTACGGAAAACGATTTCAGCCGCGCCTTCCGCGCCCATTACGGCAACTTCCGCCGTTGGCCATGCGTATACGCGGTCTGCGCCCAGGTCTTTGCCGCACATTGCCAGGTACGCGCCGCCATAGCTTTTGCGCAGGTTCACCGTGATCTTCGGGACCGTCGCGGCGGAGTACGCGAACAGCATTTTTGCTCCGTGGCGGATGATGCCGCCGTACTCCTGCTGTACTCCCGGCAAAAAGCCCGGCACATCGACGAAAGTAAGCAGTGGGACATTAAAGGCGTTGCAGAAACGGATAAAGCTCGCGGCTTTGTTGGAAGCGTTGATGTCGAGCACGCCTGCCTGCACCGAGGGCTGATTTGCAATGATCCCCATAGAGCGGCCGGAAATGCGCGCAAATCCGATGACGATATTGGCGGCATACCCTGCCTGCACTTCCAGGAAATCGGCAAAGTCCACCACTCGGGTGATTACCTCGCGCACATCGTATCCCTTTTTAGTATCCGTGGGCACCACCTTGTCCAATTCCGGATTGGCTTCGAAATTGGGATCGCCTTCCACTTGCGGCGGATCCTCCAGGTTATTGGACGGCAGGAAGCTGAGCAGCTTCTGGCATATTTCTATGGCATGGTGGTCGTCTTCGGCGATGAAGTGAATCACGCCGGAATAGGCCATATGCGATTCCGGGCCGCCCAACTGTTCGGCGGTCACACTCTCGCCGGTAACGCTCTTGATTACCGACGGACCGGTGATGAACATCTGGGCCTGACGGGTCTGGATGATGAAGTCGGTTAAGGCGGGGCTGTAGGCTGCGCCGCCTGCGCAGGGGCCGCAGATAAGCGATATTTGCGGCACTGCGCCCGAGAGCATCACATTCGTATAAAATACTTTTCCGTAGGCTGAAAGGGAATCAATGCCTTCCTGAACACGAGCGCCTCCCGAATCGTTGATGAAGATGAACGGCGATCCTGTCTTCAAGGACTGCACCATGATCTCGGCCACCTTAGTGGAATGGACTTCGCCGGCCGAACCGCCGGAGACAGTGAAGTCCTGGCTGGCAAGATGCACCAGCCGGCCGTGGACCGATGCTGCGCCGGTCACTACGCCGTCCGCGGGAAAACTTTTTCCGGCCATGCCGAACAGCACTGCGCGATGCTCGGCGAACAGGCCGGCTTCTTCGAAACTGCCCGGATCCACCAACTGATCAATTCGTTCTCTGGCGGTCAGCTTGCCTTCTTCATGCTGCTTTTCCTGTTTGTCGGCCCCGCCTCCCTGCATGGCGCGGTCCCGCCGCTTCCGCAATTCCGTGATCTTTTCCTGCATTGTATGTATAGCCATTGTTCGTGACTCCATTTAGGTTCCAGGTTCCAGGTTGCAGGTTCCAGGTTGCAGGTTGCATGTTCCATGTTTCATGTTAAAAACCGCACTCTGTAACCTGTAACCTGCAACCTGTAACTTGTAACCTGTAACTTGTAACCTGGAACTAATTATTAGTACGAAATCCCGCTAGAAATGCGGATTAGTCTATGCCGGCGAAACTGTTACCCTGTGCGTGGTCTCGTTCAGTTTCACATCATACGTGATTGTTTTGCGCACCGGACCTTTGCCGCTGTCCTCTGACGAGCCCGGCGCGCCTTGTGATGGAGACGCGGCCTGCTGCGCGTTCGGGTCCTTGCCCAGGTTTTTCGGGCCTGCGTCGCGCGTGGAAAAAAACTTAGGAGCCACCTGAGGAAACATGGCAAAAGTGAGCACGTCTTCATCCGAGCCATTGCAGCCGGGCAATTCCAGCGCCGCTTCGCGCAGATCCTGCCACTCCGGCTTCAGGAGATCCGCGGGACGGCACGTGATCGGAGGCTTGCCAGTCTGTTTGGCTGCCAGATCGATGACCTCTGGATTGCGCGGCCCTATGGTTTCACCGTAGTAACCCAGCATCAGGTCGGCAAACTCCCCGGTCATGACTTTGTATTTTCCCATCAGCACATTGAAGACCGCCTGCGATCCCACAATCTGGCTCGATGGCGTAACCAGCGGCGGGAAGCCGGCGTCCTTGCGCACTTTCGGAACCTCGGCCAGCACTTCATCCGTTCGGTCGTCCGCCTTCTGCTGTTTTAGCTGGCTTTCCATGTTGGAGAGCATGCCGCCGGGAATCTGGCTTTCGAAGATCTCAGTTTCCACGCCGGTGATGTTCGAGATGAATTCCTTATAGCGAGGGGCTATTTTCAGGAAGTGCTTCTTGATTTTCAGTAGCCGTGCTTTGTCGATCTTTGTATCGAAACCCGTGCCTTCGAGCATTTCCACCAGGCTCTCCGTGGGATTGTGGCCGGGCCCGAGGCTGAGGGCGCTGATCGCCGTATCGACTCCATCCGCGCCGGCTTCGATGGCTTTCATCAGGCTGACCATGGTGACGCCGGTGGTGGCGTGCACGTGGACCTGAACGCGCACATTCTGTCCGCAGGCGTCCTTGATTCCACGGACAAGATCATAGGCCGGTTGCGGTTTGAGAAGCGCCGCCATGTCCTTGATGCAGATGGAATCGCAGCCCAGCGCGACGAGTTTCTCTGCATGCTCCACGAACTGTTTGATGGTATGCAGCGGGCTGGTGGTATAGGAGATGGCGCCCTGGGCATGTTTGCCTGTCTTCTTCACGGCGGCAATGGCGCGCTGCAAGTTGCGAATGTCGTTGAGCGCGTCGAAAATCCGGAACACATCGATGCCGTTGTTGGCCGCTTTTTCGACAAAGCGATCGACGACCGTGTCTTCGTAATGGCGGTAGCCGAGCAGGTTCTGGCCGCGCAGCAACATCTGGAGCCGCGTGTTCGGCATGAGCTTGCGGAAGGTGCGCAGGCGTTCCCATGGGTCCTCATTGAGAAACCGGATGCAGGAGTCGAAAGTCGCGCCTCCCCAGCACTCAACGGACCAGAAACCCGCCTTGTCTATATCCTCACACGCAGGGGCCATATCCTCGGTCGCCATACGCGTCGCCATCACACTCTGATGCGCATCGCGGAGAATGAGTTCGGTAATGTCAATTATCTTGGGCATGTCCGGTTCTTCCTTAAAGAATTTAGTTGATCCATCGTTTTCTTCCTGAGTCTTAGGGTGGGCCATGATAGAAGGCGCCAGCTCTGAAATCCCATCTCCGGCAACGCGGAAAATGTGACTCGGGCAAAATTGGTAATTCTTAGCCTAAAGCGCCTCGAATTCAAGACCCAATACGCGAGATAAGTGAAAGAAAGACATGATTTATTTCTGCCGCTAAGTTGTTGATCTGATTAAATAAGCTGTTCCGCTCTGTGGAAAGTGCATGGCAGGGACGTCCAGGTAACACAATGTAGTAGTGCAGCCTAAAGAGGCTTATTTCACGACCCACCAGGGAACTTTTAGGATGGGTTCAATGCCGGATCTATCGCTCATAAGTTGTTGAGTTTTTCCAATGTTGGCAGAATCTTGCCTGTTAATAGCGCGCGTAAGCATTTGGCGCTCGGCAAGCTGTCGCGCGACTTCTGCTAAGGTTAATCTGTGCGCCTCTCTTAAGATCTTTTAAGCATGAGAGCAATCATTGCACTTTCCCGGCTTGCTCCGACAGTAAAAGATTCCCGGTCAAGAGGGCGAACATCTACCTTAAATCCTTTCTGATTTACCAGGCCTTCGATCGCATCTGATATCATGAAATAGGCATCGTTTTTTGAGGTTCCTTGAGTCATAACTTCTAGCAACGACACTTCGACGAGCCAATATTTGCTGCCTTTGTCTTTCCAAATCCGCACCTTCAGAAAATCTCATGCTTTACCTCCTATGCCCCGGAAATGCTTCGGCCTTTCTAAGAATTTTCTGCGCGAGCGGATCCGACACTTCACGGTGTCTTGGGACCGGCTCGGTTTCTTTGCCATTTGTCCAGATTTCATGATTACCGCCTTCTCGTAGCAGCCACCACCCAAGAGACTTTAGTGATAATTCCAAGTCTCACTTTTTCATATCTTTATATTACACATATATGTGTAAATAGGGCAATAGAAGTTGATACGAATAGTTATTGGCGTAAATATTCCGCGACCAGGTTGATTTTAACTATGCCAGGAGTTGCTGGGCTCGAATCAAACGATCCTGGACCCGCACTCCATTCGGACACTGAATGGCGCAGGTTTCACAGTCGATGCAACGCATATCACGAACTTCTCTTGCAAGATCTCTGAAGCTTACGACCGCATGATGGTAGTCGCCGTAGAAATCATGATACGAGAGAAAACGCAGCACGTCCGACACGGGCATGCCCTTCGGACACGTCCCTTTGCACTGGTAACACATGCGGCAGTAATCCGGCCGGATCTGCTCGTTTATTAAGCCCAGTAATTTCTCATCCGCTGGAGTATAGGATTCCGACATCGCCCGGAAATTCATTTCGAGCTGTGGAATGGTCCGCATATTGGGGACGGTTGTGCCGATTGCCGGATTCTGTAAAACCCATTTAATGCCTGCGACCGGGCCGTCACCGTTTGGCCTGGCGGGCGGGTTTTCGACGCTTTTTAAATTAAAGCCCGACAGCGCGACCACGACTTTCATGGCAATGACGCCGATGCCGGCTTCATGGAGCTTGGCAATTGCCGGTTCTCGGTAGCGTCCGCCGATCGGGAAAACTGTAGGTAGTCTGAATGACATCGAATTTCCCGGTTTTCAGAATGAAGGGAACCATGTTGTTGATATCGTGGCAGCTGAAGCCGATGAAGCGGGCTTTCCCCGATTTCTTGCATTGTCTCCAAAGCCTCGATCGCCTCATCCGGGATTTGGGCCGGGTTATCCCTTCCATGCAGATGCCAGATGTCGACGTGATCCGTGCCAAGTACTTGAAGACTCGTGTCCAAGTCCTCCAATATGTGCGCTTTCTTCGTCCTGCCGGACTTGCTGGCGATTATTATCTTGTCTCTTTTGCCTTTGATCACACCGGAAAAGATTTTTTCGCTGTCGCCGTAATCGCGGGAGGTGTCGAAGTAATTAATGCCCATGTCAATGGCGCGCGCGACAACATCCGGAACCGGCACGAATCCTATGCCGTAACCGACCCCGGTAACCTTTAATCCTGTTTTTCCCAAAGTCCGATATACGACCTGGGGAGCGCTCGAACTCCCCTGAAATGCCGAGTGCAAGCCGCCCGATGAGACAAGCCCTACAGCAGGCAGAGCCAAGCCCGCCTGCAGAAACTTCCTTCGTGATTGATGGGAATCCATAAACCCTCCTTAGGTCTATTATGAGGAACAATTAAATATGTCTGTTTTTCAAAGCGTTTTCCTTAAAGGGACACTATAACCAGGTAGAAGTCTGAAGGAGCTCAACGTCTTCGTTGATATGCACACGCTATTTGTAGTAGCATGCCCCCATTTTATGTGTACTCGTTTGTGGTAGTATGCCCACTCTGAAACATACTTGTTGGGGGATGGATTGAATCCGACATCTTTATTTGCAGGAGCCGGGCTTGAGGGATCGCTGCACAACCAGTTCTTCAGGATCACTCCTGGCTGCGGCATTGTGTGTCCTCGCGCTTTTAAGTGCAGCTTCATTCGACCATCTCCTTGCGCAAGACAGGGGGCAGAAAAACGAACAGAAGCCACGGAATGGCAAGGAGCCGCCACGAGATCTGAGGCTTCCCGCAGTGGGGAGTGAAAGGGTCTGTCTGGGCTGCCACGGACCCGAGAAGGATCCGGCAATGGTGCGTGAGGGACGAACGAGTTCCATCGAAATCAATGGCAAGCGCTTTGCCAAGTCAGCCCACGGTTCTCACGATGTTGGCTGCGTAAAGTGTCATTCAGAATTGCCCCACAAGTTCGGCCTGCCGCTGGTGAAGTGCGGTTCCTGCCACGAGAAGGAGGCGAACGTCTATAGCCGGAGCATCCACGGCAAACAGCTTGCGGCCGGGGATAAGCTGGCGCCAACCTGTCAGGAATGCCATGGGGAGCATTACATCGTTCCGCTGCGTGATCCCGAATCGCCCGCTGCCCCTCTCAATATTTCACAGATGTGCACCAAGTGCCACGCGGAGGGACAGCCCGTGCAACGGGCTGCGAACATCCCCAAAGAACAGCTCCAGAAGCGCTACACCCAGAATATTCACAAAGACGGATTGTTCAAGCAGGGATTGGTCGTAACGGCGGTCTGCACTAGTTGCCATACGAGCCACAGCGTTCTACCCCATACGGATCCGGCCTCGAGTATTTCCAGACAAAACGTCGTTCGGACCTGCATGAAGTGCCACGGAATGATTGAGGTGGTTCATCGCAAAATCGTCCGAGGCACGCTATGGGAAAAGGAACCTCACAAAGTACCTGTCTGCGTGGAGTGCCACTCTCCACACGAAGCACGCAAGGTCCTTTATGACACCCAGATGGCCAACTCGGATTGTCTTGCCTGTCATGGCAAAAAGGATCTTCGAGCCGCCAAGGGCGGGCCGTCTCTTTTTGTGCGTGCAGAGGAATACGCGGCATCGATTCACGGGCGGAAAGTAGTCGCCTGCACGCAGTGTCATACTGGTGTAACTGTCACGGCGGAACGTCCCTGCTCGACTATCGAAAAGAAGGTGGATTGCTCCATCTGCCATGAGGCTGAGGTATCCAATTATTCTGCGGGAATCCACGGCCGATTGCACGCCAAGGGTGATACGAAAGCCCCGTACTGCACCGACTGTCACGGCACGCATGAAACCCTGGAGCACTCGACCAGCGCGGATTCGCCGGATTCTGTGAAGCAAATGGTTTACGAGTCTCCGACCTTTGCACTCAAAGTGCCCCTACTTTGCGCCCGGTGCCACCAGCGGGGCGGCCAGGCCGCAGTGCGCTATCAGGGCGCAGTGAAAAACATGGTCGAGAACTATGCCGAGAGTATCCATGGAAAAGGGCTTCGGGAGAGCGGCCTGACCGTGACGGCTACCTGCGCCGACTGCCACACCCCGCACAAAGAGCTCCCACGGAGTGATCCCCAGTCCACTGTTCATCCGGACAACATCGCCAAGGTCTGCGGCAAGTGTCATCAGGGAATCGAGGAGCAATACGCCGGGAGCGTCCACTCGCGCGCCAATAACACCGAATACAAGCGCCTACCGGGCAAGCCGGACCTGCCTGGATGCAGCGACTGCCACTCATCCCATGAAATTACCCGCGCCGACGCCACAGGCTTCAATCTCGCCGTTATGGACCAATGCGGCAACTGCCACAAAGATGTGGTCGAGACTTACCTGGACACCTATCACGGAAAGGCGTCCAGGTTGGGAAAGGCCAACGCAGCGAAGTGTTATGACTGTCATGGCGCGCACGATATTCTGGCGCTAAACAATTCCCGGTCACGACTCAGCCAGGGAAATATTGTAGAGACCTGTGCAAAATGCCACCCGCGGGCCCATCCCGGTTTTAAAGGCTACTTGACCCACGCGACCCACTACGATTCCAAAAAGTATCCGGCGCTTTTCTTCGCGTTTTGGGGCATGACGGGCCTGTTGGTGGCAACCTTTGCATTCTTTGGCTGCCATACCCTGTTGTGGCTGCCCACGTCGTTGAGAATGCGCAAACATGCAAAAGAGATTTTGGCTGGCAGCGATCCAAATGCGAAGCATGTCCTGCGGTTTACAATCCGCCAGCGAGCCATGCACCTGATCATGATTATAAGTTTCTTCGGGTTGGCCCTTACGGGGATGACGCTGAAGTTCAGTTACATGGCCTGGGCGAGATTTATCGCCTGGAGCATCGGGGGCGCCGCATTTGCGGGTTACATCCATCGGGTGTGCGCTGTAGCGATGTTTAGTCTGTTCGCTTATCACCTCTGGGAATCATTCCAGCTGTATAAAAAAAGTGGCAAGAAACCCATAGATTTTCTGCTGGGTCCCGACACCATTGTGCCGACTCTGGCAGACGCCAAGGAGTTCATGGCGACGTTCAAGTGGTTTCTGGGCCGGGGGCCGCGGCCCCAATACGGGCGTTGGACCTATTGGGAGAAGTTCGACTACTTCGCGGTCTTTTGGGGTATAGGAATCATTGGCTCTACCGGCTTGATGTTGTGGTTTCCAGAACTGACCACCTGGATTCTGCCGGGATGGGTCCTTAATGTGGCGACCATCATTCACAGCGACGAAGCGCTGCTGGCAACGGGATTTATCTTCACGATTCATTTTTTCAACACTCACTTCCGCCCCGAGAAGTTTCCCATGGACTTCGTTATGTTGACCGGCAGGGTGCCGCTGGAGGAATGGAAGCACGAAAGACCTCGCGAGTATGAGGATAGGGTTGCTACGGGAAAGATGGAGGAAATCCTCGCCGATCCAATGCCGACAGTCGTAACGCATGTGGGAAGGTTTTTCGGTATCCTGGCATTAGCGATCGGTTTGAGTCTCGTTGCCCTAATTCTTTACGCCATGCTGTTTGGTGGCTGACACCAGAGGCGACACAATGATAATGCCACGGCGACGAAGGAGATGGATTTTACGGGCTGGAATTTTTGTCTTCTTCTCCCTGCTACCTTTATCAGAACCGAGTTCAGGCCAGACACAGGAAAGAGGAGCTGACCAGCGTTGCCTGAACTGCCATGAACAAAAGCATATTACCGCGCTCTCCCGCGAGGAGCGGGAGATGATGGTCGTTGTGCCTGAGCCCGGTCTCCCGGAGCGGAAAAATCCTGCGAGCCTGCTATGTCGAACAAAGTATTCTTGCGCAAGGATTCCACAGCAATGTGACCTGCGAGCAGTGCCACACGGGGGTGGAATCGCTTCCTCATGCCGCCCGTTTGTCCGAGCCCCAGTGCGAAACCTGCCACCAGGAGCAAGTCGCGGAGGTTTCGCGAAGCATGCACGCAAAGGTGATTCGGACCTCGGAACCGATGCCCCCTCGATGCTGGGATTGCCACGGTGCTCACGAGATTCGTCTTCAAAGCAAGGTGAATCCACTAGAAAAGATCAGGGTCTGTGCTTCCTGCCACCAGACGTATTCGGGCCAGATGGCGGGCCTGAAGAATGGAGGCGTGCTGGTGCGATCCTACCTGGACAGTGTTCATGGCCGGAGAAAGCCCGGCACTGCGGAGGTAGGAGCCACCTGCGAGGATTGTCATGGTCACCATGAGATCCTGCCTGTTCAAGACCCTCGCTCCAGGGTTCATCGTTTAAACATCCCGGAAACTTGCGGGCGCTGCCACGCTGATATTTTGAAAGAGTTCGAGTCGACGGTTCACGCGGAGGTGGCGCGCCGGAATGATCCGTCGGTCCGGGCCGCCCTTTGCAACGATTGCCACACGGCGCATGCCATTACGCATACCAATACACCCGAATTTATGCTGGATATCGTCAGCGAGTGTGGGGTTTGTCACAAGGAGCTCTATCGGACCTATCGGGAGACGTATCATGGCCAAGTACAGCAGCTCGGCAGCGTGCGTGCTGCACGGTGCAGTGACTGCCACGGGACCCACAACATACGGCGCCCGTCAGATCCTAAATCATTATTGTCGGCCGCCAACCGTCCCGAGACCTGTTCGCGCTGCCATCAGGAGATCAAAACAATGGCGGCATCGGGCCGCGAAAATTTCGTCGCCTACCACCCGCATGCAGACTTTCGCGATGGGCAAAAACATCCCGCGCTGCTTTTAATCTGGCGTTTTACTCTTATTGTCGGTGCTATCCTGCTGGCGATCTGGGGCTTGCACTGGATGGGGTGGCTCAATCGGGATTTGCGGAAGAGATCGGATCTGTCGGAGGATGGACCAGTGCATGCAATGCTCCGGTTCAAGGCGCTGCATCGCTGGACCCATCTTCTAGCGACCGCCTGTGTGCTGGGATTGGCTCTGACGGGCATGCCCCTGAAGTTCAGCCGTCAGCCCTGGGTTGTGGCCTCAATGGCGCTTTTCGGCGGGCCTGACGGAGCGGCTCTCCTTCATCGCCTGTTCGCAATTTTTTTGGTTGGCATCGGCCTGTTTTATGGATTCTATGCCTTGATTCTGCGGGGAGATCGAAAACAGCCGCTCCGGAAGCGGATCGTGGGGCCCGATAGCCTGGTGCCGAGCATCAGGGACATTCGACAATTTATAGGAATGTTTCGGTGGTTCACCGACCGGGGAGGCCGTCCGGAACTGGACCGCTGGAGCTACAGGGAAAAGTTCGACTACTGGGCCCTAGTGATCTCGGTGAACGCCCTTGCCTTTTCCGGTGCGTTTCTCTGGTTCCCCACTTTTTTCGCCAGATTCCTCTCCGGTTACTGGTTTAACGTGGCCATGGTTGTCCACAGCTATGCCGGACTGATGGCCATAGGCTGCGCCATCATGATCCATCTTTTCAATACCAGCCTTCGTAGGGAAGGATTCCCTGTGAACGATGTGATGCTCACAGGACAGCTTTCCGAGAAAGAGCTCCAAGAGGGGCGATCCGCACAGTACGCGCGTCTGGCCAAAGAGGATACGCTGAGCCAATTGAGAGTGCAGCCAGCGTCAGACCGAAAGCGAAAGATTGCATTTTATGGTACGGTCGCATTACAGATTCTGGGATTAGGAACTTTTATATTAATCGTTATTGCAGCGTTGATATAGTTATCGATAGGAAACACATTGAGACCTGGCTGCTACAAATTGGAGATTGGATCTTTGATTCCTTGGGTAGTTGTTCTTCTTGTCACGTTCTTCAGGCTTCCCCTTGCAGCTGCCCAGACAGGGCCCCAGGAGCGTCCAACCGCGCCAACGAAGAATTGCACGGCCGGTGGTTGCCATTCGAACGTGACTGCTTATCCGGTTCTGCATGGGCCTATGAGGGCGGGTGCCTGCTCCGGATGCCATAGGCAAAGTGACGCAGTAAAGCACACATTCCAACTGACCCGTGAAGGAGGCAGTCTCTGCCTTTTTTGTCACAAGCTCGAAACCGGCAAGTATTCCCATAAGCCAATGACGGAAAAGACCTGTCTCGAATGTCACAATCCCCACGGCGGGGAGACGCGCCCGCATCTGCGTGCGAAGACTACGCGGGCATTGTGCGAGAAGTGTCATGCAAAGACGATCAAGGGAAAGATGGTGCACAAACCGGTTGCCGATGGGGGGTGCCTGGGGTGTCACACTGCGCACGTTTCGAATTATCCGAAATTGCTTCGTCAGGAACCGAACACAGTGTGTCTGGACTGCCATGTAGTCTTCGCCAACCGGATAAAGCAGGCGCGATCCATTCACAAGCCCATGGGGGAAGGTTGCCTGAAATGTCATAACGCACATGCTTCGGATAGGCCGAAATTGCTGGGAAAACCGATGCGAGAGCTTTGTTATTCCTGCCACGAGAACATTCGATTGACTGTGGAGCATGCTAAAGTCCGCCACGGGGCACTTGAGGAAATTCGGGAGTGCATGAACTGTCACGACGCCCACGCGACCCGTTATTCGAAGCTTCTCCGGAACAATGCGAGAGCCCTATGTCTGAAATGCCACGACAAGGAGATCACGACCTCTAAAGGGAAGATCCGGGACATGAGCAAGATACTTGCGTCCGGCAAAAGCCTTCACGTGCCGAATACAGCAAACGAGTGCAGTGCATGTCACCAGATTCACGGAGGAGACCTGTTCGATCTGCTGAACAAGGAGTATCCTTCCGAGTTTTATTCGTCGTTCCGGGAAGAGAACTACGCGCTTTGTTTTTCCTGCCACGATCCCAGGCTAGCCGTAGTCTCGAAGACAACGAATCTGACTGGATTTCGGAATGGCGATATGAATTTGCACTCCGTGCATGTCAACCAGAAAACCAAAGGCCGAACCTGCCGCGCTTGTCACGAAATACACGCGATGGATCGGGAACAGTACATCCGGGATTCCGTGCCCTTCGGCGACTGGATATTCCAAACTGGATATGCGAAAACGGCCGCGGGCGGATCCTGTGCCCCGGGCTGCCACCAGCATTTCTCCTATGATCGACAGAATCCCGTGAAGTACGAGCAGGATTCGGGGAAATCAGGAGAGGGTGGCAAAGAGGGAATCCAAGGTGAAAAATAAAAAGTGACTGTCACTGGAGCGTCTTATCGCGTTTGGAAAAGAGCGAGATGAATCGAATGCGCTGGAAATCTATCCGATCATTCGGAATTAATCGTTGGCTAGTGGGCATGTTGCTTGTGTGCGCCTGTGGACAAGAATTTGCGCGCGTTGCGTATAGCCAGGACAATTCAATGATCAAGCTGATTGAGACCCTGAGCGATACCAATCGCGATCTTCGTGATGAAGCCGTTAATGCTCTGGTAAAGCTGGGCCCGGCCGCCATTGAATCTCTCGTTGCCGCGCTGAAAAGCAAGAATGATGTTGTTCGACAGGAGGCTACCGGCGCATTGGGGCGTATACGGGATCCACGAGCGGTGGAGCCCCTCATCGGCGCTTTGAAGGATGCGGATTCTATTGTCAGCTATAGAGCAGCCGACGCGTTGGGGGACATCAAAGATCCGCGATCAGTGGAACCCCTCATCGCCGCCCTGAAGGATAAAAAACTGCTGTTGAGAACTCAGGCTGTCGCCGCCTTAGGGCGTATCCACGATCCCCGTGCGGTGGATGCCCTCATTGCTGCTCTGAAGGATGAGGATCCCCTCGTGAGCTATAGGGCGGCCGATGCATTGGGGGAATTCAAAGATCCACGTGCGATAGAACCGCTTATTGTCGCGCTGAAGGATAAAAATCTCCTACTGAGAACTCAGGCTGCCGGCGCGCTTGCAAAGCTGGGTTCGGCAGTCGTTAATCCTCTCGTCGTTGCGCTGAAAAGCCATGCGGATGATGTTGCTCGCAGGGAAGCCGTCGGCATTTTGGGGCGCATCCACACTCCTGATGCGATTGATGCCCTCATCGCTGCTCTGAAGGATTCAGATTCCATCGTGAGCTCGAGAGCAGCCGATGCATTGGGGGAAATCAAAGATTTGCGCGCTATAGAACCCCTTATTTCCGCCATGAGGGATAAAAATCTCCTGCTGAGAACGCACTCTGCCGCCGCACTGATAAACTTGGGCCCGGCAGCCCTTGATCCTGTCGTTGCTGCGGTAAGAAAACAGGATGATGATGCTCTCCGGGAGGTTGCCACCGCCTTAATACACATCAAAGATCCGGATGCGGTTCAATCCCCGACGGCAAGCATGACGGCTCAAGATAAGGATGTTCGCTCCGCAGCCTCCAAGAAATCGGATAGCGTCAAAGATTCCCTTGGGGACCAACCCCCCGTGGACAGGCTTCTGGTTCTTAAAAAGAATCCGCTACTGAAACAGAGGCTGTTGGAATCGGAGCAGGCGGTATCGGAACCAGTGTCCATGCAGATCAAGATCCTAAGGAGCGGAGATATACGCGCCAGGGCCGACGCTGCATTTCAGTTGAGGAAAATGGGGCCGTCGGCCCAGGGGGCGATCTTGGTGCTGATCGAGACGCTGTATGATCCGAAAATTGAAGAACAGAATACCCATTGGGGAGAGGGAGTTCAGAACATAACCACGATTTCCCCGGCCATGGAAGCTGCCGAGACGCTTGTGATGTTTGGAAATCCGGCGGTAGAGCCGCTGGTAGCGGTTCTAGAGGATTCCAATCCGAGTGTCCGGAAATCAGCCGCTCGGATACTAAGACAAATCAAAGATCCGCAGACCGTGGAACCCCTTATCGCCGTTTTGAAAGATGCGGATCCGGATACCCGGCAGATGGCAATCCAGGCGTTAGGTCGAGATTAATGACCCTCGGGTTGTTGACGCCCCTCATCGCGGTGCTTGCGGATAGTGATGCCCAGACTCGAAATATCGCGATTCAAACATTAGGCATAATCCGGGAGTTCAAGACTGTGGATCTCATAATATCCGCTCTCAAGGATGAAAATCCCATGATACGGAGCGGCATCGCTCAGGCATTAGGGCAGATCAGAGTTCCACGCGCGGTGGACCCTCTCGTTGCCGCTTTGAAGGATAGCGATCGCAATACGAGGCTAATGGCAATCCAAGCATTAGGGCGGGCAAAAGATCCGCGCGCGGTGGAACCCCTCCTTGCTACTTTGAGGGATAACGATCTTGACATCAGGCTTACGGCGATGCAATCCCTGGGACAGATCCAAGACCCGCGTGCCGTGGAATTCATCATCGCGTTTCTAAGAGACAGCAATCCCATTGTCCGGCGCATGGCGGTTCAGGCATTACGGCAAATCAAAGACCCGCGCGTTTCGAAGTCCCTTATCCCGGTCCTTGCGGATGAGGATGCCCAGACTCGTGCCCTGGTCATTCAAGCATTAGGGAACATCAAGGGTTCCCAGGCTTTGGATCTCCTCCTGGCCGCTCTAAAGGATGCGCAACCCTTGATTCGGATTGGCGCATTCCAGGTTCTAGGGCAGATCAGGGATTCCTATGTTGTAGAACCTCTCATGGTTATTTTGAAAGATTTAAATCCCGAAACCCGGAATATGGCAGCCCTTGCATTAGGGCGGATCCGTGATCCGCGCGCCGTGGAATCCCTCATCGCGGCTTTGAATGATAAAGATCAGAACGTACAGATATCAGCCGTGAGAGCATTGGGGGAGATCAATGATCCGCGTGCTGTGGAGCCCCTCATCGCTGCCTTGCAGGGTAAGCCAGAGGTTGTTCGTACTGAGGTGGCGTGGGTTCTAACAAAACTCACCGATAAGGATTTCGGCATTAATTATAATCTCTGGAAACAGTGGTGGAGTTCCCAAGCGCCGGTCGGGCTTAATACCTCAAAACCATAATAGGAAGCCTCGGTTCATGCATATGGAAGGATCGGACGCGAAATATCATCGGCAAAAGGATAGCAAACGCTTCCAGCCTCGACTTGCGTACGTGCTTATCGGCCTGCTGGCATGCGTTGCGCTTTGTGGAGTGTGCGCGGCCATTTCTGCGCCCCAAAAGAATCCCCAGGCTTCCGCCGCGCGACAGGACAAGAAGCCACACCCCCCCCTGGCGGGCAAAGCGTGCGTCGATTGCCACGAACAGAATGTGTCGTCAACGGTGCGCTGCCTGGTGGCTAAAGAACCGTTGTGCGTACTCTGTCACGATATCCCGGATGTCGGAGGCACTTCGCGCCTGGTGAACTCAGACAATCCGCTCTGCTTCAAGTGCCATGCGAAAGAAAAATTCAAAAGCAGCTTTAGTCACGGGCCATTTGTTTTCGGGGCATGTGTTGCCTGTCACGATCCGCACGGAGGTAATGAACCACGCATGTTGCGGATTTCCGGCCGGCAACTGTGCTTGACCTGCCATAGGGACATGGATACCAGGTTCACGAATGCAAGATTTCGGCACCAGGCCTTAGCGACCGGATGCACCGAATGCCATTCCCCGCATTCATCGGAGCAGCGCTACGAGTTGAAGGCGGCCGTTCCCGTACTTTGCGCCAAATGTCACGAAAAAACTCTCCACGAACAGGAAGCGGTAAAAGTAAAACATTCTCCGGTCACAGAGGCGCCCGCTTGTATGAATTGTCATAATCCGCATCTGTCCGAGAACGATCATTTACTCCTTTCCGAGGAGCCGGATACTTGTCTGAGATGCCACGATGAGCCCATCAAGATCGGCAAAAATGAATTGGAGCCAATGGGACAATTCCTGGCGGCGAATCCAAGGCAGCACGGGCCCATGCAAAGCAAGGAATGCTCAGGATGCCACAAACCGCACGGGTCCTCCCATTTCCGACTCTTGACCGATGCATATCCGAAAGAGTTTTATGCTCCCTTCCAGGTATCGAAATACGATCTCTGCTTTCGTTGCCATGAGTCCACCCTGGTGAAAGAAGAGCGCACGGCAACGTTGACTGGATTTCGAGATGGCGACCGCAATCTTCATTTTGTTCATGTCAGCAAGGTCCCGGCAGGACGAACTTGCCGGTTTTGTCACGAGACTCACGCGAGCACTTTGCCCAAACACATCCGGGTGTTCGTGCCCTTCGGGACATGGAAGCTGCCGGTAGGATTTAGTCAGACCGAAAATGGCGGAAGCTGTGCGCCCGGCTGTCATGAATTAAAGAAATACGAACGGAAGGCCGGGTAATTCAAAAAATCCGTA
Organism: uncultured Acidobacteriota bacterium; assembly: GCA_963718845.1. GTDB lineage: Bacteria > Acidobacteriota > UBA6911 > UBA6911 > UBA6911 > UBA6911. The sequence continues at coordinate 97,246 of CAVRAD010000001.1, forward strand.
CCTGGTTATACTGTCCCTCCTCCTCCTCGGGACACGGGACAGTATAACCAGGTACGGATTTCGGATTAATGCACCGTTACCGGTAGGCCAAGGGCTTCCAGTGCTTCTTTCAAGGACTGGATCTTTTCATCCGAAGGAGGTTCGGCTTCCAGAACGAGTTTGCTGTCATCGATCCGCGGGTATTTCATAACTCCCAGGTTGTGATAGGGCAGCAGCTGAATCATGGCGACCGCCTCCCCGAGAGATTTGCAAAACAAACCGGTTGCGCGGATGCTTTCTTCCGAGTCGCTGAAATCCGGGATTACAGGAAGGCGGATCTGCATTTTTCCGCCCGCCCGCGCGATTTTGGCGGCATTCTCCAGGATCAGCCCATTCGGCACGCCGGTCACCCGGCGGTGCTGCTCGCTGTCCATATGCTTCAGGTCGTATAAGAACAAATCCGTATAAGGCAAAATCTGTTCTACTATTTCGTATCGTGCATAGCCGGTGGTGTCCACTGCGGTGTGGATGCCGGACTTCTTCAGGCTTTTCAGTACCTGCAGAACGAACTCCGGCTGGCATAGCGGTTCTCCGCCGGAGATGGTGACGCCGCCGCCGGAGTGTTCATAAAAAGGCATATCCTTGCGCAGTCGCCGTACCAGTTCATCCACGGTATATTCGGTGCCGCAGATCACCAGCGCTTTCGCGTAGCATACGCCTGCGCAATCCCCGCAATTATTACATTGGGAGCGGTCGATATGAATGTGCTGAATGTTTTCCTGAGTGGCTGCATGCCGGACCCATGTGCCGGGAGCGATCGCTCCTTTGGGGCAGGCGCTCAGGCACTTTCCGCATTTTTCGATGCCCACGCAGCGGAGGGACATCCAGCTCAGTTGCTTATAGAACTGCTGGGATTCAGGGCTGTGGCACCAGGGACAACGCAGGGGGCACCCCTTTAAAAAGACCGTCGTGCGGATGCCGGGGCCATCCTGCACAGAAAATCCCTGTATGTCGTAGACAATTCCCGTTAACGGCTTTTCCATGATTTTCGAGTCCGCCTGGATGGTTACAGACTCAGCTCCGTGCGCCGGATGATATCGTCCTGGCTGGCCTTGTAGAGTTCTACGAAGTACGCGCTGAAGCCGGCGATCCGCACTACCAGATCCCTGTATTCTTCCGGATGCTCCTGCGCCCTGCGCAAAACTTTTCCGCTGACGATGTTGAACTGCATCTCCATGCCGCCCAGAGCGAAGTAGGTTCGGATCAGAGCGATCAGTTTTCCTTTGCCCGTTTCGTTGCTCAGCGCTGTCGGATGAAAACGCATGTTCAGCAAGGTGCCGTTTGAAAACTTCTTCTGGTCAATGGCCGACACGGACTTGAGCGTGGCGGTGGGGCCGCTCTTGTCGAGTTGCTGAACAGGGGAGATCCCGTCTGCGAGAGGTTCGCCGGCTTTCCTGCCGTCAGGCGACGCTGCAGTCGACATGCCGAACAGAACATGGGTCGTGACAGGATACAAACCGGCGGCATATCTGCCGCGAGGCCCTGTCGCGGAGTTCACGGCATCGCCATAAACATCGGACGCCCATTTTGCGAACTGGTCTGTGTACTCATTGTCGTTTCCATAATGGGGCGCTTCGTTCAGGATAGTCTGTCTCAGTTCCTCTTTGCCTTCCCAGTTTGTCATGAGCGCGTCATAGAGTTCTCGCGCGGAAATGAGCTTTTTATCGTAGACCATGTACTTTACTACCGCCAGGCTGTCTGCGATGTTCCCGACGGCTATGCCGGCGTTGCCGGTCGAGTTATATTTTGCGCCGCCCTTCATAACGTCCTTGCCCGACTCCATGCAGCCGTCAATCGTTGCCGAAAGCAGCGGCAGCTGCATGTGTTCTGAGGCAACATATTCCCACATGTTCACCAGGCTGATGTGCCAGCGGACGAAGTATTCCAGCTGCTTTCTGACGGCGCAGAGGACATCGTCGAAAGTTGCCATCTCATAGAGATACCCTGTCGGCAGGCCGACCTGCCCGCCAAGCTTTCCGTCGCGGCCGGGCATCGGGTTGTAGCCGTTGTTGATGGCCAGCAGGAAGGCGTTGAGCATATTGAAAAAAGATTCCGTGCCGGTGCCGCCCGGGCACGCCCATTCGTCGCCGCAGCCTTGCGGCTCCACGCAGCCGATGAGACAGTAGTTACTCGCGCTCTCCATCGGCAGGCCTCTGGCCATGAGCGCCGGAATGATGACATCGTCATTTTCGAAGGTGGGCACGCCACCGGCGATTTGCGTCGTTTCGATTGCCGCTTCCCACAATTTCTGCGGAGTGCCTTTGTGGATGCGCAGGGACTGGGGTGGGTCATGCAGCACGAGGCGCCCGGCGGACTGAAGCATCATGTAGGATACGGCGTTGGTTGCATCCTTGCCTTCTTTGGTCACTCCGCCAATGGTCATCAATTGACCGCTCGTGTAGCCTGGCCCGGAGAGTGTGGCAAAGTAGGGCCATATTTTGTTCATTTCAGCTACTTTTAGATAAAACATATCAAGTAGTTCTTGAGCTTTTTCGTGCGTGATTCTGCCTGCGGCGATGTCTGCGTCATAGTAGCCGCCCAGGTACTGATCGACGCGGCCGAAACTGATTCCATGTTGTTGTGCGTCCAGGCACAAGCCGATCTGGTAGAGGAACATGCACTGTATCGCCTCATGGAAGGTCCGGCAGGGATTTTCCATAATCCAGTTCAGCGAATCGGCCATTGCCTCAAGTTCTTTTCTTCTCTCTGAATCTGTTTCCAGGGAAGCCAGCCGTGCGCATTCCCGGGCATATCTTTTGGAGAGAGTGATCATGCCGTCGCAGACAATGGTCACGGCGCGATAGAAGTTGTATTTGGCTGCGCCGTCGCCGAACAGGACGCCTTCCAGTGCGTCCATTTTCGCCTGTGCTTCCTCGCGGATGGAGCCAAAGCCCTGGTGCATCGCTTTTTCAAAGTTCGCGACAAAATGGCCGACAGGCGACGAGCAGGTGTCCTTCGTGCCGAAGTAGGTGACGCCACTACCCGCGACATTAAAGTATCCAAGCGGGATATGTTCGTCCACTTTCGCGCTCAGGCACTCTTTGCGCCACAGGTCGCCGGTGCTCAGAACATATTCAGCGTCCTTCGCGTCTATATCATAGGGATCCGTTTCTCTGAGCGGGATAGTGCCTGCTCTGAGTTCGTCCAGAAACCATCCGAACGAAGTTTCGGGGTAGAGCGCGCAAGCGCGATATTTCGCGGCCTGCCAACCGACGATCACTTCGTCCTTGTTAACGAGGACGGGAAGTTTTTCGCAGATATTCCTGAAGTTTTTGGCTCTTTTCAAAATGCCCTGCAGCTGCGGATTTTCCTTATAAAACTCCGTCACAATTTTATAGCGCGCGATGCAGATACTGGGTCTCGTCGTGCGATATTTCTCGCGCATCTTTGCAACGCGGTCCGTAACAGGGCTCAGCACGTACATGGTCAATCCTCCTTGTGATATTCTACAGTGAATTATTTGATGTCGAAGCAAAAAAAAGGCAGGACACGAATTATCACGAATTCCACAAATGAGCTTGAAGAAATTATGGACAGCGCGAAGCGCCGCCGCCCATATGTGGAATCCGTGTAATTCGTGGCAAGCTTTTGTCTTTGAAATACAAAGAACTGTTAGACGCACTACACTCGCACCATATTCGGGCTATAATGATAGCGGGGTACAAAATGAAGAACGGGCGCCAGAGCATTACACGAAGGTTTGTTTTAAAGATGACCGGAGGGTTGATTATTATGCCGTCTTTACCTTCTTCCATTTTTGACTTTTTTATCAAACCGCTGCCCATCCGGACCGTGGAGCAGACCAGGTTTAAGTTCGACACCGGCAAGGGTTTTATCGAATGGGAAAAAAAGGCAAAAGAAGAATATCGGCTGATTGTCGACGGGATGGTGAAGGAAACCAAACGATACTCCTACGTCGATCTGCGCGCGTTTCCGCAGGTGGAACAAGTGTCCGATTTCCACTGCGTGGAGGGTTGGTCTGTAAAAGATCTGACGTGGGGCGGATTCCGTTTCAAAGAAATCCTGAACAGAGTGGAACCGGCACCGGAAGCCACGCACGTCCTGTTTCATTCCTTCGGAACAACCGGGTCCTCTCCAAAAGGGCAAAGCCACTACATTGAATCCTTGCCGCTGGGCGAACTATTGGACTCCACGAGAGAGATTCTGTTGGTTCTTGCCATGGACCGGAAGCCTTTGCCTGAAGAGTATGGCGGGCCTTTACGGCTGATCGCTCCCTATGATCTTGGCTACAAAAGCATCAAATTCGTTTCGAGGATAGAGTTCATCAAGGGCGCACGCCCGGGATGGTGGACTCTGGCGAATCCCATCTACACGATAGAGGCAAGGGTCCAGAAAAACAGATTGCGGCGGCTTCCAGGCAAATAATGCGCCGTCGAGACGGCGAAATCCGCATAGTTGGTTTGGTGGCGAAGCCTTTGGAGTGCGGCAGCAAGCTCTGCTCCTTACCCGCATCTTTGAAAATGAATCGAGCGATCGAAGCGCTGAAAGCGCGGTGCAGCAAAGCCCAGGGCGCAAGCCCTGGGTTATGAGAAGCAAGAAAAGGAGTCCTGAAAGGACGAAGCAGCCTGCGCCGCCCTTTCAGGGCTTTATCTTCTCCGCCTCCGACCCAGGGTTACGGCCGCTGCGCGGCCTCCGCCCTGGGCTTTGCTGCACCGCGCTTTCAGCGCTGGAGTTCTCGTTAGCATGATGCCTGTGATGCAATACTCACACGCAAATGCTTACCGATAGGAAGATGCGTGCAAGGAGCAGAGCTTGCTGCCGCTTTTGAGTTCCCAGTTATAGATGGCCAGACAACATATTACTTTTTCACGGGAGACATGACGTGATAGAAATATTGTCGGCGTTCGGACTATCGGCGGCTACCGGCCTTAACGCGTATCTGCCCCTGCTTATCGTTGGATTGTTGTCGAGGTTCACCGACTGGATCACGCTGAAAGCCCCGTGGAACGCTTTGGAAAATACATGGGTTTTGCTGGTGCTGGCCATCCTGCTTATCATTGAAATGACCGTCGATAAGATTGCGGCGGTCGACACCCTGAATGATGTAATTCAGACATTTATCCGGCCGGTGGCAGGAGCGATTTTGTTTGCTGCCGGCAGCAATTGGATCAGCGAAATAAGTCCTGTGGCGGCGATGATCTGCGGCCTTGTGGTCGCCGGAAGCGTGCACGCCGCAAAAGCTTCCGCGCGGCCTATGATTACGGCAGGCACGGCCGGGATGGGCAATCCGGTGGTCAGTGTCGTAGAAGACGTGATCTCCGGAGTTGCGGCTTTTGTCTCTGTTGTTCTTCCGGTTCTGGCCGCTGTCTTTATAGCCATTCTCCTGGGCTTGTTTATCTGGTGGAGAGTTCGTTGGAAGAAGGCTGACAACGCGCGAGCGCACCAGGAAATATAAATGCTTGTTGGAATCAATTATCCTTGGATCGATTACGGGTGGGACTTTGGCGACCCGCCTCCTGCATGGGTGGCGGGCGAATCCGCAGCCGCATGGCGCGAAAACAAGCGAAAACAGATCGAAGAGGATTTCAGACTTTTTGCGTCCCAGGGAATCGGCGCTGTCCGCTGGTTTGTAATGGCCGACGGTTCGAACTACGGAACCGGTGCATTGGCTCCCCGGAAAGCTGCCAACGGCTGGACATTCGACCCCTTACCGGACGGAGATTCCTTTTATAGTCGCTTCGTCAACGATTTTGAATTCGTACTGCAGGTCTGCAGGAACAACAATCTTAAGCTCTTTCCTTCACTGATAGATTTTTCCTGGTGTTGGCAGGGAAATCCTGTGGCAGGCAATTCGGGAATCATCAAGGGCGGAAGATATGACATCGTTCGGGATCCGGAAAAGAGACAGAAGTTCTTTGATCGGATTCTGGATCCTTTGCTTGAGCTGTCCATGCAATACCTGGATTCAATCTACGCATGGGAGCTAGTCAATGAGCCGGAATGGGTTGTTCGGCATTTTTGGCCCTGGTGGAAACGGGACAGGGATCGCATGGTATCGCGAAGGGAAATGAAGGCGTTCATTGCGGAGGGGATCTGCCGGATTAACGGAAAGCGGCTGTCTGATGGAGGCAGCGCGTTTCAAACCTCGGTCGGATTTGCCCATTGGAAAAGCTTGGATGAATGGGATGCGGGAAGGCTCGGTATAACGCTGCATCAGTTCCACTATTATGCGCAACAAAACCGCGAGTTGCCTCAATGTGCCGATGCTGCAGACCCGCCGTGCATCGTGGGTGAATTTGCGACCGCAGCGGGAAAGGACTGGCCGGATCTGCTGGCTCGAGGTTCGGGGCAAACCACGACCAACAAGCTTTTCTGTATTGAGAAAAAAGGATATCTTGCTTGTTTTTTATGGTCGGCCAAAGCCGTGGACCCGGCAACCAGGTGGACGGCGGAAGAACACCTGGAGGTTGTTGCATACACGGGTTCAAAACAGGAAAACAGCTTCAAAGTTTGATTTAGCCTGACCTATATCTGTCTCATGCCGTCCTGGCCGTTCGCCGTTTTTCGGTTTTTCCACATGCCAAACAGAACGGTCAGCAGTGCCAGACCGATCTCATCAAGGAAGGGAATGAAATCCGGGACCAGCACATCGATCAGCGTGAGAGCTCCAAGGATAAGAAAAAGCGCGGGAAACCGGAGATTAAGACGATTCAAAATGCGAGCTAAGGCAGATACCCGTAGTGGCGATGTCATGACGGCTTCTCTCCAACAAATGCTCTGGCTTTATGAACTCGAGTGAATCTATTATCTCATCCCATTGCTGAAACCGGCCAGTTTAAAAAACGGATAGGGCGCGCCGATGCAGCCTGAATGATGTCGGATAGGGTTTTTTATCTTTTTCGTGTAATGCGGCACCTTGATTCAAATCACGACGGATCAATCGCGGATGACGCGATGGGGATGGCTTCCCGGTTTTCAAGAAGTGATGGGAGCCGGCAAATTCCTGCGCCCTCACGCACTGCAAACCGTAGCCACAAATTTGAACTGATTTCACGACGCGCTGGGCGCCTTTTTCTTGAATAGACGGTAGAGCACCAGCAGGAGTATGGCTCCCACGATGGCCGCGATAAAACCGGCAGATTCGCCCTGGCCATACCAGCCGATCAACCGGCCGAGGAATGTGGCCAGCAGCGCTCCGACCACACCCAGAACGATTGTGATGATGAATCCTCCTGGATCCTTTCCCGGCATAACAAGTTTTGCAACTGCGCCCGCAACGAAACCTATGATAATAACTCCGAGCAGATTCAGCATGTCTTCTCCTTATTCAGGCAAAGGGTTTTCATCTGTTCAGCGCATGGAATTCTGACATGATTCCCCGGATGCGAGTTAAGCCTAATTCACTGAATACGCCGACAATTCTTTTTCATTCTTAAAGTTAAATATCCGACCTGAAATTTCATCTATTTCATAATCCGGTTCCTTGTCCTTGAACATGATCTGCCGTTCAGCCTCGCCATTCGCCATATTCACACCGACGATGCCCGCGCCTTTGTCATTTCCTTCTTTCACATCCGTAAGGATATAGGTGTAGAGAGAGGAAGCTTTGGTGGCGGAATAGCGCTTGCTGCTGAATGCAGAATAGTTCTGGATCAGGTTTGCGCGGTTTTGGTTGGCCCAACTGTTTTCCATCGTGCCGGCGTAGCTATTGGCAGCCTGCGCCGTTGAAGCCGCATAGGCAGCCGCCGTGATCGCTCCCATCACAATTTTTTGCCAGCCTGCCACTCCGGGAGCTTCATATTGTACGGACCAGACGATCTGCTGTGTTTGAGGGGCGAAAGCAAGAAGATGCTGTTTCCCTTGAACTACGGCGATATCGTTTTTCTGCATCGTAATCGCCACCGGAGCATCGTCGCTTCCGCCGCCCTTGGAGCTCAAACCGCGGATCCCGCCAAGAGCGAAACGGCTGGCTCCGGCGGCGATAGCTCCGGCTCCAATCTTCTTCTTGAATTCCAATTTGACTTTGAACTTTTCTTTGATGTCTCCCTTGCCATTCATGTCGAGACCGATCAGGTTTTTCGCATCCGCTATCAGGACGGTGGCGATGCCATCCAGAATTACCATATTGGTGATGCTGTCCTTGGCATCGTCGTAGCGCCACAAAACATTTCCCGTTTGCTTGTCCAGGGTACCCACCCCAAGCGGTTTCTTGAGCTCCCATTCCTTTTTGGTTCGATCGTAAAACTGACCTCCCAGCCGGCCATAGATGACGTCCCCCCGCACTTCCATTTCCGCGACAGCGCCGCCAAAATCCTTGGATGTCCACAATAACTGGCCGTTTGATTTGTCAAATGCTTTGAGCTGGCCTTTTGCCGATACGTAGATGACATTGCCGTCTATGATGGATTGCGCATTCCCTCGTTTGAGTTGTCCCTCGGTGACATCATAGGCAGACTTCCAGATCAGTTTCCCCGAGGTGATGTCAAACACATGCATTCCGGCGTAGCTGAAATAGAGTGCTTTGTCGTCATGAAGCGGAGGTTGATGGCCGCTCAAGTCGTAGGATTTAATGAAACGGCCTGAAGCTTCCGCTTCGTGCAAATCCACTTTGTCCTCAAATTCCGATTCCCATGCGATTTTCCCCGTCGCCATGTCGAGCGCCATGATGTCGAGCTTATCCCTGGTTGCGGAGCGATTGGCGGAAGTGACAACAAGAACCAAATTCTTATCGTAGATCGGCTCGATCTGAACGGTAAATCCTTTGAGCTTGTCCGTGTCCCAAATGGTTTTTCCCGTCATCACGTCAAGGGCAGAGAGCTTTGTTTTCGACTGTCCGAAACCGCTATTCTCGCTTACCAGCAGGAGCGGTGTTCCTTTGACCTCTTCCGCCATGGTAGAAGGAACCTTTTTGAGGTCCTCCCTCTTCCATGCCGGCTGGCCGTTCTCCGGATTAAGGCAGAGGATAGCGTCATCGGTTCCCACCAGCAGAGTCCCCAGGTCCGTCAGCCGGTGCCACCGGACCTCCTGGTCCGATTTATAGGTCCACAGTGCGGAATCCGCGTAAACACCAGTGGACACTGCAAACAAAAGAAACGAACACAGGGCGATTGTAACAACCCTCGCTTTTTGCATGGCAAAAAATCTCCTTGGGCAAATAAAGGAATCCTGAAAATCTGATTCTTAAGGGGGGTATTTTGATTGTACCAATATCCGGGGCAAAGACAAGGGCCACAACCTGCGGTAAATGAAAATCGCGCAGCAACTGGTATTCCTCGCACATAGCGTGTTCATTGTAGAACAGAACGTGCCGGTCGAGGCCGCAGCGGCTGTATCAAAACTGGGCACGCTACTCGGGGGCGGTATCGGCTTTTTTTTGCCTGAATGCGGGCAGACAGCGCAACGTTACGGCTAGAAGAACAATGATCCCTCCTAAAACCGCCCATGCGCCCGGTTGTTCCTTGAGCAGCATAAAAACCCAGATGGGGTTTAGGATGGGTTCAATCACCGGAATCAGCGTGGCTTCAAGCGCAGTTACATGTTTTATGGCTTCGGCGTAAAGGATGTAGGAAAAGCCCAGCTGGAAGACACCAAGCAGAACCAGTCCCAGCCAGCCGGCCGCAGTGGGGGAAGAGCGCAGGATGAAGGGGAGTCCGATCAGAAACGCAATGATATTCCCGATGAAAAGGGATTCCAGCGGGGAGCCGTCTTTCTGCTTTCTCAAACACAATGCCGTGCCTGCAAATGCGACTCCGCTCAGGATGGCGATAGCGTTTCCCCAAAGGCCGCCACTGGACAGGTCATCCAGGAAGAATAGGATCATGCCTCCGAATGCGGCAAAAACGGCTATCAGGTCCGATCTGGAAATGCGTTCTTTTAAAAGCCATGTGCTGAGCAACGCGACATAAACCGGAGCCGTGTATTGCAGAAGTATCGCATTGGCAGCGGTCGTCCACTTGTTGGCGATGACAAAAAGGATCACGGTGGCGGCATAGCACGCTGCGCCGCCCAGCTGGGCCGGACCCAGGTTGAAGTGCATCTTGCGCCGGAAAGCCAACATAACCAGCGCTGCAATCGCGCTGCGCGTCCCGGCAATAGCAAGCGGATTCCAGGAGACCAGCTTAATCAAGAGACCGCCTGAGCTCCAAAGCAAGGCGGCAACAACGAGAAATAAAACAGCCCGGAATTTCATCTGCACTCCGATGCCCACAAACATAAAAACAAATACTACATGCGCGCAACAGCCACAATATCCTACACCTGAACCTTCAAGTCCGATGCCTAGATTTCAGCTTGCGTCCTGGGAACGCCGCCGTCTCGGCAAATGCCGCAAAGTTTTTGGGAGGCGAAGCTTTCGGAGATGGGCGGCCGTTCGCTGCCGCTTTCAATAAAGAGGTAAAAAACATGGATTTTGAGCGTTTTTAAAAGCGGCAGCGAACAGCCGCCCATCTCCGAAGGCGCCCTGCGGGCGCAAAAAGTATGCGGCATTAGGTGAGACGCCGGCGCTCCCAGGAATCTAAACTGTTGGACAACATCTTCAGCCCGGACACTTCATGCGTGAGGACTCGCGGGAAATCACCTTTTGTGGTACGTTCACCCCTCACAGGCTGATGAAGGCATGCCCTGTGAAAGGATCGCGTTTGAGACGCAATCCGTGAGCTTTCGTACTCCTTGTGGTGACGGGAAGTCCATGCGCATTGGTATTGTTCGTACGGTTGGTTCTCCTTGCCGTTGTGCTGAATCTGTGATTTGCGGACTTGAGGCTCTTGGTCACGAAGCGATTCTCGCGGACTCCGCGGAGATTGAGGCTCAAGCGATTGCTCTGGCAGAATCGTGCGATCTTGTCATCGACCATACGGACACCTTTCACGGCCGAGGATTGTTCCGCCCGCTCGTCCGGCTTCTGCTGGAAAATTGCGGAGCCCGGGTTGTGGGATCTGATTCAAGAGCCTGCTTTCTTGCAGACAATAAAGCCATCGCGAAAGCCCGTCTCGCGGAAGCGGGCATTCCTGTTCCTCCGGGAATCGTGGTCGGTTCAAAGACATGGGAGCTTCCCGCCTGGCTTCGCCCCCCTCTTGTGCTTAAGCCTGCATTCGAACACATGAGCCGAGGTGTGCGGGTGGTCCACGCCGAACACGACGCGCATACCGCTGCCGCGCATCTTCTGGAAACGATGCGGCAACCTGTTTTGGTGGAGTCGTACATCCGCGGACGCGAGCTGGCCGTCTCTCTGCTCGCCGGGCCGGAGGGTGTGCAGATGCTGCCGCCATTGGAATGGGGCATTGACACGGGTGAAACGGGCATCTTAACGGAAGAATTCAAACTCATGGATCCCGTAGGTGCGAACCGCGGCATCGCGCCGGCCAATCTTGCGCAGGACCTGTATCGTGCAATCGAGGCCATGGCGCGGCAGGCTTTCGATGTGCTCGGGCTTCGCGATTACGGGCGCTTTGACATCAGGCTTTCTCCGGGTGGAACGCCCTTTTTCCTTGAGGCTAATACCACGCCAAGCCTGGAACCCCTGGAGGCGTTAGCCGTTTCCGCCCAATGGGCCGGGTTTGAATATCCGGCGCTGGTGGACCGCATGCTTTCCGCGGCGCGTCATCGCTACCAGTCTTCGCGACCGGCGGAGATAGAGCGTCTTCGTTTTCCTTTTCCCAAGGGAGACATTGAACTGGAAACCCCAGCGGGTGTTTGGCCGCCTCCCGATTCTTCGATTGAATTGGCTGGACTGCTGGATATTCAGCCCGGGGACAAAGTGCTGGAACTGGGCTGCGGTTCGGGACTGCTTTCGATCGCGGCCGCAAAACTTGGCGCCGGCCGTGTGGTGGCGACCGATCTGGATTCCCGGGCATTGCGGGCGGCAGAAGGGAACGCGCTGCGGAATGGAGTGGGCGACAGGATCGAGTTTTATGCCGGTTCCTGGTATGAGGCTTTGGGCAGTGCGGATCCGCGCAGCATTTGTGCGGAACGCTTTGATGTGATCCTGGCAACTCCTCCACAAACGCCGGGGCTACAGCCGTTCGGCCCGAAATATGGCGGACCGGACGGCACTATAAATCTTTTCAAAATCATCCGGGACGCGCAGGCATTTTTAAATCCGGACCGGGGCAGGCTATGGTTGATGGCTATTTCTCTGGCTAATCCCAACGAACTCTGGATTCGCCTTCAAGAGCGTTTTTCCGAAGTGTCTCTGATCCGTGAAACGGATCGCATTTTTACTGCCGGCGAATACGAAGCAATGCAGCCCGGACTGTTTGAATATTTCTGCAGACTTCGTTCTTCAGGAAAGGCAAATTTCGCCGACGTTGGAAACGGACGCTACGCCTTCCGCAATCTGTTCATACGAGCGGCTAGGCCACGAGGACTATGAAGCGACTTATTGTGAATGCGGACGATTTGGGTGCCGGCGAATCGAGGAACGCAGGCATCTTCGACGCAATTGAGGCCGGCAGCGTGACAAGCGTCAGCATACTTCCAAACGGCCCGGCGCTGAAGGATGCGCTGCGCGGAATTCGCGCGCTGCGTTTAAGAAGCGTATCTTTTGGCGTCCACTTCAATATTTCCGAAGGCAAACCGATTGCGTCCGCGGCGCGTTGCATCCTGGGCCCCGATGGATGTTTTAGGGGAAAGGCGCGCACGCAAAACCTGCTCCTGCGCCGAGAGAACTCAGAACTTGAAAAGGAGATTCGCAAAGAACTTTCGGCTCAAATTATGTTGATCCAGGATGCAGGCATACCAGTGGATCATCTGGACGGGCATCAACACGTGCATATTTTACCGGCAGTTGTTCGTGCGGCTGCCGAAGCGGCGATTACGCACGAAATTCCGTGGGTGAGAATTCCTGAAGAGCCGTGTCCGGACTCGGTTTCCGCACATGTGATGGAGGAGGCCTGTTTTTTCAGCGGGCACGCATCCGCGGCGCGCGCGTTTTATGCGGCCATGGGAATTCATGCGACCGATCATTTTCGGGGTTTGCTGCTAAAAGGAGAATTGCCGGCTGAAACCTGGTTGGATTTTTTGGAATCCATTCCTGTTGGGCTTACGGAGCTTATGGTTCATCCCGGACGTGCCGCTGCGGCCGACTCCGGCCCGTTTGCCGGCTTTTCAACGGCGGCCAGAGAAAGGGAACTGACGGCTTTAACCGACGGGCGTTTTCTTGCTGCGCTCTTAAAAGCGCAGGTGTCGCTCATCCCGTATCCAAATATTAAGGATTGAGATTTGCCATGCGTGTCCTGATTATTGCGCCCAATGTTTTCCCCGGTATATCAGGCAACGCCATCACCGTAGAGCGATGGCGAAGATTTCTGACCGGCAAAGGGATTATCGTGGAAGTTCTGAACAGCCAAGCGCTGACCGCATCTGCGTTTGTAGCGCACCTGGGGCGATTTGATCCGAACATAATTCACGTGCATCACGCTTTCCGGGCGGGATCGGTGCTTTTGCATCCTGTCGTCGCGGAAAAACCTGCGCGTTTCTCCCTGGTTGTGTCTCCCGGAGGAACGGATATTAACCAGGATTTGGAAGTGCCGGAAAGAAGAGATGCGGTCGAACGGGTGTTTCGCATGGCCGGAGCGATTGTCACGCAAAGCGCAGAAACCGCAGAACGTCTTCTGCGGCACATGCCTGATCTGGATCGTCGGATTGTTCATGTGCCCAAGGCCGTTTGCTGGTTTGGGAATGAATCGTGCGATCTCAGAAAAATTGCGGGATGCAATGACCGGAATATACTTTTTTTCCTGCCGGCCGGAATCCGGCCGGTGAAGGGAAATCTCGAATGCCTTATGGCTATGCAAAAAGTGTATTCGATCCGGCCCCACATCCGTTTTGTTGCGGCAGGACCGGCGATCGATTTGGAATATGCAGATCATTTTGAACGGGAAGTGAAGAAGCTTTCCGCATTCGCGGTTTGGATAAGCGGCATTCCGCCCGCTGCCATGCGGTCTGCGTACGATGCGTCGGACATTGTTTTGAACTCTTCCTTTTCGGAGGGGCGCTCCAACTCTCTTCTCGAGGCGGTTGCAAGCGCACGACCGGTTCTGGCATCCAATATCCCGGGGAATCTGTGGCCGGTTTTGGGCGATAGCGGGGATGAGCAGACGGGTCTGCTGTACGAGCTTTCGGATGCCGATGATTTTGTGGCAAATGCCGTACGACTGATTGATGACGCTAGCCTCAGAATCCGCTTTGGCCAGGCCGCGCAGTCCAGAAATTCCCGATTGCCGGACCCTGAAGAAGAAGCGGACGGGCTGATCGCAGCCTATCAAAAAGCGTTGGCGTGCAGGAAATAGGACGTAGCGCGGCCACGCTGAATTGAGGCTGGCCTTTCAAGTCCGGCACCGGACAGGACTGTGATGTCTTCTGTCGTGACAATTCTGTTCCAATCAGAGGGTTTTCTCTCGCGCTTCCGAACATGAGTTGTAACAGCTAGTTATGACGAAACTCGTCTTCATCGATTTTGCAGAAACCGTTCTTCTGGAATCGCCGGTTTTCACGCCAAAAACGAGCCGCTGTAACGATAATGTGGGGGACTGAATTGGTCTGTTTGTGCTCTATAAAACCGCTCGGTTTTGTTACTTCGGAGAACGCCGTATCAAGAGAGTTACGGCTGCTTTAAGCAACCGCTCAACTATAAGATATTCTGAATGCTATGTTTAGTGGTTATGAATACACCTAGAGTGCAAGATTGATTGAGGATGGATTTTTCGACCCGCATAGAGAGATCTTCATGGTGCGGAGACGATGCTGGAACAGTTTGTTGGCCAGTGTTTTCAAGCGGCTTTCACTTCAACCGTCAGTCTGAGACCTGCGCTTCGGATCTGGTCTTGGAGTGCAAGCCTCACAAACTGAGCTTCGCTTTGGTCGAGCGCTTTCGCAAACCGAGCGGCCCTCTCTGGACTGACCGCTCTACGGCCCTGCTCAATGTCACAAAGGTGCGACCTGGATACTCCAAGAAGCTTTGCAAACTCCGCAAGACTTCGCTCGTCGGCTTCGCGCAGACAGGATAGCGCCGCCCCGAGAGTCAGCGGTCCGCCCATCAGGCCTTCAAGGAACTTAGACGCTTGTCGGCGGCCTTTTCCCTTCGTCTTCCTAGTAGTCATGTTTGTTGACCTCCTCGACGTAGACCAGCTGAATGGTGCCAGCTTGACGTTCTTGGTATATGGCCCTGTACGCACTGCTCAGACGGATTGCCCGGTACCCTTTCCATTCGCCCTTTAAGATGTGGTCTCGATATCCTGGGATGGCTCGCGCGGTTGCCAATCCATCCACGGATACAAGGTCCACCCAGAGCGCGAACTTCTTGACGATGTACTCGGGCATCTTCGCAAGTTGTTTCTCGGCCGTACTCGACAGTTCGACATGCACAGCCCATATTGTACCCCATGCAGGGGAATCGTCAAGCGTCCCGGCAAGCAATCCGGAGTCTGACAAATCACCTGATAAATTGGCGGGGTTACTTCCCCCAACGCTGTTTCGGGGGAATTAAGTTCTCTACGCCATGGTAGAATAGATCAAATTACAGAAACCAGCGGACGGTGAAGAATGACTCCTAAGCAACCGATGATATTACTTATAGAGATATTCCTGATCTACGTGGTTGCGTTCAGTCGACCGATTCATCCCCAAAGCGAACCATCAGCCAAATAAAAGCGGCTGCGCTTGAAAGCGACATTAGGTGTCCCGGCTTACTCGCCGCATTAGGGAAAGGACTGCCAAAAGAAATTGAAAAGGGCGAATATGAGATTCCATCGATTTGCTGGTCTGATGCAATCAAAGAATTGAAGACAGTCAAAGTTTATTCTCATCGGCTCAATGTCGCCATCGTTTTGAGAATCCAGGATGGCAAAGAAGAAGGAATATATATCTTTAACCCGCTTTCGTCATGGTTTCCGATTGGAGAAAATACGGACGGATTTGAGTTCATTCGCAAGGCAGATGAACACAACGTGATTGATTTCCGAAGGAACATCCGCAAAATTAATAAATCCAATTGAACTATTCCATATGCAAACTCCTTATCGGCGGTTTATTTCCACCCATGCAGGCAATCTCTCACGAAGTCCGGATGTGGGAAGTTACTCCCAGCAGATCAGTATTTCCCAGAATGCGTATCAAACACCAATTTTCAGCAACAGGATTCCGCGGCGAAATGCCGCTGCAATGAAATCGAAGGCATTCAAGTTTGCATAGCATATCCTATCAGCAGTCGAGTGAGGGCATTGAGAGAGGTGCATCCGACGTCCAATCAATGAGGAGACTTGAAGCCAAAATGGCAGCCAATGCCTCATATCCATGAGATGAATCTTATAACTCTATTTGCACCACAGGGTGTTCTGGTCGAAACCCTGGTAGGTGATACGCGGAAAATTTTCCAGCCAGATTTTCATGAGGTAATCATAGCCGGGATTATGGCGCCAATAAGCGCTGATCCAGCCGTTGGCCAGGGGCTTGGACTTGTAGAAAAAGTTTTCCCATTCTGGCATGGAACAATTGAGAGGGAAAGTTTCCTCAATAACGATGGGTTTTCCGGCAGGATAGCTTTTAATGGTATTGATCGCATCGTCCATCTTGCCGGATTCGGGATAGACATGAATGCTGATATAATCCAGGCTGGCTGCCGCAGGGGTGTGGTAAAAAGGTGATTTCGCACCGGGCCATACCTGAGCCCAGGGGATTTCGCCGACGGTGATCATGTGTTTTTTATCGTGCTTGCGAATGGCGGCGGTAAGCTTTTCCACCCAGGACTTGGCAATCTCTTCGGACTTGCGGTTGCCCGGCTCAAGGGTGATGGCCTGTAAAAATGTCCTGCCGACGAATTCTCCAAAACCAAGATAGCCTTTTTCTTTCGGTCCGCTAACAATCGGTTCATTCATCAGGTCGTAACTGAAAATGGCATCGGAGTCTTTACAGACTTCGGCCATCGCTTCCCAGAACCGGGCCTGCACCTCCCAGCGAAGTTTCTCATCGGCCTGGGCATACCATGGGGGTACATCCTGCTTGTAATAGCAGGCCAGGCCGGTGATATCGAGATAGAGTCCCGTTTCCTCCGCCATTTTCAGAAGCTGTTTCATTTCTTCAATCGCCTGCGGATTCGGTTCGGTGGGCGTGGGCAGGAGCTTATTGGTGGCAAAATGAAGGCGGATGATGTTGGCGCCATGAGCCTTGATGATTTTGAAATCTTCCGCGACCTCCGGAAGGTGTTTGTTCCACTGCTCGCCGGTGATCCGGCCGCCATCGTCATGCTCATATTGAACCCCCCAGACGATGAAAGGCGAGTTGGAATCAGCGCAGACGAAGTGGGTGCCGTCGGCCGAGGGGCGGATGAGACACATTTTCGGCTTGGCCTGAGCAGATTGGAGCAGCGAACAGGTAGAGATCAGTCCCGCCAATGTGAGGATGAATAAATTTCTCATGTGAAGCTCCTTTTCCATTGAATCCAACTACTAGCGCGCGAAACGTGGTCAAGCTTTGCCCACATTATGGGCTTGGTTCCAACGCCAGTTCTGGTTTGCCGCGCTGTTGCCAATAAGGTAAACGTGTATCAAAAAACTATTTTCAGCAACAGGATTCCGCTGTGAAATACCCTGGGATCAATTCGAAGGCATTCAAATAGACATATCGACCCTTGTCCGAAACTGCGGGATCACCGCTATCCCGGGGATGGAGAGATAGCGCTTGTTCCACCTATCGCCGAAAAAAAAGAATCATGCGCATATTCAAGCTTGGTGGAATAATTACACTGCTTTCGCTGGTTTCTATGTCTTCACATGTAAAATATTGGTGACTATCGGTCAAATTCAAGATAATTTGCATATCGGCATGGCTATGATCCCTAAATGGCTTTCAGAAATTCGCGGCCAGGTGTCTCCTTCGGCATCGGTCTTGCTGGGAATTGTCCCTCTGGCCGTCCTGGCATTCGCCTGGTGGATGCTGACACAGGGAATTCCTGAGGAACGGGTCCTGGGGCCGACGATACTGCCGAGTCCCACGGAGGTGGTGCAGAGCTTCCACGACCTTGTGCGTGCGAGCGACACGGAAGGGCGCGGGCTGCTGGATCATATCGGCCTGAGCCTGCGGCGCGTAGCGCTAGGGTTCCTGCTGGGATTGGCGATTGTTTTGCCGATCGGCATCCTTATGGGCTCTTTCGGCAGCGCGCGGGCCACTATGGCTCCTATCGCCACGGCGAGCGGTTATATTCCCATCGCAACGCTGGTTCCGCTCACGATGTCCTGGTTTGGAGTGGATGAAATACAAAAAGTCGTTTTTCTGGCGCTGGCCTTTGGTATCTTCATGCTTCCCATGATCGTTCGGGCAATCGATTCCGTGCCGGAAGTGTATTTGCGCACGGCCTACACTCTGGGCGCGACGCGCCGGCACATTATCGGGCGGATCCTGGTGCCTGTGGCGCTGCCCGATATCTGGCACGCGATGCGATTGGCATTTGGCGTCGGCTGGTCGTACCTTGTGATAGCCGAAGTCGTAGTGAAATCGGGCGGACTGGGGGATCTGATCGATACCGCCCGCCGCCGCGCGATGTCGGGCAGAGTGTACCTCGTCATCCTCATCATCACCCTCATCGCCTGGATTGCAGATATTCTTTGGGGACGCCTGGGCGGCGTGCTGTTTCCTTATCGCCGGAGCCGAACGTGACCACGAACCATGTCTCCGGACCGGACACGATTTTGGAATTCCGCGGCGTCAGCGTGCGGTTTGGCTCTTTCACGGCTGTGCACGATATTTCTTTTCGCATTCTCGACAATCCGGACCGCGGAGAATTCATAACGATCATCGGTCCCTCCGGTTGCGGCAAGAGCACACTTCTGAATCTGGTCGCCGGTTTTATGAAACCTACCGATGGGGAAGTGCTTGTCAGAGGCGAGGCGGTAAACGGTCCGGGGCGCGATCGCGGCATGATTTTTCAGCAATACAGCTCCTTTCCGCATTTGACGGTATTGCAGAATGTGATGTTCGGGCTTGAGATCAACAAACTGGAGGCCGGCCAATCGTTGCGCCGTACGCGTGCGGAAAGCGCGCTGGAGCAGGTAGCGCTTGCGGAGCACATGCATAAATATCCGCATCAGCTTTCGGGCGGACAGCAACAGCGCGTCGCAATCGCCCGATCGCTGGTCATGGAACCGCAGATTCTTCTGATGGATGAGCCTTTCTCCGCGCTTGACGAACCGACGCGGCTCGAGATGCAGGAGCTGATTGTGCATCTCTGGCATCGCATCAAGCCCACTATTTTGTGTGTTACGCATAACGTGACGGAAGCGGTGTACCTGGGGGAAAGGGTGTGGATTTTTTCTCGCGCTCCCGGACAAATTGCTTATGATATAAGTGAAATGATTCCCCCTTCCGTTGGGATCCCGCCACTGGCGGCACAGGAGCAGCCTGATTTTAAAAATGCCGTGTACGCGGTCACAGAAGCTTTCCGGCGTGTGTCGGAAAATTGATGATTTATTGATCGTATGAAGGAGCAACCGTGAATCCCGGAGCTTGGGATTATATTCGCGAGGCATTTAACGCAAGACCGATTGGGATGTTCGTGCCCCCCAATTGGATTGGATTGGGAGTGTTTGCGCTTTTGGGTGCGCTGAATCCCGGTTTTTGGGTAGTCGGCCTGGGAGTGGAGCTTGGCTATCTGTGGACGCTGGGCAACAACAAGCGCTTCCGGAGATTTGTGGACGCCTCGCGGCAGCTGGAGACAAAGCAGCAGTGGCAGGTACGAGTCGATGCACTGATCCGGCATTTGAGCGGCGAGGATCAAGAGCGATACCGTGCTCTGGAAGAGCGCTGCAAGACGCTGCTGGAACAGCAAATGCAGATACAGTCTCCATCGCAGGGCTTGCAGGCCCAGGGAGAAGGTTTGGGCCGGTTGCTCTGGGTATATCTGCGGCTTCTCGCCACGCGGCAGGCGATGAACCGGATCATTCGCGGGACAGGCGGTTCGCCGAACGAATCCGCCGGCCTGGAAGAGCGGATTACCAATCTGCAGTCCAGGCTTCAGGAATCATTGACAGATGACCTGCGAAAAAGCATCACGGGACAAATCGAAATACTGCAGGAGCGCCTAAAACGGCGGAGTGAGGCGAAAGATAAGCTGGCATTCCTGGATGCCGAGCTTACCCGGATCCAGGAGCAGGTGGAGCTTGTGCGCGAGCAGGCTGTCTTGTCCGCGGATCCGGAAACCCTTTCGAAGCGGATCGATGAAGTCACGGCCACTTTGGGAGGGACAACGCAGTGGATCAGCGATCAGCAGAAAATTTACGGCGCCGTTGAGGACCTGATGTCCGAACCGCCAGCATTGCAAATTAAGAATTACGAATGACGAATTACGAATGAAAGCATACGCAGGAATTTCGAGAGATAGGCGCTATACACAGGATGGAGTTTCAATCTGCAATTCGTAATTCGTCATTCGTAATTCGTAATTATCCTGTCATGGAGAAATGCAATGAACTCGGTACTTCCAGGATGGGTTGAGGAGATGCGGGATCTCTTCAAGTCGGGATCTGTTTCGCAATTTTTACTGCATGGCAATGTCCTCGATACCGTGATGACTCCGGGTCTTGGGGAACCGCGCATGCTCTCGCTCAGCGCATTTCTCGATGAAGTGATGTTCGAGAAATACGAAGTGATCCTCCATTACGATCGGGGAAAAGGAATCCGGGCTACGCGTGGAGCGGACGATTGGGGGGAATGGCTCAGACTGGCGCTGGGCGATCAGGCGTCCAGCATGGTGCAATTGAGAGAGCCGGGAGCCGCCATGGAGCTGATCGACCGGTATCTGCTGCGCACCCTCAACCTGCAGGCTCTTCGTGGGCGGGAGTCCGGACCGCATAAGATCGCCGTCATCATCGAGTATGCGGAATTTGTGGTGCCGCGCGGAGACCCGCTGCAATTGGGCGGCGCGTTCAGCTCGAATGTGGTCAAGGTGCTCGGCTGGGCCAATGACCCTGCGATTCTACGCTCCGACATCGTGACGGTCCTGATCGCCGAAGGCCTGCATGACCTGAACAGCCTCGCCGTTGAAAATCCGCATGCGGCTGCATTGAATATTCCTCTCCCAAGCGAGTCGGAGATGTCGGAATATATCCAGATGCTGTCCGCGGGATCTCTTCCGGATCTCCCCTCAAAATGCGACGTCCCTCTGGAAGCGCTGAGCCGGCGGTTGACGGGGCTCAGCCGCGTGGGCGCGTACACGGTTCTTGCCCGCGCAATTAAAAATGAAAAAAAGATCACTTCTTCCTGGCTGACCCGGATGAAGAAGGAGAGGATCGAGAAAGAGTGCCAGGGCCTTCTGGAATTTCTGGAATCCCCGTTCACCCTGGATAATCTTTCGGGATCTGAAAGCGTCAAGACGTGGCTGCGGGAAGATGCGGTTTTGATGCGGCAAGGAATCTCGTATGCGCTGCCGATGGGGTATCTGATCACCGGGCGCATAGGAACCGGCAAAACGTTTCTAATTCAGTGTTGGGCCGGAGAACTGGGAGTCCCGTGTGTCATCTTCAAGAACTTCCGGGATCGCTGGGTGGGTGCCACGGAATCCAATCTTGAGAAGATATTTTCTATTTTGCGGGCCTTGGGCCAGGTCGTGGTGTTTGTGGATGAAGCGGACCAGGCGGCCGGAAAGAGGGAAGGCAGCGACTCCGACGGAGGCCTTTCCGGGCGCGTCTATGCCATGCTCGCCAAGGAGATGTCCGATACGCGCAACCGAGGACGGATCATCTGGGTTTTTGCCACGTCACGTCCCGATCTCCTGGAGGTGGATTTAAAACGCCAGGGGCGCCTGGACGTGCACATCCCGATGTTTCCGCCGGAAACACGGGAGGAAATGCACAGTCTTTTCCTTGCGGTTGCAGGGAAGCTCAAGGTGAAATTGGCGGAATCGGATATCCCCGACATTCCGCAAGGATTGGAGTTGGGGGGAAATGAAGTGGAAGGAGTTCTCGTGCGCGCCCTGCGCACTCAGGCGCTGGCAGCAGCTCCGCCTCGGCCTTTGCGTGAAGTCCTGGCCGCGGTGCTCCAGGAAATCAGGCCGAGCGCCCACCGCCTCAAACTGGAATATATGGATCTCGTAGCCGTGAAGGAGTGCACCGATTCGAGGTTCCTGCCCGCCCGTTTCCGAAACATGGCACCGGATGAACTGGAAAGTAAAATCGCGGAGCTGCGGAGATTTTTATAATGAGCTTTGTCAAGCTTTTGCAGGGGATTGGAGATCGGCTGGGAATTCTTGAAACAGCGCCGGCTGACGGCTCGCGGGCGGCCATGAGAATTCAAACCCGGAGTGTTTCTCTGCGGGATCTGACGGGCGAAATCAAGTCCGGTGCCGTTCAATCCCTCGCCGATGCTCCGGCGGAGCTTGCCGTGTCCTTTGAAAGAATATTCGAAGCGGCGGGCATTTCCGCCAATCCTCAGGATTGGACCACCGATAGATTGAAGCAGATGATTGAGGGCGAGCCCTGCAGGAACAAGTCGCGCGCAGAAGCGCAGAAAACGGTTCTTGCGCTTCTGCATTCCGCGGGCATTTCCCCGGAAATAATTGTGAAGGATGCCATGGCGCGCGACCAGGCTCTGGATGCGTATGAGATCTTTGCGCGTGACAAGATGCAATCTCGAATGGAGACGCGCAAAAAGATGCTGGTTGCGGCGGAGTCCAGGATTCGGGATCTTCAGGAAGAATGCAGGACGCTGGAAAAGACAATGAAGGATGACGAGGAAAAGTGGAACGAATGGAAAAGGAATAAACGCGCAAGAGAACGAGAACTGGCGTCCATTGTGAGTTATATTGTGGATCACAAGGTAATCACATCGGGGGAAGAGGAGACATAAGCGTCGGGATCATTGCGGTGAATGCAGCATTGTTTTTTAGAGGCGAAGCTTTCGGAGTGCGGCAGCTTGCTGCCGCTTTCAAACGAACCCTTGAAAAATAAGCACATTGGGCTGTTTTCGAAAGCGGCAGCAAGCTGCCGCACTCCGAAAGCGCCCTCTGGGCGCGGGGGTGAGGTAAAAACTATGTGGTAGTAGCCCAGACAGCGGCGCAAATCGGCTCTGTGAGATTGACGGTTCTGAACATATTTGCGGCGGTAAACGTATTTAGAACGGAAAGGGGTGCACATAATGGCGGTCATAGCTCGGTTGGGAAGGCTGTTTCGCGGTTTCTTGGGACTTTTCATCAGCGGCATCGAAGAGCGAAATCCCGAGGCGCTCATGGAAGCTGCACGCCAGGAATTCCGGGACAAGATGGCTCAATACAATATGGCTTTGGCTCGTATGGCCGGCATCGCCGAAAGGCTTAAGACGCAGGTCAAATCCAGGACCGTTCGAGCCCAGGAACTTGAACGCCGCATCCTCGCGAATCATAGCGCGGGAAATCTCGAACTGGCCGGCAGTCTTGCCCGTGAGCTCCAGGAACTAAAGGGAGATCTGAACACGGACACGCAGGAATTGGCGGAAACCGAAGAGGCGTATCAGGCTAACCTGCGCCAGGCAAAACTTGCTCAGAAAGAATTTGAGGACAAGGTCCACAAACTGGAAAAGCAGCTTTCACAGGTCAAAATCAAGGAAGCCCAGGCTGAAGCCGCTGCCGCATTGGGAAGTGCCGCCTTCAAGGTGGGGGACCTGGGCGACACAATGAAGACAGTCGAAGACATCCTGGCGAAGCGCTACGAACAGTCGGCTGGAAAAGCGAGAGTAGCCAAAGACCTTGTCAACCTGGATGCCGTTGCTGAAAAAGAAAACGAGCGCAAAGCACTGGAGCAGGCAGCGCTGGCGGATTTTCTCGCAAGCCAGGGCATTCAAACGCCTGCCGCCGCAGAAACGCCGGAAGCATCAAAAGAAATAGGACCGAAACAATGACGAATTACGAATTACGAATGACGAATTTAAACATACCCGGGCGTTTGTTGAAACTTGCGCGGCATAGAGGAGAGGATATCCACTTCTATTTCGGAATTTGTAATTCATTGCTGACCTCATTTCGCCGAAAACCACGATGTATGTTTCAATTCGTAATTCGTCATTCGTAATTCGTAATTCCAAAAGGGGGAACTATGACGGACCAGCCTGCACGTCTGACGGTATTAGGTAAACTGATTTCCATCGCATTGATTGTTGGTTTGATCGGTTTTGGATCGTACCTGGTCATGAAACGGAGTCCCGGCGGCAAGATTTTTCAGGGAGGAGGTTCCGGGGAAGTTCAGGAAACGGAAGCTCCCGATACTACCGGCGTCACTACCGTTAAAGAGTATAAATATGTCCCTGCCGATAAGCTGCCGGCGGTAAAGGGTGTCAGCCAGTATCGGTGGGACGCCAAAGAAAAAATCCTGAGGTTCAGCTATAACGTCTGGGCCGGATGGCTTCCGGTCATAGCCGCCAATCGCGGCACCAAGCCGAATACGGATAGTATATTTTTTAAAAAACACGGCTTCCGCGTGGATATGGTGTTGATGGATGATCCTGTCGCCGCCCGCGATGCCTTTGCGGCCGGGGAGGTGCACACGCTCTGGGGAACGGCCGACATGATGGTTCTTCTGGCTCCGGAGTTGATAAAGGATTCGCGGACGGCGCCGCGCATCATGCAGCAGATTGACTGGTCCAGCGGGGGAGATGGCATCGTGGTCCGAAGCTCGATTAAATCGGCCGGAGACCTGCGCAACAAAACCGTGACGCTGGCGCAGAATTCACCCAGCGAATATTATCTTACCTCGCTCCTTTTATCTGCCGGGCTTCGGCCCTCGGATCTGAAAGTCAAGTATACGGCCACCGCATTTGAAGCGGCCGCAGCATTTGTCGCGGACAAGCGCGTCGATGCCTGTGTCTCCTGGGCTCCCGATATTTACCGGATTCCGGAGCGGGTGGCGGGGACTCGAGTGCTTTCGAGCACCAGCGATGCCAACAAGCTTATCGCGGATGTGTATGCCGTGCGCGCGGACTTCGCGCGGGATCATCCTGAAATTGTGGAAGGATTGATCTCGGGAATCTTCGAGGGCATGGATGCGGTTAAGCAGAGCCCGGAGCAGGCCTCAAAGTGGATGGCGGATGCTTTCGGGATGAAACCCGATGAAGTTATGGCTATGCGCAACGATGCGCACCCCACGAATTTCGCCGAAAACATCCAGTTCTTTCTAAATGCCTCTAATCCAACAAATTTTGAGCGTACGTGGAAAAACGCAAGTTATATTTATCGGGAGCTGGGGCGGATCGATGCGCCGGTTCCGTTCGATCAGGTGATGGACTTTTCCGTTCTGCAGAAATTGCAGAAAAGCGGCGCATTTGCCAACCAGAAGGACGAAAGCATTGCGGCCTTTACTCCGTCCAGCTTCCGTAAGGTGCCGGCGGAATCCCCGATTCTTACCCAGACCATCCGGATCAACTTTTTCCCCAATTCGGCGAATCCGTATGAGCCGGCCCGGGACGAATATGGAAATGCGATCTCCGGAAAGCTCTATGATCCCAATGTCGATGCCACGCTGGAACAGGTGGCGCGCCTTTCCGGGCAGTTCGCGCGCGCGGTCATCCTGATTGAAGGGCACACCGATTCAAGCATGAAAGGCCGCGTCCCGGTCCAGGCTGTGCGGGAGTTGAGCACGGCTCGGGCGGATGCGATCCGCCGCGCGCTGGTCGAAAAATTCAAATTTGATCCAAACAAGTTCAGCATTCAAGGCAAAGGCTGGGAGATGCCCGCCGATGCAAGCGATCCGAACAACCAGGCGCTCAACCGGCGCGTCGAAATCAGCGTATTTCCGCCCGAACAGAAATAGCCTGTCGCGCATCCTCTGATCCTTCGAGCCCTTGAGTGAACCCTGCGGTTCACTCAAGGACTCAAATCCTCCCGGCTTTCGGAGTGCGGCAGCTTGCTGCCGCTTTTATAAAACAATCAAAATCTCTGTTTTTCGCCTCTTAATCAAAAGCGGCAGCGAGCTGCCGCACTCCGAAAGCTTCGCCCCGAAAAAAATATGCGACATTAGCCGGGACACCGGTACTCCCGGGAAGCCCCGACCCACACAGATAATTGCCCAATCTGGAATCCGGAATTATGGTTGACATTACTATACCGATCGGTATAGTAATAGCCCTCTATGAAAGGCACCCGAAACACAATTATAAATGCGGCAATGGAGCTTTTTGCTTTAAAAGGCTATGCGGCAAGCTCCATCCGTGAAATTTGCAGGGCTGCGGGAGTAACAAAGCCGGTGCTCTACTATCATTTCCGCAGCAAAGAGCATCTGTATCAGGAATTGATGCTGGATCTTTTCAACCAGACGCGAAAAAACCTTCTGAAGCTTTCGAAGTATCGAGGGTCGTTGCGAGATCGGCTGATCCTTTACGTGTCTTCGGAATTCCGCAACTGCCGGAAAGACCCCAATAGCGTCAGGCTTATTTTCCGGAGCATGTTCTCTCCTGAGGGGGAATATCCGCGCTTTAACTATGTGGAGGAATTCAAACGCGAGCGCGAGATGATTGCTTTTTTTATTCAGGAAAACACGCCGAAAATGCGATCGTCGAATCCGGAATTGATCTCCAGCGCCCTGATGGGAGTCATGCTTATTCGGATCCTGGAATATTTCTTTACGGGGCGGCCGACGTTGTCGCGGCGTACTGCGGAGACGCTGGTGGATCTGCTGATGCCGTTTTCCTCGCCGGGCGCACCAGTTAAACCGATCGGTAAAGTTAAAGGAGGCCGTTCATGAAGAGAATTAGAGTCCTCTCGGTGCTGGCGGCCCTAATGTGCAGCCTTCTTGCCGGCATGGCACAGGATGCGGACGCACCGCTTTCTATCGAGGCGGCCGTGGCGCTCGCGCTCAGCCGTAATCCTCAAATGCTGGTTGCCTTGGAGGAGCAGGAGGAATTGAAGGGCACGATCAAGGAAGTTCGTTCCGGAGCTTTTCCTCAGGTTACTTTTCAAGGATACGGTCTTCGGATGCGTGATCCCAGCATCCTCAATAGCTCTAGTTTTGACAATGTGCCGCCGGAATTCAAGGATGCGCTGGTGCCAGTGCCCAACAATATATTCGATATAGGGATCGACGTGAAGCAGCCCATCTATAATGCCGGCAAGGTGCGCACGGCCTTGAAACTGGCGGAAGAGAGCCTGGCGGAAAAAGGCGCGGCGAGTGAATCCGTGCGACAACATCTGACATTCAAGGTTTTGCAGGCGTTTAAGAACCTGCTGCTGATGGAAGCCAACCGCGATGTCGTTAGGGAAACGCGGCAACAGAGTGTCCAACACCTGGAACAGGCGAAGGTGCGTTTCAGCAGTGGCGTCGCCACGGAAATCGACGTTTTGAGATCGGAAGTCAATGTCGCGAACATGGAGCCGGAATTGATACGCGCGGAGAACCGTGTGCGTTTCGCCCGTGCGGCGATCAACGACCTCATCATGGCGGATCTGGAAGCGCCCACTAAGATTGAAGGCAGTCTTGAATTCAGGCCCTGGGATGCGGGAATCCTTGAAGAGATCCAGCGGCGAACGCTCGACTTGCGTCCCGAGTTGCAGGCCGCACGGAGACAGGTGCAGCAGGCGAGGCTAACCGTTTCACTGGCCAATGCCCAAAACAAATTGACCGTGGACATGGAAGCTCACTATGGATGGGCCGTACGCGAGTTCCAAAACCTGGTCCAAAGCGATTATCAGCGCTGGAATCTGACGCTAAATTTCAAGCTGCCTGTGTACGACAGCGGGCGGAAAGCTGGTTTGATGATGCAGGCGCAGGCGCGGCTTCGTGCCGCAGAGCAAAGGCTGGCGCAGCTTGAAAATGAATGCCGGCTTGAAGTCAAGCAGGCGTACGATGACATGCAATCATCCGCCAAGGCGATTGCCGCGGCGCAGCTGAGCGTGCAGCAGGCTGAAAAGGTGCTCACGCTGATGCAGGCAAATTACCGGTACGGCGCGGCAACAACTCTGGATGTAACCGATTCTCAAACGGCTCTGGTCGAAGCCCGCAACACGCAGATCATCTCTATCTATCAGTACGAAATGGCAAAAGCGCGGCTTCGACTGGCTTCGGGCAGTCCGATACTGGACATGGAGGTGGACCGGTGATGCATCAATCATCACGAATTATCTGGATATTGGCTCTTATCCTCGCCGCAGGAAGCCAGTGGGACTGTAAAAAAATAAAAGAGGAAAACAGCGCCCTTCCGGCAGCAGGCATTTCTGCGGAGCTGGTGGTGAAAGCGATCCCACTGACGCGGCGGGAGTGGATTGCGGCGACGCCAATCACGGGAAATCTTCGCACGCTGTCGACCGTGGATATCAAGCCGGAAGTCGGCGGACGTTTGCTCGCCGTCTACTTCAGGGAAGGGGATTTTGTGCGCAAGGACCAGCTCCTTGCGGAGATCGATCCGGTCAATTACCGGCTTTCGTATGATCAGACAGCCGCGGCACTTCGAGTGGCTGAAGCGGGATTGGAGCGCGCCCAGGTCTCAGCGGAGCACGCAAAGACCGAAAAGGAACGAGCCGACAATCTGTTGCGCAGCGGCGGCATCACTCAAAAAGATCACCAGTCTGCCCTCACCGGCATCAAGGAAGCCGAAAGTCAGGTTCGCTTGGCCGAAGCACAGTGCGGGCAAGCCCGGGCGGCTCTCGCCATCGCGGAGAAGACATTGAAGGATTGCAGGATCTATGCCCCGGCTGAAGGACATGTTCAGAAAAAATATTTTGACAAAGGTTCGTTGCTGACTCCCGGAGTCGCCCTGATCACCCTTGTGGACAACAGCCAGCTGGAATTGGAGTGCGTTGTCCCTTCGTATCAGCTGGCAAGCATCCGCCTGGGGCAGCGTGCGACATTTCAGACTCCCACTTGGGGCGAGCGCCGCTTTGAAGGAACCGTTTCCGCAATCAATCCCGAGGTCGAATCCGAAAACCGTTCGGTAATGGTGCAATTGAAGATTGCCAATCCCAGAGGAGACCTGCGCAGCGGCATGTATGCCGAAGGCGAGATCATAACCGGCAGGGAGCTGCGGGCTCTTGTGATTCCTCGTGATTCCTTGATCCCGGAAAAAGAAGGATCGGGAACTGCGGGAGCCTACATTATTAAAGACGGCAAAGCACACCGCGTCGAGATACATATCGGCGACAACCAGCTGGATTCGGTTTTGGTTCGGCAGGGCCTTCAGGAAGGGGACTTGGTGATCACTGAGATCGGCCCCTCTTTAAAAGAAGGAACTCCGGTTCGGCGTGTTCGCAATAACTTCATTAGGGTAAATCCTGGAACGAGGGCAAGGACAATGAATGTTTCGAGGGTCGATGCAGCAAGGTTCCAGGGTTGAACCAGCGCATTCGAGGCTGAAACCCGGGTTACGGATAGAATGCATACCCTGAAAGGGCGATGCAGGCAGACTGTGCTGCCCTTTCAGGGTGCATATTTGCGTTTTTACAGGGTAGCGACAGCTGCTCCTCTAACTTGGCCTTGCAGCATCGGCTTTAGGCGGTACGAGTCCCTAGGAAATAAGGTTAAAGGAATTGGACTATGATTTTATCCGATCTCTCCGTAAAGCAACCGGTCTTCGCCACCATGATGATGGTCGCTTTGGTGGTGTTGGGAATTTTCTCCTACAGGGAACTGTCCATTGATCTTTTCCCGAACATAGATATGCCGGTCGTTACAGTGCAGACCCTGTATCCCGGAGTGGCGCCTGAAACCGTTGAGACGGAAGTTACGAAACGCATTGAAGAAGCCGTCAATCCCATCGAGGGCGTGAAGCACATTTCTTCCACGACGACGGAAGGGATTTCAATCGTTGTCACAGAATTTGAGCTGGGGACCAATATCCACACGGCGGCGCAGGATGTGCGCAGCAAGGTGAGTGCGCTGCGCCGTGATTTCCCCGCCGGAGTGGAAGAACCTGTTATCGAGCGGCTGGATCCGGCCGACATGCCTATCATTTCACTTTCCGTTACGTCTCCCAGTCTCTCGCCCAAGGAGTTGACATCCCTCACGGAAAAGGTGATCCGAAAGCGGCTGGAAAACATCGAGGGCGTCGGCTCTCTTAAAATCGTCGGAGGCCAGCGGCGTGAAATTCAGGTCTATCTGGATCCGGAACGCATGAAGGCCTACAAACTGACTGTTCCTGAAGCCGTACTAGCTCTCGGCCAGGAAAACATCGAAGTCCCTGCGGGAAAGGTACGCGGAGGAGCGATCGAGGAACTGGTCCGGGTTGAGGGAAAAGTTGCGGATCCCCGGATGTTTCAGGACCTGATCGTGAAAACCATTCGTGGCGTTCCGGTGCACTTCAGCGAGATTGCGCGGATTGAAGACGGGTATGAAGAACAGCGCACGCTGGCGCTCATCAATGGTCAAAGGGCGCTGGCTGTGGAAATCCGGAAGCAATCGGGAAGCAATACGGTCGATGTCGCCGAAGCGGTGAAGGACGCTCTGCCGGCACTGAACGGGGAACTGCCGGGGCAGACGCGTCTGGCCGTCGTCCGGGATGCGTCTGAATTTATTCGGGAAGCCGTCGATGATGTGAAAACCACACTCATCCTCGGTGCGATCTTCACGGTGTTCATTGTCTTTCTGTTCCTCAACAGCTGGCGCAGCACCGTGATCACCGGGTTGACCCTGCCGGTTTCCATTATTTCCGCATTCATCATCATGCGGATTATGGGGTTTTCGCTTAATATCCTGACGCTGATGGGATTGTCTCTTTCCGTGGGCCTGCTGATCGATGATGCCATCGTCGTCCGCGAAAACATTGTGCGGCATATGCAGTTCGGCCGGGATCACTATGAAGCGGCGCGCATGGGAACGTCTGAAATCGGGCTTGCCGTTATGGCGACGACGTTTTCGATCATCGCGGTATTTGTGCCGATTGCCTTTATGAAAGGTCTGGTCGGGCGCTTCTTTTTTGAGTTCGGGATTACAATCGCTTTCGCCGTCCTGGTCTCACTGTTTGTCTCCTTCACGCTCGATCCCATGCTGTCGTCGCGCTGGTATGATCCGGCCGTCGAAACCAATGCGCGCCGGCGCGGGCTGGCACGCCTGCTGGAAGCGTTCGACACACGCTTTATGGATCTGCGCAATGTATATGAGAAATCCATCCGCTTCTCGCTAAAGCACCGCGCCTGGATCATGATCGTTTCTTTGCTGCTGTTCGCGGGCGGTCTCTTCATTTTTAACAAACTCGGCCAGGAGTTCATGCCGTCGTACGATCGTGGAGAATTTCAGGTAAGCTTTAAAGCCTCTCCCGGAAGCACCTTGGCGCAGACGGAGGAGATCTCCAACGAAATCGTCCGACGGATCAGGAGCAAGCCGGGTGTGGCGTACGCATTCACGACCATCGGCGCCGGATCCAGCGCGGCAATCAATGAAGGTGCTGTCTACGTCAAGCTCAAAGCTAAAAAAGCAGCGGCCGTTGTCTGACGCGGCGTTGCGCGGGCAACTGCGCGCTGAACTGGCAGGGTTTGGCGGCGCCATTATCAGTCTTGAGGACGTAGCGGATATGGGAGATGCCAGGCCGCTGCAGCTGAGTGTTCAAGGGCCGGATGTGCAGGCGCTGGACCCGCTTTCGGCAAAAATCATGGAAGTGATCCGGCGCGTTCCTGGCGCCGTGGACATCGACCGGAGCCTGGACCGGGATAATCCCGAAATCAGGGTGCGCATCGATCGCAAGCTGGCATCCGATCTCGGCATCAATCTCCAATTGCTTGCCATGACCATGCGCACGCTTCTTAACGGAGAAGTGGCGACACAGTACGAAGACGAGGATGGCGATGCGTACGACGTAAGGGTTCGACTGGCGGAACAGCAGCGGCGGTCGGTGGACGCTCTTCAGGACATCGACCTGCTGAGTTCCAAGAAGAACTCCGCGGGCGGCGATCTGCTGATCCCGATCGGACAAGTTGCCGGCTTTAGCCGGGCATCAAGCTCGTCCCAGATCCGCCATTACGATCTCATGCGCGAAGTGCGCATCTTTGCCAATACTGCCGGCCGGCCCATGGGAAATGTCGAGAACGACATGCATGATGCCATTGAAGCGATGAAACTGCCGCCCGGATATTCCGTTTTGTTTACCGGGGAATCGGAGGAAATGAATGAAACCTTCGACTACATATACGAAGCGCTGATCCTGGCGATAGTGTTTATATATCTGATCCTGGCTTCCCAGTTCGGCAGCTTTACACACCCCCTGGCCATCATGCTCTCTCTGCCTCTTTCCCTGATAGGAGTTGCCGGCCTGATGCTATTTACCGGCGATACTTTGAATATCATGTCAATGATCGGCCTGATTCTTCTCATGGGACTAGTGACGAAAAATGCGATTCTGCTGATCGATTACACCAAGAGGCTGCGACTTGAAGGGAAAGAGCGCACCGCCGCTTTGGTGGAAGCGGGGCGGACACGATTTCGTCCGATCGTCATGACTACCATGGCAATGATATTCGGCATGCTCCCGCTGGCCTTCGAAATCGGTGCGGGATCCGAGCTTCGCGCCCCGATGGCGCGGGCCGTGATCGGCGGACTGATTACTTCCACTATCCTGACTCTGATTGCAGTCCCGGTGGTCTACGCACTCCTTGACGATTTGGTGCACACGCTGTTCAGGAAAAAGGCTGCTTAAAGTATCTCTATTTGCTCATGTTGCCTGGAGGAGTTATATTATCCCCGTCGTCAAAGCGCGGCGGGGATGGAAAAATACTCTGTCTGGCCGGGTATGGTTTCGCACATTATCTTTGGAGCTGCAACATGGGTTGGGAATATAGCGAAAAAACAAAAGAGTTGTTTATGAATGCTATTCATGGCAAGCCCGGTACGCATCTGGGGGAAATTGAAAATCCGGATGGCATGGGAGAGCATGGCTCGATCGTATGCGGAGATTCCATGCGCTTTACTTTTCGCGTCAAGCGCCATCCTTCCGATCCTACCCAGGATATTATCACAGAGGCAAAGTACCTTACATTCGGCTGCACGTCGGCCATCGCATCCTCTGAAGCGGTGTGCGAAATCATAGAACGTGGGGGCTATACCCCCATCGCCGCACTTAAAATCCAGAACAGCGATATTGTCGAATACCTGGACGGATTGCCGGAGCAGAAGATCCATTGCTCCGTGATGGGCGCAGAGGCGCTGGAAGCTGCCGTATTCAATTGGGCGCAGCGCCGGGGCGTGGATCTGAAAAAATTGGGTGTGGATATTCACGACCAGGAAAGCGAAGAGGGAAGAATTGTCTGCAAATGCTTCTCAATCACCGAGCCGTATCTCAAGCGCAAGATCCGGGAACTCAACCTCCGGACTATTCCCCAAATTACCAACGCCATCAAGGCGGGCGGGGGCTGCACTTCCTGCCATCATGTCCCAGGCGGGCTTCAGGATATCCTGGATCAGGTATGGGGCGGACAGCCGGCAGCAAATCCCAGCCTGGTTTCATTGCCGATCCTGCCTGCGGAATCCGGGGAAGTAACCGAATTTTCTCCTTTTCAGTTTGCCAAGAAAGTCGAAAAAGTTCTTGAAGAATTCATACGGCCCTCGCTGCGCATGGATGGCGGGGACGTCGAGATCATGGACATTAAGGGAACCATTGTCTATTGCGGCCTGAAAGGTGCATGCTCTGGATGTGCGGGCGCAAGCCAGACTCTGAAAATGATGGTCGAGCGAATTTTAAAGGATCAGGTTGACGAGCGCATTCGCGTCATCGAGGTGTAAGCGCTTCTATGAAAATCATCTATACAGACAACAACGCAACCACGCGTGTCGCCCCTGAAGTCTACGAGGCGATGAAGCCCTATTTCACGGAAGATTACTTTAATCCGAGTTCCATGTATGAACCGGCCCGGCAGACCGGGCACGCGATCGCCGAAGCGCGCAAGACCATCGCGGATTGCCTCGGACACGTCGATCCAAAGGAAATCCTCTTCACCGGCTCCGCCACGGAGAGCAATAACACTGCTATTATCGGGGCTGCACATGGGAACCCGAACCGGCGGCATATCATCACGACTACGGTTGAACACCCTGCCGTGCTCGAAGTCTGCAAGGAACTCGAACGCAACGGATATAAGGTGACCTATATCGGCGTCGATCGCGATGGCAAGCTGGATGTGCGGGAATTTATCCAGGCGCTCTCGCCCAGCACGCTGCTCGTTTCCATCATGCACGCCAACAATGAAACCGGCGTCATCTTTCCGATCGATCAGCTGTCCCGCGTCACCAAACAAACCGACCCTGCCATCGTGTTCCATACGGATGCGACTCAGACGGTGGGGAAACTCCCCATTGATCTTGTGCAGGGGCTTCCCTATGTGGACCTGCTTTCCTTCTCCGGGCATAAACTGCACGCGCCCAAGGGAGTGGGCGTGCTCTTTATGCGCCGCGGAACCCGCTGCAGACCTTTCATGCTGGGAGGGCACCAGGAGGAAGGCCGCCGGGCAGGAACCGAAAACGTGCCCTACATTATTGGCTTGGCAAAGGCCCTGTCGCTCGCAACGGAAAATCGGGAAAAGGATGAAGCTCAGATCGAAAAGCTGCGCGACCGGCTGGAAAAAACGCTGAGTGAGAAGATTCCTTCTGTTCAGGTCAACGGCAAAGGCGCAACCAGGCTCCAGAACACGCTCAATATCTCATTCCACTACATCGAGGGAGAAGGCATGCTGTTTCAGCTGAGCTCCTACGGAATTTGCGCGTCGAGCGGTTCCGCATGCACTTCCGGGTCTCTTGAGCCGTCTCACGTTCTGAGGGCGATGAAGGTGCCATTCACGGCTGTCCACGGTTCCGTGCGGTTTAGCTTGAGCCGGTACAATACGGAAGAGGATATCGACACGATTATTGAAGTGTTCCCTCAAATTGTGGCGAACCTGCGCAAGCTTTCTCCCTACTGGGACAACGAGCGGAATGCGCCACGCACAGATGCGCTGAAGCTGGTGGAATAAGAAGACAGAATTCAGGAGTCGGGAGTCAGAAGACGGTAACACCGGATTGATGAGTCCACTGCAGGAATAAAACCAAACATGTAGGTCGGGGCTTCAGCTTAGATGCATTCCAGCCAGCCAGAATCTCTAAAGCATCTGGGATTAAGACTAAGCCTGTCTAAATACGAAGCGGCTAAAAGCCTGGACTTGGACTTCGATCTGGCTGAAGAGGCTGTCTCAAAACTCGCATTGGGCGGGCCTTCAGCCCT
Organism: uncultured Acidobacteriota bacterium; assembly: GCA_963718845.1. Taxonomy (GTDB): domain Bacteria; phylum Acidobacteriota; class UBA6911; order UBA6911; family UBA6911; genus UBA6911. The sequence goes on from CAVRAD010000001.1 coordinate 132,361, forward strand.
TGATTTTCTTTTACGACTTTTTCCTGGGGCTTCGCCCCAGGCTGGTATGGATCGCGCCTTCGGCGCTTTAAGATCCTAAATTTACAGCAATTTAAGCGCCGAAGGCGCGCGCTATATCAGCCTAGGGCGAAGCCCTAGGAATTTAGCGACAACCAGGAAAAGGGCTGTAAGCCCGCTCAATGGGCGAGTTTTGAGACAGCCTCTGAAGCCCCGACCCACATGTTTTAGCTTTTGCCTCTTTGGAGATCCCGAGGTTTATCTGAAGGCAAGAGGTAAAGGTGCGCTTCGCACTTCGCGCGGCAGTCCGAGGAGCCAAAGCCGGGCACCGGCACGGTAACGCCACTCATCGTGGCAATGCGTTTGGATATCGTGCATTCGATTTCGTTTTCCAGTACTGTTTCGCCTGCCAATTCCGTGTGCCGATGGATCAGCAGGTAATCGATATGCCAATGCAGCTTTCCCTCTTTTTGCAGGGCCAGGCGTTTGTGACGCAAGACTCGAGCGGCAATGCCTCTGCGCGCGCTGCCGACATAGGCGTAACGCCCGGCGGGGAAGACGCTCGATCCCAAAGATCCCACCTGCAGAGTCAGCGGCAGTTTTATATCAAAATATAAAACATAAGCGCCGCGCTTCGTATCCACACTCGCAGCCTCTGACTTTTGATGCAGAAATATTTCACGGCAAACGCCAAATATTTTCGGGGTCGGAATCGGTATCGGTATTTGAAAAAGCGATATAACAATGCTTTCGCTGCTATAAAGGCTTTGCGACCCCGACCCCGAAGGTTCGGTTGGCCTTGGTTTACGCGGGATTACTTTTTATACATGCCGTATTCGTAGACGGCTTCCATCATAGCCCGCAGATTGGCCACATCTCCTTTGTCGATGCTGGCGCCGCCGGCCAGAATGTAGCCGCCGCCGGGAGCGCAGTCCTCGATCAGCTTTCGGCAGTTTTCTTTGACCTGCGTGCTTGTGCCGGTCATCACGATCGATGAAGGCACATTGCCGACGATGCAGGCAACATTGCCCAATACCTTCTTTGCCTGCGCCATATCCGTCTTATCAAAGTACCAGACCACGCTGCTCTTGGGCGTGTCGGTGATCAGCTTCAACCGGCTGTTGTAGATGCCTTCGGCAAACGGGAAAGGCACAAGACCTTCGTCAATCATGGCCATGAAGAGTTTCTGCAGCGAAGGCCAGTAGAATTGGTCGAACTGCTTGTCCGACATGAACGTGTCGTCCCCTTTGTGCAGGGGCATCATGCATACGGGGCAGTTCGTCATGGGGAAGTTTTTGATGGTTGTTTTGATTGTAAGATCCAATTGGACATCAATCGCTTCCAGCAGTTTTTCCGGCTGACGATATAAATCCAATGTGATGCCGCGGGTGCCGCGCATCATGTCGGCAAAATAGTCGTAAGGCGCCTGCGCCATCACGCCGCCGAAAAAGGATGGATAGCCGCGCTCCGCGGCGACTTTGCCTACTTCCATGATGGCCGCCTGGTGCTGCATGAACTCACCGGACAGATCCATCAGTGTTTGGAAAACTTTTCTGATTTCCGGATTTGCCAGAAGGCCGACCCAACTGGCTCCGCCAAAGAGCATGCGTAAAGGCGGCAGGTTCTTGAACGGTTCAAAAAGACCTGCGCTGCGCGGCAGGGTTACTCGAAGGTTGTAGTCTGTGGGATCCATCATCAGCCAATCGTATTCGTCGGCCTTCATGTATTCGGCTTCAACGATCTGCTGCATCGTGACGTCTTTCCCCAGGCCATGGCCGGGCCATTTCATGATTTTGACATCCAGCGCGTCCATGATTCTGCCCGACGGGATCAGGCCGGGGCCCATAAAAGTGTCCATGTCGCCAAAGTCATCCATGAACGTGATCCACGCTCGCTTCAGTTCGCTGTAGTCATACATGATGTTGTAGAACGTCGTTCCGGCGTAATAGGCGGGGAAGCTGCCGACAGGCAGCATCGCCGGCACACGGTCCGGCTCTTCCATTTTTATTGCCTTGATGAACCGGGTCACTCGCTCCTTGTGAAGTTTCTCCGCTTCGGCGCTGACGAATTTCACGCCCGGCGCCGCAAGCCAATTCTTGAACCTCTCCTCGCGCTTTTCCTGCCACGTCATTTCTGCCCACGGTTTGGCTGGTGTCATATCCGTTCCCCCGTATCCGTCCGGTTAATCCCATGAAACTGTTGGTTGCTTGGACCTCTTATAGGTTATTCTAGGTCCGAGTACAATCAGAATTCTGGAATCCGGAATCCGGAATCAGGAATTCAAGGGAGACTTATGGAATACAGAAATTTAGGCCGGTCCGGTTTAAAGGTCAGCCGTTTGTGCCTCGGCACCATGAATTTCGGATGGCATACGTCGGAGCAGGACAGCTTTGTATTGATGGATAAAGCAGTGGAAATAGGGATCAATTTTTTCGATACCGCCAATGTATACGGTTGGAAACTGGGCGAAGGAGTCACGGAACAGATCATCGGGCGCTGGCTGGCACAGGGCAATGGCCGGCGCGATAAGATAGTTCTGGCCACCAAGGTCTTCAACAAAATGGGAGAAGGTCCGAATGATCTGAACCTCTCCGCATACCATATTCGCAAAGCATGCGACGACAGCCTGCGGCGCCTCCAGACCGACCATATCGATCTGTATCAGATGCATCACATCGACCGCAGCACTCCGTGGGAGGAAATCTGGCAGGCGATGGAACAGCTGGTGAGGGAAGGGAAGATTCTGTATGCGGGCAGCAGCAACTTTGCCGGATGGCACATCGCCCGGGCCCAAAGTGAGGCGCAGAAGCGCTGCTTCATGGGACTGGTTTCAGAACAAAGCCTCTATAACCTGGCCACGCGCACCGTCGAACTGGAAGTCATCCCGGCCTGCCGGGAATATGGGCTGGGTTTGATGCCGTGGAGTCCGCTGGAAGGCGGCTTATTGAGCGGTGCCCTGGAGAAGGCTAAAGAAGGCCGCAGAAGCGAAGATCGAACAGGGAAGCTGATTGAGAAACACTACGGCAAACTGGAGAAATATGAACCGCTATGCCAGGAAATCGGCGAGAGACCGGGGGATGTGGCTTTGGCATGGCTGCTTCATAATCCTGCGGTTACATCGCCGATCATCGGGCCGCGCACTATAGAGCAATTGACGGGCGCCGCCCACGCACTCGAGTTGAAGCTTTCGGAGGAAACGCTTAAGAAATTAGATGAGATTTGGCCGGGCCCCGGAGGAGAAGCGCCGGAGGCGTACGCCTGGTAACGGCTTTCCGCTATCAGCTATCAGCCGTCAGCTTTCAGGAAATTCGGGGTCGGGGTTAGTGCTGTCCAAATTAGCCGATTCGCTGATGATTGCGTGTTGATTTTGTTGAGTTTGGCTGGCGTAAACGCTCAAAGATGACATCAGGTCGATGGTCAGACTATTGAAAACAGTATTTGTGCGGACGGGTCTCCAGACCCGTCCGATGTGGGTGATTAGGAGGTCGGACGGCTCTGGAGAGCCGTCCGCACAGAGGGCAGAGTAGGCTGCAAACCCTAATTTGGACAGGCTTGGGGTCGGGGTCGGAATCGGTATCTGATTTTGTCTTTTGGTTTTCGTCCCCGAATCCTTGTGGAAAACCTATTTTTCGGCTGCAATTCCGATCTTAATTATTGGAATTGGCGGCTTTGATCTTAGCCTCCATGCGGCGTCGCGCATAGTAGGGATCGAAGGCTCTTAATTTTTCGAGATTCGGCAGAGTCTTTGCGCCGGCCGAATCCGCGCCAAAATACATGGCGTTGTGCTGATTCTCGCTGAAAGCCGGCCATTGTGGCAAGCCCTTGCCATTTGGATCTCCTGACCGGGCGAGGGACAGTATAACCAGGTGCGGTTTTTAGGATGGCAACTCCTCCACCTGAAGCCCGTGTGCCCGGGCGGCTGCACACTGCCTTTCGTCCGCGGAGACGAATAACTGGGCTGACCACTCCGCTGCAGATGCCACATGGATTGAATCGGAAGACCGCAGCGGCCATTTCTCGAGAATTTCAACGGCCCGTATAATGACCTGATCCGTTAAATTGACAACACTCATATCTTCGATGTCCGCGAATAGTGCTTGCTTCGCCGACATATATTGTTGTTGAGAAAGCTTCCGCTCGCGCCGCCGCCTGCAAAGAGCCGAAATAATTTCTGAAATACAGAGCACCGAGATAGTCAGAGAAGTGGCGGATGACAAAATATCCTGCACATGATCGCTTCCAGCCTCTTCGACATATCGCTTGGCAAGTGCGGAGGAGTCAAAAAAGACATTCAACGGGAAGACCTCCTCTCATCCAAGATAGCCTTGCTGAGCGTCGCACCCTTAACCGCCAACCGCAAGCCGGAGCGCTTCCAAGCGGGCTCAGGCTCGTGAGATTCCTCAGGAACAATTTTGGCGATTGTTTTTCCGTGGCGGGTGACACGGATTATCGCTCCTTTTTCGACGAGATTCATAACCTCGGAGGCGTTTTTCCTGAACTCTGTAAAACTGACTACCTTCATATGCATGATCTCCCCAGTAGTTTAGATTTCTGTACATTATAGTACATCTCTGTCCATTAAAATAAAAGTCCTTGCGCTTTGAATCGTTCGACAATCGCTACATCGGTTGTTGAGGCGATCTGGATAGATGAGCGGATGCCCGGCGAGGCAGCTTATTTTTTGGAAATTCGTTTTGGGGGGACACTATAACCAGGCGCGGTTTTTTCAGAAAAAGATGGATAAAGGAGCAGAGTACTGAAGGATTCTTTTTTGCTGATAGCTGAAGGCCGACAGCTGAGTGCTGACAACGATCGGATATTTGCGCCCAGCGCGGCTTCAAGCCGCGCTGGGCACATTTCACCTAACCCAACTTGCCTTTGCTTTGCATTACATCCGCGACTTTCTTCAAGCCCATCTTTTCGAGGGTTGCTCGAGTCGGATAGCCATTGTCGGGATTGTAGCCTTCGAATTTGTAGAACCGGGTCTTGAAGTCTTCAACCTTGGCCCGATCCAGTTTCCTGTTGTTGCCGGCGTCATATTTCCACTGGCCATCGATGACCATGGGAAGCTCGCTTCCGCCTCTCCGCCGGTTTGTCATAGACATAATCCGGAAAGACTTCCAGATCCCGGTGTCTGCCCTGCAAGTTCCAGATGGCCCGGTCAAGAGTGTAAATCTTGTGGCCCGTTTCCATGCAGTCGGCAAACGTGAGATTCTTTCCGGTCGCGGCATTCCAGAATTTGATTTCGGCCTGGGGTGTTGCACCTCTCCGGTCGGCAGTGTTGTTGGTGATGCACTGCGGCCATCTCCAGCCGCAGAAACCACCGGCGCCGATCCAGAATTTCTCATAGTGCTTGACCCACGCGACCTGTTTGACTTTGGAATCGGAATAAACTCCGGTCGGCCCTTCGCCGTAGTCCACCAGGTAACCGGTCGTCGTTATAGGGCACCATGGCCTCCGCATAAAGCTTGGAAGCTTCTTCAGCGGTCAAATAGGGTTTCCCTGATTGCGCCATCCAGTGGAGAGGATAGTTGGCCATCATGTGCAGCATGAGGTCGCGTTCTCCAAGAAGAGAACCGTAGCCCCATTCCACCTCAACCTGCGTGGAGTAGTGTTCCTGGGTTCCCCAATAGGTCAGGCGCAGATCGCCGTTGGACACATCTTCTTTATAGCGTCCAAGTTTTTCCGCCATTCTCGCGGCGGCTTCAGCGGCCCATTCGCCAAAAGCTCCCTCGCGCAACGAGATCTTCCTGATAGAGCGCCTCGTAATATGCGAAAGTGCCGGATGGCGGCAGATCGGGATCGATTTCTTTCCCTTTGCCGATGACTCCTTTTCGGGTGAGAAAGTCGATATAGCCGCGGGTCGCCATCAACTGCCAGTGGCCCAAGCCATATTTATGCATCAGATCGTTGGCTTGCCGGGTCAGCTTCTGGCTGAGTGCCTGGGGCATTGCGTTCGGGTCTGGCTTCGCCGGGGCCTCCGAACATGCCGCCGCCGCCGATATTGGCAAACATGGAGCCTGCACAGACCGATTCATTGCTGTCGGCAGATGCCAAGCGCATTCTGCAGCCTCTCGGGCAGGATGCGCAGGCCGCCGCGCGGGCCGGCACGCGGAAGGGGCCGCCGTTGGAAACATTGCCGCCGCTGGGCGAGCCGTTGATCAGGCTGTATCCCGTTTCGAATTTTTCGGGTTCGCGCGGATTATCCACATCCCACTGGAACTGGCGGAACCAGAGCCTGGCGTCCATGAACGCCTTGGGATCCGCAATGGGCACGTGCGCCGCTGCCGATCGCGCTGATCGCCTTGAGCTTCTTCGATCCGAACACGCCGCCAAAGCCGCACAAGGCAGCCTGGGATCCAGGGCCATGCAGCAGGCACGCGATGCGGCTCTTTCTTTCTCCCGCCGGGCCGCAGCAGACGACCGCTGGAACCTGGGTGGTAAAACAGTTGTTGGCAAGCTCGGCCCATTCGCCCTGCTTGAGGCCAGGGGCGACGCGCCGGGAAATTTCCTGCTGCGTATCCCACGTGTCCATGCCCCAAATGCCATTGGTAGCATCTTCGATCTTAACTTGATCGTTGACGATGTTGATCCACACAGGCTTGTCGGACGCTCCTTCGACTACAATGCCGTCCCAGCCGGCAAACTTTAATTGCGCGGTGAAACGGCCGCCGAAATTGCTGTGCCCGAACCATTCAATGGGATAAAGCCCAGGACTCAGGCTCTGCACTTCGCATCGCCCGGAGCCCGGCATGAATGTGCCGGAAAACGGCGAAGCCATCATGATGATAGATTCCTGGGATCGAACGCCGGAAACGGGAGTTGATCGCCGACCAAGTCAAAGAAAACGGCGGAGCCTATTCCGTGGCCGCCACCAAATTCTTCATATTTTGCCGTGTCGATAGTGCTGATTTCCTTTGTAGTCAGATTGACTCTTGCTATTTTACCGGTATATCCGCCTGGCATAAATTTCTCCTCCCTATTCCTTTGGTTTCGCTGCTGGCTTGGATTTAGGCGCCCCGCCCATTCCAGGCGGTACTACTCTGCTATCGTCGACCAACCCAAGTTTCAGCCAATGCTCGTTTCGCAGATTGACATCGTAGCCGTCCGTCTCTTCCTGATTGGGAGTTACGGCGACAAACTTGATGGCCTTCATCGGGCAGGCTTCCACACAAGCCTGCTTGCCCAAAGGCCCGCCCTTCTCATTCCAGTAGGGAGTGTCCAGGCACAGGTCGCACTTGGAGGATACGGCCTTCTTGCCTCCGGCGGCGGGGACCCAGACGGTCCGGCGCGGTTGCTGCGGACACATTTTTAGGCAGGTCTTACAGCCGATGCATTTCTTGGCATCGATCCTGCGAACGTTGCCGTTCTTTTCGTCGATATACGCAGCGCCTACCGGGCAATTGATGACGCAAGGCGGAGTCACGCACTGTCTGCACGGCGCCATCTCTAGGTCATTGGGGAATTTGCCGAAGGAGTCTTGCATAATCTGGATGCGCGCGAGCGACAGGCTCTGGGCTCCATAATGGGTCAGCGAGCAGGAAAGCATGCACGTCGTGCATCCGATGCATTTCTTGCTGTCATACGTTAGATAACCTTGGGACGCGGGGTATTTGACCGCGGCAGGGGATGGGGAAGTGGCCGCAATGGCTTTCGCGGGCGTGGTCGCGATTAACGCGTCGACCGCGACGACCGTTCCGCCGGTGACTAAGAAATCTCGGCGCGAGTATTTCTTTTTGGCAGCAGCTTCTTCGCTTTCAGCTTTCTTGCCTCCAGACATACGATGACTCCTTCGCTTAGTATTTAATTTGAATGTCGCTTTTTGGGGAACAACCCATGGACAACCTCAATCTATGACCTTCTCTCACGAGCGGGTATCTACAATTTGCTGCAAACCATGAGGTATTGTCAACACCTATTGCCAATGCAGCCTCATGGGGTCCTGCAGCAAATCAAAAAACCAAAACCTGTATGCATTTACGGCAGCCGAGTCGACTCTGTTTCGCTTTAAAAAAAAACATAAAAAACACTTGCGGATCTTTATATTTCTATTAATAGATATATATAAATAGTCCAATTTGGGAGGATGTCATGGGTGTTAAAGAGGTTGTTAAGGAAAAATACGGCGAGGCTGCGTTGCGCGTCATCTCCGGCGAAGGCAGCGCCTGTTGCGGCAGCAGTACGTCCAGTTGTTGCTCAACCGATATGATCACCGGAGGCTTGTATGACAGCCTGCAGAAGAGCGAACTGCCGGAAGCGGCAGTGCTGGCCTCTCTGGGATGTGGAAATCCGACCGCTCTTGCCGAGCTGAAGGCCGGTGAAACCGTATTGGATCTTGGCAGCGGCGGAGGCATCGATGTCCTGCTGTCCGCCCGGCGAGTCGGGCCCGGAGGTAAAGCTTATGGTCTGGATATGACGGATGAAATGCTCGCCTTGGCGCGACAGAATCAACAGAAGGCGGGAGTGGAGAACGTCGAGTTTCTGAAAGGAGAAATAGAAAATATTCCCCTGCCCGAAAACTCGGTCGATGTGATTATTTCCAATTGTGTGATCAACCTTTCGGGCGACAAAGATAAGGTGTTACATGAAGCATTCCGTGTTTTGAAACCAGGCGGGCGTTTTGCCGTTTCCGATGTTGTCACTAAAGGAGGGATCCCGCCGGAAATAAGACAAAGCGTGCTCTTATGGGTAGGGTGCATTGCCGGCGCGCTGGAGGAAAACGAATATCGCGAAAAGCTGACGGCGGCAGGTTTTGAGAGCGTCGAAGTCGAGCCCACGCGAATCTACAGCGCGCGGGATGCGCTATCGTTTCTGATCGATAAGGGCGTCGATGTCGAATCGTTTGGCGCACAGATGGATGGCAAGTTCATGAGCGCTTTCATCCGCGCCCTCAAACCGGCCTAGCTATATACAAGAACATGTGGGTCGGGGCTTCAGAGGCTGTCTCAAAACTCGCATTGGGCGGGCCTTCAGCCCTTGATTTTCTTTTACGACTTTTTCCTGGGGCTTCGCCCCAGGCTGGTATGGATCGCGCCTTCGGCGCTTTAAGATCCTAAATTTACAGCAATTTAAGCGCCGAAGGCGCGCGCTATATCAGCCTAGGGCGAAGCCCTAGGAATTTAGCGACAACCAGGAAAAGGGCTGTAAGCCCGCTCAATGGGCGAGTTTTGAGACAGCCTCTTCAGTTCCGACTCACATGATTGCCGGTTTATGGTTAAATTTCGGAGCGGTGGTCTATGATCATTTTCTTGGTGCGGCCGACCGATTGAAGCCCGCCCCATGCCACGAGCTCTATTCCGGGTTCGAGCATATATTGAGCGGACAGGTTCTTTACGATTATGGGAGAGGACAACAGCTTCCTTCTGATTTCCGAAATCCCTCCCGTCTGATCCGGAGCCATTTCAACCTTGAAGTCCAGGCGGTCCATGCCGCCTTCCTTTTTTGCGATCACCTGATAGTCCACCAGGCCGGGAATTTCAAACAGCACGTCATCAAAAAGTGCCGGATATATTTCATCGTTGTCGCCGATGGTTGCGATGGACTCAAGGCGTTTTTTGACCGTATCGATTTTTAGCAGGCTTGCCGCACCGCAGGTGCAGGGCTCGCTGATCAGCCTTGATAGATCGTGTGTCCGGTAGCGAATCAGGGGCATCGCTTCGCGCGTGAGCGTAGTAAAGACCAGCTCTCCCTCTTCGCCTGCGGGGACCGGAGCGCCGGTCTCCGGATGGACGATTTCCAGCACAAGATCCGCCTCATTGAAATGAAAGCCATCCTGCGCTTCACATTCGACTGCGACGCCCAATCCCATTTCGGTCAAACCGTAGTGCGTGCGAATATCGCAATTCCAGATGCGCTTCAGTTCCTGCCGCATTGCGACGGGAAGATATTCTGCGGCAAGAAAGAGAATCTCCACCCCTCGGGCGCTCAAATTCTCCCGCCGCTCGAGCTCTTTCGAAAGCCGGAAAATTTTCCTCGTGTATCCGAAAATGACTCTGCACCGGGACTCTTCAATAGCCTCCAGGAGCTCCGGTGCGGTCAAATCCGCATTGGCGACAAAAGGTTTCGCGCCCAGCTTCAGGACGCCTTGACGCAGCAGATCGGCCTGGCTGTTAGGCTTGCCGTCCGGCAGGAGAATCAGGACGCTGTCTCCAGGATTCGCAACCGTGCCTATCCCGGCGGCCATGAAGCCGGTGATCCTGTCCAGGTCGTTCTGAGTCCAGAAAATTTTCTTTTTGGGCCCGGTCGTCCCGGACGTTATGAAGGTATACGGTCTGGCAATCTGCGCTTGAGATGTGCACAGGAATCGATAGGGGTTTTCGGATAAATGGCGCGGCTCGGTGAAGGGCAGTCCGGCAAAATCACGCAGTTCGCGAATTGTTTCGGGCAATGCGCTCGCATTGCCAAAAAGCTCGCGGTAAAAGGCGCTGTCTTTCAGGCAGGTGCGAATCGTCTGTCGAAGCCTATAAAGCTGATAGGTCTCTACGTCGGTGCGCGTCGGAAAACGAAGAAAGTCTTTCCCCGCGAAACGGCGAAATTCCTCGTCGCTTTTCAAATTGGCGTCGATGACTGCATGAATCCAGGATTCCAGGTGCATCCTTCAGCCTCTCTCCAATTGATCACAATTCCGCGCCCAGAGGGCGCTTTCGGAGATGTGCGGCTGTTCGCTGCCGCTTTTGAGGTTTGCCGTTTCCAGTTTCCCGCATCGCTGATATCCTGTATTCAAAACGGGGAACCGGAAACGCGTAAACGACCAAAGCGGCAGCAAGCTGCCGCACTCCGAAGATTTTAATCCACCATTCTTCTGCCGCCGCTGTCGGTCAGGTAATAGCTGCAGAACGGTATCAGTTTTCCCTGCGCCGTAGCCACGTGCACGCAGCAGCGCTGCAGTCGCTCGAGATCGATGTTCCACGCATCCTGAAATGCCATGCCCGAGATGCACAGCGTATGGCTCTGGATGCGATCAAAGAGATTGCCGGGTGGGCCGGACCTGCCCGCGGATGCCGTTGCGCCGCAATGGCTCATAGACGCGGCCGCGGGCTCTTTGTATTTCCAATGCCGGCGAACATACTCCCGCGCTCTGGCCGGCGCATTCTCTGCGGCCTTCTGGTTGCCTTCGTATTTGGTGGCTGGAATCAAGGTGCCGTCTTCTCTCAACACGGAGAGCGCCGAAAAGGAGCAGTGGGACGCCTCTCAGCCGGAGGGAAGCAGATTCTCAACTTTCAATTCTCCCTGAGTCTGATCCTCAATGGCGGCGAGGATGTCCGATAGCAGAATCCGGTCCTCGTTCCGCGGCGCCGCAGGATACCTGCCCAGATAGGTCATCGGCTGGAAATGCACTCCTTTGACCGTCGGTATCCATTTCTTCGCGAATTGAATAATAGTTCCTATCTGATCGTCGTTGACGTGTTTCACCACCGTGGGGACCAGAATGACGCCGACTTTCCATTGGGCGCAGTTTTCTATCGCTTTCAGTTTGAGCGGCAGCAGATTCACGCCGCGGATCTGCTCATAGACAGAGCCGGTGACGCCGTCGAATTGCAGATACATGACCGTGGCGCCGGCATCCACTAATGCACGTCCATACGCTGCATCCTGCGCCAGCCGGATACCGTTGGTATTAATCTGTATGAGATCAAATCCCATGGACTGCGCGAGCGCGACAATCTCCGGCAGGTCATGTCTCATAGTCGGTTCGCCGCCGCTGATCTGAATCGGACACGGCCCGGCACTATCGCGCACCATCTCCAGCATCCGGGTGATTTGACTGCGATCGGGGGCCGGTCTTGACTCCGTGCCTGTTGCCGCAAAACAAACGGGGCAGCTGAGATTGCACTCCGCGGTTACTTCGATGATGGCGGTACACGTTTTTTGTTTGTGGTCGGGGCACAGGCCGCAGTTGCGAGGGCACTCCGTGGACTCTGCCGCAGCGGGTGGAACGCATCGGGTCCACTCGTGATAGGGCTTTGGAAAATTATTCCATAGCAGCACTCTTTCCAGATCCCCGTGTTCCGGACAGCTTTTTGCCAGATACACCGCGCCGTTTTCAGTGATTCTGCGAGCGGGAATGCGGCGCAGGCAATGGGGGCATAGACTGGCGGTTTGGTCCGGCAACTCCGTCATAGGCGCCCGCTATTTCTCCTCGAGAGCGTCTTCGGCCGCCTTCACGGTTGTCATAACGACATCTTCGGTGAGATAGGCCACGCCGCATACGGGACATTTTAATCCGGGCACAGTTTGCACCAGCTGCATGTACTTCATGGCGACATCCGCAGACAGCATTTTCACTTTATCTTTATGGCAATACCATTCCGTCATGGCTGGTCTCCCTCGATCAGGAACCGGTGGCTGTAAGCTCCGTAAATTTTATAGCCGCCTGCGCAGGGCGCGTACTCTGCGTAGAAATAGACCTCTTTCACGCGCAGCTTGGATAAAAGTATGCTGCTATCCGGCTGATACAGCTTTTCACCGGTCTTCTCCGCGTGATCGATGACCCGCTTCAGGTCATCCTCGAGTATGTGCCTGACTTCCATAAAGCTTTTAATTTCGTCGGATATTTCGAGCTTCATTGCCTGGGCTTCCGGCGACAGAGGTGGAAGGGTTGCGGCTTCCGCCAGGGCATAGCTGCCCAGCATTGCCACCGAGCCTAGGGCAAACTCCCTTCTGGAGATCTGGTGAGTTTCCTGGTCTTGCGGTTTCTTCTTTTCTTCATCCATTGTGTCGCCCCTTCGGTTACAGGTTTCAAGTTACAGGTTTCAAGTTGCAGGTTTCAAGTTACAGGTTACAGGTTTCAAGTTGCAGGTTTCAAGTTGCAGATTAGGATCAGTCACATGAAACCTGTAACCTGCAACCTGTAACCTGCAACCTGTAACCGGGAACGTGTAACCGGAAGTAGCACGGGCTAATTTTCAAGCGGCTTGACAGCCGGACACGAAGTTAATATTGTGGCGCATGAAGCAAAGCAATCAATCCACAGGTTAGGCGTTTTATGAACGAAGAAATGCAAAAAATCACCGAGCTTTTTGACAATCTGAAATTGGACCAATATCCTTTGGACCGCTACGAGTTCATCGGCAAGCGCGGAGTGCGCCGCCTGGATGGATACGAGAAGGCCAGCGGCAAAGCTGTCTATACCATCGATCTCAAGCTGCAGGGCATGATTTATGCAAAATTCCTAACCTCTCCTTTTCCGAGCGCCAAAATCAAAAGCATGAATACCAGCAGGGCGGAAGCGTATCCGGGCGTCCGAGGCATTCTCCGGTACGACGATCCCGAACTGCCCGAGATGGCGAATTTGGGCGGGCACGTCCCCAACCTGGTCACCGTCCTGCCGCACTTCGCCTATTTCCAGGGAGAAGAAATCGGGGCGATGATCGCGGCCGACACCGAAAGCATCGCCGAGGAGGCGCTAAAGCTGATTGAGGTGGAATGGGAGGAGCGCCCGTTCGTGCTGGACGAGGAAGAAGCGTCTCTTAAACAAGCCCCTCTGGCACATCCGGAGTTGTATCCCGATGGGAACCATTACAACGAAGGATTCCTGGATGTGGAGAAACACGGAGATGTGGAGAAGGGGTTCGCGGAGGCGGACGCCATCATAGAATTTAAGACGAAGCGCTATGCCAATACGTGGATTGGGCCGGAACGTCCCTGCGGAGTCGTCCAGTGGAACGGGGAATACCCCGAGGTCTGGCTGAAGCAGCAACATCCGCTGGTCAGCAAGCGATCCATCGCTTCCTGGTTCGGCGGCATTCCTATGAACAGGATTCAGCTGCACTGCCCGTATCAGGGAGCCAGCTTCGGGGGCTGGAGTCATTGTTCCTGGATGATGGGACCTTATTATTGTGCAGCCGTGCTGGCCAAAAGAACCGGGAAACCTGTGAAATGGCTATTTGATCGCAGGGAAGATTTCTACGGCGGGGAAATGGATGAAGGGACCTATTTCGTCAAGGTAGGCGCAAAAAAGGATGGAACGATCACCGCGGTAAAGGGAAAAGCCCTGGTGGTCAATCAATGGTTCCCGGTCTTCGGAGCGTTTCATCACCTGGGCGAAAATACCAGGGTCCAGAATTTCGATGCCCAACTGGTGGCCATTCAAGTCAACAAGGGGCCGACGGTGCCGACCCGCTGCGAACAGAATTCGAATTGCCTGACCCTTACTTTAATCTGTGAGCGCGTGGCGGATGCGCTCGGGCTGGATCCGATTGACGTTGCCCTCATGAACGACGGCGCCGAGGGGCACGCCTATGGAGTGGCTGAACGAGCGCAAGGCCGAAATGGGATTTCCGGTGAGGGATAGCCTGCGCGAATGCGTGGAAAAGGGAAAGGCCGCCATCGAATGGGATAAGAAATATCATCGCGCCGGGACGAAGCGGCTCCCGAACGGCCGGATGCACGGCATGGCTTTCGCCTGGACGCATGAGTGGGAGGATTCTTCGGGATCCGGTGAAATTGCCATCCGACTCGAGCGCACCGATGGAACGGCAAATGTCCTGGGAATGCGCTGCGACATCGGGGTGAATGCCGAAACGGCCTATTGCCAGATTGCCGCCGATGAACTGGGCATGAGGATTGAGGATGTGTTCTACCGACCGCACATCGACCCGGGCTTCTATACGATGACTCCGGATTCATCCACCAATCTGACGGTGAATGGATTTGCCATCCGGAATGCGGCGCGATTGCTGAAAAGCAAGATCCTGGAAGTTGCGACCAATCCTCAGGGCGTCACTTCGCGGGGGAGTTTTCCCCCTGCTTTCCCGGGCATGAAACCCGAAGATCTGGATATCAAGGATAGCGTCATTTTTGTCAAAAAGGACCCCTCCATCCGGATGTCCCTCGCGGAACTGGTCGGGCCTGCCGGAGGCGAGGGACCGCTGTGTACTCAGCCGGAGATGGGAAAGGGCGCGCAGCGCAGCAACTTTATGGAGCCGCTTTTTGCCCACGGCTACCAGGTGCAGCAGGGGGCGTATGCCAGCCAGCGCCTGCGGCTGTGCCGGCAAGCCCATTTTATGGAAGTTGAAGTGGACACGGAGACCGGTGAGGTTGAGGTGACCAAGGTCGTGAACGTGAACGATGTCGGCAAGGTCGTGAGCTGGGAAGGTTGCGCTGGACAGCAATATGGCGGTTCCTATATGGCCGTGGGCAGGGGACGGAGCGAGGAAGTAGTCCATGACCCTGCTACCGGCGTCATGCTCAACGGCAACCTGCTTGACTACAAAATAGCGACGATCCAGGACATAGGATCGGTGGAAACTTTTCTCGTTGAAACAGGAATGGGGTATGGCCCGTACGGGACCATAGGTATTGCCGAAGATGTCGCGACTGTGGTTCCGGCGTTGATAGAACCGGCGATCCATAACGCGATAGGCGTGTGGGTCGAAAACTTCCCGACGACCCCGGATCGAGTCCTCAAAGCGCTCGGAAAAGCCGGCTAATCCGTGGCTGCGCTCTAATTCTATACAGCGATTCAGACAGGGGCTGGGGGCGCCTTCGGAGTGCGGCAGCTTGCTGCCGCTTTTGGGTTCCGAGTTCAGAGTTCCCAGTTAAAGATTGCCGGACAACTGTGAACTCAAAACTGGAAACTGGGAACGTTGAAAAGCGGCAGCAAGCTGCCGCACTCCGAAGGCGCCCTGCGGGCGCGAAAGCAATGCGGCATAAGGCCGTCTTGCCACTGTCTGAATCGCCGATTTCCAGAAGAAGAATTTGCTATGAGCTAAAAACTATGCGACGTTTTTCGGCAGTTTTGATTGCTTTGCTTTTCTCTGCGTGCCTGCCTTCCGGAATTTTTGCCGCCGGCAAGTATCAAAACTTCATTGCCTCAATCTATGCGCGCGTCTACGAAGTTCGCCAGATGGGAGATTCTGCCTGGCTGGAGCCCCGCTGGAACGAAATTTCCCGTCAGGTAAAGGTCGACAAGATTTACCTCGAAACCCATCGCGACATGATCGTAGCGGACAAAGAAACAATCCTGAAGCTCAAGCGATTTTTCCAGGACCGGGGTATTCGCACGGCGGGCGGCATCACCATCACGGTGAACGAGAGAAACCGGTTTGAGACCTACTGTTATTCCAATCCGGAGCATCGGAAGAAGCTCAAAGAAGTCGTGGAATTCACCGCCGGGTTGTTCGACGAAATCATTCTCGACGATTTTTTCTTTACCAACTGCAAGTGCGAGCACTGCATCCGCGCCAAGGGGACTAAAAGCTGGACCCGTTTCAGATTAGATCTGCTGGATGAAGCCGCGCGCAACCTCATCATCAAGCCTGCGAAAGCGGTCAATCCAAAAGTCAAGATGGTGGTCAAGTACCCGAACTGGTATGAGCATTTCCAGGGCCTGGGCTTCAATCTGGAAACAGAGCCAAAACTCTTCGACGGCATCTACACCGGCACCGAAACGCGCGACCGAACCGGCGATCAACACCTCCAGGAGTATCTGGGCTATTCCATCTTCCGGTATTTTGAAAACTTAAAACCTGGCGGCAACGGCGGCGGGTGGGTGGATACGTATGGAAGCCGCTACCTGGATCGCTATGCCGAGCAGCTGTGGCTGACGCTCTTTGCCAAAGCCCCGGAAATCACGCTTTTTGATTTCGGCCAGATGCTCCGGCAGATACGGCCTGCGGAACGCGCTCCATGGCAAGGGCAGCAGACAAGCTTCGACTTCGATGCGATGATGGCGCCGGTTGTCCAACCGGACGGCACCTCGGTCAAGCCGACTACCTATGCCCGAGCGGCCGGATACACGCTGGAACAAGTCGATCGTTTTGCGGGCCAATTGGGAAAGCCTGTCGGCCTCAAAAGCTATAAGCCCTACCACTCGACCGGGGAGGATTTTCTTCACACTTATTTGGGGATGATCGGCATCCCAATCGATCTCATGCCGGAATTTCCCGGAGAAGCGCCGATTGTCCTGTTGACGGAATGTGCCGCGTTCGACACGGCGATAGTGGATACGATCAAAAAGCAGCTGATGGAAGGGAAGTCGGTCGTCATTACGTCGGGCTTGCTCCGCGCTTTGCAGGGTAAGGGGATCGAGGATATCGCCGAAATCCGAATCACGGACCGGAAAGCTATTCTGACAGGATTCCGTGGGCAGCCCAATATTTCGCGCGACACGCACATCCTGATCCCTCAAATACAGTATCTCACAAACGACGCGTGGGAACTGGTGAGCGGTACGGCTCAGAACGACCTGGGATATCCGCTGCTGATCCAGGCGGGCTATGGGAAGGGATCGCTCTACGTTTTGACGATTCCCGAGAATTTCAGCGATCTCTACAGTTTTCCTGCTTTGATCCTGACACAAATACGGAATGCGCTGCTCCGCGAACTCTTTGTCCGGGTCGAAAGCCCGGGCGATGTCAGCTTGTTTGTCTACGACAACGATACTTTTATCGTGGAATCGTTCCTGCCTGAAACCGTCGATGTCAGGATTTCGCTGGATCCGCGATTTGGCAGGATTCGAGAGTTGACCACGGGGGAGGAACTTGCAGGTCAATCCGGCGGCGCGGCAGGAGGATTCGGAGGGTTTGGCATGAGCGGAGGCAAGCGCACCGTTGTCCCTGTCAAGATCAAGCCTCACTCCTATCTTGTTTTCTCCGCCAGGCCATAAATGCCGGAAAAGGTATTTTTTTCAAAAATCCAAATTGAAAAAGCAGGGATACTTTCTGTACAATAATTTGATATCGATTATTTCTGTTTCGGAATACAATACTGGCTCTGGGCGAGTTTATTTTCCTGGATTTCGTATTGGGTCTAATTTTAAGTGACCACGACCGAATTTGTGCTGATATTGACATAGTGAATTCAAAAGGGGGAACTGATGAAAAAGCTTGTGCTTGTTGCAGTGTTCTTGTTGGGCTTTTCCGTAGTGGCGATGGCGCAGGATGTGCCTAAGGTTGAGGTATTCGGTGGGTATGCCCTTGTGATCGCGGATACGTCCACTGCCTTCGCGCAAAGTGCATTTGAGGGCATGAATCTCAATTTGAATGGCTGGAATAGTTCAATTGCCTTTAACGCAAACAAGTATTTGGGATTCGTCGCAGAATTTGGCGGCTATTACGGGACGGTGGGTTATGAGGAGCGTAACATGCCACCCTATAGCTGGGCGGATATAAGCATCTATTCTATAATGGTAGGCCCGAAATTTACGCTGCGCAGGGGAGCGGTAGCGCCATTTGTGCAAGGTCTTTTGGGATATGCACATGTCAAAGCCTTGGAGCTTGGTGAAACTTATTCCGAGGATGATATGGCGATGGCACTCGGCGGCGGCATCGATGTCAGCCTGAACGAAAGGATGTCGTTACGCCCGGTGCAACTGGACTACTTTGCAACCAGAGGCGACTTCACCGGTAATTTTGCCGATCATCTCAGGTTTTCTACTGGATTTGTAATCAAGCTGGGGAAACGCTAAGAGACGGTTGGTGTCGTATTCTGCAATGGGAGCGGCATGAATGCCGCTCCCATAGATCAAATTTAGTACCATGCTCTGAAGCCCCGACCTACACGGTTTTTCTTCCGCCTTGGCCTAGCGGGGCGCATGCCCAATTCGTCGTTCAAGTTCTTTATTAGGGCTTTCGTCCTCTTAGTCCGGCTAGTAGCCAACAATTCCAATCCACGCTCTGTAAACCTATATGCCTGTCCGTCATCCTAAGGCAGCAAATCATGTGGGTCGGGGCTGAAGAGGCTGTCTCAAAACTCGCATTGGGCGGGCCTTCAGCCCTTAATTTTCTTTTGCGCGCTTTTCCTGGGGCGTTGCCCCAGGCTGGTATGGATCGCGCCTTCGGCGCTTTAAACCCCTAATTATGGAGTATCTTAAGCGCCGAAGGCGCGCTCTATACCAGCCTAGGGCGAAGCCCTAGGAATTTAGCGATAAACCGGAAAAGGGCTGTAAGCCCGCTCAATGGGCGAGTTTTGAGACAGACCCTGAAGCCCCGACCCCCTGCATGTCCTTCTCGTACAGATTCAGACCAGTTCCATTCCTGTTGGGAGCACCGCAGGTGGGCTTGATGCTGTAAGGGCGCCGCCTTCACCCTGGGCTTTGCTGCAACGCGTTTTCAGCGCTTGGAACAATTTCCATCCTACGACATCCGACCGGTCCAGCAGAAGGTGCAGACCCTATCCGCTGGGCGGCCAATAGCCGATGCCATATCTTCCAGCCCTTGATACATGAGCGAATTGGCTCCCAGCTCTCCCGCCACCGTATCCACCATCTTCCGGTATATCGGCGAATTCCGGTCCAGGTATTCCGAGACATCCTGGACCTCTTTCCCAGCAAGAATTCTGATGGCCTTGCGCGCTGCGAGTTCTCCGGCTGTGCGCGTCGATTGGTTGTACATGCAGGGAAACATAAGCGGCGGGCATGCTATTCTCAGGTGAACCTCTTTCGCTCCATGCGCCAGCAGCTTTTCTTTAATCAGCTTCCTGAGCTGCGTGCCGCGCACGATGGAATCATCGCACATTACTATCCGTTTGCCTTGTATCAGTTCGGGAATCGCGATGAGTTTCATGTCGGCGATCAGGTCGCGCGTGGATTGATCCGAAGGCATATAGCTCCGCGGCCAGGAGGGCGTGTACTTTACGATCGGCCGGGCATACGGGATTCCGGATTCATTCGCGTATCCAATCGCGTGCCCGACGCCGCTGTCCGGCACGCCGGCCACGATGTCCGCCGTGAAGCCGACCGCTTTGTCGCGCCGGGCGAGCAGCGCGCCACTGTTGTACCGCGCCTTTTCGACATTGATGCCCTCGATAGAGGTAGAGGGGAAGCTGGTGTAAATCCAGAGGAAGGCGCAGGGATGGCCTGCGGCGGGATCGCCCTCTTTTCTTCTTTCAATCCCGTTTTCCGTGATCCTGACAATCTCTCCCGGCAGAAGCTCCGAGATTATGTTGAATTTCAGGTTGGGAAACGCCGTGGTTTCCGTCGTGACGGCAAAACCGTCTTCGCCCTCTCCCACCACGAGCGCGGAGTGACCCTGGCGGTCGCGCGCGGCATAGATCCCGCCGCTGGTGAGGATCAGAAGCGAAACAGAACCCTGGATGCGGTTAAAGATGGATTCAATTCCCAACTCAATGGTGTCGGCCTTGCTGATGATTTCCGCCATCACTTCGGCCGGGCTGATGCTGGAATCGGGCTGAATTTCAGCGAAATTTGATCCCTGGCTCTGCAGTTCCGCCACGATCTCGCTGAGGTTTGCGATGTTGCCGTTCATGACAAGAGAAAACACGCCGTGACGGTAGGAGAGCACGATGGGTTGAATGTCGTAGCCGATGACGCCGATCCCGTATTTCCCCTTCATCTTTGCGTGGTCCTGCTGGAACTTCGGCCTGAAGTTCTCGCCGCGAATGTCGTGGATTTTGCGCTCGATTCCTTTCTCTCCGAAAACCGCCAGGCCGGCATAATCGGTGCCCAGGTGACAATGATAATCGACGCCATAGTAGAGGGATTTTGCGCAGTCGCCCTTTTTGGAAACAGAACCGAAAATACCAGCCATGCCGAAGCTCCTTTGGAAATGAATTCAAGTGAAGGGGCAATATATCAAAAAATCAATGCCCGCGAAACGGGAGTCTCGCAAGTCGGGGTAAAAGCCCAGGCGTTACCTAAACGAGGGCGAAAAAATACACATGTTTTACAAGTTTATGAATACGGAAATGTGTTTAAGGGAAAAGGGGAATAGGCGAAATTCCGGCTCGTCAGGCAGAACTCGCTTGTTTGTGAAGGCGGGCAAAAGCATTCGGCGTTTTGGTACTTCGTGCTGCGCAGAGATGCAAAGGGCCGCCCCGGAGAGCGGCCTTCCTATAAACAGTATGAATGGAGTAGATGAAGCCTGCTATTTCCTTCTACGCCATGCTGCAAGGCCGATTGCGCCAAGACCCGTGCCAAGCAAGAGAAGGGATGTGGGTTCTGGAACAGCGGTGGGTCCTTCAGAGGCAAGTTCCATCGAGACCATGTCTATGCTCCCACCATAGCTATCACTTTCACCAACAGCTAGGAACTTAATTATATCTGAACCTGTTCCTATAACTGTAAAGCTCCTCAAGGACCATTCAGCGCTGTCTCCCGAAATACTCTCGAGCAGCGTATCATTGAACCACAATTCGATGCCGTTAGAGCCTGTAGGCACATTTTCGCGAGGAGCATAGTAGTAGCTGAGATCATATATCAAAGCGTTTACAGTGGTCACATGTTGATACATGCCACTGTTCTCACTGGTATCTAATTCGACAAAATTTTTGCCGTCATAGGCAGTCCCAGACACTGCATTCCGTAATTCAATACCATAATCAACAACTTGATTATTAAGCGTCGTAAGGGTTGATGTCCAACCCGGGATTGGATTGCCATTGTAAAAAGTTGTCCAATAGTTTTTGCTGATAGCAGGATCTTCAAAACTACCATTAGCAATGAGGTCCGCATAGGCTGAAATAGGCACTAAAATTAAAACGACAAGAAGTAAAACGATCTTTTCTTTCATATAAGGTATCTCCTTCCAATTCTCCTATTTTTTAATACGCAATTTCCTGGCCATCCCTCCCAGCGAGAGAGATATATTAAGGTAAATAGTTGTGATAACAATGTTTGCTGGTATTTATAAGCCTGGGGCAGGTAGCGCACTAATTGCTTAAAATTGTCAACGCGCCCGACATTCAAGTGTTGAATGATGCTAGGTCCTGATAAGTTATTAGATAGAAGATACTTATTGCAGTGATTGTCTGTAAGAGATACCGACATTCAACTATTGAATGCTCGCTAAATGGGTGTCAGGTTAGGCTATTGCCTCAATGTGAACGCCAACCAGGGGTTCGAGCAGCGTTCGCTCTTCCTGCGGGAGATTCATGAAAATGTGCAGATCGCGGGTTTTGCGGTAACGCACGGCGGAATCCAGGAGGCGCAAGGGAAGCCGGAACTCCGAAAACTTGTCTGCCATTGCCTGCCAGGAGTCCAGCCAGAGGCATGCCTCCTCTTCGCTGTGCGCCTCCTCAGACGTTATTTCCGGGATGCACTCAATCAGCCCTTGTCCCAGAGCGCCCAGCATCCGGTGTCTCTGATATACGAGAAGGAGCAGCTTGATCGTAAGCAGCAGAAGTTTCTGTTCAGCAAGGCCCGGCAACAGGCATTGGATCAGAGCCCGCGTATTCCCGGCATTAGGATCCTCCGAATGGGCAAATTGGCCGAGTGCTTTATCCAGACAAATCGTCCCCTCGCGCCAGCGGTTTTGTGCGAACAGCAGCTCCACTACTTTATACTGAACAAAAGAGGAATCTTCGCCCAGTGAAATGGCTCTGTTAAAAGAGAACAATGATTCATCTCGATACCCCAGGAAAGACAGGGTCACTCCCATCATCACCCATGCCTCGGGTTCGCTCGGATTCGTTTCGATCGCGCGCTGCGCTTCTTTCATCGCTTCGTCGCAACGGTTCAATTCAATCAGCGCGGCACACAAATGGACTCGGGCCTTGGCATTTTGCGGATCCAGTTCCACGGCCCTGGAAAATGCGGTGAAAGCTTCTTCAAAGAGATCCAGATCCACCAGCGCCGTGCCCCGCGTGAGCCATGCGAGCGCATCCGCTGCGTCCAGCGCTATTGCCGCTTCGCAGGCCTGCAATGCTTCGTCGGGACGGCCCAGATTCATCAAGACGGCTGCTTTATAGCACCAGGTGCGGCACACAGTCGGATCGATCGCAATGGACGTGTCGCAGGAATGGAGGGCCTTGTCATAACGGCCGATTCTATTGAGAATCCATCCACGCAGCTGCCAGACGGCGGCATCCTGCCTGTCTGCTTCAATCATCCTGTCGTAAACAGCCACCGCTTGTTCGTATTCGCCGAGATGGATGAGGCAGGAAGCCTGCGCAATCGAGTCCTCTTTCAGGCCGCGTATGGAAGCAAGGTCTTCCGCAGCCCGAAGCGCATGTTCATACTCCTTCTTTTGAACCGCCACTGCATAGTCGCGGCAGCATTCGGCGATGCGCGGATCCTCCCAATTCTGTTCCAGGATCTTGGGTGCCGGCATACAGGCGTAATCCAGCGAGCTTTTGGGCGGCAGCAGCGCCATTTTTTGCTTTAGTTCAGCCGGTGAGTACCACAGCCGCAAAAAATCCAGCAATAATCCTATCGGTTTCCCCCGGTGTTTTTTGACTTCAAAGGACAAGCGCATCAGCGGTTCGTGCAACTCATAATACCTGGCAGCGCCTATCTGAAACGATTGCAGATGCCCTATCTTGCACAGCGATAACAAGTGCCCTGCAGCGATGGATGGCGTTATGAAGCAAGACCGGGCCACCTCGGCCATCTGCACTGGGTGACGGCCCTCGCAAACATACTCGATGATCTTGCGCTGCTCCAGGGACAGCGCCGCGATGCGCGAGTTGTAGTAGGGCGTCAGATTGTCGATGGTCTGCATGAGCGGCTTGATCAGTTTTTCCAGGGACTCCTGGGTAAGCAGCGGCGCGAAGATCACATAGGCACGATGATTGCCGCCTGCAAGATAGCGCAACGCACGCACGCGCGCGCGCCCGCGGGGCGACGCAATGCATGTGCTCAGCTCTTTGTTTCCCTGGTACTGCGCAATTTTGGCAATAAGCGTAATCGCATCGTTGAGACTCAGTCCTTGCAGCTGCTGCATTTCGAAGAAATCCCGGTGAAAGGGAGAACCTGGCGGCAGCACCCGGTCCATAGGGCCGGGAGAAGTTGCGATGAGGCTGCAAAAATGGCTTTCGTTGAGGAAGCGGTAGAGCTGCATTTCGCCCATGCTGCCGAGCTTTTGAATCAGGTCGTCGAAATTCTCCGTCAGTATCACCAGTGTGCGGTTGCCGGTAAGGTCTTTGATCAGGTCGAATGCGGCGGATTCGGCTGCTTTGGTCTCGAGCGCATAAATGGCGGCCAAGCGCGGTTCTGCTTCCGGGATATTCGCGCCTTGGGCTAGAAGCGCGCGCAGAACTCTGAGCAGAAAATCCCGAAAGCAGGCGATTCCCCATTCCTCCTCGCGCAGCCATGCAATCAGGATGTGATTCTTCAGATCCTCCGATGCCTGGAGGCGGTAGTGGATCAGAGATATCAGGTGCGTCTTGCCGATTCCTCTCGGTCCCACCAGCAGGATGTGTTTCTTTTCCGCGGTCAGCGCGCTTGTGCGGATACGCCCCAGGATGTTTTGCAGCAGTCCCTGGCGCTGCACAAAGATAGCCTCCAACACGTCAGGCGTCATCAGGCTCGGAGTGAAGTGTGACAGGAAATACGTTTCCATAACTTATTGATATCCGCTAACCGGCAAATGAACGACGATGCAGAGCCCGAATACGATATCTATGCATGCTTCTCCACGTCTTCCAGCGCATAGTCCTGCATCTCCACGATGCTTTTGATATCCAGCAGCCTGCAGGTGTCGTCGTATATTTGCTTGAGGACCTGCTTGGTTTTCTGCAACTCTTCGATTCGCTGTTTAGCCCGGAGCACTTCTTCGCCCAGCTCTTTGTCGAGATGGTCCAATTCGTCCTTCGCCATCTGTCTCATGGTTTCATACCTAGCCTTCTGTTCGCTTGTCATGTTTCCCCTTTTTCATTATCAATCTTAAAGAACCTGGCGCGTATCCGATACGTTCAATACATTTATCCTATTTGAGGAAAAGAAAAAATATCAGAACTCCTAACAGCAGGATAGCTGCCAGTGTAAAACAAAAGGTCTTGCGCTGCTTGGACAATAATCTGGAAGTTTCGATCTCCGTCCGGAAAATCTCAAGCCTGTTCCATTCCGGTTCTTCGGCTTTGCGGATAGTCGGTGTTGCTGCGGCCTTGGCGGCCGGAGGCGTGGATGCCGCAACCGGTTGCTTCGGACTCTTTGCGGGAGTGGATGCGGGTTCTGGGTTGGCATCCTTGCGGTCGTTTATCGGGATCACGGTGGATTTCCGGCGTTCTATTTCGGCCAGTGTCGCATCAATTTCCTTGTCGATGACGGCTGCATCGAGTTCCGGTTCTGAAACAACCTCTTCCCTGAATGCCACGGGTTCCAGCGGGGCAATTCCAGGGGCCTTGTCTGTCTCAAAAACAGGAAGAATTTCCGCGGGCTTTTCCGCTTCTACTTTGGATGTCTTCACGGGGTTTATTTCTGTAGAAAGGCCCTTAAGCTCCTGCAGAAAATCAAACACCAAGTTATCGACATTGTCTGGCCCGGCTGCGGGCGGATTTGTCTCGTTTTGTTCTTTTGGTCGAAACCTGCGGTCGATTTCTGGTGCGACTGCCATTGTATTCCTCGTGAGACAAATCCTCAATCTCAGGTGCCGGCGTGCAAAATGGGTGTGAATGAGGAGCGATGAACCAAGCCGATTTAACATATTGCCAAGCATCGCTAGCGTAGCCTCGGCAGTGGAACATGTCAACTTGAACCATGTCACTCAATGATCAACAATTGTTAACAATTGAATCGCATTCCCAACCGATCCCCGGCACGCATATCTCTACCGCCCCGCGTACGCGTCTATCACTTTCCCACTCTTCTGTGGTTTATATCGTGATACCTATCACGGTTTGAAAGATTGATTCGCAAGAGGCAAGAGCAAGAGCGGGGTGAATCCGGCTAGCTCTATCAGATTTTATCTACCAGAATCAACGAATATGCTATGGGGAATAGTTGGATGTTGATATCTGGAGAACCGTATCGTCATATCGCGTCACATAACGGCACAAGCACCGGAGCGCTCCAAAGGCATAAACCACACATCTCTGAGGCTCATACAAAGGCAAAGGAAGTGCAAGAGGCAGCGCACGGGGAATACCTATTGAGCCAAGTCCAAGATTTGATATTGAGGGCGCGAGGTATATTGGATTCTGCTAAGGATCAAAAGACGGCGCTTGTTGTTGCCGTGCGGGAATTGCGAGGCACACTGGAATTGCTTGGTAAAGTGACGGGAGGGCTACAAGTTTTGGCACATCCCTGATTTGCGCCCTATGTTTATCCTGCCCCAGGGTACGTCTATCAGCATGAATGTGAACGTGAAAACACCAGACAATACGATCGACGTAACGTCAAACGGCAAAAGCGGGGATGTACAATAAAACCCAGCCTGGCCTATCGATCAACTTCTGCAGAAATGTAAAAGGCCGCCCCGAAGAGCGGCCCTCATATGAACAGTATTATTGGAGTAGATGAAGCCTGCTATTTCCTTCTACGCCACGCCGCCAAGCCGATCACGCCAAGTCCGGTGCCGAGGAGGAGGAGGGATGTGGGTTCTGGAACGGGAGGTGGTTCTGTACCGGCTTCGATATCGATGGTTGAGACGTATACTTCTGTACCATGGAGATAGAAATGGCAGCCATATCCTACCCAGAAAGTGTCAGAACCAATGAAGTCATCCATAAAAGCAGGATAGTTGGTATCGATGTCGAACACTTTTGTGAAAAAAGTAGTCGAAGGATCATAAGTGGCTAGCTGGATTTCATTAAAATTTCCGTGATTACTGTCAAAATCGAGCCAGACGTTAATTGGGTTGTTCACATTGGTGCCAGCGTCTTGACCTTTGAGAGTGATCGTGAAATCTGTCACATGCTTATCGGGAGTTGTTTCGCCAGAGGCGGGGGTGGTGGCAGGAAAGAAATTGTCGTATTCGAACACTACGTTGGGACTGTAGGTTCCTCTGTCAGTGCTACCCGGGAAATAGAGCTGTTCCCAACGATCTGCACCTGAACCGCTTGAATCAATCCATGGATATTGTTATGTATAGGTAACGCCGTCAGAATATGAATAAGTTGCTATTACGTCGTCTGCCAAAGATGTTCCTGCAAACCAGCATCAATGTCACAACTACACAACCGATGATAAATGCTGTCCGTCTCAGTGGTGGCTCCGGTTGTTTGGACAGCTTCCCAAAGGAATTAAGTGTAACCTTGCATAGTTAAAATGTCGGGCGCGGACCCGGAAGCCGCAGGCTGGAGGCACAGCGCCCGACTCAGCAATGACTCACGCCGCCTGCTTTTCAGCACCAACGGTTTCGAAATAAACCGCATCAGGAGTCCTGCTGTCAAGCGATTGATGCGGCCTTTTGCCGTTGTAAAACTCCAGATACACCTTCAAATGGGCTTTAGCGTCATCCATCGAGCTATAGGTATACAGGTACACCTGCTCATATTTGATGGTTCGCCAGAGCCGTTCTACAAAAACATTGTCACGCCAGCAGCCTTTGCCATCCATACTGATTTGTATTTCATTTGCTTTAAGAAAGCCCGTAAATTCCTCACTGGTAAACTGGGCACCCTGATCTGTGTTGAAGATATCCGGGCACCCATAATGCGCTATGGCCTCCTCCAATGCTTCTATGCAGAAATCCGTTGTCAGCGTGTTCGACAGCCGCCAGGCAAGAACTCGGCGGGAGTACCAGTCTTGAACGACAAACAGATACACAAAGCCTCGGCGCATCGGGATATACGTTATGTCCGCCGCCCATACTTGATTGGGCCGCACAACGGACAAGTTCCGCAGGAGATATGGATAAATCAAACTCCTTCTATTCCGCCGGCTGGTATTGGGCTTTCGATACAAAACATCGATTCCCATTTTTCTCATCAGCGTCCTGACATGGCGGCGGCCGACTTTATAGCCGTCTTGTTTCAGAAAATCTCGCATCATCCGGCTTCCGGCAAAAGGCCAATCAAGGTGCAGCTTGTCGATTCGCTGCATCAGTTCATGATCTGGCTGCGAGACCTCGACGGGCCTGTAATAGGCCGTCGATCGAGGCAGATTCAGCAGCGCGCATTGTCGTTTTATGGAAAGCTTTGCCTTGCGGTCGATCATCTTTTTGCGCTCAGCAGTCCCGCCTTGATGAGCGCTGTTTCTAAAAAATCATTCTCCAGAGTAAGATGCCCGATTTTGGCCTGCATTCGCTGGATGTCCGGGCCCTTGTCCTTTTCCGGCTTTTCTCCGAATGCAATGCCCGCATTTTCCTGCAGCTGCCGTTTCCAGTCTGTGATCTGGTTGGGATGCACTTCAAACTGTTCCGCGAGTTCCGAGAGCGTCTTGTCGCCCTTCAGGGCCGCCAGGGCGACTTTTGCTTTGAATGTTGAACTATGATTTCTGCGTTGCTTTCTTGCCATCTGATACTCCTTCTTTCGGCCGTTTCCAGCTCTCAGTTAGGCAAGATTACCACTTAGTAACTAATCTCTGTGAGAGCGGAGCATCGGAGGAAACGATCATGGCGATTGCCGGGCACGTTTCTCGGAAGAATGCTACAGCCACTATGCACACATCGGGACCGAGGCAAAACGGAAGGCGGTTGAGGCAATCAGTAGGCGAATGGTTGAAGTACCGGCTTCAGAGAAAGCGGCATCATAAAATGGCAATTTTTGAGAGAGCTTACGGCACAAAAGTCCCCACAAAATGGAATATCCGCTGATTCCTGCTTTTAGGAGTGACTGTAAGTGATTGATTTATTGGCTCCTCAGGTAGGACTCGAACCTACAACCCTTCGGTTAACAGCCGAATGCTCTACCATTGAGCTACTGAGGAGCAAAATGGCACGGGCATTAAGCTAACAATATCGGCATCCAATGTCAATGAATTGGAAGTAAAAAAGAAAACAGGAGTCAGGAGATAGAATTCAGAATTCAGGACCCAGAATTCAGGACCCAGAATTCAGAAGTTAGAATGGGACAGAATCTTTCTGGCTCCTGAATTCTGTCCTATTGCCAGCTGAGGACGACTTTTCCCGATTGGCCCGTGTGCATCACCTCGAAGCCTTTTTCAAATTCCGTATAGTGATAGCGGTGGGTGATCACCGGTTTGATGTCGAGCCCGCTCTCCAGCATCACCGTCATCTTGTACCAGGTCTCATACATTTCGCGACCGTAAATGCCTTTGATCGTGAGCATATTAAAAATAACCGTGTTCCAGTTTATATCGATCGGCTCCGACGGGATGCCGAGCATCGCGATCTTGCCGCCGTGGCACATATTTTCGATCATATCGCGGAAGGCGGCCGGATTGCCGGACATCTCGAGCCCCACATCGAATCCTTCCTTCATCCCGAGCTGTTTCTGCGCGTCGCGGAGCGTTCCATGCTTGATGTCCAGTGCCAACGTCACTCCCATGCGCCGGGCAAGCTCCAGCCGATAGTCGTTCATGTCCGTTATGACGACGAATCTCGCGCCGGCATGTTTCACCGCGGCGGCCGCCATGATCCCGATCGGGCCGGCGCCTGTAATAAGAACGTCCTCTCCCAGGACATCGAAGGAAAGCGCTGTATGCAGGGCATTGCCAAAAGGATCGAAAATGGATGCCACATCGCGGTCAATCCCTTCTTTGTGATGCCAGACATTCGTCATAGGCACGGCGATGTATTCCGCAAAAGCGCCCGGACGGTTTACGCCGATCCCCTGGGTGTTTTTGCACAGGTGGCGCCGACCCGCGAGACAGTTGCGGCAGCGGCCGCAGACGACGTGCCCTTCGGCGCTGACAATGTTGCCTGGAATAAAATCGGCCACGTTGGACCCGACCTCGATAATTTCACCCACAAATTCGTGCCCGACGACCAGCGGAATAGGGATCGTCTGGCGTGCCCAGGCATTCCACTCATACACGTGCAGATCCGTGCCGCAAATCCCCGTGCGGTCCACCCGGATCAGGACATCGTTAATGCCGATTTTGGGCTCGGCCACGTCCTCAAGCCACAGGCCCGGTTTCGATTCCCTTTTGATCAATGCCTTCATGGTTCGCTCCCGCAGATGAGGCTACCATAGCACGAGAACTCGCTGCCTCAAAAGAGCTCAGATTTTAGCTTTCAAAAGGGCGGCGGCTCTAATAGAATTAGGAGTGTCGCCTGGATCCTTTTCGGACCGGGACGGAATTGCCTGTTTGCCTCTCATTGATAGAACAGGCATCTTACTCGAAGGAGAAGATAGCCGTGTCCAAAACTCCAAAAAACCCATCAGGGAATAAGGTCAGTGTCAAGACTCTGCAATCCAAGAAGCTGCATGGAGAGCCGATTACTTTTCTAACCGCCTACGATTTTTCTACGGCCGTTGCCCTGGATCGCTCCGGAATTGACGGCATCCTGGTGGGCGACTCTCTCGGCATGGTCATGCTCGGCTATGAAAACACGCTTCCCGTAACGATGCAGGAAATGCTGCATCACTGCCGCGCCGTCGCTCGCGGCGTTTCGCGGGCGCACCTGGTGGGCGATATGCCGTTTATGTCGTATCAGGCATCCGTTGCCGATGCGGTGAGAAACGCAGGCAGCCTTCTGCAGAAGGGCGGCATGGATGCGGTCAAACTCGAAGGCGGGCGCGATAGAGTCAGGGCAATCAAATCCATCATCGCGGCCGGCATCCCGGTGATGGGGCATCTGGGCCTGACACCGCAAAGCGTGCATCAGCTGGGCGGATGGAAAGTGCAGGGAAAGTCCACGCATGCGGCAAGAATACTGATTGAGGACGCGCTCATATTGGAGGACGCCGGCTGCTATGCGATTGTGCTGGAGTCGATTCCCGCGGAGCTTGCACAGCTGATTGCGAACCGCCTGGCTATCCCGATTATCGGGATTGGCGCGGGCGTGGGTTGCGACGGCCAAGTGCTGGTGACTCACGATGTACTGGGGCTTTTCGACCGCTTCACGCCGAGTTTCGTAAAAAAATACGCCGACCTCTTCTCCGAGATGCAGCGCGCTTTCCAGGAGTATATCAGCGACGTGAAAGGGCGGAAATTCCCTGCTTCCGAGCATTCAAATTCCATGGATCCCCAGGCTCTGCGCGATCTGATACGGGAAATTGAGATGCAGGGCCTTGAGTTCGAGCCCGATGACAATCAACCTCCGCGATTTCATTAATGCCGAATGGTTTTCAGGAGGCGAAGCTTTCGGAGTGCGGCAGCTTGCTGCCGCTTGTCTCGTTCCCAGTTAGCCTGCAATTAAAAACCGGGAACTCAAAACTGGAAACTGGGAATGTTGAAAAGCGGCAGCGAACAGCCGCACATCTCCGAAGGCGCTCCGGGCGCTCTCAGATTTTCCCTGGGATTAGGATTGTGATGCGAGTGCTGATCTTCGGTGCCGGATCCATGGCCTGTCTTTTTGGGGCGCGGCTTGCTCCCGTGGCCGATGTCACTCTCATCGACACATGGAATGAAGGTATTGGCGCTATCCGAAAAAACGGCATCCTGCTCGAGGAAGCCAACGGCAAGCGAAGCGTTTCCGTGCATGCCGAAAATCTCGGCACTTCGCTGGAGCCGTTCGATCTGGCTTTTGTCCTCATCAAATCATGGCAAACCAGTTTCATTTCCAAATGCCTTCCCGGCTACCTAAAACCCGAAGGCATCGCGATTTCGCTGCAAAACGGGCTGGGCAATGTGGAGCAACTGGGGGCAAAGGCATTTCCCGGGACTACGGCCGAAGGCGCAACATTGCTCGGGCCGGGACAGGTGAAGGCCGGAGGTTCGGGGCCGACGCACATAGTGGCGAGCGCCTGGGTGGTGGATCTATTGAAGAGCGCAGGATTCGATGCGCACGCCTGCGATGCCAACAAAGCCGGCAGCCTGCTATGGGGCAAGCTGTCGGTAAGCTGCGGCATCAATGCTCTGACGGCTTTGTTGCGCATACCCAATGGCGAGCTTTTAAAGAGGCCGGCTGCAACAGAACTGATGAGCCGGGCCGTGCTGGAGTGCGCCGCCGTCGCCCGCGCGGCGGGCATCACTCTGCCGTATGCGGATGCCGTGTCGCACGCAAAGGAAATTGCCGAAAGGACGGCAATCAACCAATCTTCGATGCTCCAGGATATTTTGCGGGGCGCGCCGACCGAATGCGATGCGATTAACGGCGCCATAGTGCGCGCAGGAGCACGCTTGGGCGTCGCGACGCCGGTCAACGAAGTTCTTTGGCAGCTTGTGAGGGCGGCTGTCGCACAGAACAGGAGCGATTTTGGCTAATGCAGACACTATATAGCTTTTCAGAATTAAGATCCGTGCGTGCGTCGATGCGCGGGAGCTTCGGATTGATCCCGACGATGGGTGCGCTGCATGTGGGCCACGCTTCGCTCGTAGAGCGGGCACGGCAGGAATGCAACTTTATTGGGACCAGCATTTTTGTGAACCCCGCGCAGTTCGGCGTCGGTGAGGATTTTGGCAAATACCCGCGCGCGCTGGAAAAGGACCTGGCGATACTCGAGAGCCTGGGCACCGATATCGTTTTTGTCCCAAGCGTGGAGGACATATATCCGAAGGGATATCAAACCTGGGTGGATGTCGCGGATGTGACTGCGCCCCTCGAAGGCAAATACCGACCGGGACATTTTCGCGGGGTAACAACCATTGTGGCGAAGCTGCTGAATGCCTTTACGCCATCGAAGGCGTATTTTGGGCAAAAGGATGCGCAGCAGGTAGTCGTACTGAAACGCATGGTGCGGGATTTGAATTTCCCCGTCGAACTGGTTGTGTGCCCTACCGTGCGCGAATCGAGCGGCCTGGCAATGAGCAGCCGCAACGCGTATCTGAATCCTGCGGAAAAACAGGCTGCGACGGTGCTGTATCGCGCGTTGTGCGCCGCCAAAAGTAAATACGATGGCGGCGAGAGGAATGCGGAGACGTTGCGGGCCGCCATGCGCGCCATGCTGGAAAGCGAATCCCTGGCCGTGGCGCAATATGTTTCCGCCGCGGATCCGGAAACTCTCGACGAACTCGACAGGATAGAGAAAGGAGTTTTGCTTTCGCTGGCCGTGCGGATCGGCAAAACCCGTCTCATCGATAATTTTCTTATTGAGGATCAATGAAATTTTCGGAGTGCGGCAGCTTGCTGCCGCTTTTTAGATCATGTATGAAAACGGGTTCATTGGTCGTTTTCAAAAGCGGCAGCAAGCTGCCGCACTCCGAAGGTGCGGAGGCTTAGTATGCTGCTTGCTATCGATATAGGAAATACCAGCATCACGATCGGGCTGTATATAACGAACACGCTGGGGCCTCGATGGCGATTGGCGTCCGACAACAACCGCACGCCCGATGAATACGGAATCTTGCTCGCCCAACTTATCGAGAGGGCAGGCGTCCAGATCGCCGACGTCCGCGAAATCGCTATCGCCTCCGTCGTACCGCCTCTAACCGGCACCATCGAGCAGGCGTGCCGGATTTATCTGGATGCTGTGCCGTTGATCGTCGACGCGGGGACACGCACCGGTGTCGCGCTCCGCTATGAAGATCCCAAGCAGGTAGGAGCCGACCGCGTCGTGAATGCCGCCGCCGTGCTTCGCTTGTATCGGGGGCCGGCGTGCATCGTGGATTTCGGTACCGCGACAATTTTCGATGCGATTTCCGCGGAAGGGGAATACCTGGGCGGCGCTATCGCCCCGGGCATCGGCATCGCGTCGGATGCGCTCTTCAGGCGCGCCGCCAAGCTCCCCCGGGTGGAGATCATCCGCCCGCCGGCGGCGATCGGGCGCAACACCGTGCATTCGCTGCAATCCGGATTGCTCTACGGCTATGTCGGGCTTGTGGACGGGATGGTGGCGCGTTTCCGCGCGGAGCTCGGCGCCGATATGAAAACCATAGGCACGGGCTCTCTCGTGGAGCTTATCGCAAAGGAAACCAAAAGCATCGATATCATCGAGCCCTGGCTGGCGCTGCAGGGATTGAAGATCATTTACGACTTAAACCGCAACGCGAAATCCTGACCGGCTAGTTATTGAGCTTTTTCGGACTGATGCGCGTCAGCTCATCCAGGAAAATCTGGGCGTCCTTTGGGACGTCCTGCGGCGGCTGGAATAGGATTTCCTTGGCCTCGATCTTTTTGCCATACAAAATTTTATTGGCATCCTTGTCGGGACGGATGACGCCCCCCTTGACAATCATTCCTGCAAACAGGCCGCTCGCACGCGAGTAGGAAAGAATCTCCGCGGACATGAAAGCGTCGGTTTCTGCCGATTCTGCCCGGCCGACGGGGCCGGCGGCGACAGAGGCGTCCCCGCCCAGCGTGAACTTGGAAGAGAGCAAGCTTTCCAGTCCGGAAAGTTTCATGATGACAAAGACCAGGTCTACCGATTGACCCCCGATTTGAAGTCCGAAGCTTCCTCCCTGAAGAGAAAACATAGACGGCGCGCTCCAGGGGCCATCCCCTGCGTTGGTACGGCAGGACATCAGTCCTCTGCCATAATTGCCGCCGAAGATAAATCCGCCTTTTTTCATGCCGGGTATAACCGCCACGCAGGCGCTCTTGTCGAGGAGACCCTGAGGGATTCCTTTATCGGAAATCTGCATGATTTCTTTTAGCACGATGGCTGCGCGGACAACGCGGTCATTGACATTGCTGCCGGCGACCAGGGACGATGCGCTTATCAAGCCGAATAGGATGGGAAATACGAATTTCTTCATGACTCCTCCTGAATAGCCAATCGTGTATTTGGTGCTCCAAAAAAATAGAGTACCACACGAAGCAATCGTGAAGTAAGGGGACAAAGCCTTCGGAGATGTGCGGCTGTTCGCTGCCACTTTTCAACGTTCCCAGTTTCCAGTTTTGAGCTCCCAGTTGTCCGGCAATCTTTAACCGGGAACTGGAAACTCTGAACTCGGAACTCAAAAGCGGCAGCGAACAGCCGCACATCTCCGAAAGCTTCGCCCTGCAAAAAGTATGCGACATTAGCTGAGACGGCAGCGTTCCCAGGACATCAAGCCCCGACCCACATGTTCGTGTCTATAAATAAATCAGGAAGCGGGATGGCAGTTTTTGTTGGCGCGCGATTTGAAAGAGAAAAATTCGCCCACGTTTTCGCGCAGCAATTGTGGAAAAGTCTTGTCCAGATAGGAGCGGATGGAAACGTAGCATTCGTCGCACGTATTGTTTTGCGTAAATTCGCGGACCATGCGTGCCTGTTCGTGGAGCTCATAGCGTTTGAACTGCATCGAGCATGGCTGCAGGGCACCGTCGCAGGTAACCACGAGCCAACGCAGGCCGGCTTTGCACGAAGGCGTGCCGCCTCGGTAAAAATACTGCCGTGTCGCTTCCAGTGTCGAAATGTTGGTGGTGATCCAGTTGGAGCTGTCCATGCGCTGTTTGAGCTTTTCCAGTCCCCGGTCCAGCGCGGCCCGCTGGGCATCGGTATTCAGGAAGTAGTCGCGACAGCCGGTACGCCTGGGGGAATAGGCGCTGTAATTAATGTTGACGCCCCATTCTGCAGCCTTGTCCGCGACCCCGTTGATCTCTTCGACATTCTCGGCCGTAATGCAGTTGTTCAAAACAACATCGTCGTAACCGAGCGCCGAGACTTGAGGCATGATCTCGCTCAAATGCTTGTACAATCCCGGAAGTCTGCGGAAATCGTCGTGCCGTTCGTCGGGGAAATCCAGGCTGACGCAATATTGGTCGACTCCGGCATCGCGCAGCTCGAGGTAGCGGTCTTTGGTCATGTGCGACCAGTTCGATACCAGGATGATAAAGGGAAGTCCTGAATCCGATTTGATGTTGCGGACGATTTCGGTTAAATCGCTGCGCATCAACGGTTCGCCGCCTGAGACCTGAACGACGCAAGGGCGAAGCACTTCCATATACTTTTTATAATCGGCCGGCTTCATATTGAGGGAATCGTCCTTCGGACCGCCGTGATCGCAATGCTTGCAATAACATGTGCAGGAGTTCGTCACTTCAAAGGAAACGACGACAGGGCGTTGCGATAGCCAGTTTAGCGATCCTTGCGCTATGATTCGCAACGATTCTGTCAGGGGCACTCTGCGCATATTCTTCTCCTCCAATGCTTTCGCCGGATTGATAGAAGAAATTATGGTAGCAGAACCGCCTCGCCAAATGCAAGCACTGATGCCGTATAGTTCTCGCGCCCAGAGGGCGCCTTCGGAGTGCGGCAGCTCGCTGCCGCTTTGGAGTCCCGAGTTCAAAGTTTCCAGTTCCCAGTTAAAGATTGCCGAACAACTGGGAACTGGGAACGTGAAAAGCGGCAGCGAGCTGCCGCACTCCGAAAGCGCCCTCTGGGCGCTTCCAGGAGTGTGTAACTCTATTTCATGCTGTCGCGGATGCTGGTTAAAACCGATTCCATCGATTCTCTGGGCGTGGAGCGGATGTAGCTGCTGATGCCGGGCATGAATTTGATGACAGTGGGAATCTCGCGGCTCAGGCTGGCGGATTCCAATTCGATAATCACATCCGCGCCTTTCTGCTCGAATCGCCACCAGCTGACCAAGCGCCAGAGAAATCCCCGATCGTTCCCGGGCTGCCTTTCCCGCTCCGAAGCGGTTCCGGGATCCTCGATCTCGGTAATCTTCACGGCTTCGCTCTGGCTGGAGGCCCGCGTCGATCCATAATACGTGTAGAGGCACTCCTGCTCTGTATTGTAGTAGGCCGTGACAAAGGCTTTCGACCGCTGCAACCGGAAGAAAAACCGGTAGCGGTCGCCATTTTTCGAAATCAGGCGTGAACGTTCGACGTCCGAGAATTTTCCGGCGTGGTGATCGTAATCCTGAAGAAATAGCAAAAGCCGTTCCAGCGTGACATTGCGGAGGAGAATCGTGCCCCACCAATGGTGGATTTCGCCGGAAGGGACATCAAAGGGAATCCCCTGCGGCACCACGGAGGACACCCGCTTTGCGACGATTTCGCCTCGATTGAGGCTCTGCCGTATTTCGGATTTTTCTTTGGGCGGGAGAGTGTTTTGTATCAAAAAGACATTGGGATTCGACAGTTCGCGCGCGACTTTCTGCTCTGCCCACTGCAAATACGTATTCCATGCCTGGACGGTTTCTTTCTGCAATTCGGCGGCAGGCAATAGGCGCGTGGAAGCCAGGACAAGAAAAGCGATCCCTGCAGCCCTTGCTGCTAATCGTGCAATCGCATGTGCGGATCCAATAAAGCGCGGCATTTCACTCCCGGGACGCCTTCCGAGAACGCGATTTGGCGGGCGCGCGCAGCTTGGCGGTGCGCTCGACACGTTCGCAATAGTCTTTCAACTCCAGCAGCACGGAGTTCCACCCCTGATCGAGAAACTGATACTCTTCCTCGTCTGTTTGCGAATCGTCTTTGTCCAGCATGATGAGTTCTGTCATGCCTGATTTGGACTTTATCTCGTAGCTGAGACTGTGTCCCGCGCTCTCAGGCCGCGCGCCGTCGCCATCGTCGATCCACAGGAGTTCCAGCGAAGACTCGGGAACGACGCGCGTGAAAAGCGCCCGGCCCTGCCGGCTGGATTTGCCCGACTTCCAGCAGGCGACAAGCTCTTTGCCTTCCTGGGGATCGCAGGCCGCGCGATCGCAGAACCAGCGCGCCAGCTGCTTGGATTCCGTCAGGGCTTTATACACGGTTTCGGGCGAAGCCTTGATCCATACCTTCTTTGAAATCTTGCTGCCGCGAAATGCGGCCGGCTTCTTCGGAATCTCTGTTTTAGTGGCAGTCACGGATTCGGTCCTCATCGATGAAAAGCTATAGGGTGAAGTTTAATCCTATCAGAACCAATCGAAGCGCGGGAGCAAAATTCCACTTTGGGGAGGCGAAGCCTTTGGAATCCTTCATGTGGATCAGAGCTGAAGTGTCCTATCTAATAAACCTGCCCACTGAGCGGGCTTACAGCCCTTTCCCGTTTTGTCGTTCCATTCCTAGGGCTTCGCCCTAGGCTGGTATGGATCGCGCCTTCGGCGCTTAAACAGCTGCAATATTAGAGGCCTAAAGCGCCGAAGGCGCGATCCATATCAGCCTGGGGCGAAGCCCCAGGAAAGGTCGCAAAGGAAGATGAAGGGCTGTAAGCCCGCTCAGTGGGCAGGTTTTAGGACAACCTCTTCAGCCCCGACCCACATGTTACTGGCTTTAGTGCCCAGATACGCTATAGTATAACAATCATCACCATATGAAACGGGGGAGCCATGCGAAAAAGGATCACATTAACCGTAATACTTGTCGCTCTATTTGTTTTGCTCGGTGGATTGTCTTTTGCCGTAGAGATGTATTTTGACTACCTATGGTTCGCGGAACTGGGCAAGGCCGCCATTTTCACGACCACACTCTATGCCAAGAGCATTCTCGGGTCCGGGATTCTGCTGGTCAGTTTCCTCTTTCTTTATTTCAATCTCTTTTTCGCCAATCGCGGGCCTGGTCTTATCCAGATCGGCATCCCCACGCCGACCGGGCAGATAACCGCGTATACGGTTCAAGCCGAAATGGTCCGGAAGTT
Organism: uncultured Acidobacteriota bacterium; assembly: GCA_963718845.1. GTDB lineage: Bacteria > Acidobacteriota > UBA6911 > UBA6911 > UBA6911 > UBA6911. Next base: position 170,473 of record CAVRAD010000001.1, read on the forward strand.
CTCCGGTGTTCTAGCCTTGCTCGTCGGATTGTTTCTCGCAATCGGAGGCGCGAGTAACTGGGAAAATGTCTGGCGCTGGACTCATCGGGTCGCCTTCAACGCGAAGGACCCGGTTTTTCTCAAAGACATATCCTTTTACTTTTTCTCGCTGCCCATAATGCAGGAAGTCGTGCGCTACGGTCTTACGCTCAGTTTTCTTGCTCTCGCGGCCGTAGTGGTCCTCTACTACTTCAAGGGTGTCCTGTCCCTGAGCAAACTGCGGGAAGCAACGGGAAGAAGCCGCAGCAGCATCCACATTTCGCTGTTGGCGGCGATCATTTTCCTGTTCCTGGCAGCCAGCGCGTACCTGGACCGCTATGCCATCCTGTTCGGCAACCACGAGGTCTTCTCGGGCGCCAACTATTCCGACCTGCACGCCCGCGTGCCTATGCTGACGTTGCTTGCGATCGCCGCTTTCATTGGCGCGCTGCTCTGGATATTCAACGTTTTTGCCTCCAGAAATCGCGCAGCCCTCATCGCGGTGGCTCTCTATTTTGTGGTCCTATTCGGGGGCAACATCTACCCGGCTATCATTCAGAAATTCATCGTCTCTCCGAATGAGTTCGACAAGGAAAGCCCTCAAATCAAGCACAACATCGATGCGACTTTGAAGGCCTATGGCCTTTCGAATGTGGAGGAGCGGAACCTTTCGGGCGACAAGGCGCTGACGCCTCAGGATATCGCCAACAACGCCGCCACGATTCACAGCATTCGTCTCTGGGATCATGAACCGCTGCTGGATGCGTTGAAGCAGATTCAGGAAATACGAACGTACTATGATTTTGTCTCGGTAGATCACGACCGGTATTCGGTGAACGGGGAGCTGCAACAATTTATGCTTTCTCTGCGCGAGTTGAACTCCACCAGCCTGCCGGAGCGCAACTGGATCAATGAGCGCCTGAGTTATACGCATGGTTATGGCGCGGCGATCGGGCCGGTGAACCGCATGACGTCGGAAGGACTGCCGGTTCTGACCGTGCAGAATATTCCGCCGGTTACCTCCTACCCGATTTTCAAGATTGACCGCCCGGAAATTTATTTCGGCGAACTCACAAAAGGCTATGCCGTGGTCAACACGGGGCAAAAGGAATTCGACTATCCGTCCGGGGAGGCGAATGTCTACTCGACCTACACGGGTACGGGCGGGGTGCCGGTACAATCGTTCTTCCGAAAACTGCTTTTCGCCTTTTATTTCAGGGATGTGAATATCGTTCTCTCCCCGCTGATCAAAGGCGAGAGCCGGTTCATATATTATCGCGAAGTCAAAGAAAGACTGAGCCGGGTGGCGCCCTTCTTGCAGCTGGACCAGGATCCGTACATGGTTGTGTCCGGAGGTCGTATGTTCTGGATCCAGGATGGATATACGACTTCGGATCGCTATCCTTATTCCACGAGAACCCAGGGCGTGGGCAATTACATCCGGAACTCCGTGAAAATGGTTCTCGATGCCTATAACGGCAAGGTGGACATGTATATTTCGGATCCGCAGGACCCGATCATGCAGGTCTACCAGAAGATATTCCCCGGCATGTTCCGTCCGATTTCCGAAATCCCGCAGGACCTCCGGAGTCATTTGAGATATCCGGAAGACATCTTCCGGGTCCAAACATACATCTATTCCGTGTACCACATGACGTCGCCCCAGGTTTTCTACAACAAGGAGGACTTGTGGCAGATCCCGGTTATCGCGGGAGGCGGGAGCGAAACTCCTATGAACCCGTACTACACGATCATGCGGCTGCCCCAGGGAGACAAGGAAGAGTTCATTCTGATGCTGCCCTTCACCCCGGGAAGAAAGGACAACCTTTCGGCATGGATGGTGGCGCGGAGCGATGGCGATCACTACGGGCAACTGGTCGTGTGCCGGTTCCCCAAGCAGAAACTCGTGTATGGCCCGAGACAAATCGTTGCCCGCATCAATCAGGATGCGGAGATCTCGCGCCAGGTCTCTCTGTGGGATCAGCGGGGATCGCAGGTGATCCAGGGGAATCTGCTGGTTATCCCCATCGAAGAGGGTTTGCTGTATGTGCGCCCTCTGTATCTGCGCTCCGAAAGCGGCAAAATTCCTGAATTGAAGCGCGTGATTGTGGCGTATGAAAACAAGATTGCCATGGAGGAAACGCTGGAAGAAGCCATCGGCCGCATTTTCGGCGGAGATATTCCCAGTGCAAAGGCAGAGGGCGGCGGAACCGCTCCTAAAACTCAGACTGTGAGCGAACAGCTCGCCGCGTCCGTCGGCGGCCCCAGCCTGATCCAACAGGCCGGCGAATCGTATGAACGGGCCCTCCAGGCGCAGCGGCAGGGCGATTGGGCAAAGTATGGCGAGGAGGTCAAGAAGCTGGGCACTATTCTCGAAGAGTTGAAGCGCAGCGCCAAATCTGCGAAGTAGATCTGTGGAGAGCGAAGCTTTCGGAGTGCGGCAGCAAGCTGACGCACTTCGAAGGCACCCGCTGGGCGCAAAAACTACAAGGAGACGGTTCGATGGCGAATACGCAATCCTTTGATATCACGACCGGGTGCGAACTGCAGGAAGTCGACAACGCTGTCAATCAGGCGATGAAGGAGATTCGGCAGCGCTACGATTTCAAAGGGCTCGACGTGAGCGTGGATTTCCAGCGCGGAGAAAACAAGCTTGTGCTGCGCGCTCCGGACGAATTCAAGATCCGGGCGATGTGGGATGTCGTGCAGGAGAAAATGGTGCGGCGGCACGTGCCGCTGAAAAACCTGCAGCACGGCAAGGCGCTTCCCTCGGCGGGCGGGACGGTCACGCAGGAAGTGAACCTGCAGCAGGGAATTCCCATTGAGACGGCGCGGGCCATCATCAAATTCATCAAGGAATTGAAAATTAAGAAATTGCAGTCCGAAATTCAGGGGGAGCAGTTGAGAATAACCTCTCCGTCACGCGACGACCTGCAGGTCTTAATGCACAAGATTAAAGAGCAGGATTTCGGCATCGAACTGACTTTCGGCAACTTCCGCACCAACTAGATCGTTGCTCAAAATACATATTTCCTTCATGTGGGTCGGGGCTTCAGAGTCTGTCTCAAAACTCGCATTGGGCGGGCCTTCAGCCCTTGATTTTCTTTTACGACTTTTCCTGGGGCTTCGCCCCAGGCTGGTATGGATCGCGCCTTCGGCGCTTTAAGATCCTAAATTTACAGCAATTTAAGCGCCGAAGGCGCGCTCTATATCAGCCTAGGGCGAAGCCCTAGGAATTTAGCGACAACCAGGAAAAGGGCTGCAAGCCCGCTCAATGGGCGAGTTTTGAGACGGCTTCTTCAGCCCCGACGCTTTGTTAGTTCTGTTTAGTCGCCAAGCGTCGGGGCTGAAGCCCATGGGTGTTAAGTTAAGAGAAAAAAGCAAAATATTCAGCGGTGCGTCAAGCGAATGCCTGAAGCACGCAGTCCCGAAGGGACGGTGCAGCAAAGCCCAGGGTGGAAGAGCACGCGAAAGCGGGCCCTGGAACCCTGGGATACGGATAGGATTTAGGTTAAGCCCTGTAAGGGCGATGCAGACTGCCTGCGCCGCCCTTACTGGGCTTTTGTCTTCTTCGTCTCCGACCCAGGGTTTCGGCCGCTTCGCAGCCTCCACCTTGGGCTTTGCTGCACCGCGCTTTCAGCGCTCCCCCTCATCCTGACGCGCTGCTATGCCTGCCTTAACTTCACAGCTATGGGCTGAAGCCCCGACCCACATGTTCTTGTCTACACCGCATCCAGCGCCTGATGGATATCGTGCAACAGGTCGCGCCAATCCTCGATGCCGATCGAAACGCGCACGAGAGAATCGGTGACTCCATTTCTGCGCTTGTCCTCGTCGCTCATTTCTGAATGTGTCGTCGTTGCGGGATGACAGACCAGCGTCTCCACGCCTCCCAGGCTGACGGCGTTTCTTCCAATTTGAAGATTACGCAGGAAGTCAAACGCCGCGGACTTTCCTCCTTTCAACTCGAAAGAAAAAATGGCACCGGGAAAACTGCATTGAGCGTCGCGAATCCGAATCTGCTCTGTATCTTCGATCAGGGTCGGATAATTCACCTTTGAGATCTTTGGGTGCGCGGCCAGCGTCTCGGCGATGCGCTGCGCGTTTTTGCTCTGGCGGTTCATGCGCAACGTCACGGTAGGCAGTCGTCCGTCGAGCATCCAGCATTCGTCGGCCTGAAGAATGTTGCCGAGAATGGCGCGGATGCCGTGCAGCTGAGCAATCAGTTCGGTGTCCTTTGCCAGAATAATCCCACCCAGTAAGTCGCTGAATCCGGAAAGATACTTCGTCGCGGAGTACACGACGAGGTTGGCGCCGTGCATCAGCGGATGCTGAAAGGTCGGTCCCAGGAACGTGTTGTCGACGACAACCATGGGGGATTGGGGATGCCGCCTGGCCGCGGCCGAAGCGGCGGCGATATCCGTCATGATCAGGACGGGATTCGCCGGCGTCTCAATGAACACCAGGCGCAGGTTGGGCGCCGACTCGATTGCCTTGGCCATGCCGGCCGTATCGCCGGCATTCACAGGGATTCCGTGCATGCCCAACGGCGCGAGGAGATGGTGTATGAGGTGGTACGTGCCGCCGTACAAAGGCGTGGTATAGACAAAGGAACTTCCTGGAGGGCAAAAGGCAAAGAACAGAGTTGAAATTGCCGCCATGCCGGAATTGAAGACGGCTGCCGCGCGCGCGCCGGGTTCCAGCGGCACGACCTGGTCTTCGAGAATTTCGGCGTTGGGATGCGAAAGGCGCGCGTAAATCAGATCGACGCTTTCGCCTTCTTCGGGTTCTTTCAGGCCCAATGCGATCGCAAAGGCCCGCTCTGCGGATTCCGGGGAAGAGAAGACGTAGGTAGAGGATCGGAACACCGCGGGGCGAGCTGATCCAACCGAGAGTCGCGGATCGAATCCGCGCGTTAAGATGGCCGTTCCCGGCCGGACGACATACGGTGGCTTCTTTGTTTCCATGTCATATCCTCCGTTCTATGAGTAGGGGCTTCACATCTTGCCTAATGGCGCATAGTTTTCGCGCCCGAAGGGCGCTTTCGGAGTGCGGCAGCTTGCTGCCGCTTTGCTGTCTACGCTTAAAAGCGGCAGCAAGCTGCCGCACTCCAAAAGCCTAAAGCTTTGTCTTATCCAACCCGAAAAAATCTATCCACTCATCCACATCCACCGGTTTTTCCGGCGCATTCTTCTTTGGGCGGCTGGTGGACCTGGCCTGCATCTTCGCCGTGAATTCCTGCCAGGTCATCGTTTTCGCCCCTTCATTCCGGCATTGCGTCATCAACTGGCGATCGTTGGTGACGATAATGATTTCCGCAGGATGCTGCATCTCCCTCAATCGCCGCGACATCGCTTCATCCGCGGAATACGGTGCGCTGTATCGGACGCTTATGCCCGGAGGCATGGCCGCGCGGTCCGGATCATTCCCGTCGAAATAGACCAGGAATCGCCCGCCGCCCGAGCGGTGCAGGGAACTCAGCGTAGACAAAAATGCCCTGCGCGTCCCGGCATCCGATTTTGCCGCCGCGGCGGACCGGCCAATGAGATTGTTTCCATCAAACCAATAAGGCATTATCTTTGAACCTTTGCGTCTTCGTCTTAATGTTAATTTAACTCAAAGGAACACCTATGTATCCAACTTTTATCGAAGTCAGCCTCCGCAGCGACGTGGATTCCGGTGAATTGCTCGCCATGCTGCAGGACGGCGAATCGCTTGGCAGCTGGGAGAAGGACGGCATTCTTCATCTCTTCTGGCCCGAGGACCGATGGAACGCCGCCGCGCTGGAGGATCTGAAAAAAGTTCTGGTGCAGATGGGCGTGCGTATGTGCGATGAGGATGTGACGGTAACCGCAGTCCCGGATCAGGATTGGAACGCGACCTGGGCGGCGTCTCTGCAGCCGATTCTTCTGGGCCGGCGCGTGCGCATCCGTCAGAGCTGGCATGCGGCGGACCCGGAGTTCCGCGGCATTGAGCTGGTAATCGATCCCAAGCGGGCATTCGGCACGGGATACCACGCGACGACGCAGTTGGTGGTTGAATGGCTGGAAGAGCACATCCGCGGCGGAGAAAGAGTTTTGGATATAGGAACCGGAAGCGCGATCCTCGCGATGACGGCCATCCGGTTGGGAGCGGCTTCGGCATTGGGCCTCGATAACGATCCGGTCGCGGCGGAATGCGCGGCTGAGTATGCGGCATTGAATGGTTTCGGCGGAGAACTGGAATTGCGGGTCGCGTCGTTTGAAGATTTGGATGCAGGGAAGTTTGATGTGGTTGTAGCAAATCTCGACATCAGAACGCTGCCGCGCCTGTGCGAATTTCTCAAGCGACTGATGGCCGATGGCGCCATCGCCTGTCTTTCCGGCCTGCAGGAACAGGATTATGAAGAAGTAGCGGCCGCTCTTGAAAAGGCAGACCTGACGATCATCGCCTGCCGCCACCGCGAAGACTGGCTCTCATTATCGCTGCACTTATAAATTGAGCGGGCTTACAGCCCTTCGGCCTCTCATCCATGGCTATACCTAGGGCTTCGCCCTAGGCTGGTATAGTGCGCGCCTTCAGCGCTTTTCGCATGAGAGGTTGTTTTGGTGTATTCTTCCGGTTTCCTATGATTTTTCGCCACGAAATCAGACAAAATACCTCAACCGCAAATCAAGCGCCGAAGGTGCGTTCCATACCAGCCTAGGGCGAAGCCTTAGGAATGAAATGGCAAACACAAAAAGGGCTGTAAGCCCGCTCAATGGATAGGTTTTTGGCGGCGAAGCCGTTCGGCAGAACTCCGAAAGCTTACTGCTGCGCCGCAGCGTTAATTCTCTCCGCGGTCAACGGCATCTGGAACACGCGCACGCCGATCGCATCAAACACCGCATTTGCAATCGCAGCGCCGACCGGGACAATCGCCGGTTCGCCGCCTCCCTGCGGATCCAGTTCGTCGTTTTTCACCAGGATCGCCTCAATCTCCGGCAGCCACGAAAACCGCGGCACGCTGTAATTATGAAAATTCGTGGTCAACAACTGCCCGCCCTTGAAATGGATATCCTCCGACAAGGCATACCCGAGCCCCATCATGATGCATCCTTCCATCTGCATCTTGGACCCTTCCGGATTCACGGAAATACCCATATCCTGCACGGCGACAATTCGCTTAACTCTGACTTTGCCCTTGTCGACCTTTACTTCGACAATTTCCGCGACATAGCTCCCGGCATCGAGGCCGACGGCAATGCCGAACCCGCGCCCGCTCGGGCTTACGGCGCCTGTGTAGCCAAAACTCTTCGCCGCCATTTCGAGCACACGCCGAACGCGCGGTTCGCTCGTATTCTTCAATCGGAATTCCAGCGGATCCATTTTTAATTTCGCCGCCATAATATCGATCTGCGATTCGCGCGCGAAGACGTTGATGTTGGCGCCGGGCGCGCGCCACGCGCCGATATTGAACGGATGGATGGGTGGCGTATTCCCCATCCATCCGCCGTAGGAACTGGTGAGATTATTGGGCACGTCGTAAAACTGCTCCGCGCTTCTCGATCCCGCGAAATAGATGTGGTTATCGAAAAGACAGATCTTGCCTGCGCTATCCAGACCCGACTTGATCTTCACAATCGCGGCCGGCCGGAAGGAATCGTAGAAAAATTCTTCAGCGCGGTTGAAAGAGACTTGAACGGGCTTGCCTGTGATTTTCGCCAGGAGCGCCGCCTCAGTGGCCTGGGGGCCGGCGCTCTTGCCGCCGAATCCGCCGCCCACGTAAGGAGTGATGACGCGCACCTTCGGATTCTGGAACTTGATGGCCCTGGCGATTTCCTGTTGCGCCGGGAAGGGAGTCTGGGTGGAAAGCCAGACAGTCATCTTGTCGCCATCCAGTTTAGCGCATGCGGTATGGGTTTCGATGGACGCATGCGCTCCGTAGCCGTTCAGATACGTATGCTCGAAGAGAGTCGCAGCCGCCTTCTCGCCGGCGACTAGATCGCCCTTGCGCTCACTCTGCTGCGGTTTTGGAGCTTTCTTTACGAGATAGTCAAATATGCTTGTATCATCGACATTTAGACTGGGAATGTCATAGTCTGCTTTAATGGCGGCACGCGCCTTTTCAGCGATTTCCGGGTCCGCGTGCAGCACGGCGATCATTCCTTCTTCCTTGATCACGAGGACTCCGGGAACCTTCTCGGCTTCGGACGTATCGGCGCTTTTCAGCGTCGCGCCGAGAGTCGGCGGGCGGAGCACTTTAGCGTGCAGCAGGTCAGGGAAGCGGATGTCTCCGGAGAATTGGGCCTGTCCTGTGACTTTCGCACGGCCATCCACGCGCAAGGGAGATTTGCCGATGACGGTGAATTCCGCCGCGCGTCTGACGCCCGGCTTCTGCTCGAGCTTGCGGGTAATTTTCTGGCCTTTTGTGAGTTGCGCGAAAGTGACCTGGTTCTTTTTGTCGGCAGTGGCGAATATAGCGCTGTTTTCGCAGGTCAATTGCGCCTTAGGCGTCTTGAGATGTTCTGAGGCCATTTCGAGCAGGATCGCCTTCGCTTCCGCGGCAGCGGACCGGAGCGCGGCGCCGTAGACGCGGACGGACATGGAGCCGAAAGTCCCCATATCCCAGGGGCACAGGTCGGTATCGCCCATAATCATGGTGATGGAGTCGAGCGAAACGCCGAGCTCTTCTGCGGCCATTTGCGCAAGGGCTGTGGTGTTTGCCTGCCCGTGCTCGATTTTGCCGGAGTAACAGGTGATTTTCCCGTCTTCGCCGATTTTGAGATAGGCGTTCAAGTCTGTGGCGCCGCCGCCCATGCCGAATCCGCCAAAACCCTGTTTAGGGGCGGGACCGCCGACAGGAGGCTTCTGTTGCGCAAGGGACGCATTGGCGCTGAAGAAGATGATAATGCCGCCGCCGAGGAGTTTAAAAAAGTCGCGCCGCTCGAATGCGTCTGCGCGTGAAGTTTCGCTGGTGCTTGGGTTTTTATCTCGCATGATGGGCCTCATCTCTTGGCGACGCTTTCGATTGCCTGGACAATGCGCGTATGGGCGCTGCAGCGGCAGAGGTTATTTTCCATGCCCGCGATGATTTGTTCGCGGGTAAGTTTGGGATTTTTAAGCAGCAGGGCATAGGCGTTCATGATCATGCCCGGCGTGCAGAATCCGCACTGGACGGCGCCCTTTTCCAAAAAAGATTGCTGCAGCGGATGGAGTTTTTCTCCCTGCGCGAGGCCCTCGATCGTAATGACTTCCTTGCCCTGGACTCCGCGGACGGGCTGTACGCAGGAGCGCACGGCTTCTTTGTTGATGATGACCGTGCAGGCGCCGCAGAGGCTCATGCCGCAGCCGTATTTGGTGCCCGTAAGGCCCAGGTCGGTGCGCAGCACCCACAGCAGCTTCCTGTCGCCGTCTACGTCCAATACTGTTTGCTTCCCATTCAATTTAAATCGGATCGTTTCTTTCATAGCGCGACTCTCATTAAGAGGGTTGATTTGCCAGTTTATTCTACCAAACCCAATCCTCGTAGCAACCAAAATACTTTTGTGCGGCAGTTTGCTGTCCCTTTTGAAAAGTGCCTAATTTGGTCCTTTTTTAAGGGATTTTTCCAAAAGCGGCAGCAAACAGCCGCACATCTCCGAGGAGCCCTGCGCACGCAAAGCTGCTGCTTCCTGCAAATGTTTTTGGAGAACGGCCAACTCCGTCATTCCTGCTTTCAATTAATTTTTCTCTCTTTATTTTTTTCGCCTCCTGCATTAGTCTATAGGAAATAAAGTGTCTTGCTATTATTAGCATGGGGGGCTAAAGCGATCCCCTTAGCGTTATTCAAATTCGGCCATGAAGAGAAGATCGAGGGCACAAAGAAACCATGTAAACATTCATATCCCACATGCCGATTAAGTGTCTGATGGCTTACAGTATTTACAGGAGTCAGGGATGAAAGCCTCGGCGCGTTTTTGTGCAGCTTGAAAGCGTTGAAGCAGTTAGTTCGCCCATTCATCTGGAGTTCATCATGATGCGGATGACACGGAGCAAATCGGAACATTGGTCAGATGCAGGAGTTCGCGGGCAATCCGAAAAAGGTCAGGCTCTGGTTGAGGCAGCATTGATCCTGCCCCTCCTGCTTTTAATGATTTTCGCCATTTTCGACTTCAGCCTCTTGTTTTATGCGTACCAATCGATGGAATATGGCATCAGCGAGGCTACTCGGTACGGTATCACGGGGCAACAGAGAGCGAACCCTTCTAGTCCTGGAATTATCTTACCCGGGATGAATCCATAAAGTTGATTATGCGGGAGTCTAATCCCCTCATCGTCCTTGATGACAGCGCTTTTACTTTCGAGCATTGGAACAGAACAACCTTTGATTTCCGGGCCCGGCATTATAGGCGAGATCTCCCGTGTAACGGTAAACTATAACTGGAGACCAATCACTCCATTGATCAGGTTTCTCTTTACAGGCGGGCAGATTCCTCTTCGAGTGGCATCGACGATGAGGAACGAAGGCTTTTCACCCTAGGAACCAGTTTGACGGTAAAATATGGACAACGAGGCTTTTAGCACAGAGCATGACTCAGTCACTATCGGATATCGGGACAGGACAAAGCGAGCATCAAAAAATCGCTCCTCGCAGGGTCAGGTTCTGGTGGAATTTGCCTTATGTTGCCGTTGCTTCTCCTGTTAGCGTTTGGCGTTATCGAGCTGTCATTTCTCATGCACGACCAGCATATCATTATAAGGTTGACACGAGAGGGCTCCAACCTCATCTCCAGAGATATTCAAAATTAGAGGATGCGGTCACAGCCATGACGAGCATGGTAAATCCGCCGGTCAACTTTACCAGCGCGAATTCCAAGCTGATCTTCACGGTGCTCACGAATTACAACGGCGGCGGTGCTAATAATGGCCGTGTCATAGTGTACCAACGATGCGAAAGAGCGTAGTTTCATCCGCCACGAGCGCTTTTAATGGCAGCTTACATCATCGGCATCGATTCGATCCGACGCCTGACTATTATGCGATAAATCCAGGCACTAATACAAATCTCCGAGCTAACGGATGTTCCTGCGGGTCTGGTCCTCGCCCTGGGACAATCGGTTTATGTCACGGAGATTTATACCCGGCACCCCTTGATCACTGCTTTGAATATGTTTGGCGTCAGCTTGCCTTCTACCCTTTACTCCATTGCTTATTTCTGAGCCAGGAGGAAAATGAAAACCATGACCCGCAAACCAGTATCCAATCCCCAGGAAGAAGGGGTGGCTCTTGTTCTTGTCGCCGGCCTGTTAGTGCTTTTTGTCTTCGTTTATAGGCTTTGCGATCGATCTGGGCCGTGCCTATCTGGTGAAGGCGCAGTTGACCAAATCTGTCGACGGCGCTGCATTGGCAGCGGCCCGGGCGCTCAGCGTCAGCGGCACACCGGAGAGGGACGAGGCCATTCGCATTTTTGGGGCTAACTTCCCGTCCGGTTATTTGGGCACCAGTTCGGTCACGGGCCCCGCCACCGGCTCTAACTTTACTAAGGTCTACGATGCGTCATCCGGAGCCAACATCATTACAGTTCAGGCTCAAGCCATGCTGCCGGTAACCTTTATGCGATTGGCCGGTTTCAATCAGTTCACCGTGAATGGGTTGGGAGAAGCCAGGCGCCGGTTGGTCGATCTGTCTCTGGCGATCGACTGTTCCGGTTCGATCGGCACCGAGTGGCCCGATGTTCGAGACGCAGCCCGACTATTCATCAATTCCTTTGACGCAACGTATGATCGGATTTCGGTAACGCTTTTCAGCGATGGGGCGCATGTCGAATACGCCATGCCTTCAGCCAAGGGTTTTAATAAAACATCTGCGAGTAACGCAGTTCCCAGCAGCCTGCCTGGCGGTAGCACGTCAATGGCAGATGGGTTCTATCGCGCTTATGATGAAATAAGGTCTGTGCCCGCTGGTTCGCAATCGGGATTGCGCGTAATTGTGCTCTTTACAGATGGCACTCCAAACGGCGTCCCCGGAAATTTCCGATTCAATGGAACCGCTTACGTCAGAGAACTGAACACAAACGACTTTCCCTCTTCCGGTTCGGTTGGAACCAACAGTCCGTCACTATTCGGGCTCGCCTACCAAGATTGCACCTCGGGCCCCCCCCCCATTGTTCCTATAACCCATCGTTGGGCTCGAGCGGCTACTATACACCCTCTTCATGGAATAGCACCTCCACCTCGTCCCAGGTGCCGTGGTTACCGACAGGTGCGACCAGCACTCATGCCAACCATCGCAGCACAGGCATGCCGACTTCGTTCCCATTGCAGAGCGCTTCCCTCAGAGTCAATGGCGTTGTTCAGAGCACTGCCCGGGATTTGAGAAATTTCAACGCCACTAACGGCTACCCGGCGGATATCCATAATGTGAACAACGCAGCCAGAAACTTGCTGGAGATTATTGCGGACGCAGCCCGCAGTGACGCGAGTGGCGACTACCCGATTCGCATCTACACCATCGGGATGGGAGCTTCGGTTGCCGCTAATCTGGGAACCATACCTGAAACGTCGTCCAGTATTCTCAAACGGATCGCCAACGACGCGACTTCGACGGATTACAATGCCGCCCAGTTGGCCGGCAAGTATTACTTTGCAGCGACCGCAAGCGATGTGAGCCCGGCGTTCCAGGCCCTGCGCAGCGAAATTACTCGCCTGAGCAAATAGCTAATGGGTGAATCAGCCGCCGATGCCCGGCATAATTATTTTCTGTTTGGCATCTTTGAGCTAACCGTCCTGCTCGGGATTTTGCAAATTAAGCGTATGGCGAAAACGCTCCTCTTGATCTTCCATTGGGTGCTCAAAAGCATAGATCAAGCAACGCACACCCCTCAATACTTCGGAGCATTTTCCGGTCATGAGGCACCTTCACTTGCGGCGGGCTCATCTCTTTTTCGCAACGCTTTCGATAGCCGGGGCACATCAGTTTATGGTGCAAAAATATGAGAGGCGGCTGTTAAGCCTTATGGATCTCCGCCTTTTATTTAGTAAATATGAAAAGAAATTAATGCTGTATGCCGATACCATAATTGGACGCATGGATTGTTGAGGAGAGCACAGGCTAACGAGATCGAGTTATCGAAAAAAAGGCGAGCCGTGCGCAACTCATTATTAACAAAAATTGACTTTATGTTGACAATCTGGGAAAGGAAATTCGCTATACTGCACCTCCCCTACAAACCGGAGTGCTTGTATGTCAAGCGCCGAGCATAGAGTTTTAATTAGATAACAAAACAAAGGAGAAATCAAAAATGCTAGCATTGTACAATCGTTACCTGGTAACTAAGGATGCAATTAAGAGAATGATTTCGAGGGAAGAAGAAGGACAGACCATCGTGGAATACGTCCTTCTGATCGTCCTGATTGCTCTGGTTGTGTTCGCAGCGAATCCGGGCCTCACCGAGTGCTCTACAATGCATTCAACAGGATTGGCGCTTCCGTGGGAGCAGTGCAAGCTAAAATATAGCTTAGCGCGGATCTGGGGATTATCATATACGACTGTTTTTTGTGATAATCCCCGGATGCCCTTTCCCTTGATTTATCTAAAGACCAGAGATGCTTTTGGTGTAACATTCATGTGCGAGAAATTCTTCGCTGCAATCAAATGTGATAATGCCAGTCTTAAAAGCGGAGACAGATGAACAAGTGTGGAAATACTGACATAATCAGCGCGTGCCTGAGGCATGGATTCAGTTTAGGTCTATTTTTCATTGCCATAATTAGGATGTAGCAATAAAAAGTCTGATGTCAAAAAATAATCAGATAGTGCGCCCTTAAGCAGGGATAGGATGCAAAAATGAACAGAAATCGAATGCTGGTTCTGGCAATCGTTGCCTTGGTCCTAAGTGCTGGCGTTACATACCTGGCATACCGCGTGCTGCAAAGCCGCCTTCAACCGGCGGCGGAAACTACCAAAACTGTGGTTGCCGTAAAAAAACTGGAATTAGGCTATCGCATCACTAAAGATGACATCAAATTGGTGGAATGGCCAAAATCCATGCCGCTTCAAGGAAGCTTTAGTGACGAAAGTCTTGTCCTGGATCGCGGTACGATGGCGCCAATTGAGATAAATGAACCAATTCTTGATTCCAAGCTGGCGCCCAAGGGAGCCGGTGCCGGACTGATGACCGTTATCCCTCAAGGCATGCGCGCACTTTCGATTCAAGTCAATAGTATTATCGGAGTATCGGGGTTTGTTCTCCCAGGATCCCGCGTTGATCTGATTTTAACCGCAATTCCTCCCAAAGATGTCAAAGGTGCCAAAAACGAGGAAATGGGCTCTAAAATCATTTTGGAAAATCTGGAGGTTCTGGCCGCAGGACAAAATGTGCAGCGCGATGTTGAAGGGAAGCCCCAAACGGTTCAGGATGTTACATTGTTGCTCACCCCGGATCAGGCGCAAAGAGTCGCGCTTGCTACCGGAGACGGCAGAATTCAGCTTGCTCTGCGTAATCCGATGGACAAAAAGGCCGCGGAACCCTTATTGGTCGTGCGATCTTCTCTATATGAGGGCCCCACGATGATGAATCCGGAGGACGGATTAGCTGCACTGGCTGCACCAGAAAAACCGGCGGTGAAGCGAACTGCCGGTTTAAGAAAGCCGTTAGGGCCGGCAGGGTCGACGCAGCAAAAGAAAAAGGAGCCTTTGGTATCAGCGCCACCGCCTCTGCAGCGCATTGTAGTGGTTGAGCTCATTCAGGGCATAAAACGGACCAAGGATACCTTTGAAGAAGCGAACCCCGAACCAACTGAAAATTCCACGCAACCAGACGGGACAAAACAATGAAGAGCAAAGCAGCTTTTATCATCAAAATCATGATGCTAGTTCCTTTGAGCGTTTCGCTGTCTGCGTTCCAGGCTCACAGCGGCAGTGCGAACGAAGCGGCGCAGGCTGAGAATAATCAGGTCGCCGCGCCTCCTCCAAATTCACAGGAGACCTTGCGTGTGTCTGAAGGGAAATCGTTCGTGCTTAATACGAATGAGGCCATCAAGCGGGTATCCGTCACCAACCCGGAAGTCGCCCAGGCCATGGTTATTTCTCCACATCAAGTCCTGGTTCATGGAGTAAAGCCGGGGACGGTATCGTTTCTCATCTGGAACGAAGAAGAACAGGTGCGCACATTCGATTTGCAGGTTTTGGCCGTTCCGATGAACCTGGTACCGCTCCGGGCCATTCTTAACAAGGCGTTGCCTTCGCAGGACATTCGCGTCAGCCAGTCCGGATCCTCCATCGTGTTGACGGGAAACGTCACCTCAATCGGGGCCGCCGAACAGGCTGTTGCGATCGCCAAAACCGAGAATGGGAATGTGGTGAACCTCCTGGCCGCTCCTCCCTTGGATCGTGTGGTTATGCTGGAAGTGAAATTTGCCGAGGTTGCACGCAACGCGCTTCAGGAATTGGGCGTGAATATTTTCAGCACGGGTGCCCTGAACACTCCGGGAGCTATATCGACGGGGCAATTTCCTTCCGTTACAACAGCAGATATCACTTCGAGCATAGGAAACCACCTTGGTGGATTCACCTCGGCGATGAAGTTGACGGATCTCCTCAATGTCTTTGTGTTTCGTCCGGATCTGAATCTTGGGCTTGTAATCAAGGCAATGGATCAGCACAAATTACTCCAGATTCTAGCGGAACCTAATCTGATAGCCTTAGATGGCAAGGAAGCTTCTTTTCTTGCTGGAGGCGAATTTCCAGTTCCGATTGCTACAGGGATTGGCAACAATGCCAGTGTCAGCGTCCAATTCAAGGAATTCGGAGTGAGGCTAAAATTCACGGCCAACTGCAATCCCGATGGGACAATCAATCTGAAGGTTGCACCGGAAGTCAGCGCCTTGGACTACTCTAATGCCGTAATACTTTCCGGCTTTCAAATCCCTGCGCTTATAACACGGAAAGCGGAAACCGAAATTTTATTGAAAGATGGTCAGAGTTTTGCCGTCGCCGGCCTCATGGACAATCGGGTTAACAAAGTGAATGTTAAAGTCCCCTGGCTTGGGGATATTCCGATATTGGGATATCTGTTCAAAAGCCAAAGCTACGCAAAAGGTAAAACCGAACTGCTGGTTATGGTGACACCGCGTATCGTAAAGCCGCTCGATCCCGGACAACCCACCCCCATGCCGAGGCTTCCGCGTGCCATTCCTCAACGATGATAGCTTCGACGGCATTAGACGGAAAGACTTCGGATGCGAACTCCACGCGCCCGGGCGGCTAGAATTGGAAGAAAATGGTAACGGATTGCAGCTGCATAGCTGATTTATTTTGTCACTGGCAGTTCACCTATTATGTGTGTTGTTAAAGGATAGCGACAATGACAACTCAGAAGCTTGCCATCGGAGTTCTGGCACCTAAGAACGAGATCCGCGATTCGCTCGCTGCCCAGGTGGAGGCCACTCAACTTGCCACTGTGAAGATTATAGTGGATGAATATTGCGCGACTGAGGACGATTACTCGACGCAGCGCTTCATTGAGGCCCGGCCCGATGTTATTTTTGTGGATATGCAGGACCAGAGAGCAGGGATCAAGGCGCTCTTTACCCTGCATGCGGCGCTTCCTGAAGTCTGGCTTTATGCCTGTGGCGCTCCCAACGATTCTCAATTAATTATCGAAACAATGCAGGCCGGCGCACGCGAATTCATTCCCAAGCCGGTAAATGCCCGCGGCATTGCATTGGCCTTCAACCGATATATCGATGAAAGAGATCGTCAGCGAACAGCAACGAAAATACGCGGCAAAATCTATGCCGTCACTTCTGCAAAAGGGGGCGCCGGCGCTACTTCAGTTGCAGTCAATCTGGCGACAACGTTGGCGAGTACGGCAAAAACCAGGGTGGCCATTTTGGATTTGAACAGCCCCGTAGGCGATGCGGCCTCCTACCTGAATCTGAAGCCTCAATTCTCTTTATCGGACGCCCTGGCTTCTGCGCCACGGCTTGATTCGGTTCTGCTGGAAACCTTCATGACTAAGTCCGGCGGTATATCCCTGCTCCCGGGCCCGAAGCAGTCTAAATCGGGCGCCTCACCGGCTGCGCTGGCTAAATTGCTGCGGGTTGTTTCGGGAACATACGGGCATACATTCATCGACCTTCCGTCATCGCTGGAACAGGAAATGCTGCAGATCGTTACCGATGCCAGCGAAGCGGTCCTTGTGGTTATGACCCCGGAATTGCCGGCAATCTGGCGCACGCATCGTCTCATCTCCCTATTGGCGGGCTCTGGATGCGCAGATCGGATCCGGTTGATTCTCAACCGGGATAACAGCCGGGACGAAATAACCGAAAAGGAAATAACCAGGGCGCTAAATCACCCGATCTATTTCCGGCTTCCGAACAATTATACGGCTGCCATCCAGGCAATTAACAAAGGAAAGCCGATTGTTGAGGTGAATCATTCCAGCCTGGCGATCGGGTATCGCCAGCTGATGCAGGAATTAACCGGAGTCTCTGGAAACAAGCCACCGCGGAGTTTTTCCAAGCTTTTCTTTTTGGGGTAGTTTAAATGTTTGATCAAACATATCTCGATCTCAAAGGCAGTTTGCATTCCAAGGTCATCAACGAGGTCGATCTGGAAAGTCTTAATCGCCTGCAGGAGGACACGGCGCGGGAGCAACTCCGTCACGTTATTCTGGATATCTTGCAGCGTGAAAAGACCCCGCTCACTCTTACAGAACGCGAGCAATTGGTGACTGAAGTTCTGGACGAGGTCTTCGGTCTTGGTCCTCTCCAACCGCTTTTGGCAGATCCAACTTTGTCGGATATCCTGGTAAACGGAGCGTATAACGTTTATGTAGAGCGTCGCGGCAAGCTGGAACGTGTTCCCGTGCGTTTCAACGATAACGAGCACCTGATGCGCATCATCGATCGCATTGTATCGCGCGTGGGACGCAGAGTAGACGAGTCTTCTCCCATGGTGGATGCGCGCTTGCGCGATGGTTCCCGAGTGAACGTCATTATCCCGCCGCTCGCGCTGGATGGCCCATTGCTATCCATACGGCGCTTCGGTACGGATCCTCTGATGGCGCAGGATCTGCTGGATAAGGGGACCCTGACGGTTGAAATGCTTGATCTGTTGAAAGCCTGTGTTCAGGGGAAACTGAATGTAATCATCTCCGGAGGGACCGGTGCCGGCAAGACTACGTTGTTGAACGTTCTTTCCAGCTATATTCCTGAAGATGAACGCATTGTCACGATTGAGGATGCTGCCGAGCTTCAACTTAAACAGGATCACGTAGTCCGCCTGGAAACGCGCCCGCCGAATATTGAAGGGAAAGGCGCCGTCAAACAGCGTCAATTGGTCATTAACGCTCTGCGTATGCGACCGGATAGAATCGTTGTCGGTGAGGTCCGCGGGGAAGAGGCGATAGACATGCTGCAGGCCATGAATACCGGCCATGAAGGATCACTGACTACGGTTCACGCTAATACCGCTAGAGACGCACTGAGTCGTATTGAAACCATGGTCTCCATGGCGAATCTGAATCTTCCCGAAAAAGCCGCCCGGCAGCAGCTCGCCTCAGCCATACATGTTGTTATTCAAGTCAGCCGCATGCCGGACGGCACGCGAAAAATTACCAATATTTCGGAGATCACAGGAATGGAAGGCCCCATCATCACGATGCAGGATCTTTTTGTCTTCGAGCGCCATGGGTTTGATGAAAACAGCAGGGTGCGTGGGAGCTTCAAACCTACCGGGATACGTCCGAAGTTTGCAGAAAGACTCCAGGGTGCAGGTATCCGGCTGCCTATGGAAATGTTTTCTCCGGAGCCGGCTTTGGCACGTGTGCGTTGAAAATGCCTTTATCATGTGAGCAAGCGTCCTTATGAGTATCCAGCTTTTATCAATCCTGATATTTATTGTGACAGTCGGACTCGTCATCAGCGGTTTTTACTTTTTCATATACGCACCCTCTGAAAAAAGAAAACTGCGTCAACGCATTGAATTAGCGAAGTCAGAGCTTTCAGCGCTTTCGTCGGCAGGCTCCGAGAGCAAACTGATGCGTGCGGAGGTATTGAGCACCTTCCCCGCTATGCATCGCCTGCTGCTCAGCATACCCGGCATTTCGAAGCTTCAGCTCTTTGTGCAGCAGTCTGCGGTGAACGTGACAGTGGGCATGCTATTGACTTTTTCAATGCTTCTGGGATGGTTTGTTCTTCCTCTTTTCTTTGCTATTCGGTCTCATCGCAGTCTTGGCCGTTCTATTCGGACTCCTGGCAGCGGTCATTCCATTTATTGTTATAGCCATCCGACGCCAACGCCGGTTTCTCTTATTCGAAGAACAGTTTCCGGACGCCATTGACCTTTTGGGCCGTGCGGTGCGTGCCGGACATGCGTTTACCACGGGGCTGGAGTTAATCGCCAAAGAAATGCCCGCTCCGCTGTCGGAAGAGTTCCAACGCGCATACGAGCAGCAGAACCTGGGGCTTCCTTTGCGGGACGCATTCGAAAACCTAATGCGCCGAATCCCACTGACGGACGTGCGGCTATTTGTAACAGCGCTTATGATCCAGAGAGAATCTGGCGGTAATCTAGCGGAGGTTTTGGACAATTTATCTATGGTCATACGGGAACGTTTTAAACTAATGCGCCAGGTCCGGGTATTTACGGCTCAAGGGCGGATGTCTTTGTACGTTCTGGTGGCAATCCCGCCCTCTAATGGGATAATGATTTATTTCGTTCAGCGGGACTATATCATGCGCCTTTTTACCGATCCGCTAGGAATTAGGTTTCTTATCGCGGGCATCCTACTCCAGGTCATCGGGTACTTTGTATTCGCAAAATCACGCAGCCGAAATTTTAGGAGTTCCGCACATGGATATTCGCTGGATACTTGCTTTGACCACTGGATTGCTTTTCGTGGCGGTGTTCCTTTCGGGTTATGCATTGTTGATGACGCGTCCCAATGTGGAAGAGCGTCTTCGCGGAGCTAAACTATCGTCCAAAAAACGTTTCAATTTATTTCAGTTCCTGAGAAAATCTGAAAGAGTTCTGAAGCCGCTCGGAGCAATGATCCCGCGTTCTCCGGAAGAGATGTCCCGGCAGGAGAGAAAGCTGCTGCATGCCGGCATCCGCAGAAAGGATGCCCCGTTTCTTCTTTATGGCGCAAAGTTGATCCTTGCGATTATTTTTTTCCTTTCGTTCTCTATGATTGGACCGATACGAGCAAACGTTTTGCTATTGATCTTGTTGCCAATCCTATGTGGCGCTTTGGTCCCTGATATGGTGATTTCCCGCATGACCCAGAACAGAAAGGAAAATCTTCAGCGCGCGTTGCCCGATGCACTTGGACCTTGCCGTAGTTTCTGTCGAAGCCGGTTTGGGGCTTGATCAATCCCTGGTAAGGATTGGACAGGAACTGGATTGCGTATATCCGGCACTGGCCGAGGAACTGAATCTCTACAGCCTTGAGGTCAACGCGGGGAAAAAGCGGTCCGATGCCCTGCGCAACTTGGGTCTGCGAACAGATGTGGATGACATCAAATCCTTTACCACCGTGCTGATTCAGACGGATAGATTCGGCACCAGCGTGTCTCAGTCTCTGCGGGTTTTTTCGGATACGATGCGCGTTAAACGAAGGCAACGGGCGGAAGAGCACGCCGCCAAAATGAGCGTCAAGATGATTCCCCCGCTGGTTTTTTTTATTTTTCCGGCAATTCTGGTCGTTTTGCTTGGTCCGGCGATGATTATAATTGCCCGCTATTTAGTTCCCAGCCTCACCAGTTCACAACCAACCCCATAGGAAATTTAAGGAGAAAGCATGGATTCAGTACAAACAGTCCGCATCGTTGCAATAATACTTGCTGTTATTATATTAGGGATTTTGATTATGCGTATGCGCTCAAGAAAATCAAAATCCTAATATAAATCATTTGAAAAACGAAAGCTATGTGGTCTTTAACTTGACACTAGATGTTTACCTTGCGGATTCTGCGGAACGGGCGCGGTCCTTTTAAGGCGGCTGAAGGGTCTGATTGGCCGTTCTGCAGAGGAGTTTATTGCCGGGAAGGCGCTCTGGATCGTTCCATCGGAAGGGATTCACACATTCGGGATGCGTTTCCCGATTGATGCGGCATACCTTGATTCCAAGGGAAAGGTGCTCAAGATGTATCACCGATTAGCGCCTCATCGTTTTGCGGCAGTGATGCTTAGGGCTCGAAGTGTTCTTGAGCTTCCGCCTGGAACACTGGAACGAACCGGTACGCAAGTCGGAGACATCCTTGAATTCCGGGCCCGTTGATATTTTTCTGGAAGAGCGGCTTTCGAAAGGCGAAGTCTTTTGGAGTGCGGCAGCTTGCTGCCGCTTTTATAGGGACGTTTGAAAAAGCCGCAGCAAGCTACAGCACTCCCAAGCGCTCCCTGGGAGCGCCGGCATCTCGAGGGCTCACAGATGGGACACATGAATTCTACCGATTTTTTATTAATGCTGCTGGTAGCAGTCATCTTCGGTACTATCGCGCAATTAACCAGCGGATATTCCAAAGGTGGATGGATTGTAAACCTTGCAATCGGATTTCTGGGTGCTCTGGCTGGGGTTGTTGTCAGCCGTTTATTGAATGCGCCGGTCATTTATGACCTGACTATAGGCGGGAACCGATTTCCTGTCATATATTGTGTTATTGGCGCGGTATTTTTCTTGGCCGGCATAAGCTTTCTTGTAAAACCCGGAAGACGGTAACAGGGAAGAGCAAACTCCGCATATCGGGTCGGGATTGAAGGAATATGCAGGATGCCATTGGGAATAAAGAGACAAAAGCTATATTCGATGATGAAACGCTAGCGCCAATCATGGCGGAGCTCATAGAGCAGACTGGGCTGACCACCGGGTTTCTAACCGAGCTTGCCTTAAAAATCGTCTCTGCGGATAGCGAGTGCACTTCGGAGCGCATGGCAGAAAGCCTCAAACTGCCGATGGGCATTTCCGAAAACCTGATGCAGCATCTTTACCGGGAAAAGTACATTGATATCCGGGAACGCTCCGGAGTGCAGCGAAACCGGTATGCCATGCTGGATCGTGGATGGGATAGGGTGCAGCGGCTTCTCACACTAAATGGATACATTGGTCCGGCTCCTATCAATCTTGAAGATTATTCCGCGGGCATTCGCTGGATGCACCGGCATAAGGAAGCTGCCGATCCGGCAAATGTCGACAATGCCTATGCGCACATGGTCCTCTCCGAACAACAGCTTAAAACGCTTGGACTCATTGTAGACTCCCGCCGCAGTCTTTTCCTGACAGGCCCCCCGGGCAGCGGTAAAACCAGCGCAGCGATTGCGCTCCATGCTGCACTAAAGGGAGAAATTTGGGTTCCCTATGCCATTGAGGTCGATGGCCAGATAATCCGCGTTTTTGATCCCCACATCCATCAACCGGTAGCTCCCCCGGAAGCGCGCTATGACAAACGCTGGATAAAAATTAAGCGCCCCCTGGTAATTGTCGGCGGAGAACTCACCCTCGAATCCATGGATCTTATTTATGCGGGTAACGTTAATTATTATGAAGCGCCGTTTCAGATAAAAGCCAACGGAGGGCTCCTGGTTATAGATGACTTTGGCCGGCAGCGGATGGAACCGCACGATCTGTTGAACCGTTGGATTATTCCGCTGGAAAATCGCGTGGATTATCTTACATTGCATACAGGGAAAAAAATCGAAGTACCGTTCGAGCAGTTGCTTGTGTTTGCCACCAACCTGAATATCAAGGAGTTTGTTGATCAAGCCTTTTTAAGACGCATGGGCTATCGGCTGAGCTTCACGGCAGCTTCCGCGGATACGTACTCGTTGATTCTTCAACGCTATTTTACTTTCCGCGAACTAAACTACGATCCTCAGCTACTCTATCGCCTCTTTACCAGATACGAACAGGAAGGGCGTGAGATGAAGGCTTGCGAGCCGAGAGATCTGGTGGAGCGCTGTCTCGACATCTGCAAGTATGAAAAGCTTCCAAGGAGGATAACCATAGATATCCTCGACAGAGCCTGGAATTACTACTTTGGAGTTACGGAATAGGTCGGTGTTGCCCCCCGGCAGCGAGGCAAAGCTCTTTCAATACCCTGGGTGCATGCAGGAGCCCAAGGGGCCATAGAAATGCATACATCAGGCCCCAGTAGGTATTAAAGGACCGTCCCACCAGAGCATACGCCAGCATATAAACCCCAACGGTGCATGCAATTCGTATTCCCCAAAGGGTTCGTTGCCCGATCAGTCCAAGAAGCGCTATCGGCACAACTGCAGCCGCAAGCCATGCGGGCGCAAGTATTAAAAATGGATGCATTTGCGCTGTATTGAGGACAAATGGCCAGCCACCGAAAACAATCCAGCCACCTTTCAGTACTTTGTCGCTTTCCGTAACAAGCTCGCTGACAGTTAACCAATGAATGAAAAACTCCGCGCTAAAAGCAACGATTCCGACAAACCACAGCAAAGCTTCCCGGCGCTTTCCTTCTGTGAGTGCCAGTAGCATCATTATAATTACAAAAGGGAGAGCTAATTCCCTTAGGAACAGAGCTGCGAGGCCCGCAAGCGCGGAGGTATATCTCCAACCGTGTGCATATAGCGCCAACGATAGAGCAATGAGGGAACCCGCCCAGAATTCATGCATCAAGAAGGGGCCCGGGATGACGCTATAGATGAGGGGGCCAGAAAAAATAAATCCTCCGAGAACAATTTGCCAGGAGGCATATTTGTTGTACTGGAACACCTTCAACCACAAAAGAAGCATCACAGCCGCTATAAGAAATGAAATCGCCTGGCCAATTTTAAGGGAGGGAAGATTTCCCAAAAAGCAGGCAAGCAATGGCAACCTCCAGTTAAAAACGCTGGCGGTTGCGTAACCCATGCGCCGCAGTTCATAGCCCGCAGCCGAATAGTAGCTTTCGCCCGCGTGAATTCTTGCCACAATAGCTTGATAGCATTTCAAGTCCTCACCGTTTGTTTGACTTCCTGCAAGATTTGGAATGGGGCGGCAGACGGCAAGGCCATATACTATTGAAGCAAAAAGAACGGCTAAAATAAGAGTGGCACGAAAAGGACTTAAAGTGAAAACAGATCGATCCCCTAAGCCGGAATATCTTCTCATGATCTTTTGGCTGGTTTGAGACTACTAGCAATTAGGTCCTGATTATCGCCACACTTCTCGTTCCAGTGGGATGCGAGGGCTATTGCGCCGAGCAACATAAGCGGCATTGTCACGCGACTTCCATTAGCGTCGAGCCCCAAAACGTTGAGATTGAGGAGGGGGAGAAAGAGCAGCTGTAAAAGAATTGCCGGTCCGAGAGAGTGCCGTAGCTTGACTCTAATGAGGGCGTAAATGCCTGTCACAAACGCAAGTGGAACCACATAGCAAGCGAAGAGCGCATTGCCGTTCATCCAGTATTCAACGCTAGCGCACAATCCAGACAGCGGCATCGCAAATTCAGTGATTCCTGCGCTTTTGTCTTCAACTATTAGCCGTAGCACAATCCACCAGGCGCCCGCGATTACAGCCGGGACAGCCGCCAGGTAAACACCCCGCCTGTCTCGTCGCCAGAGTGCCAAGCCGAGCAGTAACAACCAGGTTGATTCCTTGCCCAGCGTTGCCAACACTCCGGTGGATACCGCCAATCGGGGCCGTTCTGAAATCGAGAGAACGATAGCGCCAAGGCCAGCAGCAAGCGCCAGATTGTCTGCCGTCGAGATACGCATGCTCATAAAAGCCCCTGGCAAAAGAGCAAATACGAGTGTTAACCACACCGGCCCTCCAATTTGCAGGGATAGTAAGCCTGTGGCCACGCCACCGGCGAAGAGGGCAAACGCGCCGACCAAAACTGTAGCCGTGACTAGTCCTTGACCGCCGCCCTGTGGATGAAGGATCCAAACAATCAACGGAAATGCTATGCGTTGGAGGCGATAGCGTGGCCGATCTAAGTCCGGTGCTATGTCACTAAGGTGGGTCGGCTGACGGGCGATCGCATAGAATTGCTGGCCATCGTGTCCGATGCCGGTTGGAAGCTTGTCATTGGGGAAGTCCTCGAGGAACACCCGGGCTGACGGCCCCTGGATGCCGGGGTAAATGATACTGGCAGGATGCGATCCAGGAAAATTCGCTGTTTTGATGGCGAGCGTGGTGTTGAAGGCTGCCGCGAGCAGCGCAAACAACAGCACCTTTAGAAGTGCATGCCGCTTTATCATCTGCGGCTGGTGCAACTGCATGATAAGAATCTCCTAGCGTTCGATCGTCGACGTATGCTACCCGCAAATGCTTTCTTGTTTATGGCCCACAAGATGCATTGCCATTTTGATCCAGGCGGGAAGGAGAAACAACCTGAGATTTCTGCAATTCACATCGCCGCATTCCTTTGACAAAAAGCATTATTCTCGCCATCAACTACATTGATTGTCGAATATTAAGGTTGTACGAAAAGAGCTTTAGTTGATATCTTTTGCCCTCAAAGGAACAATATTAAAGAGAATGACGCTTCAAATGACACAATCCGCTCCGAATGCTCTTTTTCAACAACTAATCCGCTACACATTTGTTGGCGCTATCGCCTTTGCTTTTGATTTCGCTTCTCTTTTCGCACTTACGCATTTGGGGGGCATTCACTACCTGGTATCTGCGGGTATAGCGTTTCTCATTGGATTATGCATCAATTATTTGTTGAGCATCAAATGGGTTTTCCCTATACGTTCGATCAGAGATAAGAGGATAGAGTTTCTCCTCTTCGCTGGCATCGGTCTGGCCGGTTTGGGCTTGAACGAGCTATTTATTTGGTTTTTCACTGAAATTACCCGTTTTCACTATCTCCTGTCGAAGATAGTATCAACGGTGTTCGTGTATCTTTGGAATTTTTTCGCGAGAAAACACTCTCTCTTCAGGTGAAATCATGTCGGCGACACAAGAGACAGCAATCATCATCGGTGCAGGTCCTGCAGGGCTGACCGCCGCATATGAGTTGTTGCAAAGAACCCAAATTAAGCCCACCGTCCTTGAGGCGACCACCAAAGTGGCGGTATTTAAGATAGCCTTTCTCGTCGGGCGAAATGGGATGCACAGGTACGATAACCAGGACCATTCAATGCTAACGGCGATGACTGCTGTCGATAATATACTCAATGGCGTGAAAGCGAAGCGGAACATCTGGGAGGTTAACACCGAACAGGAGTACCATGAATAAAGAATTCCAGAGTCCTTTTAAAACCCTCCTGAAAAGCAATTTTGCGCATAATTGCTATATGTTTCTCCTTTTTTCGCTTTGTCCGTTGCTCCTTTATCAGCCGGCATTTCAAAACGACACGTATTGGCTCATAAATACCGGAAAATACATAGTGCATAATGGATTTCCCTATACGGAGCCGTTTACCATCCACCAAGGCCTCGACTTCATAGTGCAGCAGTGGCTCTCAACCATCCTTTTCCATGAAAGCTATCAGATGGGAGGGGTTGCCGGGGTGCATATTCTGATCATAGGCATCTGCGCAGTGACCCTGTTCCTGATATATCGCTTGGCACTTGCGTTGGCAGGAGGCAACATACTTATTGCTTCCTACGTAACGGTTTTCCTCGGTGTCTGTCTTTGTTCTAGTCGATGCCGCGACCCCAGATATTTTCATTGTTGTTGTTTGTCACGGAGGTATCTCTTTTTGAATGGTATGTTCGTGACCAGAAGCGACAGTTGGCGATGATTTTCGGGCTTGCATTAATTTCCGCACTGCTGATCAACTTGCATGCGGCCATGTGGCCCGTTTTATTTCTTCTTTCCATTCCATATCTCATCGATAGCATTAAATTCAGGATAGGCAGGATTGAAGGCCAAGGATATCGCAGGATTCCTCTTCTCGTCGGATTGCTGTTTTCCATACTTATGGGTTTTGCAAATCCCTATGGCCTTCGTGCCATGACCTATCTATTCAACTCGTATGGAAATAGCATTATCAATAACCATGTTCAGGAAATGTTTTCTCCGGATTTTAAGAGCATCTCCGGTTTATTCATGTTTTCCATCGTGTTGGCCGTTGTTTTTATCTATTTCCTTGTGCGGGGCGGAACAAGGCTTCGATACATTCTTCTTACTGTCGGAACGCTTTACATGGGGCTCTCGTCGGTGAGAAGTTTTTCCCTCTTTATCCTTTTTGGCTTAGTTTTTCTTTCCTATAACCTTAAGGATGTAGATCTCTCATCATCAATGCCGGCAAGAAGGCGAGCGGTGCTTGTTACTATCGCCGTGCTGGCAATGGCATTTGTTAGAATATCGCGCATCCATAATACCGCTGAACTTGAAAAGGATTACAAGCCGGAGGCGCCGGTACGCTATATTAAGAGCTATATCGATCTGTCGAAAATGCGCCTATATAATTCATACGATACCGGCGGATATATTGAATTTTCCGGGATTAGAGCATTCATTGATTCACGGGCCGAGATCTTTACCAAAAAGCTAAACGGGAAAGAAGACATATTCACAGACTACTGCGATGCGCTGACTGGAAAGCTTTACTATTCTGATCTGATTGCAAAATATTCATTTACTCATCTTCTTGTCAACAAAGACGATTTAATGAATAATTGTTTAAAACACGATCAGAAGTTTAAAGTAGTCTATCAAGAAAAGAATTATCTTCTCTATGAAAGAGTTGTCCTCAGTGAATCGGAGCGCCATCGGGTTTGAAATTGCTTCACAAAAGGCCACTGATGGAAAAAAGTAAATCAACTAATCCATTAACACTTTTGCCGATTCATTCTGTTTTGGACAAAAGAGAATTATAATGTAGTGATTCCAACGCTTCTTTATCTAATCTGGCTGTTGCTTGCCATTTATCTCGGCACTTTCAACAAATGATGAGCAGATCATTTTATATTTATCATTCAGCCTCCGGGTTTGGAAGCAATAATGTTTTGATAAAAAGACGATATATTCCCAGCATCCTCATTTTATTGATTTCAATGATCGCCTTACTTCCCAGGGCTCTACTCAATCGCAGCATGGGGATGAGGCTATGTATGTCTGGAAAGCTTGCTATTACGCGAACCGCATTTCGCATCTGAATTTCGGTTTTGAAGGAACTGACGATTATTCGAATCCCGGCTTTTCACCGCTCAGCTTTTGGGCAATGGAACAACCCTTCGGGAGCCACATCATCTATGCAATTGCGATGAAGTTGAGCCATACCTCTGGCCCGTCGGCTCCATATAGGTGGCTGGATCCAGCATTCAATAAGCCGGAAAACCTGATTCCTAAAGACACCTTGCCGGTTGTCCGCATTGCCGCGGTGCTGTGTGCTTCTGTTGGTCTTGCATTGATCGTCTTCCGTTTCGGGTGGTTAGCCTTCTGCGCATGCGTACTATTTATGTTTATTCCGCATGTTCGATCGGATCTTTCAAAGGCTTGGGCGGAAGGTCCACTTTTGCTGGGATTTGGACTGTGTGCGGCTCTAGCCGGAACCAGGTATTTGGGTTGTGCTTTAGGGCTTACTGCTTCATTTAAGTTGACTGGAATTCTGCTCTGGCCCATAGCAGGCTACGCAGCCAGAAAGCTATCTCGGTCTCAACGGATAAAGGGAGCTGTGGCGTGTTTGCTGACCTGGAGTATTACAAATCCACTTTCCTGGTTTGCAGGCGGTCCCATTTATTTATTCGTTCTTCTCTTCTTTCGAATAGGCAGCTTTTTTTGGCAATCGCAACACCTGCCAATTGATTTAGCCGCCGGATTATTCTTGCCATCTCGATATTTATGGCCATTTGAATTGGCATTTTTGCTTTTGTTTTTTGTTTGGGCGGTGCCGTTCTATTCGCGCACGGTTCGGTCAAGACGAAAGTCGTCAATGCTTGTGCCGTAATGATCTAATTGGGGCACGTGAGAGGATGCGGAGGGACATCACCCGACAAACTTGTATCCTCCTCCATATATCGAAAGGATGAACGCCGGATTTGATGGATCTGTCTCGAGTTTTTTGCGCAGATTCAATATGTGCGTGTCCACCGTTCTAGTCGTCGGATACGAATCATATCCCCAGACCTCATCCAGCAAGCGGTCGCGAGATAACACCGTGTCCCGGTTTTGTATAAAGTAGCGTATCAGCTCGAATTCCTTTTGGGTGAATTCCACCGGCTTTTTGCCAATCGTCACCTTGTATTTTTCAAAGTCGATGTCCACATTGCCGAAACGGTACCGAGATAATGGGGCATGGGCTGGCTGCCGGCGTAAGCACACATGAATTCTTGCCAGAAGCTCGCGCACGCCGAATGGTTTGGTGACATAGTCATCCGCTCCCAGTTCAAGACCGAGGACCTGGTCAAGTTCGTCGCTCTTGGCCGTAAGCATAATAATGGGGGTGCTAATCGATTTCTGACGTAACTCACGACAGACATCCAGCCCGCTAATGCCGGGGAGCATGACATCCAGAATAATCAAATCCGGGCTGTCGCGAATTGCGGTTTTTATCCCTTCTTCACCTGTAGCCGCCTTGAAGACTTTGTAGCCTTCTTTTTTTAGATTGACCTCGAGGCCTGTTGCCAGATCCGCATTGTCTTCCACGATGAGTATTTTGTTCATGTGATATCTTAAGTTTATTGTTTTAGTGAAATGTAGCCCAAAGCTCTTCTGAGCAGAGATTGGCCGGCCCTGTGATGGCTTTTGCCAATCGGGAAAACCAACCGGAATAGGCTTCCACGATTCACTTCGCTTTGCACTTCGACGCTTCCTCCATGTTCATTCATGACCTGAGAGACAAGATAAAGCCCCAGCCCGCACCCCCCCGTATCGCTCGCGTTTGAAATGCGATAAAATGGTAGAAAGATCTTATCTTTCTCTTCTGCAGGTATTCCTATCCCATTATCCTGAACCTCGATTACAACATCGCTCACCCGTGCATATGCATGGAGACGGATCAATCGTGACGAGCCCGAGTATTTCCTCGCATTGTCCAGCAGATTCAGTATCATTTGCGATACCTGCTCAGGATTGAAGCGCAACAAGGGAAGCTGCGGCTTGATGAAGGCTTTCAGGTCGAATCCTCGCCACATCAGATATTCCGAATAGTCTTGGATCGCCTGGGAGATTGTATCTGTAAGGTTCCCTTCAGGAAGCTCATGACGTTTGCCGCTCTGCTCCATTTTTGAAAAGTCAAGAACATTGTCGATGAGACGGCTCATGCGTTCACTCTCGCGCGCGATGATGCGAATGTAATTCCGGCGGTCTTCAGGAGTGAATGCCTGTTCGTTCCCAGCCAACGTTTCACTATAAAGCCGGATCAGACTCAGGGGCGTTTTGAATTCATGTGATACTCCGCTGACAAAGTCCGATCGGAGCTCGAACCACCGGATGTCCCAGGTAACACGAACAAAAAGTAATAATACGATGCCGAGAATGGATAGGAACATAAATATGGAGATGCCCACGAACCATAATTCGCGATGCGCCTGGGCTTGGACTGAAGGGGAGGCCCCGGTGCTAACACGTTCCAGTTCATGCAGAGAAACGGCGCTTGAGGCAAAAAGTATCAGAGTGCACAGTAGCACTATCAGCAGATACGCCCTGAATGCGCGCAGCCGAGAAGTTCGATTCTTCTTGAAAAAGGGGGTCATCGCATACCGACTATCGATGTTCTTTAAAGGGAACGGAACATCGATGCATGTTCGAGTTAACTGCAAAGCTGAAACTTACTAAGAGCCGCCATGATTTAATTAAATATTACGAGGCCGTTAAACATGCTGCAATATAAACTTTTTGTTTGCGGCCTGCTTTGTTCGTGCCCCAGCAAGAGTACGAATTAACAGTACATAAACACCTTTTCGGCAATAAGCGTTTGCGCGATTAGGCTTTAAGCATGGGTTCAAAGATTCTACTGAATGCTACGGCTTACAGTGTCGATGAGTTTAAGGGGTTAAAGCTATTCTCCAAACTAAGGGGCAAATGAGCGAAATCGTGACTGTTTCTGATTCTTTTCCTTTAATGCCAACCAGGCTCGAAGAAACGGGACTGAACATAAAATTCATCAGTGCGCTACTTTTTAAAAGCATCTACATGCTTGGCCTGGAAACTAACGTCGAGATCGCCGCGCACCTTAAGCTGGGGCAGGGAATTGTCGATGATCTGCTGGGCAAGCTAAAGCAGCAGGGCTTTATCGAAATACTGGGATCGAACGGGTCCGATTCGCGCATTGGGCGTTTTTCCCTGACAACCGCCGCGAAAAATCTAGCAATCGAAGCATCCAAACAGTGCGAATATGTTGGCCCGGCACCGGTTCCACTGAAACAGTATCAAGCCCAAGTCCATAAACAGAGGCTGAGCAACGAAAAGGTCTCCATCGAAGATATTGGCGCCTGTCTTTCGCATTTAATTCTGCCTTCGAGCGTCATACGCAAACTCGGGCCCGCCATTAATTCCGGCCGATCGCTCCTGATTTATGGACCTCCAGGCAACGGCAAGACTTCCATCAGCGAGGCAATTGGCAAGGTTTTCCGTCAGCCGATCTTTATTCCTCACTGCATTGAAGTGGATGGACAGGTCATCAGGGTTTACGACCATACGGTTCATTCTGAGATTGTTGCCAGCGAAGGAACGGGACAGGACTACAAGAGCCTTTTAAAGAAGCGTTCCGATCCCCGATGGGTTCAATGCCGCCGTCCTGTGGTAATCACGGGCGGAGAACTCACCCTTGAAATGCTGGATCTGGAATATGATGCGACAGCCAAATTTTATGAAGCGCCTCCACAGATGAAAGCCGTCGGCGGGGTTTTTATCATCGACGATTTCGGGCGCCAGCTGGTTCAGCCCCGGGATCTGCTTAACCGGTGGATAATTCCGCTTGAGAAACGGGTGGATTACCTCACGATCCATACCGGCAAAAAGTTCGATGTTCCGTTCGATGAATTGGTAATCTTTTCCACGAATCTTTCACCGCAAGCATTGATGGATCCAGGAATAATGCGGCGAGTTAAATACAAGATGCGGTTGGATCCCCCATCGATGACGGACTATGTCACGATTTTCCGACAGGTCTGCGGCAAGCATGGCATAGAGCTGCCCGTCGAAGTGCTTTCCTATCTGCTTGGGGATTTTTACCCACGCTCCGGGGCGACGTTTGCAGCCTACCATCCTGCGTTTATCGTCGAGCATGCTCTCGCCGCCTGTGAGTATATGGGGATAGAACCCCAGTTGAGCGAAGATCTGGTTAAAGATGCTTTAGACAACCTTTTTCTTGTCGATTCAGAACCTCAGGCTCCCGTAAGTCTGCCGCCATCGTTAGCGCAAGAATTCCCTTGCTCCCAGATTGATTTAACGCAGGCCGAAACCCATTTCGATTGACATGGCGCTTGTTTGGACCATAGCATTTATGAAGCAGAGGAGGGAACTGCAATGGGCCGCAAGTACTCAAACATATTGTTGGTTATTTTCGGTTTTGTTGTTTTGGCATTCGGAGTACAGGCTCCCAAATCTTCCGGGGAGAACGGCGAATTTCGATGGCTGGATAGTTCGGCCGGAACTGAAGGCATAAAATTTGAGACACATCAATTGAGGCCGTTGTCACTTCAAACTTTCTCCGGACCTCCAGTGGAGATCGAGCGGGAAGAAACACGGCTGAATTCTCAAACTACCCGCATCATAAGCCGAGCATTCAACACTTTCGCAAATAGCGAGCGGCGTTTGGTTGAAACGATCGTGGAGGAAATCAAAAAGACACCGAGCGGTGAGATTTCCGCGGTCCGCACGACGTCGCGGCGGAATATAAATGGCCAGATGAGCGTTGCCCAGAAAGAAACGCAGGAAGTCTTTTCTGAGGGGAAGGACGTTTATCGAGTTACCAAAACCCTGCTTTTGCCAGGAATAAATAACTCGCTGGTCGAAAAAGAGCAGGTTCAGCAGGTTGAGAAGCGCAAGGGCGATACATTTGTGGAGATCGATCGGACACACTATGAACTCGGGCTTGACG
This sequence comes from uncultured Acidobacteriota bacterium, assembly GCA_963718845.1. Taxonomy (GTDB): domain Bacteria; phylum Acidobacteriota; class UBA6911; order UBA6911; family UBA6911; genus UBA6911. The sequence goes on from CAVRAD010000001.1 coordinate 203,386, forward strand.
GGAAATTGAATGCGCTCGACCGAAGGGTAAGCCAGAACCGCCTGGGCGAGAATCAGACACAAACAGACGAACAGGTTTATCGATATGACGTCAACGGGCAGCTTGCGCTGACACAGCAGGTAAAAGTATCTGAATGGAAGGATGCATCGGGGCAGATGCGCCATCAGTCGGAATCCTATGCCGCAGGTCTGAACGGGAAACTGCAGTTGGCCAACCGTTCCACAATTGTGCAGAAACCGCTGGGAAATCAAAGACAGGAGACTACGGAAATCGTCGAGGAGCGCAACACCACTGCGCCGAGCGAAGGATTGAAGGTTGTACTCAAACTCATTGAGAATAGTCAGCCATTGGGACCAACCCAGACCGAGCGAATATTAAAAGTCCTCAAACCTGACCTGAACGGTGGCATGCAATCCATCCATAATCAGACGACTATCGAAAATAGGTAAAATTGCTTTTTCCATTTGCACATAAATCTCCAGAATAACAAAGCATTGAATTCGAAACGTTTCTGCGATGAAGTCTGATTCAGAAATCCCAAAGTGGCAGGATAATTTTCGAAACCGTATTGCCGCTTTGGCTTCCAGCCTCGATTTCCCGGACTTTACCTTCTCTGTTATTCTCCTGATAGTGCATTCTATCCTTTGGCCTTACCGCGGGCTTGTCCATGATGCCAAGCTGTATGCATTGCAGGCTATCAATCATTCGCAGGGTGGGAAATTCGCGCATGATCTCTTTTTCGCGTTTGGCTCCCAGGACAGTTTTTCGCTTTTTTCTGCCGCCATGAGTCCGCTGGTCGCCTTGCTTGGCGCTGCAAATGCGCTCTGGGTGGCCTATATGGCCTCATCGATGCTCCTGATTTATGCGGAAGTTCGATTGATACGCCGAATAATCCCGGATCGGCTACTTGGCGATCTGGGCATAATCGCGTTGGTTGCGCTCCCTCTTCCATATGGAGGATGGGAGGTCTTTCACGTACAAGAAAGCTTTTTAACCGCCAGATTAATCGCCGAAGGATTTTCGCTAATTGGAATAGAAGCAGCCCTGCAGGATCGAAAGCTCAAGGCATTAGGATTTGTGTTAGTGAGTATCGCCATACACGCGCTAATGGGAGTCAGCGCATTGCTGGTGGTCTTTGGCATCCTTTTTTGGCATAAGATTCACATTAAAAAAGAGATCTACGTAATCTTTTCGATTCTGCTTTTTATATTGGGGCTTTTGCTGATCCTGAATTGGGAATGGATGCGCCCGCTGATCCCATATATGGATGCACAATGGCTTTCCGCCGTCAGGAATGCAAACTATCAGTGTTTTCCGTCGCAATGGCGGTTCATCGATTGGTATCGCATTATCGGATCTATTGCAATTTGCGTCGCTGCCGGCCGGTGGCTCAATCCAAAAGCCAAATTGATGGTTCGAATGATCCTCATGGTTGGTATCGGGGGGCTGGCTTCAACAGTATTCGGCGAATTCTCGAACATCCCTCTGCTATTACAGGGGCAAGGGTATCGCGCCTTCTGGTTAGTGGAAATTGTTACGTTGCCTCTGGGCATATTGCTGATAGGTCGGCTTTTTAGCGGAGAATCCGTTTGCGGTAAATGGGCAGCCTTGGGAGTATTCATATTTCTTGGCGATCCCTTGTATCTTTATTGCGAGATTGTTCCCTTTAGCCTGGCGAATCTTTCAGTTTATTGGCTATTTCTCTGTATTACGGCAGTCCTTTGCCTGCATAAACCTCGAGTATTTGATCGAATAACACGATGGTACGCATTGCCGGCATGCTGTTTGGCTTTATCAACACTGCTCTCATTATTGAGCGTTGGTGTCCTCATACAGACAGGTATCAGCGAGCGGATGGATCCAATAGAAACGGCCTATTTCGTGGGGCATAACAGCTGCCGTGCGTTTCTATTTACAATGGCAGTTTTATTCGTGGCCGGTGTTTCGTGGCTCATTAATAAACAGCGCAAACAAGGCCTTATATGGTCCATCCTTTTGTGGATTATCTTAAGCGCCGTCCCGCTGGTTGCGCAAAATAGCGGTTCATACCGCGCGCGTTTTCAACTGGAATATAGGGATATCCGTTTTATCGCGGAAACCATCAAGAAAGACCGCGGTTCCCAAGCGCCGGGCGTGAATGATCAGATATATTGGCCGATGCATTCGGACCTGATCTGGTTTGATTTGCATTCAAACAGTTATTACAGCTTTTTTCAGCTAGCCGGAGCGCTGTTTTCAAATGAATTAACAATAGAAGGGCAGCGGCGCGCCATGCTTGCCAGGCCATTCGAAGTTTCCTGGCTGAAAAAAAATCCTTCCTATGCAAAATATCAGAATGTGATGCTGGCTAATTTAAACGCCACGTTGCACGAGCCGGCGGCTCGAAGGGAAGATGTGTTGCGGCTGGCCATGGATAAGACGCTTGATTGGGTGGTTATAGATGAAGGGTTTGACGGTCTCTACAGCGCTACAAACAAATCTGTCTTCGTTTACAACTGTTCGAAGATAAGGCAAACCGCTGCGGGTCAAATCGGCCAATAGGGCATGGATCAATAAGTTGCGCCGTTTCGCTGGAAACTCTCATGCATAACCCTGGTTAAGCATATGAAAAATAATAACTAAGGATGATAATCCCGTCGATACATATGTTGCATTTATGTGTCACAATGATGCGTAGATATTGATACCATGCGAGGAGAACAGGACATCGTGACGCCCCTATCCACCTATGCTAAAGCTGAAAGCGTGTTTCGGTTCAGCGGATCCGGCTCAAACTCCTTATGGCAGCAATTCTACCGATACACGTTGGTAGGAGGCATCGCTTTTTGTTTTGATTTCGGCGCTCTTTTTGTTCTCAGCCGATTTCTGGGTGTCCACTACTTGATATCCGCCGGGATAGCCTTTCTCATTGGTTTGGCCGTTAATTACGCTCTGAGCACCACCTTTGTTTTCGCCAATCGTTCGGTCGGGAATAAGGGTATGGCGTTTCTCATCTTTGCCTTGATCGGAGTGGCCGGCTTAGGCTTTAATGAGCTTTTTATTTGGTTTTTCACTGAGATTGCGCGGCTTCACTACCTGATGTCGAAGGTAGTTTCTACAGCCTTCGTTTATCTGTGGAATTTCTTTGCAAGGAAGTACTCCCTTTTCAGGTAATGACATGGCAGCGCAGCAAGATAGAGCGATCATCATAGGCGCAGGACCGGCAGGGCTGACGGCGGCCTACGAACTGCTTCAAAAGACCAATATCAAACCCATCATTCTTGAGTCCAGCGCGGATGTAGGAGGCATTTCAAAGACCGTCAACTATAAGGGAAATCGCATAGATATCGGTGGGCATCGCTTTTTTTCAAAGTCGGATCGAGTCATGCAATGGTGGCAGAGCCTAATGCCTATACAGGCAAATCCTGCCAATGGGAATGAAGGCGGTCCCGATCCGGAAAAAACAGATCTTGTCCTGTTGATTCGCTCACGTCTTTCCCGAATTCTGTTTCTGCGTAAATTATTCGACTATCCGATCACCCTTTCGCTAAATACAATCCGGAACCTGGGTTTTGTCAGGATTCTCCGAATAGCGTTAAGCTATGCAGCGATCTGTTTACTTCCGAAGAGAGCAGAAAAGTCCTTGGAAGATTTTTTTATAAATCGATTCGGCAGGGAACTGTATCGAACATTTTTCAGGGACTATACGGAAAAAGTGTGGGGAGTTCCCTGCAACAAAATAAAGCCTGAATGGGGAGCGCAAAGAATTAAGGGACTCTCCATAGCGAAGTCTATAGTGCATGCGATCAAAAAAATGCTCTCGCACGACCCTGGCATTGATCAGAAAAACACCGAGACAACCCTTATAGAGCAGTTTCTTTATCCTAAGTTCGGGCCAGGTCAAATGTGGGAAGCAGTTGCCGACCGTATTCGGAAAATGGGCGGTGAGATTCGATTCAATCATGAGGTCGTAGGTCTGACTGTCGAAAATGAAAGAATTGCCGCGATTAAGATTCAGTGTTCCGGAAAGGCGGAACCGGATTCGATGACCGGGGAATACTTTTTTTCCACTATGCCGGTCCGAGACCTGATCCTGGATATGAAGGGTGATGTGCCAGTCGAAGTGAAGGAAGTAGCTAAAGGCCTGGTCTATCGCGATTTCATAACGGTTGGGCTTTTATTAAAATCGATGCTTGCCGGAGAGGATTGCGGCAAAAATGGCAAAGCCCCCCTGTTGGATAATTGGATATACATCCAGGAATCCGATGTCAAAGTCGGGAGACTCCAAATATTCAATAATTGGAGCCCCTACATGGTGGCGAATCCCCGCAATACCTGGATCGGGCTGGAATACTTCTGCAACGAAGGTGACGATCTGTGGACCATGGAGGACACAGCGCTCGCTTCATTTGCGATTGGCGAAATGGTTAAGATCGGGATGATCGACAAAGAGGCCGTCCTGGACTGGACGGTAATCCGAATGCCGAAAGCGTACCCGGCCTATTTCGGATCGTACGATAAATTGCACGAAATAACAGACTATTCCGACAGAATTGAAAATCTCTTTTTAATAGGTCGGAATGGGATGCACAAATACAACAACCAGGATCATTCAATGCTGACGGCGATGACGGCCGTGGATAACATTGTCCATGGCATAAAATCGAAAGAAAACATCTGGGCGGTAAATGCCGAAGATGAGTATCATGAATCAAAATAGATAGCGTCAGCAGCTTTCAAGTGCATTCTGGAAGGGCAATAGTGCTTAGCCACAGACCGAGTGCGTAAGAAGAAAGCATCTTAAATAGTCAGGAATTTATGTTTAGGGGGTTTGGAAAAGCGGCAGCAAGCTGCCGCACTCCGAAAGAAAACGGGGCGGCGTTAGCTGGAACGCTGATCGACAAAAATTAAGCGATTATTTCCCTGCGCTGGCCAGCTTTTCCTGGTCAATTTCCCAAATTTGTGATGATGAGTCCTTTGTCATAAACACAGGTTTCATGACTCCGGGATAGTGTCGCGTAAACCGGCTTAAAAGCGAGATAAAGTGAGGGGCTTCCGAATAAAAACTCATGGGTGTGACCATCAAATACCTCACTCTGTGCCGCATTAGATGATTGCGGAATTCCATCGCATCACCCAGCGGTTTGCGATTCTCGTCCGATGAATAGATCAGGATATAGGGATCCCCCTTGAAAGCCCGGATCGACTTTCGGCCTGTCAGCAGATAAACCAAAGGATCAAGATTTGTGGTAATGATGGCGTCCGGCTTAGTATTTTGGCGAATCCATGTACAAAGAGTTTTGATTGCCTGCCAATCCTCAGGATCACGACCTGAAGTGATGGCTACACTGCTTTTTTCCCATGCGAAGGCGGCCGATTGATAGGTGGTGGAGAAGGCTAAGACCAGGAAGCATAGCGTTACGCAAATCATCACAAGTCTAGGCTTTAAAACCTGAGGGCAGCGGTTTACTAGATTGGATGCGGATAATCCTACATAACATAAAAAGATCGGAAGAAGCGGAATGAGATATCGACCCGGCGGCCATACCCAGAGCAGCAGCATTCCTACATGAACGGCAAACCACAGATCAACAGCGGTAATTTGAGCGCGAATCGAAAGCCAAAAACCTGTGACTGAAAGATAAGCAAGTGCGAAGAGAAGAATAATGCTTATGGATGGGTAGGAAGACTTGAGGCTAATCAGATCAATAAATTCTATGCCGGTGTACAGAATGTTCATGGCAAAAACGTGTGCCGTTTGCCCGAGGGAATAATTACCCAGTATGTGTCCTGCAGGATAGCTGAGCTTGGAATAGTATCTAAGAATTGGATCGCTTGGCGCCGGTATCAGGCTTTGCCACACTAGCCATGGAAGACAGGTGATGGCTACGACGCAACTAAACAAAATCAGCGGCTTCCATTTACGCTGGATAAGGAGAAAGAGAATCGCTGCAATAATTATTGTAATCCCTTTTGCATTGACTAAAAAGGCAGTGCCTGCAAGCAATGCCGCAATGAGAACCTCGCGGTAGCCCGGTATATGGTGGCGGCTTTTATCGAGCACCATGGCGCAACCTAGACAGAGAGCCGAAAACAAAAGATCGGGCAAAAGACTCGCGGACATATAGAGGATCCAGGGCGAGGCCATGATGAAAGCAAGCGCGATGCATGCAAGCACACGCGAGTAGCGGTGCGAGATGAATCGGTATATCAGATAGAACCAGGCGACGGCGAAAATAAGAGAGGGCAGCTTTAGCAACCAGAGATTCGCGGGAATATTCGGGTTTATTTTTAGCAAAAGGGCCAGGACCAAGGGATACAGAATGGGATATTTGGTTTGAGGGATGGGATTTGGAAGGCTTTCGATCGAGTAGGTGCCATGTTCGGTAAGTGACTTCGCGCTTACAAGGTAAACACCATCATCGTGGAAGAGACCAAAGGCCTCGGCATGATAACAAATGGAATAGACTGGGAGGAGAAATAGGATTGTGCAGAAAAAAATGATGAGGACAGTGCGGTCTATCTGTGTCTTAGGCAATTGATTCATCATTACAATCATCTAACAACGCGTCGGGGCCTTCGGAGTGCGGCAGCTTGCTGCCGTTTTATGGGTTTCTGCAATCAGAATTCAAAGCGGCAGCAAGCTGCCGCACTCCGAAAGCCCTCACAGTCTCAGGCCGCGATGGGCTTGGATGTAATCCAGTAACTGGAAATCGGTGCGGACCGATTGCCATTGTTCTCCGCGCTGCGTAATCAGTGATTCCTGGATTGGGCCCAGGCTGTTACTGGCGGCGGCCAGATAGTCGATTTTGCGAGGATTAACTCCCATCAGACGGGCGCAGGTGGCATCTACGGCGGGAAGATTTCTTCCCATGACAAGCACTCCCGCCTTCTTCGCGGTCCCCATAATCGGGCCGTCGCCTTCCATGCCCACAATGCCATCCACGATTGCAAAGTGCGGCCGCAGCGTAGCGTTTATGTCGATGATCGATTCAACGATGCCTGCATTGTGAAGGACATTCTTGGGCCAGCCGTAAAACGATCCCGGCATTGCGCCAAAAAGATTCTTCATCGAGGCTGTTACGCCCGCCCAGTGATGCGTTTTGAGCTTTGGCATCGATACGATCCAGTCTACTTGTTTCAGCGTGGCGGGGAAGATGAGGGCTTTCAGATTTGTTTTGCCTCCGGCATTGGGTGTTGCGTACCAGTCGTCGTAATTGAGATCGACAAAGCTGATTTTGGGATTATTGAAAATAGCGTCGAAACCGGACTCTTCCAGGACCCTGTATGTGTCGCGGCAATGACCGGCGCCTTCGGCTACGATGATTTTGGCGGCGCCTAATTTTAAAAACGCTTCGGCGGCGGCAAAGACAACCGAAGGATTTGTGACTATGTGCTCCAAGCCGCGGTGGGGTTCGACGATATTGGCTTTGAGCAATATGCGTTTGCCGCGGATCTCCTGCGGGGATACGCCTAGTTCGCGGAAGCCTGATAGGAGTAAGCCGGCAAGATCGACGGAGTAGTTGGAGGCTTTTGCGATGAAAGCTTCGGCTTTTAATTTGTTAGTGTTACAGCCGTTGAAAAAGGTCGCCCAAGCGATGCCGAATGGGGCGGCGGTCATCGTCTGCAGGAAGCGTCTGCGGGTGTATTGCGAAATGTGCATTCGGTTATGTTCCATTAATATTCTATGCCCGTAAAATCATGTAGGTCGGGGCTTCACGTCCTGGGAGCGCCGCCGTCTCGGCTAATGCCACATACTTTTTGCGCCCGCAGGGCGCTTTCGGAGTGCGGCAGCTTGCTGCCGCTTTCAATAAAGAAGTGAAAACCATGGATTATGAGCGTTTTTAAAAGCGGCAGCAAGCTGCCGCACTCCGAAAGCTTCGCCTTGCAAAAAATATGCGGCATTGGCGGAAACGGCGGCGTTCCCAGGGATTGAATCCGCGACACACATGTCACCTAAAACACTTTCTAAAGTCGCCGCGGCATATATATGCCAGGGCGAGAATGGACAATAGGCTCGTGCCGTACGGGCCATATTTTGTCTGCTTTTTGAGTGTTTCGTCTATCCACTCGAGTCCGGCAGCCGGAAATACTCCCCATCCTCCTAATCCGAAAAGAGCCCAGGCAAGCGAGAGGGGAGTGCGAGCTTGTTCCGCTTGTGCCTGCAGGTACCGCAGGCTGCCGCTGATTTTCTCCTTTTCTACGTGTCCTGCAAGTGCGGCGAGCGCCATTCCTGTGGTATCCACAAATGGGTGAAGCTCCTTGCCATAAACTAGCGTGTTTCCGTAATTCCATCCGCCGTGGGGCAGCTGGCGGTTCATAAGCATGTTTGTCGCTTCGCGAAATCTCGGGTTGCCGCTCTGTCCAGTGATGTCGAGTGCTAGAAGCGTCATGGCGGTGGGGTCTACAAAAGAGTGGGTTGCCAGGATCCAGGGCCAGCCTCTTATTGACGTGTCGTGGGCGACGGGGTCTCTGGGGTTGTGGGGAAAGTGCGTTCCGGTTGTTTCAAGAATATATTTAAAAGCACGGTTTTTGGCCTCGTTATACTGACTTGCGCCGTGCCAGGCCAAAACTGCAATTTCTGTGGGCCAAAAGACCTCTTGCGCGGCGGGAAAGGCGATGCGACCGTCTTTCAGCTGGTTTGCTGCAAGGGTTTTTCTGCCGGAATCAACGGAGGTTGCGTGGCCTTCTTTCATGGCCAGAGCTAATACGGCCCAGGCGGTTGAGTCCGGGCGGTAGAGGCCATGGAGATGCTCGGAAAAGCCGCCGGATGAAAGGCGTCTTTCCTCGATTCGTTTAAAGCAAAGGTCAATTTCTGAGTCTAGCGTGGCGTCCCCCCCCCGGTGACACAGTAAGTCTATGCCCATTGTGCACATGAGCTGCTAAAAAGCTCAACGGAATTCTGTGTGGAAAGCTTTACCTTTTCCTCATGTGTGTGTGGGCGTGACCCGCCGAGACGGCTAATGCGGCATAGTTTTCGCGCCCTGCAGGGCGCCTTCGGAGTGCGGCCGCTTGCTGCCGCTTTTTAAAATAGCCCTATATGGCCGTTATTCAAGGATTCTGTTGAAAGCGGCAGCGAGCTGCCGCACTCCGAAAGCGCCCTGCGGGCGCAAAAAGCATGCGGCATTTGGCGAGACGGAGGCGTTCGCAGGAACTTGGTGTTGACGATGAAGTTAGCGGGCTTGCTTGCGGGGTACGGA
>CAVRAD010000002.1:0-19901 GCA_963718845.1 uncultured Acidobacteriota bacterium
GCTATAAAACCAATAGTGCCCGCAGCATCGGCCGATACCCCATAGTTTTCGGGAGGCGAAGCTTTCGGAGTGCGGCAGCTTGCTGCCGCTTGAGGTTTCCCGTCCCCCGTTAATACCCTGTATTCAAAACCGGAAACCGGAAACGCGTAAACGACCAAAGCGGCAGCAGCTGCCGCACTCCGAAAGCGCCCTACGGGCGCGAAAACCCTGCGGCATTAGTTTTGCCGGCCGGCAAATCCTTCCGAAAGTTATTGGTTTCGATCTGTTGTGAAGAATAGTATTATTAGCATGAATGTGGCTTATTTTCTGCGCTGAAGAGCCAATCGGTTCCATTCCGGAGTAATTCATTGCGTATCGAATGCGGCGTCAAGAGTGATCAGGGGAAAATCAGAACCTCCAACGAGGATTCGTTCATAGCCAACACAAAAAGCGCAATTTTTCTCGTTGCGGATGGTATGGGTGGACATGCTGCCGGAGAAATTGCCAGCCAGATAGCAGCCACTACCGTGGAAGAAGTTCTGTCGCGCGGTGGATCCGAATTCACCGAGGAACAGCTGCTGCAGTTCGCCGTGCAAAAGGCGAACACAAGTGTCTATGAAGCCCAGCGTGCCCGGCCGGAATGCCGAGGCATGGGCAGCACCCTGACGGTGCTGCTTTTTCGGGACCATCAATATTATCTCGCCCAGGTAGGAGATTCCCGTGCGTACCTGCTGCGCGACAAAAATCTAAATCAGTTGACGCAAGACCATTCTCTTGTGTGGCCGCTATATAAAAGCGGGATTATTTCCAAAGAAGACATCTCGCGGCATCCGCAAAAAAATCTTATTACGCGTTCCATCGGAACACAGCCTCAGGTAGAAGCGGATCTGCAAAAGGGTGAGGCACTGAAGGGGGATGTCTACCTGCTCTGCTCGGACGGATTGACGGATGTGCTATCCGATCAGGAAATTCTGCGCTTGCTTACAGGCGAAAACAGGAAACCTCAGGAACTCAGCGAGATGCTCGTGAATGCCGCAAATTCCGGTGGTGGGCCCGACAATATCACCACCGTTGTCGTAAGGCTGATTCAATAAACAAAACACTTTGACCTGGACCTAGACCTGGACTTGGTCGTGGACCGTTTTAAAGACAGCAGTTTGTGATTTTTTCTTAGAGAGAAAAACAGGTCCAGGACTAGGTCTAGGACCACGTCCAAGTCCAAGTTATTTGGCCGGTCCGTTCGACTCACATCTCTGCATCTGAAGCCCAGACCCACATATTTGAGTTTTCCACAGGATGACCGGGAGGCGCCCAATATCGTACTAAGTCATTTAAATACTTAAGATATATGGATCCATCCACTGGAATTTACACAGGTTTTCCACAGAGAAATGCGGATTTACTGCGAAATCAGGTTCATAAAATCGACAATCGCCAAGCCTTTGATCTGCAGCACTTTTTCTCTCGATTTGTTGCCCGCCAGAATTTTCAGATTGGATTTGGATATGCCGAGCAAATCTGAAAAAAAGTCGATAACGGCACGATTGGCTGCGTTTTCGACAGGAGGCGCCATCACCTTTACCTTCAAAGCTCCGTTATGAAAGCCCGCAAGCTCTCCACGTTTTGCCCGCGGCAAAACATGAAGACGAACGGTCAATCCCCCGCTGATTTCGCTGACCTGCAATCCTTCGTCTATCATTAGCGTGACCCGAAAATTGCCGTTCCCACACGAATGATCGTCGCCCCTTCGCGAATGGCTTCTTCAAAATCGTGGCTCATGCCCATCGAAAGATGCTTCTGTCCCAGGCAGCCAGGCTGCTCCGAATCCAATGCTTCCCTCATTTCGCGCAGCTTTGCATAAAAGGGGCGGGATTTTTCCGGATCATCAAAAAAGGGAGGCAGTGTCATCAACCCATCCACGCGAATTCCCCTTAATCCGGACGCTGCCTCCAATATCTCTCGAATGTGTTCCGGGTCCGCGCCGAACTTGGTTTCCTCCTGTCCGAGGTCAACCTGAATCAGCACCGACTGTATTTTCCCCAGCTCAACCCCGGCCTGGCTTAGCCTGGATGCGAGGTGGGTGCTGTCGAGCGAATGGATCCTGTCAAACAGCTCTACGGCGCGCTTTGCCTTATTGGACTGCAGGTGTCCGACCAGATGCCACTCCAGGTTCAATGTTTGGCGCAGGCGTAGGATTTTGCCCTCCGCTTCCTGCACGCGGTTCTCGCCGAACTGATGCAAGCCGGCGTCTGCGGCCTGCTGAATAGATTCCGAGGGAAATGTTTTGCTGACGGCAAGAAGTGCAATATCACCGGGCGCACGGCCGCACGAAATCGCTGCCATTGCCGCGCGCTCCTGGATTCTTCGGATGTTTTGCGCGATATCGTTCACAAGGCCGCCCTGTGCAAAAGCACTAGCCCGGATTATTCATGATGCTTCTACTGCGGCGGCGGATCCGGGCATGTCTACTGCGTTGCGCTTGGTCGGATTCCTCGACGTACTGTCGAGTACGCCTGCGGAATCCTCCCGTCGCGCGCCTTGTATCCATGTCCGTCTGCGCCGCCTCGCTACGAACCCTCATGAATAATCCGGGCTAGATCCGTTCACGAGGGATTCCGTTTCGCGTTGAGTTGCGAATCATGCTTTGCTACTCTGAAAGCTCAATTCTAGAGTGCTTCTTCGTCACTGGCAAGGATCCCGATGTTTATTACATTTGAGGGAATCGAAGGCTCCGGAAAAAGCTTGCAGATAACGCGAGCGCAAACCTATCTGCGGCAAAGGGGCTGCACGTGTCTTCTAACCAGGGAGCCCGGCGGGACGGATTTCGGGCGGAAGCTGCGCAAGGTTCTGTTGGAAACGGACAGTTGCCGGATGGAACCGTGGTGCGAACTGCTTCTTTACCTGGCGGACCGCTACCAGCATTTGAAGGAAGTGATAGAACCGGCGCTAAAGGGCGGCCTTTTCGTGCTCTCGGATCGCTATCAGGACGCAACTCGAGCCTATCAGGGCGCCGCTCGGGGGATACCTCAGCATGAGATCGAGCAATTGACGCAGCTGCTGGGAATTGTGGAACCGGACAAAACGATCCTGCTCGACCTGGCTCCGGAAGTCGGGTTGTCACGGGCACGCACACGCAATGCGGCCAGCCCGGCCGCGGCCGCTGAGGGGAGATTTGAAGCGGAAGATCTGGCGTTTCACAAAAGAGTCCGGGAAGCGTACCTGGGGCTTGCCGTCCAATGGCCCCATAGGATTCATAGTGTCGACGCTTCGGGAACGCCGGATGAAGTGTTTTCTCGTATTGCAGTCCTGTTGGACCAATGGATGGCGCCGACAACAAAATGATTCGCAATCAATGCCAGCTGAGCCTGGACTCTTTTATCGGCAATGCGCGCGCAGTAGCGATACTGAAGCGTGCGATTGAACAGGACCGCCTGCCACACGCCATGATTTTTTCCGGCCCAGCCGGGGTCGGCAAATGCACGCTTGCGCTGCTGGTTGCTCAATATCTCAATTGCCTGTCGCCTCTGCCAGGCGGCGCGTGCGGCATCTGCGCAGTCTGCGATAGAGTCATGGCCGTGATCGAAAGCCGGAGCCTGAAGTGTCTGAAATTGAAGGACGAGGGATTTTGCGGCAGTTGTTCGAACTGCAAAATCAGGACGAAGCGCCATCCGGATGTCCGGCTGATTGAGCCTGAAAAAACCACCATCAGCATCGATCAAGTCAGGGGCTTGATCGACGAAGTCGCGTTTCAGCCTTTTGAGGCGCGCTATCGTGTGGTGATTCTGGACCCGGCGGAGCAGATGCGCCCGGAGGCACACAATAGCCTGCTAAAAACCCTTGAGGAGCCTGCGAGCCGCACGATCATCATTCTTATAACCACGAATCCATACATGCTGCTGGAAACCATTCGCTCCCGCTCCCGCATGCTGATGCTTGGCGAAATACCGCAGGATCAGATCGAGCGTTATCTGGTGCAGTGCGAGGGAAGGTCGGCGGATGAAGCGCGTCTGGCCGCCGCACTCAGCGGTGGAAGTTTGACGGCCGCTCTGAATTTCAACACAGAAGAGTACCAGGATCTTCGCAAGCAGGCACTGCACTTCGTGGCGTTGCTGTTGAAGAAAGGAACGTTTGCAGATGCAAGCGCCGTTGCAGCCAGGGTCGGCAAAGAAAAACAGTTTTTCCAGCTCTGGATTGAATCCGTGGCGGCGCTTTTACAGGATATCTATTATGCCGGAATGGCAACGGAGCGCGTCGGACAACGCGATCTGCTTGGAAATCTGCAGGAAATCGCCCGGAATGTTTCCCGATCTGAGGTGCTGCGCAGCATTGATGCAGTAAAGAAACTTAAAAGCGAGCTTCACTTTAACGTGAATCGTCAACTGGCCCTGGAAGCAATGTTTGTTGCACTCACGCGGAACTGAAAAGAGAACTCAGCCCTATTGCTTTTCAAGCTTGGCGAGTTTGTTGCGGAATTCAGATGCTTTCGGAGAGTCAGGGTTCTTTTCCAGGAAATCCTTGCAGGCGTTAATTGCGTTGCGGATTTCGCCGTTCTTTTCATAGGCGCGGATAAGGCCCTCGTATGCCTGGGGTGAATCTTTTTTATACTCTAAGGCTTCGAGAAATCTCTGAATGGCGGCGGCATAATTCTTTTTCTTCATATAAAAATTGCCGATGCCAACATCTCGTTCCGCCAGCTTGGGATTGGGCTCTTTCACGGCCGGCGTTTCAGCGTTCTCCTCCCCATCGGCTATGCCTGTATCCCGGATCAGCCTGGGTTCCTGAGAAGATTGGGCGCCAGCAGCGGCCGATAGATTCGAAAATAGGAGAAGAAACAGAAGCCACGAAGGCATTGATTGAGAAATTTTCATTTTTGCGGCATCAAACCAATCGGATCTTTGTAAATCAAGTGCACGCTAAATCTATCGAATTAATTTTAGCTTGTCAAAGATAGTTAGGCGGAATAGAATTGAAGTAAGGTGGCTATTCGATCACACGGTACCTTTATTATTGCCTTTACAGTTTAACTCATGAATGATCGCTATCGTCCTACTCTAACCTCCGCCGGAGGAAGTTCAATGGTTAACCGGAAGCTTATTCGCCCGAGTTTGTCCGAAATCAAAGACCAGATGCCCCGCTATGGGACGGTGCCTCGGAAGCGAGTACCCCCTGAAATAACAAACGCAGAAAATTATTACTACATCAAACAAATGGCTGCGAAGACTCCCATGGTCGTCATGCTGACGGATGGAGAGGAAATACGGGGCGTCATCGAGTGGTACGATAAAAATTGTATTAAAGTGCATCGCAGTGAGGGGCCCAATCTTCTCATTCTGAAACATGTGATTAAATATATGTACAAACAGAATGAGGACCAGGAACCGGACGAAGTGGATTTGGAGTAATGCGTTTCCGGCCGTGTCGGATGGATGTGCCTGAAAGGAAATGCGGGGAATAACCCACCGTAGCTTTATCCGCTGCTTGTCGGCGGGCGTTGAAACTCTTGTCAGAATCTAGAAATATCCTGCCTCAGCTTGGCATCACAACAGGGGATCCAGCAGGAATCGGACCGGAAATATCGGTGCGGGCTGCCCAGGAGCCTATGTTCCTGGGTGTGTGCCGCATGGTTCTATTCGGCAGCTGGGAAACTCTGCGATCACGATCCGAGGACCTGGGGATACCCTTTCACTTCGACCGGATTTCCGCGGATGATATCAGGAGCACCAAACAACTTCCGGACCGCTGCATCGTGGATGTTCCGTCAGAGAGGGTGTGCGCAGGCGTTGGATCCAGGGCAAGCGGCGATGCGGCGGCACGGAACATCATTGAATGCGCGCACGCGTGCAGGCACGGACGCATGGATGCCATGGTCACGGCACCGCTCAACAAACAATTTTTCCAGGAAGCCGGCTATTCGTTTCCAGGGCACACGGAGTTTTTGGCTCATCTGGCGGGGGTTTCGGAAATAGCCATGGCTTTTCTGACCGACCGGCTCAAAGTAGTGCTGGCCACGATCCATATTCCGTTGCGGGTCGTGCCGGAAGCTCTTACGTCCGAGCGGATTTATAAAAAGCTTTCCCTGATTCTTACCGAATTTCCCCGTTTCGGCCTGGGCTGCAGCAAAGTGGCGGTGGCCGGGCTGAATCCGCATGCGGGAGAGGCGGGGATTATGGGCGACGAGGATGTGGAAAGAATTGCCCCGGCAGTACAGCGCGCCCGCAACGCTTTTCCAGCCTCAATTATTGAAGGTCCGCTGCCGGCGGACACGCTATTTTATCGTGCATTCAATGGCGAGTTTGACGTGGTGCTGGCGATGTACCACGACCAGGGATTGGCTCCGATCAAGCTGATCGGTTTTGGCGAGACGGTAAACGTGACACTGGGTTTGCCCTTCATCCGAACGTCGGTCGATCATGGCACGGCATTCGACATCGCGGGTAAAGGCATCGCCCGCCACGACAGCATGAATTCCGCGATCAAGTGGGCCCTTCGCCTCCTCCACGGCAAAAAATAACAAACACTGCGGATTCAAAGACGTGCCACCCCAGCTACATCATCATCTTTAACCTCGATTCCGAAATTGGTGTTTTGTTTTCGTTCTAAATTACATAGCTCGGAAGACATAGGCCGCGCAGCGGCCGGATGAATTTAGGCGGGCCTTTCAAGGCCCGTATTGGATAAGCCTTGTTCGTGCGTCGCGGCAGCGACGCTTGATGATTTCAACCGTCGCTGACCGCGACGGGCATTGATTGCGCCAAATGCCCCCGGCCTTGAAAGGCCGGGCTAAATTCATAAAGCCGCTGCGCGGCTAACTTCGTAATTCAGGTTTAAATTTCCAATCTCGAATCTGGAATCTGGAATCAGGAATCTGGAATCAGGAATCATTCTAACAACTGCACAAGCGTGCGCACGCCGAAGCCGGTCGGGCCCTTGCAGGCAAAGGGCCGGCCGTCGCTATCGAGATCAACTCCCGCGATGTCCATGTGAACCCACGGAGTGTCTTCGACAAACTCCTGCAGGAACTTCGCTGCTGTTATGGCGCCGGCTGTGCGGTTCCCGACATTTTTTATGTCGGCGATCTCGCTTCGTATCGCTTTTCGATACTCGTCATCCAGGGGGAGTTGCCAGAACTTTTCTCCGGTAATACTGCAGTTGTGACGGATGCGGTCGATGGTTTTCTGATCGGTCCCGAGGATTCCTGCGTTCACGTGACCCAGGGCGATTGCGACGGCTCCTGTCAAGGTGGCGATGTCGACGATGCAGCCGGCGCCAAGGGTTCGGGCATAGGCCATCGCATCAGCCAGGATCAGGCGTCCTTCCGCATCTGTATTGATGATTTCGATGGTTTTTCCGAGATAGGATTTTACAACATCGCCAGGCTTTACCGCCTTCCCGCTGGGCAGGTTTTCCACGGCAGGTATCAGTCCGATTACCGGATGCCGCGGACGAAGCTGTGCCAGAGCCAGCATGGCTCCCAGGACAGCGGCGCCTCCTGCCATATCTCCCTTCATCTCCTCCATTTTTTCTGAAGGCTTTATGGAGATTCCTCCACTGTCGAACGTCACACCCTTACCCACAAGCGCACAGAGCGGGGAACGCATGCGACGTTTTTCCTGACCGTTAATACGCAACACTATCAGCTTCGGAGGCTCTTCGCTGCCGCGGCCGACCGCCAGCAACGCGTTCATGCCCAGTTTCTCCAGATCCTCCCGTTCCAGGATTTGCACCGCCAACCCGGCCTTCTCTCCCATTGTCGCTGCGCGCTCGGCAAATTGAGCTGGAGTTAAGATATTGGAGGGCTCATTGGACAGCGTGCGGGCGTAGTTGGTTGCATCGCCTGTGATGATGCCGCGCCGGATGCCCTCCTCGACCTCTCCTCGGCTGGCATTGCGGTCGAAAAGAAGCTGAAGCGTTTCTACGTTTTTGGATTCGTTGTCGCGCGTCTTATACAGGTCTAATTCGTAACTGGCGTACAAGGCGCCTTCGGCCGCCACGCGGGCAGCCAGACTCGTCGACGAAACCCCGCGGCAGCAGAGCGCTATGTTCTTGCTTGCGAATGATTTTGCGTTGCGCACAACCGTTCCCGACAGGTCGCGGAATTTCGCCGGATCAAATGTTATTTTTTTGCCTGCCCCGACCAAAAGCAGGTTGCGGGCTTTCAATCCGGCTGGTTTGCCGATTCTGCAGGTTTGATGAAGCTCCGGCTTGAATTCGAGGGAAGAAAGGGCGGATTTGACTGCTCCACGCGTGATCGTATCCAAAGGTTGCAGCAAGGAGAAGTCTTTGCATTCATCCTCAAATACGGGATAGGCCAGTACATCGCAAACAATATCCCGGTAGCTGCCAGGTTGAAACTCAATCCGCATAACAATCCTCCGGAGAATGGCGTTGGATGAATGAACGACTCTGAATGTTTACCCCGCATTTCTTGCGGGGTTTCTGCTGCGCTGCCTCGCTGCAAAATCCCGTGAGAAATGCGGATTAGCGTCGATGCTTCATGGCGACTCTAGCTTCCATGTCCGCTTCCTTACGCCGCTCTGTTTCTCGCTTGTCGATCAGCTTCTTGCCTCTGGCTACGCCCAGCTCAATTTTTACTCTTCCACGTTTCAGGTATACGCGCAGAGGCACCAGGGTCAGGCCCTTTTCCTGGGTTTTTCCGATCAGCTTAAGAATCTCCCTTTGGTGCAGCAGCAGTTTTCGTGAACGTGTGGGATCGTGATTTTCCCGGTTGCCGTGAGAATAGGGGCTGATGTGGCAGTTGAACAGGAACATTTCCCCGGACTGAACCAGGGCATAGCTGTCCTTCAGGTTCAGTCTTCCCTCTCGAATCGCCTTTACTTCGGTTCCAAACAGAACAATGCCTGCCTCGATCTTTTCGAGGATAAAATACTCGTGATAGGCTTTCTTGTTTGTGGCGACCTGTTTTTCGCCGGTCAATTTTTCTGCCATATTCATGCTACCGCTGACAATAGGAAAAACCCGATGATTATACTATAAACCGCAGCCATAGCCAGATCAGGCGTGGGCACTTTCTACGGGTTTAGTTACAGATATCCCGGTGCCCAGGCGCATTGGACCAAGTGGGTGCGGGCTATCTCCATGCTGAAAAGCGCCTTCCAGATAAAGAGCGATTCAACGTCATGGGATTTTTTTGAATTCACGCCCAATTAGGGTGATGGGTTTCTTGCGACGGTATTTGAATCTGGCTGCCTAATGGCTTTTTGGCGACATACAACGCGTATCCTGGCCGGCGGCAACAGATGCCGCAACGCGTTCACACCGTGCGTAGTGAGTTCAGCGGGTAGACTCCAGGAAGCCGCGGAACAACTTTCCCAACGCCTTGGCCGGCCTGGTTGTAGGAGCCGCAACGGAGCCTGTGTCGGGCAACCCCGCCGGATCGATGTCGCCGGGGCTATCCGAGCTGGCGCGGGTGGCCCCATCAGCGAGCATCCAGTAGACCCGGGGATCCGTGCTGGGCAGTGTCTATCTAAGCATCACGGGCTGGAAATCCCAAACGGCCGTTCCTATCTCATAGTCACCCTTTGCTGCAATTCTTCAAACCAGTTCGCCACGATGATGATTTTGCGTGCAGCTTCAGCAGCGCCGGGATATGGAAACTTCATGGACTCCCAATGGTTTTATCCTCGAGAAGGACACCAACAGGCTCCTAGGGCACGATTGTCCAGTTCTGGTCCGCTACAGTCGGCAAGTTGCCACCTCCCAGGACCGTCACTCCGTTCATGTACCACACGTAGTTGTCTCCCGTGCCTGTGTTGCGCCACAGAACGTCAGGCTTACCGTCATTGTTGTAGTCTCCCACTCCGACGATGTTCCAGTTTTGTTCTGCTACCATTGGAAGATTGCCTCCTCCCAAGACCGTCGCTCCATCAAGATACCAGACATAGTTTTCTCCCGTTGCTGCATAGCGCCAGAGAATGTCCGGATTGCCGTCATTATTGAAGTCCGCAACCCCGACGACCTTCCAGTTCTGGTCGGCTACCGCCGGCAAGTTGCCACCTCCCAGGACCGTCACTCCATCCAGGTACCAGACGTAGTTGTCTCCCGTCGTTTCGTAGCGCCAAAGAATGTCCGGCTTATTGTCATTGTTGAAGTCCTCTACCCCGACAACCTTCCAGTTCTGGTCGGCTACCGTCGGCAGATTGCCACCTCCCAGGACCGTCACCCCATCCAGGTACCAGACATAGTTGTCGCCCGTCGCTGTATTGCGCCACAGAACGTCAGACTTACCGTCATTGTTGAAGTCCTCAATCCCGACGACTTGCCAGATCAGGTCTGCTACCGTCGGCAGATTGCCGCCTCCCAGGACCGTCACTCCATCCAGGTACCAGACGTAGTTGTCGCCCGTCGCTGCGTTGCGCCAGAGAATGTCCGGCTTGCCATCCCCGCTGAAATCACCTTTTGTATTTCCTGTTGTGAAAGGCACGTCGGCACCATACGCCGTACCAACCACGTTCGTCGCATATGCCCTTACATGGTATAGCTGGCCCGCTGCCAAACCTGCTATTGAGCTCGAAAAGATGCCGGTGCTGGTGCCTTCGTTCGTACAGCTGTCGACCAAGGAAGGACTGGGCGAGGTGCTCCAACAAACCCCCCGCGCCATTATTGCAGATTCGCCGTCCGAGGTGATATCGCCGCCGCCGGAGGCTGTTGTTGATGTAATATTCGAGATTGCGGCTGTAGTGACCGTGGGCAAACCCGCTATTACATAGGTCGCCGCTACGACATTCCCGCTAAAGCCGTCGCCATTCTTAGCGTAGAACTTAAGCGTCGTTGTGTTGTTGATGAGGATGCTGCTTCCTGTATAGGAAAGCGCTCCCGGTAGAGTAGGATCGTTTCCATTTGTAGTATAAAAGATAGCGCATCCGCTTGCACATGCGGTTTCGTTTCCTGCTGTCAATGCGACAGATTGGGCGTTCGGATACGTATCGGGTGCCGGGTTTGGCGTGACAACCGGAAGCGGGGTTCCCCCTACCAGAGTTTCGCTTACCGCGCCGTCATGGGTTATAAAAGTCATTTGCCTAAACCCCCACCCGGCAAGAGATGCGCGCACCTCCACATAGTCGCCGTCATCAACATTCAGGACGTAAAACATACCATCGGAATGGGTCGATGTGCCGGGACCCGAAACTACAGCGCCAGCGGGATTGCTCGGATTGCTATAGGCAACCGTGTAGTAATTCGGGCCGTGGATCTTGCTTATCGCGATGCCCGTTGCTCCGCTTACAGAATTGCCGGTATTGTCGGCATTCGCCACCCTTGTCGCGATAAGTCCTTTTCCGGGATTCAGGTTTATGCCCATGCCCGAAAGGTCGGCGTCGGTAAAAAGGACATATTCCGATGGGCTTGCATTATTTTGTGCTCCAGCTATCTGGGCCGTATAAACATCGTGAAATGCTGCCTTGCTGAAGCGAAGGCTGAAGGGCACCGCGGCGGGAACGGTCGCGCTGTAAAGCCCGGAGCCGTCGGTGGCAGTGGAACCTTCGGGATAGAATGGGGCGAGTCCATTGGTTGAAACCGTGACGCTGCTGAGATTTCCCCCTGAAATATCCTTCACCAGTCCCGTAAAATTTACGGTCGGAGCAAAGATATCAGCGCTTGAGGCTGAAATCCCGTATACCTTGACGATGATCGGCCCGACCGGGGCTCCCGATGGGACCCGTGCGGTTATCTGAGTGGGAGAATCAACCGTAAAGTCTCCCGACTGTACCTGCACATTGCCGAAATAGACGTTTGTACTTTCGGGAACAAACCCGCTGCCGGTGATGACGACGGTTGTCCCATCCGTCGGAGGATTTGTGATCTTTCCGGTGCCGGTTTCCGGATTGAAGCCGGTGACCGAAGGCCCGCTGCTTTGAGGCGTGAAACTCGTCTGGTAGAAGGCTTCATTTCCGAAGAAATCTCGGACTGCTATCGTCCAGGTATAAGTAGACCCCGATACAAGCTGATTCAGAGAAGCATTGCCGTCGTTGTTATAAGAAACGGAGATCTGGTTTGCAGGCATGGAGTTGTCCTTATACCATGCATTGGTATAATCAGCGTTCTGCACCCAGATCTTATACCCATAATAGCCGGGAGTTCTTGTTGCAGCCCGCCAGGAGAAGAGCGGATTTAGGCTGTCAGGCGCGGTATTTCCTGACGGATAGATCGGAAGAGCGAAATTGTCGAGCACCGCCGTAACAGGCAGGTCCAGGTCTTCTGATGTATTGTCGGAATACTCAATATGAACTCTGTATAAATCGCCGATCGACGGCCGAGCGGGCACTCCGCTAAAAAACGACATCTCCGACCAATCACCCCGCGCTATGTCGATCGGGACATAAGAGGAAAGCTGTGTCCCTCCGGTTATGGCGCCATTTACAACCAGTTTTGTCTGGTCTCTAATACTCAAGGTCAAAGCGTAGGAATCACCTCCATCCGTTCTCATATGGATCGTGCCGGACCGAACATCCGAGTTCTGGGCCGTCAGGATGACATCCGGAACAGTCAACGAACTGGTCCCATCCGCCGTGATGGTTGGCGTTTCCTTATCGCTGTTTTGAATGTCTCCGATATCGATAACGTTATTGCCGTTCATGTCGAGAATGGCATATATATTGTACGTACCCGCGGGGACCCCTGTTATGGTGTAATCTTGGGTATCCGACGGATTGCTCACACCATTAATGTAAAAGCCTCCAGTATCGCTGACGGCAGCCAAGAAGAGCGGTGTGGCGGAACTCTTCGCGATGCCTGTTGAGATCACCTTGCCGATCAAGGTACTGTTTCCGGTGGGGGTTAAAAGAGGGGCACTGACGATATTTGATGCATGCGTCGTATCTTCGATGCCCGATACAACCGGCACCAATTTGACATACAACGTAACGCCGCTCAATCCGGTAAGGATGAGGACATCTCCCCGGCCATCCACGGCGACATTATTCATATTGACAAGATTATCGGATGCATATCCCCAATAAACGTGCAGGAACTCCGGAATAAAAGCCTCATCCGCCATCATCTGGCCGCTGTCAAAATTTATAGCGGCGATATTTGAAATCGCGGCAATCGCTGGGTCCGGTATTTTGCCGGTCAACCCGACCGGGACGGGGGAAGACACGGAAAAATCAATGCCCGGGACATTGCTGCTGCCAAGTGAAATGTTGCCGGACGAGCCTGCAGGGCTGTTGGCATACCGGATGCCGTTTCCCGCGGTGTCAAGGAAGGCCTTGATGACGTAATTGCCGGGATAGAATACTCCGCGAATGCTGAAAGGTGCTGAGCTATTCGCGGCTACATTCACGCTCACGCCCAAGTTTGTGCTCCCACCCCCCTGATGATCGAGGCTCAGATATACACGGCCGGCAGTCGATGTGGTGTTTGTGACTGTCCCCGATATGGAATATGCCTGCGCCGTTCCGGCGGCAGCCAATATGCTGATAAGGAGCATCGGTAAAAGCAGCCATAATGCAGGACTTCGATGCCAACATTCCCTGCTGTGATGGGTGTGAATTGAACCCCACTCCAGCATCGGATTGAATCTTGCCCGCGGGGTCAATGATCTCATAGCTGCAAATAACGGTGTCATCCCAAACATTGATTACTCCTTTTGACTGAATACAAAATGGTCGCTCATTCGGGCTAAAATCCCGTTGTTTCGGGTTTTCCTATGAATATTTGATTCTCTTCTTTGACGCGATGTTTTGAAATTTCAATAACACAGGTTTCCCTAACCTCGGCCCATTGGCTTCCCATTTTATCGGCTGCCACGAAACTCCTCTTTAGGCCTTTTAACCCCAACTTTGACAACTCGGGATGGATGGTTACAATCGGTGCGCGGAACACTTCGCTCGGCCCGAGGATATCCGTTTCAACTGCCGCATTTTTCCCCGCCCCGCCTTGCGTGAACAAATCGCTACAGAGAATGATGAGCACCGGAGTGCTAGAAGACCTTTGGAATTGCATCCAGGGCCGATACCGGGTATCAGCTGAAGGAAGCCGAGATCAAGCCGACCCCGATGAATTCCAGAAACCTTAATTGTGGATGATTATTTTAGATAGTGTTCAACATACTCCCGGACGGCTGCCTGCCAGGGCCGCATCAAGGGTAATCCGGCACGTTCCAGATGTGCATTGGCGAGAACCGAATTGGCAGGACGCGGCGCCGGTCTGGGGAATTCCGAGGAGGGAACCGGTGCAATCGGGATGTCCAGCATGCCGGCCCAGGCCACGGCTTCTGACGCCAGTTCATACCAGGAGCAGCACCCGCTGTTTGTAACGTGATAGGTGGACCGGCAACCCGCTTCGATCATCCTCAGCGTGTGCGCGGCAAGATCCTTGGAATACGAGGGGCTGCCCTTCTGATCGTTGACAACACGCAGGGGATTTCCTTTTCTGGCGGCATTCACGATAGTGCGGATAAAATTGCTTCCGTTCGGGCCAAAGAGCCAGGAAGTGCGCAGGATCAAATGATTCGGGCAATGCTCCCGGATAAGCGTCTCGCCCAACAGCTTGGATTTTCCATACACGTTCTGTGGATTAGGCAAGTCATCTTCAACATATGCGGCTTCTTTCCGCCCGTCGAAAACATAGTCGGTGCTGTAGTGAACGAGCATCGCCCCTGACGATGCCGCGGCTATGGCCAGGTTCCCGGCTCCATGCCCGTTGACCAGGAATGCTTCTTGTTCACGAGACTCGCAGGCGTCGACCTGCGTGAAGGCCGCAGCATTGATGACGACATCCGCCCGGAATTCTTTCAGCTTTGCGTGACAGGACTCCTGCTGCGTGATGTCGAGCTCCGGCAAGTCGATCCCCGTCGTATCGTGGACGGAGTTGAACGCCTCCATCAGATCCGTTCCCAACATCCCTCGGCCGCCGACGATCAGTATTTTCATATATCAGGATTGTAAGACAGGCAGTGATTCGCCTAATGTCTCATGGTTTTTGCGCCCGCAGGGCGCTTTGGGAGTGCGGCAGCTTGCTGCCGCTTTTGAAAACTGCCCAATGTGCCAGTTTTTAAGGGTTCTCTTGAAAGCGGCCGCGAACAGCCGCCCATCTCCGAAGGCTTCGCCTCCGTTCCTGTTACCGTTCCGATAAGGTTTGCCCGCGGTGCTCGTACATCCGATCATAGTAGGTACGATACGCGCCGCTGCGCACATGATCGATCCATTCCGAATTGCGGCGATACCATTCGATCGTTTCCTGCAGCCCGACGTCAAAGGATGTCCGGGTGCTCCACTTCAATTGAGTTTCCAGTTTGGCAGGATCGATGGCATAGCGCCGGTCGTGTCCGGGCCTATCTTCGACATGCGTGATCATGGATTCGTCTTTGCCAAAAGCCTTGAGAATGCGATGCGCGATGTCCATGTTTGGAAGCTCCTGCCGGGCTCCCACGTTGTAGACCTCGCCATCTTTCCCGAGGTGGAGGGCGGCATCGATGGCGGCACAGTGGTCTCGGACGTGGATCCAGTCGCGCACGTATAATCCGTCTCCGTAAATCGGCAGAGGAATGCCGGCCATGGCGTTGCTGATAAGCAATGGAATAAGCTTTTCAGGGAATTGATACGGGCCATAATTATTGGAGCACCGTGTGATGATTCCAGGGAAATTGTGCGTGCGGCAATAGCTGCGTACCAGGAGGTCCGCAGACGCCTTGCTTGCAGCATAGGGGCTGTTGGGTGCAATAGGACTGTTTTCGGTGAATAGTCCCGAAGCGTCCAGGCTGCCATAGACTTCGTCTGTGGATATCTGTATGAATCGCTTCGTCCCGTGTTTGCGGCACAGTTCCAGCAGGTTGAGCGTGCCGACGACATTGGTTCGGACAAATTCCGAAGCACCCAGGATGCTGCGGTCCACGTGCGATTCAGCTGCGAAATTAATGGCCGCATCCACGCCCTTTTCAAGAATTTCGCGAACGGCGCGCTCGTCGCATATGTCACCCTGCACGAACTGGTGGCGGGGATCATGCTCGAGGCCGGACAGGTTTTCGAGATTGCCCGCATACGTGAGCTTGTCCAGATTCCACATCCTATAGTCAGGGTATCGTTCCAGGATATATCGGATAAAATTTGAACCGATAAAACCGGCGCCGCCGGTAACCAGCAACCGTAGCATTGTCTTTTTCTTTCCAGTGCAGATTAATTCTTCGTTTGTTTTTTCGCGGCATTCTGGCAAACCAGGTTGGATGCCCGAAGAAGAGATTCGAAAGTCCCGGCATCCGTCCACCAGCCATCTAAAATGTCGTACTGCATCTCGCCCTGGTCGATGTAGATGTTGTTCACGTCCGTTATCTCCAACTCATCCCGCCCGGACGGTTTCAAAGTTTTTACGATATCGAAGACCTTCGCGTCGTACATATAAATGCCCGTTACGGCGTAACTGGAAGCCGGTCGCGCGGGCTTTTCGTCGATTCGAATAATCCGGTTCTCCTGTATTTCCGCTACGCCGAACCTCTGGGGGTCGGATACCTCTTTGAGCAGAACCCGTGCTCCCGATTTCTGTTTTCTGAAATTGTCGACATATTGGGCAATAGACCCCTCAATAATATTGTCGCCCAGGATGACGCAGATGGGATTCCGGTCCGCAAAAAACTCCGCGAGGGATAAGGCTGCCGCTATGCCGCCCTCTCCCTCCTGATACGCATAGTTTATATGATTCAGGCCGAATTGCTTTCCGTTGCCGAGCAGGCGGAGAAAATCCCCGGCATTTTTGCCGCCCGTTACGATCATGATGTCGCGTATGCCCGCATCCACCATCCGTTCGATGGGGTAATAAATCATCGGTTTGTTATAAATGGGCAGCAAATGCTTGTTTGTTACTTTTGTCAGAGGATGCAGGCGGGTTCCCAGTCCTCCAGCCAACACAATGCCTTTCATAGGTTTCCTCTCAGCGCCGGAGTGCGCAGCACGCGGCCGGTCGTTCAATCATCTGATTCGGGCTGCAGAATCCAGCCGCGGTGCCTGCTATGGAGCCTCGGCCACCAGCTTCTTGAGAACGGATTCTTTAACTTTGAAATCGGTTGATGCTGT
Source organism: uncultured Acidobacteriota bacterium (assembly GCA_963718845.1). Taxonomy (GTDB): domain Bacteria; phylum Acidobacteriota; class UBA6911; order UBA6911; family UBA6911; genus UBA6911. The sequence continues at coordinate 17,001 of CAVRAD010000002.1, forward strand.
AGCCGTTCGATTGGAAATATTATCCAAAACCTTTATTTCAAGCGAGTATTTTCCGGGGACGATGTTTTTCAAACGGATTTTTCCCAGCAGCACCACGCGCTGTCCATAATAGAATTGTTCGGAGTTTTCTGAAGTGCCTTTTATTTCTTCCACAATCGTATCGCCGCGCTTAACGGTGAAGGTGATATCCAGAGACGGCTTTTGGCTGGTTTGGTCGATGTCCATGTTATAGATCTGCATGTACGGGAGCAAATTCTGACCCGGCAGATACTCGGTCTTTACGTCTGGAAGAATCTTCATGTCCCCGATGACAAAGCGCTCAAACTGATCCGAATTGGACGGAGCGGATGATATGGAATGGGCGAGAATGATAGTGCTGGTCTGAAGATTTTCTTCTGCGTATTTGGGCACATTCAGGCCTATGGTCGCCGTGCCAGCGCTTTTGCTGTTCACATCTTTCAAAACCAGCTCCAGCTTATATCGCTGTCCGGGAGGCAAGGCAACGACGTGCTGGTATTCGGATTTCTTGTTCTTGCCGTAATCAAAGTTTTGATCCAGGAACTCGACGCTGATGACGTCCTCGAATTCCCGCATGATACGTCCAGTGAGGTTTGTCACAACTCCGTATACATTCACAGACGCCTGATTGAAATCCAGCTGCTTTTTAAACTCCAGATCCTTGTTGCTCAATTCGATAGTGATGGGCACCATGACCTTATCGGAGGATAGCCGTATGTAATCGATTTTGTAATCGTAGGGCAGGGTGGTGTAAATAACCTTGGTGGTAACCATGCCTTTCAGGTCTTCGAATTTGATCTGGGGAGGCTTCTGAAGATTGAAATATCGCTCCATGCGAGAAAAAGGTGAATCCTTTGCGCTCCGAAGGTAGTTGTTCGGATTATTGGTGTCATTCCAGGCATTGGGATTGAAATAAGCCCGCTGCGATTTATCCGACATTCCCATTTCTTCGGCAAGGGTCAGACCGACATTGGGGACATTAAGCAGGGCATCTTTTTCTTCGGGAAGCATCACCATCCTGTATTCGCCGGCCATCGTTTTATCGACAAATTCAATATCGATATCGTCTCCTACTCCGTCGACATGCCGGTACCACCATTTCTCAAAAGGATACGTTACAGTTTGCCCGCCTCCTTCGCTGTAAGGCCGGTCGTAGGACCCTCCTGTTGGATGAGATTCCAGCTGATCGGGTGGGCCTAACATGATATAAATCCTGCCGCGATCCGTCCTCCAGCCGGCTATTCCCGATGTAAAACGCTCATTTGCGTATGCGATGCGCCGGTAATGCTCTTCCTTGAAGGCATTGTCTGCGGAGCGGGGATCCGGATTCCTTCTTGTCCAGAACTGCTCTACGAAGTTCTCGCGCTCCTCTTCGTTTGCGAGCGCCTTGAACGTCGCCTTTTCGTCGTCCGAAATGATGTACGCAACGTCTTCATCCATCCATTTTTTGTAATGGTTGGCCAGGTCACCGCTCTGCTTGCTTTTTTTGGTGTCGGCCTTCTTTTTATCGGCACTTGATAAAGAATAATTGATATTAAAACCGAGGCTGAAAACAGCCAAAATTAATAGGAATCTTGTGTGACGCATAAGTTTCCTCCAGGCAGATCCAATTCGGTGGAAATTATAGGTTTTCTAAGCTTTCTGGTCAACGGCCACCCGAAAGTCCTCATTGCAAATTGCTGCCCTTGATGAGAATATTTGCGACTGCAAGTACTAATACGAGGCATTAACCGGCAAGTTCACAAATCTCTGGCGAAAGATAATTATGACGAAAGCTCCCGATAAGATGGTCATTGTTTCCGGGATCCAGCCCTCGGGTAACCTTCATCTTGGCAATTACTTCGGCGCTGTACAGCAGTTCATCCAGTTCCATGAAGGCGGTCATGAGTGCTATTATTTCCTGGCAAACTACCATGCGCTCACGTCGTTGCGTGACGGGCAACGATTGTTCAACCTGACGCGCAGCACTGCCGCGGATTACATTGCTTTAGGGCTGAACCCTGACCGGTGCTCTATATATCTGCAGAGCGATATGCCCGAGGTATGTGAACTCCAATGGCTCCTGACGACGGTTACGCCCATGGGACTCCTCGAGCGCTGCCACGCCTATAAAGATAAGGCCCAGCAGGGGATTCCCTCTGATCATGGACTTTTTGCCTATCCGGTCCTGATGGCGGCCGACATACTGATCGTATCCGCCAACCGGGTCCCCGTTGGACAGGATCAGAAGCAACATATAGAAGTAACCCGCGACATTGCACAATATTTTAACAACGTCTACGGCGATTTGCTCATAATCCCGGAAGCGTTTATCCCGGAAAGCGTTGCGACCGTACCGGGCCGGGATGGTCGCAAAATGTCCAAATCCTACAACAACACCATCGAACTATTTGCCAAAGAAGAAGAAGTCCGGCAGCAGATATATTCCATCGTTACCGATTCGGCTTCCGTAGCTGAGCCCAAAGATCCTGAGAAGAGTATGTTGTACGCTATCCTGAAGCTGTTCTGTAATTTGGAAGAGCAGGCGTACTGGCAGGACCGCTTCCGCAGTGGCGGATTGGGTTATCGCGAAGTTAAACAGGCAATATTCGATCGTTTTATGGAGAAGTTCGGCCCTGCCCGCGACCGGCGGAAACAGCTCGAAAGCCAGCCTGAGTATGTGGATGAAATCTTGAGGCGAGGCGTAGACCAAGCCCGAAAAGTAGCGCTACCTCTCGTTCGCAAAGTCCGCGAAGCGGTAGGAATACCAAACTGAGAATTACGAATGACGAATAACGAATTACGAATTAAAAAACGGCGCTGTAGCGGTTACTCCACTGCTGTATCCCCTAATGAGATGTATATTTCAATTCGTAATTCGTCATTCGTAATTCGTAATTCAGT
>CAVRAD010000003.1:0-205370 GCA_963718845.1 uncultured Acidobacteriota bacterium
CGTAAACTTTCATGATTTCGCAGATTTCATCAAAGCGCGTGTAGAGGAAATTTTCCTGATGATGGGCGAGACACCACTTGGCTAGAAATGGATCCGCGCGGCTCACGATGCCCGTCATGCGTTTCGCTGTAAGAGGAATGTAGCGCAGCAGCATTCCGGCGTGGATAGTGAAATAGTCTACGCCCTGCTCGGCCTGCTCGATGAGAGTATCGCGGAAAACCTCCCACGAAAGCTCCTCGGCTTACCCTCGACTTTTTCCAAAGCCTGGTATATCGGGACGGTGCCGATGGGAACCGGGGAGTTGCGAATGATCCATTCCCGGGTTTCGTGGATATTTTTGCCGGTTGAAAGGTCCATGACCGTATCGTCGCCCCATCGGATCGCCCACGTCATTTTTTCGACTTCCTCTCGATCGACAAAGTGATCACCGAGTTGCCGATATTCGCATTTATTTTCACAAGGAAATTCCGGCCGATGGCCGCCGGCTCGATTTCCGGGTGATTGATGTTGGCAGGGATGATGGCGCGGCCGCGTGCGATCTCGCTTCTGACAAATTCCGGACTCAATCCTTCGCGCAGCGCGACAAATTCCATTTCAGGAGTGATGATTCCTTTGCGGGCATAATGCATTTGAGTGACGGTGCCGCGGCCGCGCAAAACCTTCCGGCCTGCCGGGAGCGGAGTGCCCGGATCAGAATGCCCCGGAACCGGGCGATAGCTGGGCGCCAGGACATCGTATTCCCCTCGTTCAAGAATCCAGCTCTTGCGCAATTCCGGAAGCCCGCTGCGCAAATCAATCTTCGCCTCCGGATCCGTATAAGGGCCGGAAGTGTCGTAGACTCTCACCGCCTGCGTGTTTTCAGCCGCGCGATTCAATCCCGGCGCAGGGTGAACCCGATCTCGCGCATGGGCACGCGAATCCCGTTAGGTCCGGGGATATAGATTTTCTTAGAACCCGGCAAGTGCGCGGTTCTTCCTTCCTGGCCGCCGGTGTTCCCCGTTTGCTGCATTGTCAAGCCTCCCTAACCGCTGCTTCTGATTCCAGATTCCGGATTCCGGATTTCGGATTTTCCGAACTCCTTGACCTGTATCATACAATTTGAAATCTCGGATCTCGAATCGGGAATTCGAATCTGGAATCTGAAATCTGGAATTTCGGAATCTGGAATCAGTTAGGATGTTTCCACCCGGATCATGCGGGTTGGATCGACGATAACGCGCAACGCGTTGATTTCCTGCAGAGCCTTCTGCATGGAGCCTTCCTTTGCCTCGTGCGTCATCATCACCACAGGAACTGCCTTCGCATGCTGGCGGACCTTCTGTATCACGCTGGCGATGCTGATTTCGTGTTTTCCGAGAATGCCGGCGACCTGCGCCAGCACCGCCGGCTGATCCAGCGCGGAGACATACAGGTAGTATGCCGACACGACGTCTTCGATCGGCAGCAAGATCAAGGGCTTGCGTCCCAGTACGGGAAGATCCTGTGGTACCGCTGTCTGTCCGGCCGCCAGGCGACGCGCGATTTCAACGATATCCGCCCAAACGGAGGAAGCGGTAGGCATCTGACCGGCGCCACGGCCATAGAACATCAGATCATTGACCACATCTCCGTTTAAAAATATGGCGTTAAAAACGCCGGAGACTGCCGACATCGGCGAGTTTTCTGGAATCATTGTAGGATGCACTCGCAATTCCAGCTTCCCCTGCGCGGCTTTGGCTATAGCCAGAAGCTTTATCCGAAATCCCATTTCTCTGGCCAGAGCGATATCCTGAGGCGTGATTCGAGAAATTCCTTCCACATAGATATCTTTGAGTTTTACCGAAGTCCGGAACGCCAGCATTGCCAGAATCTGAAGCTTATGGGCGGAGTCAATCCCCTCCACATCATAGGTTGGGTCGGCTTCCGCATACCCTTTGGCCTGAGCTTCCGCCAGGACTCTTCCGAATTCCTGGCCTTCGTCCGTCATTTTGCTGAGTATGTAATTGGAGGTGCCGTTCACGATGCCATGTATGGAAGTAATGCGGTTGGCGACCAAACCTTCCTTCACAGACCGTATCAACGGGATTCCGCCCGCCACAGCGGCCTCAAAAGCCAGCATTCTGCCTCTTGCACGCGCTTCGGCATAAAGCTCTTCCCCGTGCGTTGCCAGGAGAGCTTTATTGGCCGTGACTACATGTTTGCCGTCGGCCAGAGCCCGGAGGATAAAGCTGCGGGCCGGTTCCAATCCTCCAATGAGTTCAACCACGATATCGATGGATGGATCGTCCAGCACTTTCGCGGGTTCTGATGAAAGAGGAAGCTCACCAAGAATGAGGTCTTTGCGCGGGTTTGTGCAATCCGTGTCGACCACGGCACTCAAAGCAATCGGAGCGCCGATCTTCTCCTCCAGCTCTTCACGATGCGACTGCAGCACTTTGACAACTCCCGCTCCAACCGTACCCAACCCCAACAGCCCAACACGAATCGCTTTCATAATCACCTCAGTATCCACCAATTATAGACCATTCCGTCGTTAACCAGAATTATTCATGAATTATGATTCCAGATTCCAAATTCCAGATTCCAGATTCGGGAAGACTTATGGCTTCGTGAGCAGCAATTGCTTGTATAATCAGAGTCGGGAGTCCAAACCGCTATTCATCGGGTATTTTGCAGTGAAGTGGAGCAGCCTGGAGCGGAGTCCATCGATTCCACCATTCGGATTCCAATTCAGGAATCCGGAATCCGGAATCCGGAATCTGGAATCGGAATCTGGAATCTGGAATCTGGAATCTGGAATCTGGAATCTCGAATCCACAGGAGAGGGAATTCATTTATGACCAAATCCCGGATCAGCGACCAGCAGTTTATTGCAGAAGCCCGGCGGGAAAAAGACCTTCGTATGAAGGGCTATCGCGAGCAGGCACTCAAAATGTTTGCACCGGTCTGCGGGAGGTGTGGACGCGAATTTGAAGGCAAGAGACTGCGCGAGCTCACCGTGCATCACAAGGATCACGATCATGACAACAATCCGCCCAATGGCAGCAACTGGGAGCTGCTTTGCATGTATTGCCATGACAATGAGCACTCGCGTCACTCCGTGGCGGACTGGTCGGACGGACCGGTTCCGGGCAACGAGCAAACGACGGTTTCCACCTATAGTCCATTTGCCGGGCTCGATGCCCTGCTGAAACAAAAAAAAGACAGTTGATTTTTGGCTGCTCGTTTTTCAGCAAACAGTGAAATAGGAAAGAAGAGCAATAGTAAAGGGAGCGCATATGATAACTCGACGCAACTATCTCCAGGGCACACTCGCTGCACTTGTGGGGGCTTATACTAAAACCTCTCTGCCCGCCGCTTTTGCAGCCGCTCCGGAGGCGCGCAGGGCCGGTTTCCAGCTATGCGAACTGTTTGGCGATCCCCAAAGCCAGGACGTCAAGATCGCAAAACAGCTTGGTGTGGCTCACGTTATTGCAGGCATGAGCCTGAGTCGGGTCAGGCGCGAAGAATATGCCGAGCTGGCGCGAAAAACCAGGGATGCCTGGAATGCCGCGGGGATGACGATTGCCGGCGTCGAAGGCCACCCGGTAGCATTCGAGAAACTCAAACTCGGGGTTGATGGGGCAGAAGAAGAAATCGAGAACACCAAATGGGCAATTGAAGCGCTCAGCAAAGCAGGCATCAACATGATCTGCTACAACTTCATGGCCGGCCTGGGATGGACGCGAACAAACACGAAAATAGAAGAACGCGGCGGCGCAATGACAAGCGAGTTCGACCTTGAGGCTTCCAAGGCTTTGGGATTGACCCGCAGCGGTGAAGTCGGCGAAGAAAAAATGTGGGCGAACATTACGCACTTCGTCAAAGAAGTCATGCCGGTAGCGGATAAGTTCGGTGTCCGGATGGCACTGCACCCCGACCATTGAAATTGATCGCAGCGATACGAGATCCGGCTACACCATGGGCGGCAAGGTGTTTGCATTCGGCTATATGAAGGGGATCATGGATGCCTTGAAGCTGCCCCATTCCTAGAAGCCAGAATCCTTTCAGGTCGAGAGAGAAAACATGTGGGTCGGGGCTTCAGAGTTTGTCTCAAAACTCGCATTGGGCGGGCCTTCAGCCCTTGATTTTCTTTTGCCGACCTTTTCCTGGGGCGTTGCCCCAGGCTGGTATGGTTCGCGCCTTCGGCGCTTTAAATCCCCAATTATACAGCATCTTAAGCGCCGAAGGCGCGCTCTATACCAGCCTAGGGCGAAGCCCTAGGAATTTAGCGACAACCAGGAAAAGGGCTGTAAGCCCGCTCAATGGGCGAGTTTTGAGACAGCCTCTGAAGCCCCGACCCACACAGGTTGATTTATCACTTTTTGAATAACTGGCGCAATACGTCGCTGACGGCGTTGCCGGTGCCGGATTTGCCGCCCTTACCCGAGAGCACCGATTCCAGAATACTGGTGGCTGCTTTTTTGCTATCCGGGATAAACTTTGGGGCTGATGCGGTGCCACGAATAAAAAACGGAAGATCAAGCGCGTTCCCTCCGGTCAGCTTCGTCAGTTGTCCGACGGTCCCGCCGGAAGGTTTCAGCAGAGCTCGCATGGTGAAATCCAGCGACCGATCCGCGGAGATTGTGCCCACTCCCGAAAGCTCGCCTATCGAGGGTATGACCATTTGAAGACTATTAACCTGGATTCCTTCAGGTGCCATTCGAACGCTTGAGGCAAACTTTTCGATGTCGGTCCGCTGATTCGATTGAATTCCTGCCAGATTGGCCAGTTCAGACATTTTCCCTGCGAGGTCAAATCCGACAAGACTGGTCTGGAAAATTTCCGCGATGCCCGTGCTGATCAATTTGTCAATGGGGCCTTCTGCGGTCAGATCCGTATTCATCGATCCGCCCTGGAGTGAAGCCCCTTTGGGAAGCGTGACTCCGAACGCTGGAAGCAGTGCCGCTAGATCCTGCACCGGCATGTTTGTTCCCTGAAGCCGCATTTTTATATTGGGGGTATCGCCAAGCACACTGAAATTCCCGTTCAGGTTAGCAACCGCCTTGCCGGATTGGACTTTAGCTTCGCGGAGATTTCCGCTGCGCTTTTCCAGATCGTAATGAAGGGAATACGCTAACGCAATTGGTTTGCCTGCCGGAGTCCCGCCCTTAACAACCTGTAGCTTTTCGGCGTTCGCGGTGCCTTTGCTTGTTACTTGTCTGCCATCCGATGTCACGGTGCCGTTGAAATCGAAGAGGCCGGAAAGTCCGGAATCCGAGGGTGCAAATCCCGATGCATTAAGATCGAAATGAGTGACGACGATGGAAGACTTCATAGGCGTCACGAACATGTCCGTCTTACTGAGAGGCCCTGCCTCTCCTTCCAGCTTCAGCAGGCCGCCACCCGGCACCGACGCGCTGAGCGCAAATGGGAAAGAGGTGGTGAAAGAAAGATTGCTGGCAGTAAGATTCACGTTCTCATAGACAACAGGTTTCTTGCGTCCCTCGACTGTTGTGACCCGGCCCCCGGTGATCTCCAGCTTTTGGATCAAAATAGCTGTTCCCGAAATATCCGAAGACCCGGCCCCCGCCTTTTCTGCGCCATGCTTGCTGCCCAAATCTGAGAAATTCCACTTCCCTGATGCGGAGCGAATAAGGTTGATCGCCGGCTGTTCCAGAGATATTCCAGTTATCCGGACTTCTTTGGAAAATATCAATGGCTTCAACTCAACACCCACCTTCAGGGATTTTGCCGTCACAAACGGAGTACTGCTGAACTCCGGATTATCCGCGATGGAGATATCATTCACCGCAAGATTGCCAGACAATAAGGAAAGCTTCAGGTTTCCAAGTTTGATGTCACGGCCCAGCGCACCTGTAAGCTTGGATTCAAACTGAGGTCGAAATTGGTTGGCGTCGAACAGGAAAGGAAGCGCAATAAAAACGATTAACAGCACGACTGCCACAAGCGCTAAAGTTTTCAGGACTCTAAATTTTTTCGGTGCATTGCCCGGCATGACCCCGCCTCCACATAATTATAACGATTATATTCTCGGAATTGGGCCGTCTCTATTATTATCTTCTGGCGGTTTAGTCTTTGAAGAAGACTGAAGTCATAAGTCATAAGTCATAAGTCCGGAATCCGGAATCCGGAATCCGGAATCAGAAGGAGAACAAATTATGAAGTATTTTGCGGCGCTACTGAGGATGAAGGACCCGGAGAAGAATGCAAGTTTTCGCCAGCAGCACCTGGATTTTTTGACGCAAACGGATGGAGAAGGCAAGATCTTCGCGCGCGGTCGCTTCGCGGACGGCGGCGGGCTTGTCATCTATATAGCATCGTCTTTTGAGGAGGCGGAACAGATAGCGAAAAGCGACCCCTATGTCACGTCCGGTGCGAGAACTCTTGAGCTGTTCGAATGGGAAATGAAGGTTTCGCCGAATAAATAGGTGTCGCGCGCTTACCGGGTTAAACGGGAATTCTGGACTCGCAGGGAACTCCGGTCTGGCAAAATCCGCACCCATAGCCCTTTAACCCGAATTGCTTGTCGGCATACTGTGCCGTGGCTGCACATTGCTTCATGCATGCTATCTTGTCATGGCCGGACGTGGTCACAGCGCCAGCCGGGCAGCGTTTTGTACACATGCCGCAAATCCCCTTTGCATAAAACAGGCAGTAGGCGTGATGGTCCGTGTACGGGCGAGGCATTGCCGGGACCTGAAGCCGGGCAATCACGGAGCCGCAGCGAATTGCTTTGCCCTTGGGAGTTATCAGGCCGTCGCAAAGACCGAAAGTCCCCAGGCCGGCGGCATAGGCGGCGTGCCGCTCGGACCAGGATGAAGCCATTCCAAACCGAGGTGAGTTTTCGGTTTTGAATTTTGACGAAAGAGTAGGCACGAATGCAGGATGCCCCGACTTGGTCAGGGTAGATGCAACATATTTCCTTAGCTCTTCATTAAATTCTTCGCCGTAAATCCGGGCGCGGATCCATCTTTCCGATGGATCTGTCGTCTGCTTCCGCAGATCCGCTTTGACTGCCTCGGTTGCAGGCAATATCCACGAAACTACGGTCAACTCGTCCGGTTTGACCGAAAGCTCCGGGAAAGCCAGCAGGAAGGCCTCCAGGGGAGTCCAGTGAAACGGCCCGATGTTTTCTTTATACTGCGCATAAATCGGGTCGTCGCCTCGGGAGAAACCTACCAGGGGTTCGTCCCATGCCTTCTCTTTAGTCTCAAGATGCAGCGAGTTTGTCGCAGCGTTTGCGGTGTAATCACGGATGAGAGAAGTGATCGAGGCGGCGGAATTGTACTCCTGCGGAGTTTCCGCCGCACAGGCTGCGGGCGGATGCAGTTGCCCGGCCATTCTGGCTAAGCCTGCCGCCGCTGCTCCTTGTGCGGATACTTTCAGAAACCCTCTCCTGTTCAATCCTCCCATCATGATGCCCCTCCCTGGATGGGGCCAGTATCGTGCATTGGGGCATTTTGCGTCAATAGACTCGTAGCCCGGAATTGCATCGTGCCGCTGATTTCGGTATTTTCATAGCATGTCGCCATTGAACATCCTTCTGGTCAATCCCCCGATATTCGATTTCACGGCCTACGATTTCTGGCTTCGCCCTTATGGATTGTTGCGAGTTGCCGCGCAGCTGCAACACGAAAGCCGGCTGAGTTATTTTAATTTCCTGATTTCAAAACGGAGGGATTCGTGGGGGCGCGGACGATACGATGGCTGCGAAATCCAGAAGCCTGAATCCTTGAGTGATATTCCCCGCATTTTTCGCCGCTTTGGACGGCCGCGCTCCGAATTCAGGGAATTCCTGGCCGCACAATCCTTCGATGCGGTCTTGATTCAGACTTCGATGACTTACTGGTATCCCGGCGTTCAGGAAGCAATCAATGATATCCGGGAACTGCAACCGTCCGCCAAAATCGTTCTTGGGGGCACATACGCCACCCTGTGTCCTGCGCATGCCCGTTCTTTGGGCGCAGACCTTGTGATCATGGGCGCAAACCTCGATCCTTTGTGGCAACTCCTGTCAATCGAACCGGAGACGGGAACCCCCTATTGGCCCGCGGACGAAACCGGCGTCGGGATTCTGAAAATATCCGAGGGATGTCCATTCCGGTGCACTTATTGCTCTGCGCCCTTGATGTGGCCGGAATTCACACGGCGGCCGACATCGGTCTGTCTGAACGAACTGCGATACCAGGTTTCGCTGGGCGCAAGCAACATTGCATTTTATGATGATGCGCTTCTGTTTCAGGCCGACCATGTTTTAGTGCCGTTTCTGGAAGCGGCTGTCAAAAACGAGCTTCATGTCTCTTTTCACACTCCGAATGCTCTGAATGCGCGCTTCATTACTCCCGAACTGGCGCGCCTGATGGTGCAAGCCGGCTTTGCCGGATTTTTCCTTGGGCTGGAAAGTAGTGCGCCTTCGTGGCAGCAATCCACGGGAGGGAAAGTCCGTTCGGATGAATTTGCGATTGCGGTGGAATATCTCAAAGCGGCAGGCGCGCCATCGATAACAACCTATATTATCGTCGGGCATCCGGATGCAGACAGCCAGGATACGGAGCTTTCCGTCCGGTTCGCCCATGAATGCGGTACGAAAGTGCTGCTCGCCGAATTTTCTCCGATCCCCGGCACCCTTGACGGGGAGAAATGCCAAAGATGGGCGGATCTAAAAGAGCCGCTTTCCCACAATAAAACCGCCTTTGCCCTCCGGCGTCTGAGCGCAGAGGATTTGAACCGGCTAAAACGGCTCACCCATTCGCTGAATTCCCAGCTGCAATCTGTGTAACAATGGTTTTCGCGCCCGCAGGGCGCTTTCGGAGTGCGGCAGCTCGCTGCCGCTTTTGAAAGCGGCCCAAAGTGCCCGTTTTTCAAGGGTTCTCTTGAAAGCGGCAGCGAGCTGCCGCACTCCGAAAGCTTCGCCCTTCCCCTCCAAAAAAACTCAGCGGCTGGAACCCTCGAAAATTTTAAAGCCTGCCCCACGAAAATGGTGGTCGTAGCTCAGTGCTTCTCTGCAGCCTGCGGCTTCCATAATTGAAAAGCTGATGGCGTCTGTGTAGGAAATCGAAAGCTTGTTTAGTTTCTTCAGCCAGTTTGTTGCGGACTGGTGGTTCTTCGCAGTGGCAAATTCAATCCTGACGAGGGGACTTGCTTCGATTTTCTCAAGCGCAGCGATCGCAGCGCTGCTGCCGGCTCTATAAAGCAGCAAACGATGTATTTCAGCTAAAACCAGGTTTGTAGTGAAAAGCCGCTGCTTGGAAGCAACGATCGTTCTAAACACACGATCGGCTTCGTCATGGTGCTGGTCCCGTCTGCTGAATAATGCAATCCAGGAGCTGCTGTCGACAAAAATGCTACGGCTTCCCGCGGCTTTTTCGATAACCGGATTTCTTTTCTGCAATGAAAGTCTCCTGGAAATAGCGATCGAAATGCTCACTGAGATCTTCCGGCAGCGCGTCAATCATGCCGCTGGCAGAAAGAAGCGGGTCCGTTTCGGGAATGCGCGTCAAAGCACGGAGCGCAACGCGCACTACCTGGGATTTGCTCCACCCGCGTTCGGACGACCATTTGTCGAGACGCTCGAAATCAGAATCCTCAAGATAGACCTGCAAAGGCTTTGTCATGAAAATAATACTAAGTGGTCATGAATATAATGTCAATATATTCATGAATAGAGGAGGGCCATTTTGCATGGTACCCAAAACCGGACGTTAGCGAAACTTGGTTTCGAGTTTTTGCAGTTTGGCCAGGCGGTGCAGGTGGCGTTCTTCACACGAAAACTGGGCATCCAGGAAGATCGAGACGAGATCGTAGGCCAGTTCTATCCCGATCACGCGCGCGCCCATAATCAGGACATTCATATTATCGTGCTCGACGCCCTGATGGGCAGAGTAGCAGTCATGACAGACTCCCCCTCGAATGCCCGCGATCTTGTTGACTGCGATGGAAGCTCCTACTCCGCTGCCGCATATCATGATCCCCCGATCGGCCTGATTGTTGATAATCGCCATTCCGAGAGCTTCGGCATAATCGGGGTAGTCTGTCGGTGAAGAGTCATGCGTCCCGACATCCAGCACCTGATGGCCCAAACTCTGAACCCGGGCCAGGATTTTTTGTTTCATCTCGAAACCGGCATGATCTGAACCAAGCACAACGCGCATACGGAGTCTCCTTGCAAAAAGCCATTATAACTGCGGAGCCCGCGAAACCAATACTGACGTTTTATTTAGTTACAGGTTAGCAGGTTCCAGGTTACAGGTTCCAAGTTACAGGTTCCGGGTTTTGACTTGAAACCTGTAACCTGTAACCTGTAACCTGCAACTTGGAACCTGCAACCTGTAATTTAGATATGTCCCGCAGAAGGGCACTTTTTAGTGAGTCAGGCCTCTATGAATTCAACCCTGAACCAGATATGCGTTAATTCCATTCGCGTTTTGTCCATTGAAGCGGTGCAAAAAGCCAATAGCGGGCATCCCGGATTGCCCCTTGGCGCCGCCCCAATGGCATACGTCCTCTGGACGCGGTTTCTCAAACACAATCCTGCAAATCCGGCATGGCTGGATCGGGATCGCTTTATTCTTTCACCCGGTCACGGATCCGCCTTGTTGTACAGCCTGCTCTATCTGACGGGATACGATCTGCCGCTGGAGCAGCTGCAGCAATTCCGGCAATTGGGTAGCCGGACGCCGGGCCACCCGGAAAGAGGTTTGGTGCCCGGCGTTGAGACAACGACGCGGTCCGCTCGGCCAGGGCTTTGCGAATGGGGTCGGCATGGCGATCGCGGAAGCGCATCTGGCGGCCCGGTATAACCGTCCCGGACATGAAATCGTCAATCACTATACGTACGCACTTGTCAGTGACGGCGATTTGATGGAAGGAATTTCGTACGAAGCCGCTTCCCTGGCGGGACATCTGAAGTTGGGCAAACTGATTTACCTGTACGATGACAACCGCATCTCTCTCGCTGCTTCAACCGATATTTGTTTTAGCGAGGATCGTGCCCGGCGCTTTGAAGCGTGTGGCTGGCATACAATCACCGTTGAGGATGGGAATGACCTGGAGTCGATTGAGCACGCCATTCGATCGGCGCAGGCCGAAAGCCGGCGGCCATCGCTCATCCTGGTGAGGACGAAGATCGGCTTTGGATCACCTCACAAACAGGGTTCCTTTGAGTCTCACGGCTCTCCGCTGGGCGTGGAGGAAGTGAAGCGGACTAAACAGAACCTGGGATGGCCTGCTGAGCCCGCGTTCTATGTTCCCGAAGAAGCGCTTGGTTATTTCCGCCAGGCCGTCGATCACGGCCGCGAGGTGGAAGCGTCGTGGCGCACCCGTTTCGCCGAATATGCCCGGTCATTTCCGGATCCTGCCCGGGAATTTGAGCAGCTGATGCAAGGAGAGCTGCCGAAAGATTGGGACAAGGATCTCCCATCCTTTCCAGCCGATGCCAAGGGCATAGCAACGCGCGCCGCATCGGGCAAAGTCATGAATGCAATCGCGCCAAAGCTCCCGGCATTGTTCGGAGGATCGGCGGACCTGAATCCTTCGACTCAAACTCTTTTGAAGAACGAAGGCGATTTCCAGAGTCCCGACTATAAACCGGAGGACATACAGGGAGCGACGGGAGGCGGGTGGAGCTACCAATGCCGCAACCTGCATTTCGGGGTCCGGGAACATGCGATGGGCGCCATCGCAAACGGCATGGCGGCGCATGGCGGCACTATCCCGTTCACAGCAACATTCTTTGTTTTCTCCGATTACATGCGTCCTTCCATTCGTCTTTCAGCATTGATGGATTTGGGCGTCATCTTTGTCTTCACGCACGACAGCATCGGGGTAGGCGAAGACGGCCCAACGCATCAGCCTGTCGAGCAGCTGGCCGCGCTGCGGGCGATTCCCAACCTGGTCGTAATCCGCCCCTGCGATGCAAATGAAACCGCCGAGGCCTGGCGCATTGCAGTGGAAAGCCGCCGCCGCCCGGTGGCGCTGGTCCTTACGCGGCAGGCGCTTCCGACGCTCGACCACACATGCTATGCAGCCGCAGAAGGCTTGAGGCGCGGGGCGTATGTCCTGGCAGAGGGTCCCGGGGACAAGATCGATTTGATTCTGATTGCGTCAGGATCAGAAGTGGCTCTGATCCTTTCCGCGCAGCAGAAACTGGCGGAACAGGGCATCGCCGCGCGAACCGTTTCCATGCCAAGCTGGGAACTATTTGAAGCGCAGACTCAGGAGTATCGCGATAGCGTGCTGCCGCCGTCGATCCGTGCGCGCCTGGCGGTTGAAGCCGGCGTCGCGCAGGGATGGCACAAGTATATCGGGGATCAGGGCGACGCAATCTGCCTGGATCGTTTCGGCGTATCGGCTCCAGCGCATGTCGTATTCGAGATGTTCGGCTACACCGTCAACAACGTTGTTTCGCGGGCACTCAAACTGATCGGGAAATAGGCACACAGATTTCACAGATTCCACCGATTTACAAAAAAATATTTCTGTGTAATCCGTGTAATCTGTGTCTATTTTTCCGGCTGGGGGCATGGAATCACTGGGGAAGCGCGGGAGAATTTCTTCGCGCATAGCCAGGTGGTACACCGTTGCCGCAACCACGGTGGCGCACTGCTTCAGATCCAATTCCAGAACCCGCTCGTACGTATCGAGATCCGTGTGCCATGTGTGGGTTATATATTCGATAGGATCCTGGGACAAATTGATAGCCGGCAATCCCGCCCAATTGAAAGACGTGCTGTCTGTCCCGCCATAGCTCCGGGTTTTTGAGTAATTCACCCCGATGACTCCCATATCGGTAAAAGCTCCCAGCATCGGTCGCAGGACTGCGGCCGCCTCCGGAGGGCCAAACACCGAGGCTCCGCGCACCCGGCCGGTGCCGGAATCCAGGTTGAGATATGCCGATAAAGCTGGAAATTCCGGTCTGGGAGATTCGAAGGTCCCAAAATGGTCCCGGACGTAGGCTTTCGATCCGAGCAATCCCTGCTCTTCTCCCCCCCACAGGGCAACCCTAATGGTTCGCCGGGGCTTCACATTCAGCGTTTGGAGTATGCGCGCCGCTTCCATCATGACCGCCACGCCGGTCGCATTGTCCGTGGCACCCGTGCCCGCGTGCCAGGAGTCGATATGCGCGCCCATCATGACGACCTGATCTTTTTTGTCTGTTCCGGGAATTTCCGCAATGGCATTCAATGACGTCTGTTCATCGGGGTGGATTGTGTTTTGAATTTCGATCTCCATCTCGACGGGCACGCCATCCGCCAGCGTGCGGGACATGCGGCCGTAATCCTCGTTCGGGATCACGATGCCCGGCACAGCCCGGGCTGCGTTATACGAACGGTTCGCGGACACGACGATCTGGCCATGGGTGCGTGCGGCGTCCGTCACTTTTACCAGGGCTCCGCTTTCCACCAGGAAAACATCGATTGTTTGCTCCACCTCGCGGGGTTCCAAGGGCTTGGTTTCGTTTTCCGGCGAAGCCGGCGTTTTGGGCGGAACGGCGGGCGCCGGATTGATCGGATCGTACAGGGCGATCAAGTCAGAATCCTCGCGCCGCTTGTTCGACGGATTGAACTGGATCGGCACTTTTGTGTGCGCGCCGACGAGGACGATTCGGCCCTGGACTTTATTTTTGACGCCGTTGAGATATGCCGTCAGGCTTTCCTGCGACGGGTGCTCGGGAGGAGTAATCTGGACAATACTGGTCCGGACGATCCCTTTCGTGCTGGGAGTCCAGGCGACTACCCTTGCGTCCAGGATGTCCTTGTATGGGGAGAGGACGCGCACCGAGTATCGATCACAACTCCATCCGAGATGCTCGAAGTCCCACTTTTCCAGATGTTCATTCTGCATTCCCCACTGCTTCATCTGGTTGATGGACCAGTCGCACGCCGCCTTGAAATTGGGAGATCCCGTCAGGCGAGGGCCATACACATCCGTGAGCTGGTGGATCAGTTTCATGATCTGAGAATTGTCCGTCGCTTCCCGGCGAATTCTCCAGTTCATTTCGGAGTCAATTTTCTCTTCCGCGATCAGGCACAGACTGCATACCAGGCAGATAATAAGGATGGGAGCAAGGCGCTTCGGCATAAACGGTCCTTTACTGTGAAGCCCCGAGGATAACGTTCTCAGTCCGGAAATTCCAAGGCAAATCACCAACTAATCCAAAACAATTGGGCCAAGATTGCCCAGGTTGCATGAAGGAAACTGTTCGGGCCGGCGACGTCTCTCCTAATGCCGCATAGTCCGCGCCCGGAGGGCGCTTTCGGAGTGCGGCAGCTTGCTGCCGCTTTTAAGAGAACCCTTGAAAAACAGGCATGTTTAGCTGTTTTCGAAAGCGGCAGCGAGCTGCCGCACTCCGAAGGCTTCGCCCCCAAAAATCTTGCGACATCAGGCGAGATGTCGGGAATTAATTGTGTTTCTTCAGCAGCTGTTGTGCGCGGGCGTGGGAGCCGTCGAAATCTTCAAAGGAGAGGACAGCCTGGTATTCCCTGACCGCTTCCTTTGGCCGATGCTTCCATTCCAGAATCTGGCCCAGGCGCAGATGCGATAATGCTTTTTTTTCTCTGGAAGTCTGCGGATCATCCATTGATTTGCGGAATCGCTCTTCGGCGGCATCCAGTTGTCCCATGGACATCAGTTCCACGGCCATATCAAATCGAAAACTCTGCAAGGGCAGCTTGTCGAAATTTGGCTCTCTCGCTTCGACCTGTTTTTCCACTTGCAGGAGCATGGCGGAAGCCTGGTCCTTCTGCCCGGACATCCGCTGTATCTGGGCGATGTTAATAGGGAAAAAAAAGCTTCGCGGATACCTGCTGTTCAGGGAGCGGGCAATCTCCAACGCCTCTGCGAATCGGTGCTCCCGGACATACAGAATCATGCAGGCCATTTGCGCTTCAGTTCGGACGTACTGGCCCTTTTCGTAAGCCAGCTTCAGATGCTCCAGGCCGCCCTCCTTGCTGCCGCGGGCGCCGATGACATACGCCATCCATTTCAGATACCAGGGGATGTTTCCAACAACATATTCATAAATGCCCACGGTCAGGTATGCGTCATAGTAGTCCGGCTTTTCCTCGGTCAGCTTGACAAGGGCGGAATACGTCCTGTTTCCGTTGCTGAAAGCTTCCCGGAGGCTGTGATCGATCGTGATGGCAAAGGATGCCCGCAAGCCATACGCCGTCGCGAGGAAATATCTGGCATCCATGTCGTCGCGCTTTTCTTTGAAGAATGGCTTTGGACAAGTCCTGGGATTTCTGAAGATAATTGAAGAAAGCGGCTCTCTCTCCCGGCGGCATCACATGATCGGTCTTTCCGGAAAAATAAGCGGGCGCGATAAAGCGATTTAGGGAAAGGTCCTGCCGGCGGAGCATTTCCTCCAGCCAGAGAATGCTCGCCAGGTACAAGGGAGGGCGAGGGATGGTTTGGATAGTCTTTCGCCAAAAGAGCAAAAGCCTGCCGGGCTTTGTTGTAGTCCATGTTGAATATATCCGTAAAACCCGCCTGGGCCCGCTCCATAAATCGCGGATCGCGCAGGTCCTGGGCCGGCAACCCGGATGCCAGCAGGAAGACCAGAAGCGAAAGAAGAAATCGTAGCAATAGTTTTTCGCATAAGCCTCGAACAGAGTTTACTGCAAGAAAGCATCCCCTGCTAAAAAAACTCAGACAAACATATTTCGGAGTGCGGCCACTTGCTGCCGCACTCCGAAAAAGGAGGAGGAAACTTGGAGTTATACAATTAATTGAATTGGGTTCAATATGTTGTATGGGGCCGGGTACTAAAAAAATAATAATTAATAAAGGATTTGCTTCTAATTTATTCAATTTAAAGATAAAATCGCCAACATTAAGCCTTGACATTTTTTTGGGCAGTGTTTTTGCATGGTGCTTTAAAGAGTGTGAAACGTCGGGTAAAGGGTCAGGCATTTTTTAATTGGGGGAAAATGCTCTTATTTTAGGACGCAGTGGACGATAAGTCCCCGATGGTTTTCGAACTAACAATAACTATGAAGGAGGAGTATGAGAAGCGGAGTCTACGTTAGTAGGTTTCTCAGAGCATTTTTGCCAGTCATGCTCGTGGTTTTATTGCTGACTGGGGCCGGCCTGTTTGCGCAGGAACGGTTTAGCACAATCAACGGTGTGGTCTACGATTCTTCCAAGGCGGTTTTGCCGGGCGCGGAAGTGACCTTCACGAATCTCGATACCAAAAGGACGTCTACTTTGATGACCGGAGACGGCGGCAGGTATCTCGGCCGGGATTTGGAACCTGGTCGTTATTCGGTCTCAGCCCAAAAAACAGGATTTTCAAAAGCCGAATATCCTGATGTGATTCTTTTGTTGGGGAAAACCATCACTCTCGATTTCACACTGCAGGTAGGTGAGGTGAGGGAGACGATCGTTGTTTCCGGATCGGTCACCATGATCGATACTAACACCACGGCGGTCACGCATAACGTCACAGCGGATGAATTTGACAACATGCCCAAAGGCAGGAGTTTCCAAAGCGTGGCTCTGACTTCTCCTTCGGTGACCTCCGGTGATATCGAAGGCGGTATCCAGGTCAACGGTGCGAGCGGTGCGGAAAACCAGTTCACCATTGACGGCATTTCCACCACCAGTATGATCGATGGAACCTCCCGCCAGAATGCCTCTTATGAATATCTGCAAGAGGTCCAGGTGAAAACCTCCGGTATTGATGCCGAATACGGCGGCGCACTGGGCGGCGTAATCAGCGCGGTGACCAAATCGGGCGGAAATGAATTTCATGGAGAATTCCACTGGTACAACAGCGGCTCTCCGCTCAACGCACTTCCCAACCTGAGACTGGAAACCGATCCTTCAGACCTGCAATCCACAGAATTTTTCCAGGATGACAAGGACAAGAACCACGTCAATGAATTCGGCGGTTCGGTGGGTGGATACATTGTAAAAGACAAGCTTTTCTTTTTCTACATCCTATTCCCCGCAAATCGCCAAGCGCCATAGAACAGGGGAGTTCGGAGGTGCGACAAGCACGTTCGATTCCGATACCACGTACCAGAATCTTTTCAACAAGCTCTCCTGGGATCCGTCGAAGCGTATCCGGACTAACTTCAGCCTGGCTGTACACAACCACGAAGCGGGATGGAATCATTCCCGCCTGTAACGGAATGGCGCCGAACACGAATACTGAGGCTGCGGAACAATACTCAGATAATCGCACCCGGGGTTGGTATGAGCCCAAAAACAGCTATACCGGTACTGTGGATATCACCCTGTCCAATACCTCCCTGCTGAGCTTGCGAGGGCGGCTACTTCTGGGATAACTTCAAGGACCTCGGCGTTTCAAGCGTCCCGATGGTTTATTATGCGTATCCTACAAGCAACGTAGACCCGGAAGCCCCGCCGATTCCGCCGGAGTTGATCCACGGAGAGAATGACTCGAATTGGTTCAATGTGAGCGGAATCAGCGTCAACAATTTTGACATCACCAGCCGCGCGTATTTCCAGGCCGATTACTCTCAATCATTCCGGCTCCTGGGAACGCATTATTTCAAGGCTGGAGGCGGCACACAGAAGAACATCAACAGCGTGGACGCTGGCTATCAGGGCGGCTACCGCACCGCAATCTACTGGGGTGGCACCTATGACAGTCCTGTTACCGGAGTGCCGCCGATGACCGGTATTTACGGATTTTACCGGGTTGAGGAAAACGGCACGAAGGGATCTGCCGGTTCAACTATCAATAATCTGTACGTCCAGGATTCATGGCGTATTCATCCGCGCTTGACGTTGAACCTTGGTCTGCGGATAGAAAAGGAAAACATCCCGTCTTTCCGTACTGACATCCAGAAATATGCGATGCAGTTCGGCTGGGGGGACAAAGTGGCTCCTCGCTTGGGCCTTAGCTTCGACGCTCTGGGCAACGGCAAATGGAAGGTCTTCGCCAGCTGGGGACGTTTCTACGATTGGTCGAAGTATGAGCTGGTACGCGGCTCGTTCGGCGGCGACACGTGGAAGCGCTATTACCACGCGCTGGATTCGACCGATATCTTCGCGTTTAATCCGAGCTAATCTGCCTGGCGAAAATCTCTGGAATCCAAGTCAGCCGGATTCCTATCGTGATCTGAGGCTTCCCAGCTTTGGATCGGATTCAATCGATCCTGATATCAAACCGATGCGCCAGACAACGACGGTCATCGGAACCGAATATCAGCTGAACACTGAAAACGATGTTTGGCGTGAACTGGGTGCATGCACGCATTGACAGGACGATCGAGGATATCGGCCAGGTTCTTGAAGATGGAAGCACGATCTATCCATTAGGGAACCCGGGAGAAGGCATATTTGTCCTGGAAACCAACCACATCAGCGCAACGCCTGACTTCCCGATGCCTAAACCCAAGCGGGAATACGATGCCCTGCAGATCACTTTCAACCGCCGGTTTGCCAACAGCTGGTTCTTGGGTGCCAACTACACCTGGAGCCGGTTGTTTGGAAATTACCCCGGCCTTTCCGATACGGATGAAATCGCCACTGGCGCAGGATGGATGACAAACCAGAGTGCCACCGGAATGGTTGCACGTCCGGGCACCAACACGACGACCCTGTACGATTCCGAGGCATACCTGCTGGATTCCTACGGCCGTTATCTGGATGGCCGTCTGGCGACCGACCGTCCCCATGCGTTCAAGGCGTATGGTTCTTACGAATTCAAGTGGGGAACGGGAGTCAGCGCCAACTATTCAATTGCCAGTGGAACCCCGCTGTCAACCATTGTTGAAAACCAATACTGGGATCAGATGCTAGTCGAAGGCCGCGGCGAT
Source organism: uncultured Acidobacteriota bacterium (assembly GCA_963718845.1). Classification (GTDB taxonomy): domain Bacteria; phylum Acidobacteriota; class UBA6911; order UBA6911; family UBA6911; genus UBA6911. The sequence continues at coordinate 18,774 of CAVRAD010000003.1, forward strand.
CTGGGACGCACGCCCACCCTGTCGCAGACCGACATCATGGTTTCTCAAGAATTCAAGATCAAGGAAGGCAAGACCCTGCGATTTGAATTCAACATGATGAACATCTTCAATCAGCAGACGGTTCGGCATATAGATCCTCTGGTCAACCGTTTCCGCGATGAAGCTGCGGGAATAGACCTTCATAATGTGAACCTGTTGAACGGATTCGATTGGAGAGCATTGGTTGCGGCTACAGAATACTCCCAGGAGGCTGACGACCCCACTTCATTGAATCCTCTGGAGAATTTCGCAATCAACCCGACCTATCTAAAGGCCGATCTCTGGAATGCGGGATTTTCCGGTCGGTTTGGGGTGAAGTTTACCTTCTAATCTGATCCTTTTCGGGTCAATACAAGGGGAAGCCGTAACAGGCTTCCCCTTTTTTATGTGCGGAGCTTTTTCGGAATATCGAAGTATCGCAAGAGCCGGCCTTGACTTGTGCCGGAAGTATAGAAAATATAAGGGCTATTTTAACTAAGGAGTATGTATCGATGACTAAGACTCGTGCCGCTGGTGATTTATCAGCCGAACACTATATTTTTACATCGGAATCCGTGACAGAGGGACATCCTGACAAGGTTTGCGACTATATCGCCGATTCGATCCTCGATGCCTATCTGCAACAGGACCCCAAAAGCCGGGTCGCCTGTGAAGTCCTCTGCAAAGAGGGAGCTGTGGTCATCGCCGGAGAGTTCACGTCAACCGGAACCGTGGATCACGCCGCCATCGCGCGCCAGGCTATTCGTGAAATCGGATACACGGACGCTTCCGAGCCATTCAATGCAGACGGTGTTCAGATTCACCAGTTCGTGTCCAAGCAATCGTCGGAAATAGCGCAGGGCGTTAACCATGACACCAATCTGGAACACGAGCAGGGTGCCGGGGACCAGGGAATCATGTTCGGCTATGCCACCGACGAAACACCCGAGCTGATGCCTTTGCCCATTTTGCTGGCGCACCGGCTGTCCAAAGGACTGGCTGAAGATCGCCGCAGCGGCGTCGCTCCTTGGCTTCGGCCCGACGGCAAAACCCAGGTCTCAGTACTCTACAAGAATAATAGCCCGGTCGCAGTGACGGACGCCATCGTCTCTCCGCAGCATTCGGCATCCATTTCCCGGGAAGCCATTATCGCCTACGTCAACGGCTCTTTGGCGCCGCGCGTTCTTGGAGAATGGTACACGAAAGACATCCGGTTTCACGTCAATCCTACCGGGAGCTTCGTGCTGGGCGGCCCGTCCGCCGATGCCGGCGTGACAGGCAGGAAGATTATCGTGGACACCTACGGCGGCGCCGGACGGCATGGCGGCGGCGCTTTCAGCGGCAAAGACCCCTCCAAAGTGGACCGCAGCGGCGCCTATTTCTGCCGCTTCATCGCGCGCCAGCTGATTATAGAAAAGCTTGCGCGGAGGGCGGAGATCCAGATCTCCTACGCCATCGGCATGGCCAAACCGCTCTCGGTCAAAGTGGATACCTTCGGAACCGGCGACGAGAATGCCGCAGCCGATTTTGTCAAGAGCATGGACTTCCGGCCTGCCGCAATCATCGGGCGTTTTAGCCTGCTCCGGCCGATCTACCGGCAAACGACCAACTACGGCCATTTCGGCAAACCCGACCTGCCGTGGGAGCAGTAAACTAAATTACGAGTTACGAATTACGAATGACGAATTAAAACATACGGTGCGGTTGCGGTTTTTCTGCGGGAGAATCGTGCGTCAAATTGCATGTTTCAATTCGTCATTTTTTTTGATAGAGAGAGCGCCAGCGCATGAACCATCGCTGTTTCCCTTGTCGAGATGGGTATTTCAATTCGTAATTCGTAACCCAAAAGCAGATCTTTGCGTGTGAACTACCGCTGCATCCCCTAATAATGTGTATTTTTCAATTCGTAATTCGTCATTCGTAATTTTTGGTTCAATTCGTCATTCGTAATTCGTAATTAAGACTGCTGCTCCTTGCAGTTTTCCCTCCCTCAGTCGGTCCAATGCTTCATTTGCCTGGATTAACGGAAACGGCTCAACCTCTGTATGCACGGGGACTTTTGGGGCGATAGCCAGAAGCTCCTCTCCGTCTTTCCTGGTAAGGTTTGCGACCGAGCGCACAACTCTCTCCTCCCATAGGATCTGGTAAGGGAATGAAGGAATGTCGCTCATGTGGATGCCTCCGCAGACAACCGTGCCGCCTTTGATCGTTGCGCGCAGCGCAGCCGGAACCAGCGAACCGATCGGGGCAAAAATAATGGCCGCGTCGAGAGGTTCCGGGGGCATTTCCGTCGAGTCGCCGGCCCACACAGCGCCCATGCGCCGGGCGAACTCCTGGGCGCCGGAGTCCCCCGGCCGCGTAAAGGCGAAAACTTTCCTGCCCTGATAGACGGCTATCTGAGCGATGATGTGCGCCGCCCCTCCGAACCCGTAAATTCCCAGCCGCTCCGCATCCTCGCCGGCCATGCGATAGGATCGATATCCGATAAGACCGGCGCAAAGCAGCGGTGCGACGGCCGTGTCGCTGTAGCTATCCGGCAGGGAGAAACAATAGCGCCTGTCGGCAACGGCATATTCCGCGTAGCCGCCGTCGAGGGTATATCCTGTGAACTTAGGCTGGTCGCATAGATTCTCCCGGCCAGTCCGGCAATAGAGACACTCGCCGCACGTATATCCAACCCAGGGCACGCCGATCCGGTCGCCTATGCGAAAGGAATCCACCTTTGTGCCGGTTTCGACAACACTCCCTACGATTTCATGGCCGGGGATGATCGGCAGCTTGGGATCGGGCAATTCCCCGTCCACGACGTGGAGATCTGTCCGGCAGACGCCACAGGCGCGTACTTTAATCAGGACTTGGTCCGGACCCGGTTTGGGCACGGGCAGTTTTCTGTAAACAAGCGAAGTGCCGGGTTTTTGCAGCACCATGGCGTGCATGGTATCCGGGATGCGCATGGGACCTCCAACGGATTGACGATTGACGATTTACGAATGACGAATTTAAACATACGGGTTGGTCATTCGTAGGTAGTAGTATTATGGGACTAATGGGTGATTCTTCAAAGGAGATAGGCGTATGGTGTATTACGGAGTGAAAGAGCTTGCCGTCGGCAGTCGGACCGTCCGCAACAATACGATTCTTATTGCCAGGGATATTCCGGAAGATAAGTATGGCTTCAAGGCGGTGCCTGAATGTCGCAGTGTCGCACAGCTGCTCACGCACATCGCGTTATCGTATCGCTTTCAATATCAGCTCAACGCAATTGAGAAGCGCATGTCCATGGAAGGAATGGATTTTGTGTCCTTAATGAAACAGATGGCGGAGGAGGAAGCCAAACCAAGAAACAAAGCGCAGCTGATTGAGCTATTGGAAAAAGAGGGAGAAGTATGGGCTTCCTGGCTGGATGGACTGTCCGAGGAATTTCTGGCACAGCTTGTGGCTATGCCTCCGGGCGGGACGCCTCCGCATAAAAGCCGGTTCGAGATGATCCTCTCCGTGAAGGAACACGAGATGCATCATCGGGGGCAGCTCATGCTGATTGAACGCCAGCTTGGCCTGATCCCGCACCTGACGCGCGAGCGCGAAGCCCGCATGGCGCAGATGAAGTAACCGCATCCCGCTGATTTGCGAAAAGCGAAGCTTTCGGAGTGCGGCAGCTTGCTGCCGCTTTGGTAGTTTACGGATTTCTCAAAAGCGGCAGCAAGCTGCCGCACTCCGAAAGCGCCCTACGGGCGCAACAGCTATCCTAGCTCGTCGCGTTTTGAAGGCTGGAAAGAAGCTCTTCCACCTGGGCCAGCTCTTCTTCGGTCGCATGGTCTTTGGCTCTGCTTAGAGACGCGATCGCAGAAACCAGGTCTCCATTGATGGCGTGAATTAGTCCCAGGTTGAAATGGACGCTTGCGGAGTTGGGTTCGATCACTGCGGAAATATCGTAGTGCAGACGGGCGAGCGCGAAGTCGCCGGCTTCGAAATACAGATGAGCGAGATTGAAATGAGACTCAAAGTGGCGCGGATCATAGCGGAGTGAGTTTGTGAAGTGGTCGAATGCTTTGGGAACGTTATTCTCCTCGTACGCCATTATGCCCAGATTGCAGTAAGCATCCGCGACGCACTCCCCGCCTTGAATGGCTTTTGAGTACATTTCGACTGCGCGCTTGTCCCCCTGCTCATGCAGTATCAAAGCTTCTTCAAAGGGACTGAGCCGCACCGGCAGCTTGATCAGCTGGCCTCCCCTTTGAGGAAACAAACTGAGCTGGCCGTTTAGCTCCGCTTCTATCTGACGCGTGGTCAACCCCCGGTTCCGCAGTTCGCGTACGCGGCGGAATTGGGCGAGAGCATGAAAATCATAGCGCAACTCTTCGTCGGATTCCGAAGAAGCAGCCTGAATCATTCCTTCACGCGTCCATCGACGGATGGATTGTTCGCTCAAACCAAACTGGCGGCTGATTTCCCGGGCCGTGTAGGTTGATTGAACCCGCTGAAGGCCTTTGGTTTTGGCCGTTTTGGAAAACGGGACGACAACGCTCATGAATCCTCTCGAAAAAGCACCTTGCGGTTTTTTCCTAACTGATGGCTTTCTTTATATCATCACAGGAGGAATCAATCCACCTCCAAGCCCTGGAAAAATGAAATGCAGTGTTGATTGAAGGATATTTTGTCTGAAATGGTTTATTTGGAATTCACCCGGGGTTTGAGGTATAAAACCGCAAATGAATATTTTCCAGCCTGAACGCACCGACTCTGTTTTGGAGGAAGCCATCGAGGGCCGGCGCATATGCGCCGTCTGAAGCACTGAAACTCCTGAACTCGGCGGATTGGCTCAAGTTGATCGCTGCGGCCCGCGAAATACGCAAACACAAAAACGATCCATCCGTTGTTACCTACACGATGTTTCGCATCATTAATTACACAACTTTCTGCGACATACACTGCTCTTTCTGCAGCTATCACCAGCCGATCGGTTCGCCTGCGGGGGTGGTTCTTTCGGTTGAGGAAATCGTGCAGAAGATGCAGGCAGCGGTTGCGCTGGGCGCTAATCAGATGTTTCTCCAGGGCGGCGTGAATCCCGGCATTCCCTTTGACTATTATGTGGACGTGGTGCGCACGGTAAAAGCGGTCTTCGGGCCGCACCTCCACATTCGCGCCTTTTCGCCGAGCGAGATCCTGGGCATGGAGCGGTTGACCGGTATGCCGCTCCGCAAGGTTGTGCAGGAACTCAAAAATGCGGGAGTGGATTCGGTGCCCGGAGCGGGCGCAGAGATACTCAGCGACCGGATGCGCGCATTCCTGTCTCCGCGAAAGCTCTCGGTGTCGGATTGGGTCCGCGTCATGCAAACGTGCCACGAAGAGGGACTTCCCGGCAGCGCAAATATTGTCTTCGGTTCTCATGAGACCGCGGAAGAAATCATCGAGCACCTGAGAATTGTGCGTGAACTGCAGGACCGCACGGGCGGTTTTCTGGCGTTCATTCCGTGGACCTTTCAAAAGCAAACGGACAGGTTTTATGTCCGCAGCGTCCCTGCGATCGAGTATCTCAAGGTGCTCGCCGTCTGCAGAATATTCCTCGACAACATTTCTCACATCGAAGCCTCGATCATGGTGCTTGGGCGGGATGCCGGATCGCTTGCGCTGCATGCGGGGGCCGACGATATTTCCTCGGTGGTGATTGAAGAAAATGTTTTGACCAGCCATGGACCGGGCACGGAGGAAAAGGCGCGCGAGTTCATACGCGAAAACGGATTCAATCCGCGCAAGCGCGACCTGCTGTACAAATTAGTCCCTACGAATTAGAATAACGTCATGAAACGGGCGCAGGTGCTATTCCGATGAGAGAATGTCCAAAGTGCGGTAGTCAGTATCTCGATTCGTTCCAATACTGTCCTGCAGACGGCTCTCCGCTGGGACAAGGAAGAGGAAGAGAAAGACCAAAACGAGTCCCGGCCGGCTCGAAAGCCGGCGCAAATCAGAATCAAAACTCTCATGCTTGGAATTGTGATTCTGATTCTTGTTTCCGTCCTCGCGTTTGCGAGCGCTTTTTTTTACCAGTATTGGAAACCGAAATATGGCGCGCTGGTAGTAAAAACGACTCCGCCCGGCGCGATGATCTCCGTCGACGGCAAATTGCGGGGGGCTACGCCCATCACTCTTTCAGACCTGCGCAGCGGAGGGCATCAACTGAAGATCGTCAAGGAAGGGTACAAGGAATTCGTCCAGCAGGTCACGGTCATACCCTACGCCGCGGAGAGCGTGCATTGGAAGCTTGACCCGATCATACCGCAATTGAGCAATGAGCAACTGGCGGAGGTCGAGGCGTGGCGAAAGAAATTGGAAAGGGCCCAAGGCGAAAATATACTGCTTCCGCCTCCGGATGACTACAATGTGCTCTATTTTGCTCAAAAAATCCTGGCAATCGATCCCGCTAACAGCTACGCCTTGGAGGTAAAGGCAAAACTGGCGGAAACCGTGCGCCAGCTTGCGGAATTTGCCTATGCGCGCGAAGACTGGCTGGAAGCCGAAAAACAGTATAAAAACCTTGCCCTGCTGTCTGCAAACGATGTTTCCGTAGAAGGGCGCCTTGCCGATGTCACCGCCAAGCTGGATGCGAGCACAAAAGACCGCGAAAACAGATCCAGGATTGGACAGAGCGCGCCGATGCGGCAATAAAGACGGGAAGCCTGTTGCCTCCCGAAAAAGATAATGCGCTCGATGCCATTCGGAGTATCCAGCGCCTGGATAAGAATAACAGCCATGCGCGGGAAGCGATTGCACTGCTCAAGGAGCAGGCACAAAGCCGTGCCGAGGCAAAAGTGGCCGCTAACGATTGGCAAGGGGCGCGCAATGATTTTAGAGCCCTGCTGCAATATTTCCCGGAAGACAATTACAGCAGAGGGCGCCTGGCCGCAGTTGAATCCAGGATTTTGGAACTGGCCCAGCTGGAACAACAGAAAATCCCGAGCGTGAATGAAGAACAACTGTCCCGACAGAAAGCAGCGAATATGCGCCTCACGGCGCTCAATTACTATCGTGTGGGCTCTTACCAGAAATCGATCGCTGAGTGGCAGGAATATCTCAAATTTGAGCCCAGCAGCGACGAGGCGTACTTCTATTTGGGCGCGAATTATCAGGATCAGAAACAGCTGGACACCGCCATCCTCAACTTTGAAAAGTGTATTTCCCTTAATCCTGGAAATATCCTGGCGCACCTGAACCTCGGGCTCCTCTACGACTATCACCGCAATAATTTTAAGCAGGCCGAGGAGCATCTGCGGAAGGCGAAGGAGTTGGGAGGAGCCGAAAAATACAGTCCGGACCGGCTCCAGTCGATGATTCAAGACCTGCAGGATAGGACTAAGGCATTTTCGGTTCTGAAAATGCTGTTCCCGGTCGAACACAAGCACGCGTTTTCCAGTTGCCGCGGCAACCTGCAGTTTTCTGAAGAAGGGTTGGAATATAGGACGACGGATACCGATCACAGTGTCTACGAAGCATACAAGGGATTGCGCAGCTTTGCCCTGCAGGGCAACAGGCTATCCATCACAACCCGCAACAATAAGAAATATAATTTTGTCTTCCTTAACGCTGGAGACGCAGAGCGCATACGTGCCTGGGCTTCTTCATCGCGCTACATTCAAGTAGGCAGCTATTCGGATTAGATAACATGTAAATGCGAACGGATTACAGCTTTTTATGAATGATAGGTGCCGGCGGGTCTGCCGGACCGGTCCGGTGCGCACTTGCTTTTTTTGGACGCCGGAATATCCCCACAATTCCAAAAAGCAGGAATCCCAAAAAAATACCTGCGACCAAAGGTATTGGCTGAAGATAGCTTCGAATCTGACGCACCGCATTTGAGGCGAACACCACATTTTCCTGTCGGAACACAGGAATTTCGCCGGCATGCTTGTTGAGCAGCCGGGCAGTGATGGAAAGCCGGGTATCCTGGGAACCGCGATTCCTTATGCTCCAACGCCAGGAGAAATGGTCCCGCTCGGCGATCTCGCGATAGCGTGTGTCGGTTTCAGGCGCTACTTGAATGGCGGTTGAGGTGGATGCCAGATCCACTCGCATTTTCAGCTTGTCGCCGAGTATGCGCAACAAACGCCTTTCCTCGGGGCTGATGCGTATGGCATCGATCGATTCTGCCGAAAACGCCACTTCTCCGCTTTTGCTTTCGTTATGGTTGATGTGCTCGGGAATGCTCCAGCTCAAAGATCCGAGCAGGACGCTTTTCAAATAGACATTCGCCTTGCCGATATGATTTCCAGCCTCGGTCTTTTCCTCCTCGATCTGGGTGTGGAGGGCTGCGACGGAGCTGGAAAAATCCTCGAGTTTTTCTTTCTCCCGCTTGAGATCCAGGAACTGCCTGGCAAGAGAGTCCTCTTTCGAGGTCAGCGTGTTAATCGTAGCCTGCAGCTTGCTGTTGAGGGCTTTCAGTTCCTCATTGTTGCCCAGAAGCCGCGCATTAGCTGCTTGTTGAGAATCGAGGTTGATGCGGAGAGAGCTGATCTGGCCGCCCAGGGTTTCGTTCTCTTTCTGCAATTTGCGCAGGGCCTGGCCCAGATCTGCAATTTGAGCGGTGAGGTCGCGGCCGGCGTCTACTTTGAGATTCAGCGAACGCTGCAGGTTGGCCAATTCCCGTTGATATTCCTGCGCAGACCCCTTTGCGTCGCGCAGACCTTCACCCAATTTGGAAATCTGCGACGCCGAATCATCGATTTTGCTTTGAAGTGCAGCATTGGCGCTCTTCAGGCGGGACAGTTCGGCCTGTTGCGTTTTTGTTTCCGATTCCAGTTTCCGGTTCTCCGCTTGAGCTTGGGCGAGTTGCGCGGAAACATCCTGCATCCTGCCCTTCAGATTTTCGATATCGCGCTGTGCTTCCCGGTACGCGGGCACCTGGGGCGCGATGCTTTTGAGAACGGACTCACGGCTGATGGACGCCGATCCGGCAATTTCCTGCACCGACTTTTCAAATTGATCTTCGACAAAGCTGCGTTTGGCCTCTTCTATCTCCGTATATTTCAATCCTTCAGTCAGCGTGGACTGAATCGCACGGTCGAAAATCATTCTGTTGGGAAAATCTTCCTGCAAGTTTGAGTCAAACCTAAAGCCAAATTCAAAAATGCCGGGAGTCCCAATCCCGCTCATTCTGAATTTTATTTCATCGCCTGCAAAATCAACCAGCAGGATACGGATCTGGTCTCCTACCTTGAATCTTGGAGCACCCACACCCTGATCGACGCGCACTGTCTGGCCGCTGATGTGAACAAACTGCTTTTCCCCATGGACCGGGACTTTTAGAAACATGGCCTTGTTTTCATATTCCCGCTTGTATTGTTCCTGGATTGCGCGCGATACGCCGGCGAATCCAGGCAGCGCGCCGAAGAACACCGGAAGCATCAAGCAGAGAATCCTGAATCGGCAAATACAGTTGGAGTGCATAGATGTCCTCGGATGAATTTTGATAGAGTATCATACCATAAAGCTATAAAACCAATAGTGCCCGCAGCATCGGCCGATACCCCATAGTTTTCGGGAGGCGAAGCTTTCGGAGTGCGGCAGCTTGCTGCCGCTTTGAGGTTTCCCGTCCCCCGTTAATACCCTGTATTCAAAACCGGAAACCGGAAACGCGTAAACGACCAAAGCGGCAGCAAGCTGCCGCACTCCGAAAGCGCCCTACGGGCGCGAAAACCCTGCGGCATTAGTTTTGCCGGCCGGCGAATCCTTCCGAAAGTTATTGGTTTCGATCCGTTGTGAAGAATAGTATTATTAGCATGAATGTGGCTTATTTTCTGCGCTGAAGAGCCAATCGGTTCCATTCCGGAGTAATTCATTGCGTATCGAATGCGGCGTCAAGAGTGATCAGGGGAAAATCAGAACCTCCAACGAGGATTCGTTCATAGCCAACACAAAAAGCGCAATTTTTCTCGTTGCGGATGGTATGGGTGGACATGCTGCCGGAGAAATTGCCAGCCAGATAGCAGCCACTACCGTGGAAGAAGTTCTGTCGCGCGGTGGATCCGAATTCACCGAGGAACAGCTGCTGCAGTTCGCCGTGCAAAAGGCGAACACAAGTGTCTATGAAGCCCAGCGTGCCCGGCCGGAATGCCGAGGCATGGGCAGCACCCTGACGGTGCTGCTTTTTCGGGACCATCAATATTATCTCGCCCAGGTAGGAGATTCCCGTGCGTACCTGCTGCGCGACAAAAATCTAAATCAGTTGACGCAAGACCATTCTCTTGTGTGGCCGCTATATAAAAGCGGGATTATTTCCAAAGAAGACATCTCGCGGCATCCGCAAAAAAATCTGATTACGCGTTCCATCGGAACACAGCCTCAGGTAGAAGCGGATCTGCAAAAGGGTGAGGCACTGAAGGGGGATGTCTACCTGCTCTGCTCGGACGGATTGACGGATGTGCTATCCGATCAGGAAATTCTGCGCTTGCTTACAGGCGAAAACAGGAAACCTCAGGAACTCAGCGAGATGCTCGTGAATGCCGCAAATTCCGGTGGTGGGCCCGACAATATCACCACCGTTGTCGTAAGGCTGATTCAATAAACAAAACACTTTGACCTGGACCTAGACCTGGACTTGGTCGTGGGCCGTTTTAAAGACAGCAGTTTGTGATTTTTTCTTAGAGAGAAAAACAGGTCCAGGACTAGGTCTAGGACCACGTCCAAGTCCAAGTTATTTGGCCGGTCCGTTCGACTCACATCTCTGCATCTGAAGCCCAGACCCACATATTTGAGTTTTCCACAGGATGACCGGGAGGCGCCCAATATCGTACTAAGTCATTTAAATACTTAAGATATATGGATCCATCCACTGGAATTTACACAGGTTTTCCACAGAGAAATGCGGATTTACTGCGAAATCAGGTTCATAAAATCGACAATCGCCAAGCCTTTGATCTGCAGCACTTTTTCTCTCGATTTGTTGCCCGCCAGAATTTTCAGATTGGATTTGGATATGCCGAGCAAATCTGAAAAAAAGTCGATAACGGCACGATTGGCTGCGTTTTCGACAGGAGGCGCCATCACCTTTACCTTCAAAGCTCCGTTATGAAAGCCCGCAAGCTCTCCACGTTTTGCCCGCGGCAAAACATGAAGACGAACGGTCAATCCCCCGCTGATTTCGCTGACCTGCAATCCTTCGTCTATCATTAGCGTGACCCGAAAATTGCCGTTCCCACACGAATGATCGTCGCCCCTTCGCGAATGGCTTCTTCAAAATCGTGGCTCATGCCCATCGAAAGATGCTTCTGTCCCAGGCAGCCAGGCTGCTCCGAATCCAATGCTTCCCTCATTTCGCGCAGCTTTGCATAAAAGGGGCGGGATTTTTCCGGATCATCAAAAAAGGGAGGCAGTGTCATCAACCCATCCACGCGAATTCCCCTTAATCCGGACGCTGCCTCCAATATCTCTCGAATGTGTTCCGGGTCCGCGCCGAACTTGGTTTCCTCCTGTCCGAGGTCAACCTGAATCAGCACCGACTGTATTTTCCCCAGCTCAACCCCGGCCTGGCTTAGCCTGGATGCGAGGTGGGTGCTGTCGAGCGAATGGATCCTGTCAAACAGCTCTACGGCGCGCTTTGCCTTATTGGACTGCAGGTGTCCGACCAGATGCCACTCCAGGTTCAATGTTTGGCGCAGGCGTAGGATTTTGCCCTCCGCTTCCTGCACGCGGTTCTCGCCGAACTGATGCAAGCCGGCGTCTGCGGCCTGCTGAATAGATTCCGAGGGAAATGTTTTGCTGACGGCAAGAAGTGCAATATCACCGGGCGCACGGCCGCACGAAATCGCTGCCATTGCCGCGCGCTCCTGGATTCTTCGGATGTTTTGCGCGATATCGTTCACAAGGCCGCCCTGTGCAAAAGCACTAGCCCGGATTATTCATGATGCTTCTACTGCGGCGGCGGATCCGGGCATGTCTACTGCGTTGCGCTTGGTCGGATTCCTCGACGTACTGTCGAGTACGCCTGCGGAATCCTCCCGTCGCGCGCCTTGTATCCATGTCCGTCTGCGCCGCCTCGCTACGAACCCTCATGAATAATCCGGGCTAGATCCGTTCACGAGGGATTCCGTTTCGCGTTGAGTTGCGAATCATGCTTTGCTACTCTGAAAGCTCAATTCTAGAGTGCTTCTTCGTCACTGGCAAGGATCCCGATGTTTATTACATTTGAGGGAATCGAAGGCTCCGGAAAAAGCTTGCAGATAACGCGAGCGCAAACCTATCTGCGGCAAAGGGGCTGCACGTGTCTTCTAACCAGGGAGCCCGGCGGGACGGATTTCGGGCGGAAGCTGCGCAAGGTTCTGTTGGAAACGGACAGTTGCCGGATGGAACCGTGGTGCGAACTGCTTCTTTACCTGGCGGACCGCTACCAGCATTTGAAGGAAGTGATAGAACCGGCGCTAAAGGGCGGCCTTTTCGTGCTCTCGGATCGCTATCAGGACGCAACTCGAGCCTATCAGGGCGCTGCTCGGGGGATACCTCAGCATGAGATCGAGCAATTGACGCAGCTGCTGGGAATTGTGGAACCGGACAAAACGATCCTGCTCGACCTGGCTCCGGAAGTCGGGTTGTCACGGGCACGCACACGCAATGCGGCCAGCCCGGCCGCGGCCGCTGAGGGGAGATTTGAAGCGGAAGATCTGGCGTTTCACAAAAGAGTCCGGGAAGCGTACCTGGGGCTTGCCGTCCAATGGCCCCATAGGATTCATAGTGTCGACGCTTCGGGAACGCCGGATGAAGTGTTTTCTCGTATTGCAGTCCTGTTGGACCAATGGATGGCGCCGACAACAAAATGATTCGCAATCAATGCCAGCTGAGCCTGGACTCTTTTATCGGCAATGCGCGCGCAGTAGCGATACTGAAGCGTGCGATTGAACAGGACCGCCTGCCACACGCCATGATTTTTTCCGGCCCAGCCGGGGTCGGCAAATGCACGCTTGCGCTGCTGGTTGCTCAATATCTCAATTGCCTGTCGCCTCTGCCAGGCGGCGCGTGCGGCATCTGCGCAGTCTGCGATAGAGTCATGGCCGTGATCGAAAGCCGGAGCCTGAAGTGTCTGAAATTGAAGGACGAGGGATTTTGCGGCAGTTGTTCGAACTGCAAAATCAGGACGAAGCGCCATCCGGATGTCCGGCTGATTGAGCCTGAAAAAACCACCATCAGCATCGATCAAGTCAGGGGCTTGATCGACGAAGTCGCGTTTCAGCCTCTTGAGGCGCGCTATCGTGTGGTGATTCTGGACCCGGCGGAGCAGATGCGCCCGGAGGCACACAATAGCCTGCTAAAAACCCTTGAGGAGCCTGCGAGCCGCACGATCATCATTCTTATAACCACGAATCCATACATGCTGCTGGAAACCATTCGCTCCCGCTCCCGCATGCTGATGCTTGGCGAAATACCGCAGGATCAGATCGAGCGTTATCTGGTGCAGTGCGAGGGAAGATCGGCGGATGAAGCGCGTCTGGCCGCCGCACTCAGCGGTGGAAGTTTGACGGCCGCTCTGAATTTCAACACAGAAGAGTATCAGGATCTTCGCAAGCAGGCACTGCACTTCGTGGCGTTGCTGTTGAAGAAAGGAACGTTTGCAGATGCAAGCGCCGTTGCAGCCAAGGTCGGCAAAGAAAAACAGTTTTTCCAGCTCTGGATTGAATCCGTGGCGGCGCTTTTACAGGATATCTATTATGCCGGAATGGCAACGGAGCGCGTCGGACAACGCGATCTGCTTGGAAATCTGCAGGAAATCGCCCGGAATGTTTCCCGATCTGAGGTGCTGCGCAGCATTGATGCAGTAAAGAAACTTAAAAGCGAGCTTCACTTTAACGTGAATCGTCAACTGGCCCTGGAAGCAATGTTTGTCGCACTCACGCGGAACTGAAAAGAGAACTCAGCCCTATTGCTTTTCAAGCTTGGCGAGTTTGTTGCGGAATTCAGAAGCTTTCGGAGAGTCAGGGTTCTTTTCCAGGAAATCCTTGCAGGCGTTAATTGCGTTGCGGATTTCGCCGTTCTTTTCATAGGCGCGGATAAGGCCCTCGTATGCCTGGGGTGAATCTTTTTTATACTCTAAGGCTTCGAGAAATCTCTGAATGGCGGCGGCATAATTCTTTTTCTTCATATAAAAATTGCCGATGCCAACATCTCGTTCCGCCAGCTTGGGATTGGGCTCTTTCACGGCCGGCGTTTCAGCGTTCTCCTCCCCATCGGCTATGCCTGTATCCCGGATCAGCCTGGGTTCCTGAGAAGATTGGGCGCCAGCAGCGGCCGATAGATTCGAAAATAGGAGAAGAAACAGAAGCCACGAAGGCATTGATTGAGAAATTTTCATTTTTGCGGCATCAAACCAATCGGATCTTTGTAAATCAAGTGCACGCTAAATCTATCGAATTAATTTTAGCTTGTCAAAGATAGTTAGGCGGAATAGAATTGAAGTAAGGTGGCTATTCGATCACACGGTACCTTTATTATTGCCTTTACAGTTTAACTCATGAATGATCGCTATCGTCCTACTCTAACCTCCGCCGGAGGAAGTTCAATGGTTAACCGGAAGCTTATTCGCCCGAGTTTGTCCGAAATCAAAGACCAGATGCCCCGCTATGGGACGGTGCCTCGGAAGCGAGTACCCCCTGAAATAACAAACGCAGAAAATTATTACTACATCAAACAAATGGCTGCGAAGACTCCCATGGTCGTCATGCTGACGGATGGAGAGGAAATACGGGGCGTCATCGAGTGGTACGATAAAAATTGTATTAAAGTGCATCGCAGTGAGGGGCCCAATCTTCTCATTCTGAAACATGTGATTAAATATATGTACAAACAGAATGAGGACCAGGAACCGGACGAAGTGGATTTGGAGTAATGCGTTTCCGGCCGTGTCGGATGGATGTGCCTGAAAGGAAATGCGGGGAATAACCCACCGTAGCTTTATCCGCTGCTTGTCGGCGGGCGTTGAAACTCTTGTCAGAATCTAGAAATATCCTGCCTCAGCTTGGCATCACAACAGGGGATCCAGCAGGAATCGGACCGGAAATATCGGTGCGGGCTGCCCAGGAGCCTATGTTCCTGGGTGTGTGCCGCATGGTTCTATTCGGCAGCTGGGAAACTCTGCGATCACGATCCGAGGACCTGGGGATACCCTTTCACTTCGACCGGATTTCCGCGGATGATATCAGGAGCACCAAACAACTTCCGGACCGCTGCATCGTGGATGTTCCGTCAGAGAGAGTGTGCGCAGGCGTTGGATCCAGGGCAAGCGGCGATGCGGCGGCACGGAACATCATTGAATGCGCGCACGCGTGCAGGCACGGACGCATGGATGCCATGGTCACGGCACCGCTCAACAAACAATTTTTCCAGGAAGCCGGCTATTCGTTTCCAGGGCACACGGAGTTTTTGGCTCATCTGGCGGGGGTTTCGGAAATAGCCATGGCTTTTCTGACCGACCGGCTCAAAGTAGTGCTGGCCACGATCCATATTCCGTTGCGGGTCGTGCCGGAAGCTCTTACGTCCGAGCGGATTTATAAAAAGCTTTCCCTGATTCTGACCGAATTTCCCCGTTTCGGCCTGGGCTGCAGCAAGGTGGCGGTGGCCGGGCTGAATCCGCATGCGGGAGAGGCGGGGATTATGGGCGACGAGGATGTGGAAAGAATTGCCCCTGCAGTTCAGCGCGCCCGCAACGCTTTTCCAGCGTCAATTATTGAAGGTCCGCTGCCGGCGGACACGCTATTCTATCGTGCATTCAATGGCGAGTTTGACGTGGTGCTGGCGATGTACCACGACCAGGGATTGGCTCCGATCAAGCTGATCGGTTTTGGCGAGACGGTAAACGTGACCCTGGGTTTGCCCTTCATCCGAACGTCGGTCGATCATGGCACGGCATTCGACATCGCGGGTAAAGGCATCGCCCGCCACGACAGCATGAATTCCGCGATCAAGTGGGCCCTTCGCCTCCTCCACGGCAAAAAATAACAAACACTGCGGAATCAAAGACGTGCCACCCCAGCTACATCATCATCTTTAACCTCGATTCCGAAATTGGTGTTTTGTTTTCGTTCTAAATTACATAGCTCGGAAGACATAGGCCGCGCAGCGGCCGGATGAATTTAGGGGGCCTTTCAAGGCCCGTATTGGATAAGCCTTGTTCGTGCGTCGCGGCAGCGACGCTTGATGATTTCAACCGTCGCTGACCGCGACGGGCATTGATTGCGCCAAATGCCCCCGGCCTTGAAAGGCCGGGCTAAATTCATAAAGCCGCTGCGCGGCTAACTTCGTAATTCAGGTTTAAATTTCCAATCTCGAATCTGGAATCTGGAATCAGGAATCTGGAATCAGGAATCATTCTAACAACTGCACAAGCGTGCGCACGCCGAAGCCGGTCGGGCCCTTGCAGGCAAAGGGCCGGCCGTCGCTATCGAGATCAACTCCCGCGATGTCCATGTGAACCCACGGAGTGTCTTCGACAAACTCCTGCAGGAACTTCGCTGCTGTTATGGCGCCGGCTGTGCGGTTCCCGACATTTTTTATGTCGGCGATCTCGCTTCGTATCGCTTTTCGATACTCGTCATCCAGGGGGAGTTGCCAGAACTTTTCTCCGGTAATACTGCAGTTGTGACGGATGCGGTCGATGGTTTTCTGATCGGTCCCGAGGATTCCTGCGTTCACGTGACCCAGGGCGATTGCGACGGCTCCTGTCAAGGTGGCGATGTCGACGATGTAGCCGGCGCCAAGGGTTCGGGCATAGGCCATGGCGTCGGCCAGGATCAGGCGTCCTTCCGCATCGTATTGATGATTTCGATGGTTTTTCCAGATAGGATTTTACAACATCGCCAGGCTTTACCGCCTTCCCGCTGGGCAGGTTTTCCACGGCAGGTATCAGTCCGATTACCGGATGCCGCGGACGAAGCTGTGCCAGAGCCAGCATGGCTCCCAGGACAGCGGCGCCTCCTGCCATATCTCCCTTCATCTCCTCCATTTTTTCTGAAGGCTTTATGGAGATTCCTCCACTGTCGAACGTCACACCCTTACCCACAAGCGCACAGAGCGGGGAACCCATGCGCGTTTTTCCTGACCGTTAATACGCAACACTATCAGCTTCGGAGGCTCTTCGCTGCCGCGGCCGACCGCCAGCAACGCGTTCATGCCCAGTTTCTCCAGATCCTCCCGTTCCAGGATTTGCACCGCCAACCCGGCCTTCTCCCCCATTGTCGCTGCGCGTTCGGCAAATTGAGCTGGGGTTAGGATATTGGAGGGCTCATTGGCCAGCGTGCGGGCGTAGTTGGTTGCATCGCCTGTGATAATGCTGCGCCGGATGCCCTCCTCGGCCTCGCCTCGGCTGGCATTGCGTTCGAAAAGAAGCTGAAGAGTTTCTACGTTTTTGGATTCGTTGTCGCGCGTCTTATACATGTCCGATTCGTAACTGGCGTACAGGGCGCCTTCGGCCGCCACGCGGGCGGCAAGACCCGTCGACAAAATCCCGCGGCAGTAGAGCGCTATGTTCTTGCATGCGAATGATTTTGCGCTGCGCACCACCGTTCCCGACAGGTCGCGAAATTTCGCCGGATCAAAAGTTATTTTTTTGCCTGCCCCGACCAAAAGCAGGTTGCGGGCTTTCAATCCGGCTGGTTTGCCGATCCTGCAGGTTTGATGAAGTTCCGGCTTGAATTCGCGGGAAGAAAGAGCGGATTTGACTGCTCCACGCGTGATCGTATCCAAAGGTTGCAGTGAAGAGAAGTCTTTGGATTCATCTTCAAAGACCGGATACGCAAGCAAATCGCAAAGAACTTCCCGTAATTGCCAGGTCGAAACTAATCTGCATAAAAATCCTCCGGCGAAGGACATTTGATAAGAAAACATCCCTTTATCGTCTATGTTTCATGGCGGCATTAGCTTCCCGGTCCGCTTCTTTATGGCGCTCGGTTTCGCGCTTGTCGATCAGCTTCTTGCCTCTCGCTACTCCCAGCTCTACTTTTACTCTTCCGCGCTTCAGATAGACGCGCAGCGGCACCAGGGTCAGGCCCTTTTCCTGTGTCTTTCCGGTCAGCTTGCGAATCTCTATCTCGTGCAACAGCAGTTTTCTTGTCCGGGTGGGATCTGGATTTTCCGGTTGCCCGTGAGAATAAGGGCTGATGTGGCAGTTGAAAAGGAACATTTCCCCCGATTGAGCCATGGCGTAGCTGTCCTTCATGTTCAGTCTTCCTTCCCCTGCATCGCCTTCACTTCCGTCCCCTGCAGGGCAATTCCGGCTTCGAACTTCTCGAGGATGAAATACTCGTGAAAAGGCTTTCTTGTTTGTTGCGACTATTTTTTCGCCGGTCGATTTTTCTGCCATCTTGGGGCTGCCGCTGATAATAGGAAAAAAGCGATGATTATACTATAGACCGCAGCTATAGCCAGTATTTGGACAGATCCCTGGTTGCGGCATTTGATGCTTTCCAGGTATTTTGCTGCCAGATGTTAAAACCGGATTCCGAAGATCAAAGCAACACCCCATTCCAGCCACGGCAAAAAGCACACGGAGAACACTTTGAAAAGAGCTTTTTCCCCGTGTTCTCCGGGTGCTTTTTGCCGTGGCTGGAATGGGCTAAAGTAGAACCGCAAGCTCATCCTTCTAATCGATTCAACACAGCAGCATACGAGCACACAAGCAATCCAAAATCGGCATCCAGGTTAAAACCATCAGCGCGTCGAGGTCGGTATCGGTATCGGAATCGTTACCGGTATCGCCTATCGCGATCGAGATGGCTTTTCAGCTCAACATCGATCATTAAAAGCCGAAAACCGATAGCGATCCCGATAGCGATACCGATACCGACCCCGATGAATTCAGGAGATCTGATTATCTTAGATAGTGTTCAACATACTCCCGGACGGCTGCCTGCCATGGCCGCATCAAGGGTAATCCGTCGCGTTTCAGATGTGCATTGGCGAGAACCGAATTGGCGGGACGCAGCGCCGGTCTGGGAAATTCCGAGGAGGAAACCGGTGCAATCGGGATACTCTGTATGCCTGCCCGGATCATGGCTTCTGATGCCAGTTCATACCAGGTGCAGTATCCGCTATTAGTAACGTGATAGGTGGTTCGGCAACCCTTTGCGATCATCATCCCCGTGTGCGCGGCAAGATCTTTAGAATACGAGGGGATTCCTTTCTGATCGTTGACAACACGCAGGGGATTTCCTTTTCTGGCTGCATTCACGATGGTGCGGATAAAATTGCTTCCGTTCGGGCCAAAGAGCCAGGAAGTGCGCAGGATCAGATGATTCGGGCAATGTTCCCGGATAAGTGTCTGGCCCAACAGCTTGGATTTTCCATAAATGTTCTGTGGATTGGGCAAGTCTTCTTCAACGTATGCGGTTTCTTTCTGCCCGTTGAAAACATAATCGGTACTATAGTGAACGAGCAGTGCCCCTGTTGATGCCGCGGCGATGGCCAGGTTCCCGGCTCCATGCCCGTTGACCAGGAAGGCTTCTTTTTCACGAGACTCACAGGCGTCGACCTGCGTGAAGGCGGCAGCATTGATGACGATATCCGCCCGGAATTCTTTCAGCTTTGCATGACATTGCTCCAGCTGTGTGATGTCGAGTTCCGGCAAATCGATCCCCGTCGTATCGTGGACGGAGCTGAACGCCTCTGTCAGATCCGTCGAGCATCCCTCGGCCGCCAACGATCAGTATTTTCATATATCAGGATTGTAGGATATCAGTGAAAAAATGAAATATAAGTAGGGGCTTCAGCCCATTTGTTACAAGGGAAATAAGCAAAACATTCAGCTACACAGCAGTGTGTCACGCAGTCCCGAAGGGACGGTGCAGCAAAGCCCAGGGTGGAAGAGCACGCGCAAGCGGGCTCTGGAACCCTGGGTTATGGAATAGGAATTAGGTTAAGCCCTGTAAGGGCGATGCAGACAGACTGCGCCGCCCTTACAGGGCTTTTGCTTGCTCAGTCTTTCCACCAGGGTTCCAGCCGCTTCGCAGCTTCCACCCTGGGCTTTGCTGCTCCGCGCTTTCAGCGCTTTCCCTCAGCCTGACGCGCTGCCATGCATGCTTTAACTTAACACCTATGGACTGAAGCCCCGACACACATGGTTATGTTTTTTGCTTTGGTCCCACCGATAATCTTCGATTTTTCTCAGGACAGGCAGCAACTCGCTGCCGCCGTTGCTGCCATTACCGTTCCGATAAGGTTTGCCCGCGGTGCTCGTACATCCGATCATAGTAGGTTCGATACGCGCCGCTGCGCACATGATCGATCCATTCCGCATTGCAGCGATACCATTCGATCGTTTCCTGCAGCCCGACATCAAAGGATGTCCGGGCGCTCCAATTCAATTGAGTTTCCAGTTTGGTAGGATCGATGGCATAGCGCCGGTCGTGCCCGGGCCTATCTTCGACATGCGTGATCATGGATTCGTCTTTGCCAAAAGCTTTAAGAATGCGATGCGCGATGTCCATGTTCGGGAGCTCCTGCCGGGCGCCCACGTTATAGACCTCGCCATCTTTCCCGAGGTGGAGGGCGGCATCGATGGCGGCACAGTGGTCGCGCACGTGGATCCAGTCGCGCACGTATAATCCGTCTCCGTATATCGGAAGAGGAATGCCGGCCATGGCGTTGCTGATAAGCAACGGAATCAGCTTTTCAGGGAATTGATACGGGCCATAATTATTGGAGCACCGTGTGATGATTCCAGGGAAATTGTGCGTGCGGCAATAGCTGCGAACCAGCAGGTCCGCAGAGGCCTTGCTGGCGGCATAGGGGCTGTTGGGTGCAATAGGACTGTTTTCGGTGAACACTCCCGAAGGGTCCAGGCTGCCATAGACTTCGTCGGTGGATATCTGTATGAATCGCTTCGTCCCGTGTTTGCGGCACAGTTCCAGCAGGTTGAGCGTGCCGACGACATTGGTTCGGACGAATTCCGAAGCATGCAGGATGCTGCGGTCCACGTGCGATTCGGCCGCGAAATTGATGGCCGCATCCACGCCCTTTCCAAGAATTTCGCGAACAGCGGGCTCGTCGCATATGTCACCCTGCACGAACTCGTGGCGGGGATCATGCTCGAGGCCGGACAGGTTTTCGAGATTGCCCGCATACGTGAGCTTGTCCAGATTCCATATCCTGTAGTCAGGGTATCGTTCCAGGATATAGCGGATAAAATTTGAACCGATAAAACCGGCGCCGCCGGTAACCAGCAACCGTAGCATTGTCTTTTTCTTTCCAGTGCAGATTAATTCTTCGTTTGTTTTTTCGCGGCATTCTGGCAAACCAGGTTGGATGCCCGAAGAAGAGATTCGAAAGTCCCGGCATCCGTCCACCAGCCATCTAAAATGTCGTACTGCATCTCGCCCTGGTCGATGTAGATGTTGTTCACGTCCGTTATCTCCAACTCATCCCGTCCGGACGGCTTCAAAGTTTTGACGATATCGAAAACATTCGCATCGTACATATAAATGCCCGTTACGGCATAACTGGAGGCCGGTCTCTCGGGCTTTTCGTCGATGCGAACAATCCGGTTCTCCTGGATTTCCGGTACGCCGAACCTCTGAGGATCGGACACTTCTTTGAGCAGAATCCGTGCTCCCGATTTCTGCTTCCTGAAATTGTCGACATAGTGGGCAATGGACCCCTCAACAATATTGTCGCCCAGGATGACACAGATAGGATTCCGGTCTGCAAAAAATTCCGCCAGCGACAAGGCTGCCGCTATTCCTCCCTCTCCTTCCTGATACGCATAGTTGATATGATTCAGCCCGAATTGCTTGCCGTTGCCGAGCAGGCGCAGAAAATCCCCGGCATTTTTGCCGCCGGTCACGATCAGGATGTCGCGTATGCCCGCATCCACCATCCGCTCGATGGGGTAATAAATCATCGGTTTGTTGTAGATGGGCAGCAGATGCTTGTTTGTTACTTTTGTCAGAGGATGCAGGCGGGTTCCCAGTCCTCCAGCCAACACAATGCCTTTCATAGGTTTCCTCGCAGCGCGGAGTGCGTAGCACGCGGCCGGCCGTTGAATCACCAGATTCGGGCTGCAGAATCCGGCCGCGGTGCCTGCTATGGAGTCTCGGCCACCAGCTTCTTAAGAACGGATTCTTTAACTTTGAAATCGGTTGATGTTGTAACCGTTCGATTGGAAATATTATCCAAAACCCGTATTTCAAGCGAGTATTTTCCGGGGGCGACGTTTTTCAAAGGGATTTTTCCCAGCAGCACCACGCGCTGTCCATAAAAGAATTGCTCGGAGTTTGTCTGCAGTGCCTTTGATTTCTTCCACAATCGTATCGCCGCTCTTAACCGTGAAGGTGATATCCAGAGACGGCTTTTGGCTGGTCTGGTCGATGTCCATGTTATAGATCTGCATGTACGGGATCAAATTCTGACCCGGCAGATACTCGGTCTTTACGTTTGGAAGAATCTTCATGTCCCCGATGACATATTGCTCAAACTGATCCGAATTGGACGGAGCGGATGATACGGAATTCGCGAGAATGATACTGCTGGTCTGAAGAGCCTTCGTCGTATTTCGGCACATTCAGGCCTATGGTCGCCGTGCCGGCGCTTTTGCTGTTCACATCCTTCAAAACCAGCTCCAGCTTATATCGCTGTCCGGGAGGCAAGGCAACGATGTGCTGGTATTCGGATCTCTTGTTCTTGCCGTATTCAAAGTATTGGTCCAGGAACTCCACGCTGATCACGTCCTCGAATTCCCGCATGATACGGCCGGTGAGGTTCGTCACAACCCGTACACATTCACGGTTGCCTGGTTGAAATCCAGCTGCTTTTTAAACTCCAGATCCTTGTTGCTCAATTCGATGGTGATTGGCACCAGGACTCTATCCGAGGATAGCCTTATGTAATCGACTTTGTAATCGTAGGGCAGGGTGGTGTAAATAACCTTGGTGGAAACCATGCCCTTCAGGTCTTCGAATTTGATCTGGGGAGGCTTCTGAAGATTGAAATATCGCTCCATTCGCGAAAAAGGTGAATCCTTTGCGCTCCGAAGGTAGTTGTTCGGATTATTGGTGTCATTCCAGGCATTGGGATTGAAATAAGCCCGCTGCGATTTATCCGACATTCCCATTTCTTCGGCAAGGGTCAGACCGGCATTCGGGACATTAAGCAGGGCATCTTTTTCTTCGGGAAGCATCGCCATCCTGTATTCGCCGGACATGGATTTATCGACAAATTCAATTTCGATATCGTCTCCGACGCCGTCGATATGCCGGTACCACCATTTCTCAAAAGGATACGTTGTAGTTTGCCCGCCGCCTTCGTTGTACGGCCGGTCGTAGGATCCTCCTGTAGGATGCGATTCCAGCTCATCCGGTGTGCCGAACATGATATAAATCCTGCCGCGATCCGTCCTCCAGCCGGCTATTCCCGATGTAAAATGCTCATTTGCGTAGGCGATGCGCCGGTAATGCTCTTCCTTGAAGGCATTGTCTCCGGAGCGGGGATCCGGATTTCTTCTTGCCCAGAACTGCTCTACGAAGTTCTCGCGCTCCTCTTCGTTCGAGAGCGCCTTGAATGTGGCCTTTTCTTCGTCCGAAATGATGTACGCAACGTCTTCATCCATCCATTTTTTGTAATGGTTGGCCTGGTCGCCGCTCTGCTTGCTTTTCTTGTGTCGGCCTTCTTTTTATCGGAACTTGATAGAGAATAATTGATATTAAGTCCGAGGCTGAAAACAGCCAAAATTAACAGGAACCTTGTGTAACGCATAAGTTTCCTCCAGGCAAATCCAATGCGTTGGAAATTATAGGTTTTTAAGCTTTCTAGTCAACGACCAGCCGAAAGTCCTCATTGCAAATTACTGCCCTTGATGAGAATATTTGCGACTGCGAAGTATTAATACGAGGCATTAACAGGCAAGTTCACAAATTTCTGGCGAAAGATAATTATGACGAATACTCCCCAGAAGATGGTCATTGTTTCCGGGATCCAGCCCTCGGGTAACCTTCATCTTGGCAACTACTTCGGCGCCGTACAGCAGTTCATCCAGTTCCATGAAGGCGGTCACGAGTGCTATTACTTCCTGGCGAATTACCATGCGCTCACGTCGTTGCGTGACGGGCAACGATTGTTCAACCTGACGCGCAGCACTGCCGCGGATTACATTGCTTTAGGGCTGAACCCTGACCGGTGCTCCATATATCTGCAGAGCGATATGCCCGAGGTGTGTGAACTCCAATGGATCCTGACGACGGTTACGCCCATGGGACTGCTCGAGCGCTGCCACGCCTATAAAGATAAGGCGCAGCAGGGGATTCCTTCCGATCATGGACTTTTTGCCTATCCGGTCCTGATGGCGGCCGACATACTGATCGTATCCGCCAACCGGGTCCCCGTCGGACAGGATCAGAGGCAACATATAGAAGTAACCCGGGACATTGCGCAATATTTTAACAACGTCATACGGCGATTTGCTCACAATCCCGGAAGCGTTTATCCCGGAAAGCGTTGCGACCGTTCCGGGCCGGGATGGTCGCAAAATGTCCAAATCCTACAACAACACCATCGAACTGTTTGCCAAAGAAGAAGAAGTCCGGCAGCAGATATATTCCATCGTTACCGATTCGGCTTCCGTAGCTGAGCCCAAAGATCCTGACAAGAGTATGTTGTACGCTATCCTGAAGCTGTTCTGCAACTTGGAAGAGCAGGCCTACTGGCAGGACCGCTTCCGCAGCGGCGGATTGGGTTATCGCGAAGTGAAACAGGCAATATTCGATCGCTTCATGGAGAAGTTCGGCCCTGCCCGCGCCCGGCGGAAACAGCTCGAAAGCCAGCCTGAGTATGTGGATGAAATCTTGAAGCGAGGCGTGGAATCAAGCCCGGAAGGTCAGCGCTGCCCCTGGTTCGCAAAGTCCGCGAAGCAGCAGGCATACCAAACTGAGAATTACGAATTAAAACATAATGACGAATTACGAATGACGAATGACGAATTAAAACATACAGCGTTGTTGCGGTTGCTCTACTACTGCATCCGCTAGTGAGATGTATGTTTCAATGCGTCATTCGTAATTAAAATAGAACTGTAGCGTATAACCGCCAGAGTAACCCCCATAGAGATGTATGTTTCAATCGTAATTCGTCATTCGTAATTCGTCATTCTGCACAGGCTTCTTCGACCTGCGGAATTGTCTTCGGGATTTCGGGTCCCAGGACGCGCGATCCGTCCTGCGTTACCAGGACATCGTCTTCAATGCGAATGCCGCCAAACTTGTGGAAGGCGTCCAGCTTGCCGTAATTAATGAATTCGTTGTGCCGTCCCTCCTGCAGCCAGCGATTTATCAGCGCAGGGATGAAATAGATCCCCGGTTCCACGGTCAGTACAAATCCCGATTCCAACGGACGGCTGAGACGCAGGAATTTCAGGCCAAACTGCCCGCTTCGCTTTTCCCTTTTCATGTACCCCACGATATCCCCCAGGTCTTCCATTTCATGGACATCCAATCCCATCATATGGCCGATTCCATGAGGGAAGAAAAGCGCATGGGCTCCGGCCTCGACCGCATTTGAAGGATTGCCCCGCATCATGCCCATGGCCCGAAGGTCTTCAACCATGAGTTTGCAGGCGTTGAGGTGCACATCGCGATAGGAAATCCCCGGCTTTATCATGTTGATGGTGCCAAGCTGCATGCGCAGGACGATCTCGTAGATTTCAGCCTGCAGGCCTGTGAATTTTCCGCTGACAGGGCAGGTCCGGGTGATGTCGGAGGCATAGTACCTCGGGGATTCCGCGCCCGAGTCGTTCAAAAGCAGTTGTCCCTTGGCAAGCACGTTGTCATACGAGTGATTGTGCAGGACTTCGCCGCGCACAGTAACTATCGGCGTAAAAGCCTGCTGCCGGTCGCTGGAGAGAGCGATTGCCTGGATAATCCCCGCGATTTCACTCTCGCGTTTTCCCGCCCGGGCCGCAGCCATGCAGGCACGGTGCATCCGGTCCGTAACGCCGAGAGCCTCCTCGATCTCCGCAACCTCGACATCCGATTTGATGCTTCTTTGATATGCGACCTGTTCCATCAGAAGGCGGGATGCCTTGGCGGCGACTTTCCCGATTCCCGTTTTCAGCAGCCTGGCCATGCTGAACAGCGAAGAATATTGGTATGGCGGCAGATAATGGATCTTTGTGTCCTGCGCCCGCAGTCTTGGCAACGTAGTCTTCCAGGCGATCGATATCTTCCACTCTCTCAATCCCGGCCGCATGTGCGAAGTCGACAGGCGCCGGCCTCGACCCGCTCCACACGATGTCATCCATGCTTTCCGGCCTGGCAAACAGAATGTCGTGATCCGGTTCCGGGAAAGAGAGCATTGCCATATCCGGTTGGGAGAGTCCGGTGTAATATAAAAAATGCGAGTTTTGCCGGAACGGATAGGTATTATCCGCATAATTTCGCGGCTGCAGTATGTGTCCCATCCAAAGAGTGATTCCATTGCCGAACTTCTTGCGCAACTGGTTTCGCCGCTGCCGGTAAATCTCCGGCCAGTTTGCCGGGCTGCCTGTCTTTATTTGCCATAGCCCCTCATCCAGCACAGTTTCACAGCATTATAGCGCAATAGAAATTGTTGTAGGGCACAGATTCATACGGCATAAAATGTATCTTCTTCCCGTCTGATCCGAGCAACTGAGTGCTTGACAGCCGGAGTCTCGAGCCCTTATCTTTTAGCGCTTTGTGGCATGCGTGTGTCTGCGGAAAGGGAAAATGGATTTCACCAAGAGACCAATTCAACGGGGCTACACCAACAGAATTCTTTGTGTTGATGTGGCATCTGGAAAAATTACCGCTCCTGAGCTTGATGCGCAGGTGCGGGATTACTTCCTGGGAGGGCGCAGCCTGGCCCTCTACCTTTTGCATAAAGCTACTACATCCAAAACCAAAGCCGCAGATCCGGAAAATCCTCTGATCATAGCGAATGGACCTTTGGGGGGCATCCCACAATTTCCCGGGACCGCAAAGGCGATGGCCGTATCCCTGTCTCCCCTGACCGGCATTCCCGGAGTTTCCAATTTCGGCGGACACTTTGGGGCTTACTTGAAGTATGCCGGTTTTGATGCGCTCGAGGTTACAGGCAAAGCCGCCCGCAGCGTGATGATTGTTATCGACAGCTATTTGGGGAAAGTGTCATTGGAAGAGGCTCCTCCGGATGACGAAGCGTTTGATCTGGAACGGCATCTCGTCGAACGTTTTACTGCCGCCGGATATGACAAGCGGCATATGGCTTTCCTGTCCACGGGTATCGGCGCAGCCAACACGACGTATGGCTGCATCAACAGCCATTATTACGATGTCACCAAGCCTGTCGACGGGCGGAAAGGGACTTTTCCGGGTAAAACAAGCCGGGCGCACGGGCATCGGCACCGTGATGAGCGATAAGAAAATCCTGGCCGTCGTCGTGCTGGCCGACAATCCTCATGGTGAAAATCCCTATGGTGCTGCCGATTGGGAGCGGGTGAAAAGAGCCGGCGCCAGGCTGCATAAAGTAGTGCGGGAGGTGGATCCTCAATCGCTGAAAATGAATCGCAAGGGAAGCGCGGGCCTGATCACCTTCATGAGCAAAGCCGAATACCAGTCACTGCCGGTCCGCAATTTCCAGGGAGGATCGGACCCTCGAGCCGCTCAGATATGCGGCAAATACTATGCGGAACACCTGTTCGATCACCGGGGGAATGACGGTTGCTTCCCCGGGTGCAACCTGCAATGCACAAAAGGAGGCTGCGTTACCCTGAAAAGCGGCGCCCACGCAGGGCGGCGAGTCTGGGTGGACGGCCCGGAATATGAGACTGCCGCCGGTTTCGGATCGAACCTGGGAATATGGAACGCCGAGTTCATCATGGAGGCCAACTGGCACTGCGACAACTATGGGATCGATACGATCACGACTGCAGGCGGGATGGCTTTCCTCATGGAATGCTTTCAGCGGGGCTATTTGACGGCAGAAGATGGCGAAGGGCTAGTGCTCTCATGGGGAGATGAAGCCGCGGCGCTCGAATTTATCCACCGGCTGGCTCATGGAGAGACAGACATTGCCCGGGCCGCCGGCAAAGGCATAAAAAAGCTGACGGATTGGGTTTGCGGGAAAAATGCCGGCCGTACGGGAAAAGACATCCGGCAGGAACTCGAGAAGTTCGCCATGCAGGCCAAGGGATTGCCGTTCACGTTTTACAGGACGCATCGCTCGCTTTCCATGCAGGGATCGTACGCTGCAGCCAGCGATATCGGCGCCCATCATGCTGCCGCGTGGCTTATCAAAGCGGATCTGCTGGGTGCTTTCCCGACATTCGAAGATAAAGCCCGCGCCCTGGTCAACTACCCGCGGGTGCGTCTCGGGAACGATAATATGGGAGTGTGCAAACTTCCATGGGTCGATGTGTTTAATCCCGAGTCCTCCACGCGGATCGGCGTCGACATATATATCAATCCGGCCTCCCAGGAAATTTATGCTGATTTCTACAACGGCGTGCTTGGAACAGATCTTCAGTGGGAGGAGATTTTCGCGCAAACAGACCGCGATATCAACCTGCAGCGGGTGCTCAACGTACTGCAATACGGTCGTGAAACGGGATGCCACGATTGGATCCCCGACCGGGCCATCGGTCCCACCGATGATTCGCTGTACGAAGAGGAGGCCGAGTACAACAATCAGGATCTTGCAGGACGGCTCGGCGCAAATCCGGAAGAATTGAGCGGAATGACCACTACTCAAAAACGCGAACTGCTGATGGAGCGCCGCAAAGAGCAGTTGCGCCTGCTGATTGATGCCTACTACCAGGAGCGGGGCTGGAATTCCTGCGGCATCCCAATGCCGGAAACGCTGAAACAGCTCGGCCTCTGGGAATTCCTGAACGACGAAGCCCGCTCGGTTCTAAAGTCGCTGACTTCCTAAAGAAATCACGCGGGAATGCCGCAAAGCTTCATCTGGCAGGCAGAAGCATCTGATGGACGTGCGGGCAGGGCTTGCTGCCGCGTTTGAGTTTTATAGTTCGGAGTTTCCGGTTCCTAGCTAAAGATTGCAGAACAACTGGGAACTGCAGAACACCGGAAACTGCGCGAGCCGGTGAAAAGCGGCAGCGTAACAGTCTGCGCCATCTCCGAAGGCGCCCTTCAGAATTGCGCAAAAGTTATCTCGGCACGCTGTGCGATCGTTTTGTCCAGCATTTGACTGAGGCGCCGGACTTCTTCTCGCAGTTTCTTTTCCCGCGAATGAATGGAGAAAAGATAGCAGGCGAGGATGATCCAGATGGCAAGATACGCGGCAAACAGATAGTGCATGGGATTCATGGCGAATGCTCCTCAACGTGCGGTGTCTGCCTGACGCTCAAGCCGTTCCAGATCGTCACGCATGGATTGAAGATAATAACGACGGCGCAGGAGGTATATCAACAGAGCCTGAAATGCGGCCAGGCAAACAAAAAATGCCGGGCGCATGGCTGGGGACAATCCTCCGGTTTCCAGCATCGGCGACGGGTGAAGATCGCGCCACCAGCGAATCGAAAACCAGACCAGCGGGACATCGACAAAAGCCACAATGCCAAAAACCGCGGCAACCATCGCCTTGCGCTCCGGATCTTCGATATAATTCCGTATCAATAAATACGCCACATAGAGCAAACACAAAACAAGCGATAGGGTCAGGCGCGGCGACCATGTCCACCACACGAACCAGGCCGGCTTAGCCCAGATGGGGCCGGTTACAAGAACCATAAGGAAAAACATGACCCCGATTTCCGCCGCGGACAGCGCCAGGTTGTCCCACCTGCGGTTTTTGCGGATCACATACATGAGAGATGCAGCAAAATTGATGGCGAATGCGATCAGCCCCGCGATTGCCGCGGGGACATGGAAATAGAAAATTCGCTGAAGATCTCCCATGGTCACTTCCTTCGGTGCACCAAGGAAGGCCATATAGAGCGCAAGGCTCATGTTGAGAATGAGAATGATTCCCAGAACCGAATCCAGGCGATGCTGTATTTTTTCGCTCAACGCTAGTCCTCCAGGACGTGCTCGAACAGCAGAAATGCAATGGTCGCAAATACAATCGCAAAAACCGACATGACAGTAAGCGGAAGCTTCAAAGCCCCATAGTCTCCTGAATTCAGGACGATGCTCGTTGCCTCGACCGCGTTTATCAAAATGGGCAGGATGACGGGGAAGAGGATCAGGGGCAGCAACACTTCCCTCATTTTGGTATTCACGGCAATAGCCGACAGGAGAGTTCCCACGGCGGCAAAACCAAGCGTGCCGATCAGAAATATCAGGGCCAGGTAGGGGATTTCTCTCCAGACCGTAAGGTTAAAGAAGATCAGGGTGAATATGGAAATAATAATTTCGGAGATCAGCATGAACACGGTTGCCGCCAGCATCTTCCCGAAATAAATGATTCCCCGGTCCACGGGAATCATGAGCAGGCCCTGAAGACAGCTGTTTTCTTTTTCGGCGGCGAACATGCGATTGAGCCCCAGCGTGCCGGAAAAAGCGAAAGCTACCCAAAGGATGCCGGGCACGGCAGAACGGATGGATTCACGCACCGATGCCAGCGCGAAGCTGAAGACAACCAGGACCACGACGCCGAAAAACAGCATCGAGTTGAAGGAGTCCTTCGTCCTCAGCTCGATAAGCAAATCCTTGCGGAATATGGCCCAGATCTTTTTCATAATGTTATTATTTGCTGTTTTTTTCGGAGTGCGGCAGCTTGCTGCCGCTTTTCAACGTTCCCGGTTTCCTGTTTGAGGTTTCCAGCTAACTGGGAACTCTAAAAGCGGCAGCAAGCTGCCGCACTCCGAAAGAAGCGCCCCGACCCGTTTGTGTTCTTTGCTATTTTTGCGTTACCGCTTTGTACTTCTCCTGGAACGCCGCTAGAGTCAATGATGCCTTGGGAACATCGAGGGCGGCCACTCCCTTTTCAATCACAACGAGGCGGTCGGCCACCTCATATCCCATGCTCATATCATGAATCGCCATGATGCATATCTTGCCATCCGATCGGGCTTGCAGCAGATAGCTCTGCAAAAAATCCGAGCCGGCCTGATCCAACCCCGTGAAAGGCTCGTCGAGCAGAAGAATGCCGGGATTGTGCAGGAAGGCCCTGGCGAATGCCAAACGCTGTTGCATGCCGCGTGAATAATTGCGCACCGGCTCCCGCTCGCGTCCGGCCAGCCCCACTTCCTCTATCCTTTGCACCAGGAAGCTGTCGTCGCCGGGCACATCCATCAGGCGCGCGTAGAAGCGCAGGTTTTCCAGCGCCGTCAAATCGGGATAGAGAGATGTATTGTGGGAAAGATATCCCATCGCGCCGCGCGCGCCATACCGACGGGTGCCCACGCCGGTGGGATGGATGCTCAATGACCCGGCAGAAGGCCGGGACAAGCCCGCAAGGATTTTTAGAAATGTTGTTTTCCCGGCGCCATTTCTGCCAAACAGCGCAATGAATTCGCCCGCCGTTACCGCCAGGTTCAGGTCGCGCAAGGCTGAATTCCTGCCGTAGTGTTTGGCCAGTCCGCTGACTTCTATAATGTTCGTCATACGCTACAGCTTCAGGCGCAGGGAAATCCGGCGGAGCTGGCGCTTGCTCTCCTCGCGCTGCCGCAAAAACTCCGACTGGCTGATGGCGCGCATCTCATAGTTGTGATCCAGCTCCGCGATTGCGTTCAACAATTGCTCCCGCCGGTTCCTCAAATCGCCGGTCCGGTGACCGGGGGGCTTTGCCGTGTCTTTTGGCGTGCGATTGAAGGCAACCCAGAGTACCAGGACAAAACCCATCAGCAACAAAGGCCCGATGACCAGAGCTTTGCTCCTGATGAAATCGGGTCTTGATTCGACCGCAGAACCTCCGCCGGCTTCAGCCGCTTCCGGCACTGAAATGGCAGTGCCTCCGGTGAATGTCCATGTTACTTCCGTGCCGGCTTTGATCGGCGCGCTTCGATAGATCGAAAAATTCTGCTTCTCGTCCGTCGATATTCGGGTTAATCCCGGCCCGGATAAAACCATGTCCTTCGGCATTACGGCGATATCCATTGAATCGACATCCACGTAAAACTTTTTTCTATAGGCGTAGGTATGGTTTGAATAAGGCAATACCTGCTGGATCTCGAAGGACGTGACTCCCGGCCTTAAAGGATACAGGCTGTAATAGCTTTGCCCGTCCGGGCTTTCGAGCGGAGCTTGAAGCAGAGGCATGGCCGAGCCGGGAGCGATTACTCTCAATTCCGGTGGCGCGACAATCCCCTGAGATTTGGAGAAGCGAAGATTTCCTTCCGGGTTCATGAATGTTCGGGGAGGTTTTGTTTTGTTATCGAACGTGACGGATTCCAGGGATCGCACCTGGTCGCCAACCAGCTGAAACGCCATCCTGCTTTCCCCGGTCTTAATATCTTTCATCGAGGTTGTGGGCTCATACACTTCTATTTCAACCGTTGACCTGCCGTTGGCGCCCGGGTTGAACATACGGTGGTAGTTCACATCCTTGTAACTGACGCGAATCATCAGCTGTCCGCTCTCGGGAAGCCCATCCACTCGAAATCTCCCTGAGGAATCGGTTGCAGTCGTTTTGACAATTCTCATTCCTGCGTCCAGCTCGACGATATCCAATTCGACGGAACGAACAATAATCGATGGATCCGTTCCATTCACGACGCGTCCTTCCGCAACTCCCTTTTGCTGCGCATACGCCGCGGGCAGAAACAGGAACAGGAGCAAAATCATCTGAAGCCGTATTTGTTTTGTCATTTCAAAGCCGCTTGCCGCAATCCGCGCAATATTTTTTCCCGGGAATGATTTCCGCGCCGCACGAAGGACAGGAACGTGTCTTTCGGTCCGGCTCGGGGGCGAACAGCGCGGCCTTCCGCGCTGCGATGTTTTTTTCAATTGCGTTGTCGAGATCCTTGGAATCACCCAGCTGATCCTGTTTTTGCAGTAGAAGTGCGGCATCATTTTTATAATCCGCTTCCAGTCGATGATAGTCCGCATCGGTCAGCCTTCCCATGGCATGCTCGAAGTTCAGGTCTTTGAGGTTGCGGTAGATGACCGCCTTCCGGTCAAGCAGGCGGTCCAGTTCCGTTTCGTCCGGAAGATCCATGTCTTTCGCTTCCTTTGTCTCCCGGAACAGCGGAGAGAGGACGTACCATCCTGCCAGTATTACCAGCGCGGCACATACAAGCCAGATCATTCGTATCTCCTAAGCAGTCGGCAGTCGTTAGTCGGCAGTAATCTGATGATTTGCCAACTACTTAACGATTACTCACTAGCTGCTTCCCACTACTGACTAGCGACCGACGACCAACGACTGCCGACCAACGACTATCGACTGCCGACTAACGACTGCCGACTAACGACTGCCGACTAACGACTGCAGACTACCGACTACCCACTGCTTTTCTCCGGCAGCAGGGTTATTCCAGCGCCCGCCATCATGATTGCGGCTCCAAACCAGACCCAGAACACCAGAGGATTTATATGGGCCGTGATGTCTGCCTTCCCATCCTCGGTCATGCCGGCAAAGACCACATACAAGTCCTCTTTGGGAGTGCTGTAGAGCGCCACGGTGGTGGTCGATTGCTGTTCGCGAGCCTGAAAGAAACGCTTTTCCGGTTTCAGTGTTCGTATCAGCCGGCCCTCTTTGAACACTTGCAGAATGGCCCGGCTGTACTGGTAATGAGGCGTTTGACCTTCCTCATTTCCTGTCAGCTTCAAAGAGTAGTCGCCGATGCTCATTTCCTCTCCGGAGGCCATGCGCCGAGTTGATTCGCGGTTGAAAGCGTTTCCCGCAAAGCCCGCAAACATCAATACTATCGAGAGGTGGACGATATATCCGCCATAGCGTCGCTTGTTTTTCAGCGTGAGGTTTACGGCCGCGGCAAGAAGGCTCTCCCCCTTAGTTCTCATGCGGACCCGCGTTCCTTTAAGAAACTCTTCGGCAATGGCTGTGATGACGAAAACGCACAGAGTCAGACAGACCACCGGGTAGAAAGCTCTCATCCCTCCCGCGAGGAGCGCGGCGCAGGCAATCACGGAAAAAAGCGTCGGCCAGGCAAAAGACTTTTTCAAACTTGCAAGGGACGTCTGGCGCCAGGCAAAAAGCGGTCCAACTCCCGTGAGGAGAAGGAGGATAAGGCCGATAGGAATGTTGACTTTATTAAAGAAGGGCGCGCCGACTGTAATCTTGGACCCCCGGATCCATTCCGACAGCACGGGAAACATGGTTCCCCAAAAAACCGCAAAGCAGGAAACCACCAGGATGAAATTATTAAAAAGGAATGCGCTCTCCCGCGATAGAACGGAGTCGAGGCGCCGCTCGCTTTTCAAATACGAGTTTCTGTTGAATACCAGATACAAGGTCCCGAACAGAATTAAGATCATGTACGCGATGAAGAATTTTCCGAGGTTGGAGTCGGCGAACGCGTGCACGGAGTTCACGATCCCGCTGCGAGTGAGGAAGGTGCCGAATATTCCCAGCAGAAAGGTGAGGGCAATAAGAAGAATGTTCCACACCTTGAGCATCCCTCTTCGCTCCTGAACGACGACGGAATGAAGGAAGGCGGTGCTGGCCAGCCATGGCATCAGAGAAACATTCTCCACGGGATCCCATCCCCAATAACCGCCCCAGCCCAGGACTACGTAGGCCCACTTACCGCCAAGGATTATTCCTGCTCCCAGCAGGAGCCATATCAGGAGGGTCCAACGGCGGGTCGTACGAATCCAGGTGTTCCCCGACTGTCTGGCTGCAAGCGCGCCGATGGCAAACGCAAAAGGGACTAAAAATCCGATGAATCCCAGGTACAGGATGGGAGGATGGATCACCATCGCCCAGTGTTGAAGCAGCGGATTAAGGCCCCGCCCGTCTGCGGGGGCAAAGCTCTGTATGGTTCCGTCGGATAATACTTGAATCAACCGGTTGAAGGGATTTGAAAGGAATATATTCAACGTAAGGAAAAAGGACAGATCGAGCATCAGAACGGCCAGCACATAGGGCATCATGTCGCGATAGCGACGCCGGTTCTGATACACGACGAGTGCGCAGAGTATGGCGGTGAAGAAGACCCACAGCAGCATCGAGCCGTCGTGTGCGCCCCAGATGGCCGCAATTTTATAAAAGATGGGGGATTCACGATTCGTAGTTTCGGCGACTTGCGACACGGAAAAATCATTTGCCAGCATTAGATAGAGCAGGGAAAGAAACGCAAGCGTGACGCTGCCCGTGGCTGCATAGGCTGCCCGTTCCGCAGTCCGGATGAAGCGGCCCCGTTTTTGCGAAGCTTCCAGCAGGGCGGCACACAAGGCGTATACCGAAAGGCACAGGGCAAACAGGAGACAAAAGCTGCCGAAATTGGCCATATTTTACCTAGAATTCAGAATTCAGAATTCAGGAGTCAGAATAAAAACACAGACCTAATGATTGATGCTAACTTATTAAAAGCGCAAATCACTCTTAATAGATTCTGGCTTCTGAATTCTGAATTCTGACTCCCGAATTACAATTGCCTATTGAGACGCACTTTTCTTCTGGTATTCCGCCTCGTATTTTGATGCGCACTTCGCCTCTATGTGGGTAGCCTGGAAGACTCCATCTGAAGCGGCTTTGCCTTCCACCAGGGCTTTGGTCCCGTCCTTGAAAGTGTCGGGGATGATGTCCTTGCCTACATAGCGAACCCTGATTGTTTTATCCTGATTGGCTAAGACGAACTCCATCTGAGATTTTGCCCGATCAATGGATCCCGCGACCACCTCGCCGGCCAACTTCAGGGTTCTGCCGTCTTGTGTTCCCTGCATGGAGCGGTACTCGTCCACGGTGACATAGTAGGCTTTGCTTTCCTGAAATCCAACGAAGCCCAGCCAAATCAATGCCCCTATAACTACTATGCCGCCCAGCAAAACCTTTACCCTTGCGCTCATACCAACCCCCGATTGTACCCTCCGAGAGTATATCATCCATTGAAATGCAGAGACAGTCCCGGAATTTCAAATATTATGCTTGCAAGCGCCGGTGCATACGTGTCACAAAAGCCACGTCCCGCATATAGCTTAACAATCCGGAGGAACAGGGAATGGCACAAGCGCAACAGCAACTGGCAAGTCCGGCATTTTCGAAGAAACAGGCGTTTATGTCGCTGGCGGCAATTTTATTGATCTATTTGGCGTATGGGTATTTTATGCAGACGCTGAATGTTGCGGCGCCAAGGATAGCTGCGGACTTGAACGGCATGGCGCTGTATTCCTGGAGCGTTTCCATCCCTTCTCTCGGCCTTGCTATAGGAACTATCCTTGCCGGCAAGCTTTCGGACATTTACGGGCGCCGGGCTATTATGCTGGGATCCACTTTCGTATTCATTCTGGGCGCGGTCCTGAGTGCGCTGAGCCCGACCTTCACGACTTTGATCGCCGCCCGCACCCTTCTCTGCCTGGGTCAGGGAGCGGTCGCACCGCTTTGCTTTGCAGTTGTCGGCGACATGTTCGTGGGAGGAGCACGCAGCAAGTGGATAGGCCTGCTGAATGTGCCGTACGGCATTTCGGCGCTGATCGGCCCTACACTGAGCGGATGGATGGTGGACGCGTTGAGCTGGCGTCATATTTTCTGGTGGAGCCTGCCGTTGCTTCTTCTGTGTGTTGTGTTTGAATCCGGCATGCCTCCTCTCGTACAGGGAGCTGCGCACAAAATCGATGTGGCCGGTGCCGTACTGATTACGATAGCGTCATCGACTCTGATCTTTGGTCTCTCCTTTGCAGGAACAACCTTTCCCTGGGGATCCGTGCAGGTGATCGGCCTGCTCGCAGTCTCGGTGATCTTTTGGGCGCTCTTTCTGCGGGCGGAGTCAAAAGCCAGTGAGCCTTTTTTTGATATGGATTTGATCAAAAACCGGGCTTTCCTAACAGCTTCAATTGCCGGCTTCCTTTCCTTTTTTGGCATGATGGCTCTTATGCTTTATTATCCGCTTTTTATGCAAGGCATCCAGGGCATAAGCGCTATGGAGAGCGGGCAGATCATAACTCCGCTTGGTTTTGTGATGGCGTTCGTAGGCATGCCGGTAGGATTCCTTGTTGCGCGGACAAAGAGCTATAAATGGATGCTTGTTTTGGGATATGCGCTTGTCTCTCTGGTGATGTTCGGCATGATCTTTTTCGACAAAAATACGCCTGTCTATTTTGGATTCGTGGCGGCTGCTTTGTCCGGTTTGGCCTTGGGTGCCATGCCGACCGTAAATACGATCGTCACGCAAGCAGCCGTTCCCAGGAGGCTCCTGGGCGTGGCGACCAGCGCCCTGCTGTTTAGCGTTTCGATGGGAATGGCAACCGCTCCCGCCCTGTTGGGATCGGCGATGAATATGCGGTACAACAGCGCCCTTAAAGCATCGCTGCCGGGAGCAATTGTTCAAACGGCCAGCGATGAGACAATAGCATCTTTGGGCGATTCGCGCGTTTTGCTGTCGGCGCCGGCGATGCGCGAACTTCGGGAAACCCTCACAAAATCAAGCAGCAACGGGGCGGTTCTTTTTGAGCAAACGGTCGGGGCCATCCGCACTTCCATGGAATCCGGATTGCGTATCGTTTTCATCATCGCAGCCGGTGCGATGTTCCTGGCATTCCTGCTGATACTCACTATCCCTGTAATTCCCATCGATAAGCCGGTCGAAGACAAGAGGGCTCCAATTCCTACTGCATGATCCTGGAACATTAGACAAGGCTTGTGCCAATTAGGATTTGTTAACTCCCTCTCATCATTGTGCGGACGGCTCTCCAGAGACTGTCTCAAAACAGAAATCAGCCGCGTAAAGAGACATCTGTTTTAGACCCCAGAGGGGTCTGAAGATAGTAGCCGGGGGCGCAAGCGCCCGGAAACGATGCGCGGTTGAAGAGCCCCGGCAGGGGCGAAGGTCATTTGTTTTATAGTGGCTTAACGTTTCGCCCCTTCAGGGCTCCTATTTACCGTTCAGCAAACTGCGGGCTTGCGCCAGGAGCTACTATCTGCGGGCACTCAGGGCCAGACAATGCATGTTCGGAACCAGCGGTCAGGTTTTGAGACAGTCTTTACAGAGCGGTCCGACCTCGTAAGCACGCACATAGGACGAGTTTGAAGACAAGTCCGCACAAATACTACTTCCAATAGTCTGGCCCCTTCAGGGCTCCTATTTACCGTTCAGCAAACTCCGGGCTTGCGCCCGGAGCTACTATCTGCGGGCTCTCCGGGCCCGACAATGCATGTTCGGAACCAGCGGTCAGGTTTTGAGACAGTCTTTCCAGAGCCGTCCGACCTCGTAAGCACGCACATCGGACGGGTTTGGAGACCCGTCCGCACAAATACTACTTCCAATAGTCTGGCCCCTTCAGGGCTCCTATTTACCGTTCAGCAAACTCCGGGCTTGCGCCCGGAGCTACGATCTGCGGGCTCTCCGGGCCCGACAATGCATGTTCGGAACCAGCGGTCAGGTTTTGAGACAGTCTTTCCAGAGCCGTCCGACCTCGTAAGCACGCACATCGGACGGGTTTGGAGAACCCGTCCGCACAAATACTACTTCCAATAGTCTGGCCCCTTCAGGGCTCCTATTTACCGTTCAGCAAACTCCGGGCTTGCGCCCGGAGCTACTATCTGCGGGCTCTCCGGGACCGACAATGCATGTTCGGAACCAGCGGTCAGGTTTTGAGACAGTCTTTCCAGAGCCGTCCGACCTCGTAAGCACGCACATCGGACGGGTTTGGAGAACCCGTCCGCACAAATACTACTTCCAATAGTCTGGCCCCTTCAGGGCTCCTATTTACCGTTCAGCAAACTCCGGGCTTGCGCCCGGAGCTACTATCTGCGGGCCCTCCGGGCCCGACAATGCATGTTCGGAACCAGCGGTCAGGTTTTGAGACAGTCTTTCCAGAGCCGTGCGACCTCGTAAGCACTCACATCGGACGGGTTTGGAGACCCGTCCGCACAAATACTACTTCCAATAGTCTGAAAACGACCTGATTTCATCTTTGAGCGTTTACGCCGGTCAAACTCAACACGCGATCATCAGCGCATCGGCTAATTTGGACAAGACTTGGGCTGAAGCCCGCACCCACTTGTTATTTCTTGTGCCTCAGCTCTCCATAAAGCTGAAAGCTGATAGCTGACAGCTGATATCCTTACTAAAGCGCGCGCATGTATTCGGGCCGGAGAAGCTCCGGGTCATTTTTTTGAAGGACAGATTGTATCAGCCGAAGGGCTTTCTCCTTCTCCTCGGGCATCCGGATGCGCAGAGGCAGGTAATTGGACGCGTGATTGGAAGCAAAGAAGCAGTTAGTGAATCGGCAATTCGCAATCATTGTTTCCAGTTCCCGGATCAGTTCGAAAGGGGTAGGGAGAACTAGCTTTCCGGTCTCGAGTTCCTCCGCAATAGGGGTTCCAGGAACAATAATCAAGGACAGAGCGCCGACATAGTCCGGATCCATTTCCGAAAGTACTTTCCCTGTATCTTCGGCATGCGCATGACTTAATTCCACTCCGCCGATGCCGAGAAGCACGGTTACGGAGAGCAGGATCCCGGCTTCCTTGACGCGTTTTCCAGCCCGTATCATATGCTCCGCTGTGGCATTTTTCTTGATACGCTTGAGCACTTCCCGGTTCCCGGATTCCAGCCCCAGGTAGATAATTCCCAATCCCAGGCGCATCAGCTCTTTGAGCTCCTCCACGTCTTTCTTAAGGATATCCACCGCATTTGCGTAAACTCCCACCCGTTCCAGCCCCCGGATCTTCAGTTTTAAATAGCTCAGGATCTGCAGCAGGTCTTTCTGGGGAAGCATCAATGCATCCCCGTCGGCCAGAAAAACGCGGGAAATGCGGCCATATTCGGCGGCTTCATCGATGTCTTCCCTTATTTCCTCAAAAGACTTGATCCGGAATTCCTTTCCCTGGAAGGAATGGCAGAATGTGCACCGGTTGTAGGAGCAGCCCACCGCCACCTGAAGTATGAGGCTGTCCGCCTCGCTTGGAGGTCTGTAGATCATTCCTTCGTATTTCATGCAATGCTCCTTCGCAAAACCTAAAAATAACACATAGATGAGCAAAGGAGAGCCTTGAATCTATGTTAGCCTTTAAGTTGAAGCATTTAGCGGATTATTTGTCTAAAGGTTTCCTGCCCCGGTTACGATAACCAGAAAGAGCCTTAAAAACGGCATAAGATGTTCTTGGAGTACATGCGTTTTGGATCGAGCCCGAGGCTGCGGTCGAGCAAAGCAGTTATATAAGTGTGAGAAATGCGAGCTAGGGATTCCGCTCATTTATGGGCTGGTAACTTTAGCCGGTTGGCGGCGCAACAGACATGGATAATGAAGGCGCACCACTAAAGAATCTTTCGGACGAGCTGGAGTCTCTGCATGAGGAAATCACTCATTTGCAAAGACTTATCCAGCATCCCGTCAGCGAAGCCGCTTCAATCCAGCCTTCCGGGGCTGCGGCCGCCGGAGCTCCCGATGCTTCAGTGCCGCTGAAGCCCGGATGGCTGGACGCGGCGCCGTTTGGTTTGGCCTTGGTGGATATCCAATTCCGTATTGTGAGCGCCAACCGGACGCTGGGTCGAATGCTGGGATACACGGAACAGGAGATGCTGTCGCTTCATATCCGTGATATTGCACAGAATTCCAACGCCTGCATGCAGCAGATCGGGCAAGTTTTTGACGCGGTTGCTCCGTTTTCGAAGATAGAGGGGCAATTCCTCAGAAAAAACCAAGAGGCTTTTTGGGCTCAATGCACTCTATCCCAACTCCAAGAAGACCGAGCGGATGCACAGTGCTGTCTGATGATTGTTGAAGACATCAGCGCTCGAAAGTGCGCCGATGAAGCCATGCGCACCGAAAAGCAGCTGTTGGAAAGGCTTATCAACAGCAGCGTAGACGGCATTTTTGCGTTTGACCGCGATTGTTTTTTTACCGTGTGGAATCCCGGCATGGAGAGAATTTTCGGCATCAGCGCAAAGCAGACTCTGGGCAAACATGCCTTCCACGCGTGCCCATTTCTGAAAGAACTTGGAGAGGATGCCAATTTCGCAGCTGCGCTCAACGGAGAAAAGAGGATATCCCGGGATAAAAGCTATACAATTCCCGGCACCACCCGCCCAATGTGCTTTGAAGGATTTTATGGTCCGATGCTGGATATCCAAAGCAGCGAAGCCATCGGCGGCCTCGCGATCATCCGTGATGTGACCGAACGCAAGCTGGCCGAAGATGCAAGGCGCATCAGCGAGAACCGCTATGAAGAGCTGTTCGATAATGCGTACGACATGGTGTACACGCATGACATGGCCGGGAAAATCACTTCCGTCAACAAAGCCGCAGAGCGGATCACTGGATACACCCGGGACGAAGCCCTTCAAATGAAGTTCAGCCAGTGGGTGGCTCCGGAATTTCAGCAGGTTGCCCGAAGGATGGTGTCCCGTCAGCTGGTCGCCGAATCCCCCGTTTTTCAGGAGCTCCAAGTCCTGGCAAAGGACGGCAGTCGCGTCACTCTTGAAGTGAGCAGCCGTCTTATATTCCAGCAAGGCAAAGCGATTGGAATTCAGGGTATTGCCCGGGATATTTCGGAACGGAAAAAGGTGGACGAAGCGCTGCAGCAGGCAAACAGGAAACTTGAGGCGTGGGTCCGGGATCTCGAGAAGCGCACGCGTGAGATGACCCTGCTGAGCGAAATGGGAGACGTACTGCGGGCTTGTCTCACGACAGAAGAAGTCTATGAGGTGATTGTGCGGGTTGCCCAGGAAATCTTCCCTGTGCTGGGCGGCGCCCTTTATGTCCTTGGCCCCTTGCGCAACATCGTCGAAGCTGTTGCGGAGTGGGGCGATACCTCAAAGATGGAGCTTACGTTTTCCCCCGATGATTGCTGGGCTTTGCGCAGAGGGAAGGTGCATTGGGTGGAAGACACGAGCGTCGGTCTTCTCTGCAAACATGTGCATGCACCGCTGCCCAAGGGTTATATATGCGTTCCGATGATGGCGCAAAGCGAAGCCGTGGGGATTCTGCATTTAGCGCAGCCGGAAGATGCCCAGATGCCTGAGGCCAAACAGAGATCGGCGATTGCCATGGCAGAGCACGTCGCCATGGCGTTGTCAAACCTGAGACTGCATGAGACTTTGCGCAACCAGTCGATTCGCGATCAAATGACAGGCCTTTTCAATCGAAGTTTCATGGAAGAAGCGCTGGAGCTTGAGTTGCGCCGCGCCGCGCGGACACCGCACCCGCTCAGCGTAATCATGCTGTCGCTGGATAATTTCCAGCTGCTGAATGACAGTTACGGGGGGGATGTGGGTGATTCCATTTTGCGCAGAACCGGGATGCTCCTTCAGGGAAATGTCCGGAAAGGAGATATCGCCTGCAGGTTTGCCGATCAGACTTTCACTCTGATCCTGCCCAATGCCGACTATGAAGTCAGCAAGAAGCGGGCGGAAGTCTTGCTCGACAAGGTACGGGGCCTGGAGGTAAAAAACCAAAGCGAGATCGTCGGACACATATCGGCGTCCGTGGGGTTGGCCGTTTTTCCGGAAAACGGGCAGACTGTTGAAGCCCTGATGCGGTCGGCAGAGGCAGCACTAAACCGAGCGCGGGGCAGTGGCGGGAACCAAATCGTAATCGCCATCTAATCCAGCATTGTGGTTCCAATTAGTGGCAGGTTGCAATCAGGTTACAAGTTACAGGTTCCAAGTTACAGGTTCCAAGTTACAGGTTCCAAGTTACAGGTTCGCAGGTTACAGGTTTCAAGTTAAAGCCTGTTCAATCTGTACTTAAACCTGCAACTTGTAACTTGGAACCTGCAACCTGTAACTTGGAACCTGTAACGTGTAACGTGGAAGCGTTGGTTTGTGAGGGAAATGAGATTATTTTCTTGTGTTTTACTGGGGATAGTCCAGAATGATCGCTCGGGTATATTGCTCTCCCCTTACCCATTACAATTTCACAAAGGCAACGCGGATGCTGTGCGGATAGAGATCCACATGCAGCCTGTTATGCTCGACGGAATCAGCTCAAAATGAACGACGCAAGCGGGTCCGGCAGAGAACTCGATCCTCTGTGGGAGAAGCTGGAGGATTTAAAACGTCTCGATTCCGGTTTGACGACTGCGAGTGTGCGCCGGCCTGAGCGCACGACCGATCAGATAAGAGCGGAGATTGAAAGTCGTCTCGGATTCTTCCCGCCGTTTTTTGCCCCGGCACTGGCATCGCCTCCTCTGCTGGAGGGTCTCTGGTCCCAGCAGTTCTCCTGCTATTACGACAATCCGCTGCCCGAACTCTATAAAGAAAAGCTTTCGACAATACTTGCGCAATATTGCGCGTCTTCCTACTTCATCGTTACCCATGCATGCATGCTCTACAAGCTGGGAATGGCGGCGCGGGAAATCGAGCTTTTGCTGGAAGGTCCCGATCTGGCCGCGGACAACCTCGAACACGTCTTTGAAACTCTGGCGCAATATCCCCATCCGGTAGACGTCTGGCCAGTCGGGGATCCGGAATTTGATGAGAAACTGATGGTCTGCTGTGCCGCAGTTTTTCTCGGGACTGAAGGAATCGGTGCGCTGCGCCGCAGAACTGAAAGAGATCCTCGGGCCTTCCAACTATGCCCGCCTCATCGCTTTCCTTGCCGGTGTCAAAACGTGTCATGTGTGGATAGAAGCGCATCCGGAAGTGAATTGCGAAGACCACCCGGTCGTCCGCGAAAATTTCCTGTCGCTGGTTCGAAGCGAGCCCCAATTGGCGGAGATCTTCAGGCAATCACAAGGAAGTTGCGGCGCGCAAGAT
Organism: uncultured Acidobacteriota bacterium; assembly: GCA_963718845.1. Classification (GTDB taxonomy): domain Bacteria; phylum Acidobacteriota; class UBA6911; order UBA6911; family UBA6911; genus UBA6911. The sequence continues at coordinate 62,521 of CAVRAD010000003.1, forward strand.
GTCCGGCTGTGGCTTGAAAAGCTCAATCCTTGAAAGTGAGGAGCTGTACCGCGAGTTTTTCGAAAACGCCAACGACATTATTTTCACCTATGACTTCAGCGGGAAAATATTGTCGGTCAACCGGGCCGTCGAACGAATCACCGGCTATACGGTGGCGGAAGCCCTGGAACTGAAAATTACCGATGTTATTGCGCCGGAGTATTCGCCGTTGGGCCGGAGGATGCTGGATCCACGGGTCGCCGGGGAAGTCCCGCTCAATTTCGAAATGGAAATTATCGGGAAGGATAAAACCCTGATCGCATTGGGCGTCAGTTCACGGCCGGTATATCGCGGGGGAAAGGCCATAGGGGTTCAGGGAATTGCGCGCGACATCACCAAGCGCAAAAAAACGGAGGAGGCCCTCCATGAAGCGAACCTGAAGCTTGAAGCCTGGGTGTCCGAGCTCGAGCAGCGCACGCGTGAAATGACCCTGCTCAACGACATGGGCGACATTCTGCGCGCCTGCTTTACCCTGGAAGAGGCCTACAACGTCATAGTTCGCGTGGCGCAGCAAATTTTTCCCGTGCAGGTCGGAGCGCTTTATGTCATCGCTCCGTCGCGCAACTCGGTGGAATCGGTTGCCATGTGGGGAGACCCCGCACTGGCGGAACGCGTATTTGCTCCCCAGGAATGTTGGGCGCTGCGCCGCGGCCGGCTGCACTGGGTTGAGAATTCCCGCTCCGGTCTGATATGCAGGCATGTCCACCATCCCCCGACGGACGGCTATCTGTGCATTCCCATGATGGCACAAAGCGAGGCCATCGGCGTGCTGCACCTCGTGCAGCCGGACACTATTAAAATGACGGAAACCAAACAGCGCATGGCCGTGACCATGTCCGAACATATAGCCATGGCGCTGTCGAACCTGAGACTGCACGAAACTCTCCGCAGCCAGTCGATCCGCGATCCTCTGACCGGGCTCTTCAACCGAAGGTTTATGGAGGAATCCCTGGAACTGGAAATCAAGAGGGCTGCCCGCAACCAGCGACCCCTCGGAATGATCATGATGGACCTCGATCATTTCAAATATTTCAATGACAACTTCGGGCATGATGCGGGCGACTTGCTCCTGAAAGAACTCGGGGCTTTGTTGAGAGGAAACATCCGCGGCGAGGACATTGCCTGCCGCTACGGCGGAGAGGAGTTCACGCTCATCCTGCCGGAAGGAACCGGGGCCGTCACCCGGCAGCGCGCGGAATTTTTCAAAGAAGCTATTCAACGCCTCGACATTCACTACCGCGGCCACCCGCTCGGCCGCATCACCGCGTCTATGGGAGTCGCGATCTTCCCGGATCACGGCCGGACCGCAAAAGCGCTGGTGGAAGCGGCCGACAAAGCCCTCTATCGCAGCAAGAGCGCCGGCCGCGACAAAGTAACCCTGGCAGGATAAAACCTAATTACGAATTACGAATTACGAATTACGAATTGAAAAATACTGGGCGGTGTGGGATTCAGAACTGCGGTTGACCGCAAAAGCACTGGACTGCGACAAAGTAACCCTGGCAGGAAAAACTGAATTACGAATTACGAATTACGAATTGAAAAATACTGGGCGGTGTGGGATTCAGAACTGCGGTTGACCGCAAAAGCACTGGACTGCGACAAAGTAACCCTGGCAGGAAAAAACCTGAATTACGAATTACGAATTACGAATTACGAATTGAAAAATACTGGGCGGTGTGGGATTCAGAACTGCGGTTGACCGCAAAAGCACTGGACTGCGACAAAGTAACCCTGGCAGGAAAAAACCTAATTACGAATTACGAATTGACGAATTGAAAAATACTGGGCGGTGTGGGATTCAGAACTGCGGTTGACCGCAAAAGCACTTGTGAAATAAATCCATTTACGATGAACGATTGGCGATTTGAAAGCAGCCTGGTTATTGGGACGCTGCCTAATCATCCTCGTATGTTTTAATTCGTCATTCGTCATTCGTCAATTCGTAATTGCTCTTTATAGGTTTGTGGGACGCTGAGATATTTGACTTTGGATTCCAGGCTGAGCCAGACATTTCCGGTTTGAGGATCATACTCGTAGGGAATGCCTGAAGGATCCACGGTTGTGCACGGGCGCTTTTGCGCGCGCGACAGCTCCTGCAGATTTTTCGGATAAGAACCTGTTGCCTTCCGGAACTTCTCCAGGAGGAGTTCCAGCGTCCATAGATCCCTTGCCACCTGGAAGCTTAAAAGATGGTTCCTGGCATTCTCCCTGATATCCTTGCGGTTCGATTCCTGATACTGCCGTTGCCATAAGGCCAGCGCAATTTCGAAGGCGCCGCCTTTTGACATCGACATCGCGGCAAGGCCCGCCATCCAGGCCGGCGCAGACGAAAGCCTGCTCGCGGCCAGCCAGGTTTCTCCGGCAGCCCTGTAATCCTGAAGAAACGAGTAATAGATAAAACCTTTGTCGTAATACAGACGCCAGTCCTGCGGATGCGCGCGTATCCCCTTGTCCAGCAGTTTCAATGCTTCATGAGGCTGTCCGGCGCCAATCGGATCCGGGTCGGCCAGAAAGATGGCGCCCGCGCGGTAGGCGTCCTCAAGATTCGGGTCCAGCGTCGTAGTGATGTCGAGGAGCGTCGATAGGTTCTTGTATCGCACCGGACGTTTGTCCGCCTCTTCGCGGCGCCCGTAGTATTGGATGGTCCGCATCCAGTAGAAATCCGCAAGCAGGCTGTCATAGCCCAATGCCATGATTTTCAGGGCTGCGGGAGAGCTGAAGTAAAGCAAGTCGGGCTCCGGCTCCGGTTCGCCGCGGCGCGATTCGAAACGGTCCTGAACCGGTTTGACCAGGACGGCACAGACAAGGCATAGTCCTAAAAAAAGCCACGGTTGCCCTGTATGTCTTGCCCGGTCCGCTTTCATTTAAAATCCCGGCGCATGAAGATCGCGGTGCCCAGCGCAACGAGGAATGCGCAGTACACCACGCAATATATCGTAGCCCATACAATGGCGAAGGGATCGATCGGCTGGAAATGGCCGGCGCTCTGGATGAATGCTGCGGCTGTCCAGGAATGCAAAATTCGACAAGTTGGGGATTACATAATACAGGACCCGGCACAGCCCTTTTATGGATGCGGATTCGGTGAGTTTTCCGAAGCTCAGGAGATCGTTGCCAAAATGTCCGATGATCCAGAGAAAGAATGTGAAGATGGCGGAGAGGGAGGGAGAGGAAAACGTTGAGAAGAGCAGCGCCAGGGCGGTAATAAGAGCGAGCGATAGAAAGATCAGGTAAACGGCAGGCAGAAGACGCAAATATCCCCCAGCCTGAATCCCGCCCGTATAGAGCATGGCCAGCGCCAGCCCCACCGTCATGACCGCCAGGTTCACCAGGAGAGTAAAAAGCAATCCCAGATATTTGCCGAGAATCCATTCATAGCGGTGCACGGGCTTTGCGAGCAACGCATAAACCGTTCGCTTTTCCAGTTCCTTATAAACCAGGCTGATCCCAATAAATATGGCGATGAGCATGCCGAAGATGGAAATGGAAGCCAAGCCCAGGTCGAGGATGACCTTGTCTTCATTCCCGAGCGTCAGCCGGCCGAGCGCAAGCGAGCTGAGGATCATGATCAGTGCAAAGAGGATCAGATTGTAGAGGATCTTGTCGCGAATATTCTCGCGATAGGTATTCCCCGCAATTGCCAAAACGCGTCCCAACATGTTCTTCATAGTCGTTAGTCGGCAGTCGTTAGTCCGCAGTCGTTCGTCGTTAGTAATCCGACTAACGACTGGCGACTAACGACTGAAAATATTCTTCGAGCGAAGGCCGGATCGGATTCAGCGAGATCAGCTCCAGTTTGTTCGAAAAAACGAACGCAAGCAGGCCTTCCATCTTTTCCGGATCGCTTACGCGCAGGTGGAGACGATCGCCCATCGGCCTCACTTCCCCCGAAAATTTCCGGATATTGCTCATGTGCGCTTCGGTCCAGCCCGAAAGAATCACGTCATGCCCTTCAATCCTGACCTTGAGGATTTCTTCCAGCGCGCCCTGTTCCTGCAGCCTCCCCTTGTTCAATATCGCCACGCGATCGCACAGCGCCTCGACATCAGGAAGAATATGAGAGCTGAAAAATACCGTTACGCCGCGGGCTTTGAGGGATGCAATGATCCGGCGGACGTCCATCCGTCCCAGGGGATCCAATCCTGACATCGGTTCGTCAAGAAACACAATTTCCGGGTCGTTGATAAGTGCCTGGGCGATTCCGATGCGCTGCACCATTCCCTTGGAAAACTTGCGCAGTTGAAGATTGCGTGAATGACTCAACCCCACGCTCTCTATGAGGGCATCCACCTTTTTGGACAGGGCAGGTTGGCGCAAGCCAAAAAGCTTGCCTACATAGGTCAACAGCTCCAGCGGAGTGAGGTAATCGTAGAAATAGGGATTTTCAGGAAGATATCCGATGGACTGATGCATCGAGACGGCATCCACGGGTTGTCCGAGGATCCGGGCTGTTCCGGAAGTCGGATGCAGCAGATGCATCAGGAGTTTGATGGTCGTGCTTTTGCCGGCTCCGTTCGGGCCCAGGAAGCCGAAGATCTCTCCCTGATGCACTTCAAGGCACAGATTATCCAGTGCGCGGACCGGATGCTTCTTCCAGAAGCCGACTGAGAAATCCTTGGTCAGGTTTTCGATTTCGAGGACTGGCATAATCCCTGCTACTTGTGTCCTTTAGGCGTCCGCTGGCGAAGAGCTTCATACAATGCAATGCCAGCGGAAACGCTGACGTTATACGAACTCACAGCCCCTCTTATCGGCAGGGAAACGACAAAATCACATCTTTCCTTGACGAGTCTGTGCAGGCCGCTTCCCTCGCTGCCCAGGACCAATGCGGTTGGCACGGTAAGGTCGATTTCCCAAAGAGATGCGCTGCCGGCCGCATCAAGGCCCGCCACCCAGTATCCCCTTTTTTTCAGGGATTCAATGAGCTGCACGATGTTGGTAACGCGCGCCAGCTTGATGTGAGATGCAGCGCCGGCACTGGCCGTGACAACGGCGGCGCTCAATGCGGCGCTGCGATGCTGGGGAAGAAAAACTCCATCGGCGCCGGCCGCTTCCGCGGAGCGCAGGATGGCGCCCAAATTATGGGGATCCTCGATCCCGTCCAGGATGACCAGGAGTCCGGGCGACTTCGCCTGCTCCAAAATATCCTCGGTGTCCAGCGTGGCCATCTCGGCCGCGAAGCAAAGAATCCCCTGGTGACGGGCGCCCTCGGCTTTCCGGTCCAGCCAGGATTTTTCTTCGAAGGAAATGCGAATGTGGCTTTGCCTGGCCAGTTCGATAATTTCCTGGATTCGAGGATTCTTCTGGCTGCGTTCGACGCAAATCCGCTCGATTTTTCCAGGAGAGGCCTTGATCGCCTCCGCGACCGCATTGATTCCATGCAAAACAGACATATTAATTTATGTAAGTGAATCCAGGACCGCGTGAAGACGTTCGCGACAGGACATCACCTTGCGGGGCAAGTTCAGCCTGCTCCCGCTCTCATACAACGGGATCAGTTTTTCCATCTCCGGGCCTGAGCCGTGCCCCGTCAACGCCGCACGGATAGGATGAAAGAGATTGCGCCCCTTTTGATGCGTATTGGCCTTCACCTGTCCGACTATGTCGCGATAGGACTCGACCGTCAGGTTTTCTTTTTCATCCGCCAAGCGCATGAATTCCTGCGCTACGGCTTTTCCTTCCGGATTTCCGAGAGCTTCACGGGCGCCGTCATCGATTTCGGGCGGTGCTGTCTCAAACGCAAAAACGATGCCCGCTTCACGGGGGAGCTGATCCAGATGATCCACATGCGTTTTCACCAGGTCGATCACCTGGGCCAGCCATGCACGCATCTCGGGTCCATCTGCGCCGGCACGAGTCCCGCCTCGACAAAAAAAACATGGGCGGTTTCAACGAGCGCACTGCTGTCCGTTTTATTGATATAGTTGCGGTTCATCCAGTCCAGTTTTGCCTGGTCGAAAATGGCAGGGCTTTTCAGGACCCTGGAAAGATCGAACTGGCCGGTGATTTCATCCAGAGACATTATCTCCTGTCCATCCACAGGCGGCGACCATCCCAAAAGCGCAAGGTAGTTGGCGAGAGCTTGCGGCAGATATCCCTGACGGCGGAATTCTTCCACCGATGTGGCTCCGTGGCGCTTGCTTAGTTTCTGCCCGTCGGGGCCGAGGATTGTGGATAAATGGGCGAATAGCGGAACAGGCGCACCCAGCGCCTCATAGATCAGTATCTGGCGATGCGTGTTCGACAGGTGCCCGTCGCCCCGGATGACGTGCGAGATACTGCATCAGGGAAGTCGTCGATCACGCAGCAGAAATTGTAGGTCGGGATGCCATCGCTGCGCACGAGAACCGGATCGCTGATCTGGGCGGTCTCGATTTCGATCCTGCCGAAAACGAGATCGGTAAATCCCACTGTCCCGGGCCGCACGCGCAATCGCAGCGTATAAGGCATTCCGGCCTTGACGCTGCGCCTCGAATCTCCTCTGCGGAGAGGTTGCGGCACTTCCCGGAATAGACCGTTGTTTCGCCGCTATCCAGCTGTTGTTTGCGGACCTGCTCCAATTCCTCTTCGGAACAGAAGCACCGGAAGGCCTTGTCTTCATCCAGCAGCCGTTGTGCGTATTTCTGATAAATATCATACCGGTCGCTTTGCCGGTACGGCCCGAATGCCCCCTCCTTGCCGATCCCTTCATTCCATTCGAGCCCCAGCCAGAGAAGATCGTCCCGGAGCTGTTTCTCGTATTCCGGCTTGCTCCTCTCCGCGTCCGTGTCTTCGATCCGCAGAATGAAGGTCCCGTGGTAATGCCCCGCCAGGAGCCAGTTGAACAGCGCGGTCCGGACATTCCCCACGTGTAGATAGCCTGTGGGGCTGGGCGCGAAACGCACGCGAACGGTATTCTCGGAATTCATGGCAATATCCTAAAAGCGACCACAAACGTTAAACGGTATCACACCTTATAATGACGTCTTTTTTTGCAATTCGCGGTTGTTCATCTTTTTTGAAGAAGCGCGATGGCCTGGGCGGAGATTCCCTCCCCACGGCCTTCCGCATTCATTCCTTCGGTTGTCGTTGCCTTGACGCTCACCGCAGCAACGCCGATTCCAAGCGCCAGGGCGATATTCTTCTTCATCGCTGGAGCATGCGGCATCAACTTTGGACGCTGCGCGAGCAGTGTGGCGTCCACATTTTGGATCATCCACCCGGCTGCTTCAATCTTTGCTCTCACCGCGCGCAGGAATTCGAGGCTGGACCGGTTCCGGTGCGCCGGATCGGTATCCGGAAAGTGTTGCCCGATGTCTCCCATGGCCGCGGCGCCCAGCAGCGCGTCGCAAATGGCATGCGCAAGGACATCGGCATCGGAGTGCCCTTCCAGTCCCAGCGCGAAGGGTATCTCCACCCCGCCCAGTATCAATTTGCGTCCTTCAACCAGGCGGTGGAAATCGATCCCCTGTCCAACGCGCAGCCTCGATTCGCCCATATCCGCGCCATCCTCTGTCCGCGAGTTTCCTGAGATCAATCGTTCCGCGATTTCGAGATCCATAGGACGCGTAATTTTAATGTTATCCGGCGAGCCGGGGACGACCGTTACCTGGTGTCCCGCCCAGCGCACGACGGAAGATTCATCGGTTCCGATAAAGCCTGCCGCTTCGGCTCGATCGAGAGCCGACCGCAAAATCCCTGCGTGAAACGCCTGGGGCGTCTGGATCGCGAAAAGCTCCGCGCGCGGCGGCGTCGCAAGCACGCGCCCCTTCCGGGACACGCGCTGGATAGTCTCGGTAGCCGGAAGCCCGGGCACGGCCGCGCCCGTCTCCCATGCCGCATCCAGGACGCGCCGCATCGTGTCCCGGTCGCAAACCGGCCTCACCGCATCGTGGACCATTATAACATCTGCTGCCGAATGCGCATGGCGCACGCCCCGGTGCACCGATTCCTGGCGATTGCTTCCCCCGGCGACGCATTCCGCGGCAATTCGCACCCGAAGCCCGCTTAGGATTGCGGCGGCCGCGGGTATGTGCGCTTCCGGCAAGGCAAGAATTATTTGAATGACTTCTTCCAGCGAAGCAATGCGTTCGATGGTGTGAAGAAAAATCGGTTTGCCGGCGATTTCAAGAAATTGCTTGGGAACGGACGCATTCATGCGTATCCCGGTTCCGCCTGCGGCAATGACGGCAGCAACCTTCATTTCCCTACAAGTCCTTCCAAGGTTAGCATCCAATGCTACCGCCCCTTGATCCGATCCTTCTCCTCTTCGTTGATGATACGGGTCGGAATAGGAGGTTTCTCATACATTCGACGGTCCGGCCGGCTCTGCTGGCTGGCGGCCGCTGTTTCCGATTCTTCCGGAAAGCGTCCGAAGATCATTTTGCCCGCGGTGGTCTGCAGCACCGAAGTAACCTGCGTCGCGATAGTCTTGCCTATCATGCGGCGCGCATTGTCGACAACGACCATGGTGCCGTCATCGAGGTACGCGACTCCCTGGTTGTATTCTTTCCCTTCCTTGAGAATGAAGACCTTCATGGTCTCTCCGGGAAGCACGACCGGCTTCAGCGCGTTTGCCAGCTCATTGATGTTGAGGACGTCCACGCCGCGGAGCTGCGAGACTTTGTTGAGATTGAAATCGTTGGTGACGATCTTGGCCCCCAGCTCTTTTGCCAGCTCGATCAGCTTGAGATCCACTTCCTTCACATCAGGATAGTCTTTCTCGATGATCTGAACCGCGACTCCCGGGACCCCTTTGATTTTTTCCAGGACGTCCAGTCCGCGCCGGCCCCTGTTTCGCTTGGCGGAATCCGCGCTGTCGGCGATCTGCTGCAACTCGCGCAGCACGAAGTGCGGGACGATCAGCGTTCCTTCCAGAAATCCTGTCTTGCAGATGTCGGCCACGCGCCCGTCAATAATGACGCTGGTGTCCAGCACCTTGCCGTACTTCCGCATGGCGCTGTCGTTGAAAACCCCCCCGAACGACGACAGGTCCAGATATTCGCCTTTATGCGCGCCGGCAACCAGCCCCACATACGTCATGATTATCAGAAGCAGCAGCTGTACAAACGTCTCCGTCTGCGACGTCATGAAGCTCATGCGCGCGATGATCATACTGATCAGGCTTGCGCCAATGATTCCCAGAATGGAACCCAGAGCCGCTCCCAGCAAAGTTTTTATGGAAAGCTTGCGGATCCGAATTTCTATGAGAAGTATGACAAGCCCGAGCGCCGCGCTAACCGTAAGCGTCAGGGGAATATTGTGTCCAAAAGGGCGGATGAAGTGCCCACCCGCCAGTATAGCGGCGAATAAAAGTGCTCGTATTATCCAGAGATCCATCGATGAACTCCTTCGACATGATCCACTTAGTATCAATGGAATAGTTTATTAATTGCCAGATGATCAGGAAGACCAGAACCCCTTTCCCCTCAACGATCCAATCAATAGCAGGAAGATGGCCGATGATCATTGTAATAATATCTCCCCGTCTCATCCGACGGTTCCTGGTAGAAAAACCGACCGGGACTTTCCCGGCCAATAAATGACCTTCTACACCTTAGATCAAATGTAGCATACCCGCCTCTTTTTTGCTCCAACATATTTGAAACCTTTGGGTTTATAGTTTTGTTGGGGTGTTGTTTTTGCTTGAATCCGCAATGCCCCGGTTATTAGACTTATTTCACGGTATCCCGAAGATCCTGAACGGTTATGGTCGACAGGAGATGGAATTATGCAAAACGTCGAAGGGAAGGTCGCCTTTATCACCGGAGGAGCCAGCGGCATCGGGCTGGGCATGGCAATCGCATTTGTCCATGCCGGCATGAGAGTTGTGATCTCTGATTTCCGCCAGGATCACCTTGAAGATTCCATCGCCTATTTCAAGCAGAAGGGATTGGACAATACTGTCCACCACCTCCGGTTGGATGTGACCGATCGCGCAGCGTTCGCCCGGGCTGCGGATGAAACCGAGCGGGTGTTCGGCAAAGTGCACGTTCTCTGCAACAATGCCGGCATCGGAGTGCTTGGACCAATAAAGCTTGCGAAATTCGGAGATTGGGACTGGGCCCTGGGCGTGATGATCGGCGGCGTGGTCAATGGAATTCAGACTTTTCTGCCCCGCATCCTCAAACCATGGTGAGGGAGGCCACATCGTCACCACTTCCTCGATGGGAGGAATGCTGCCGCTCGCCGAAAGCCCGATTTATTCCACCGCCAAAGCGGGCGTCATCGGAATGTGCGAGGCGATGCGCGGCGAGCTGGCTGCAGACAACATCGGCGTTTCGGCTTTCTGCCCCGGGCCCGGTGGCGACCAATATTGGCCAGGTCGGTCTTTTGCGTCCCGCGGAGTTTAGAAAAGACAGCGGGTATGTGGAAATGGAGCGGCAACTCGCGAACCGTCCAGAATTCTCCCAATTGGATGAGCATTGAAGAATGCGGCGAAAGAGTGCTGCGCGGCATCCGGCGCAACGACCTGTATATTTTCACGCACCCCGAATTCAAGGAAGGTGTTGCGGAGCGAATGGAAGCCATCCTGGCTTCTTTCCCGAAAGAGGATATCAATCAGACGCGGGCCAGTGAGATCACGTTCCTGACGTCCAACCCCATTTTCAGGGAAGTCATCAAGGCTGCAGGAGAGCGTTGACCATTCGAAAACAAATGGGTCCGGGCTTCATAGGCCGTCCAACGGTTGGCGGTTTGGCGAATATTTAACAGCCTTTCCCTGGGAGCGCCGGCGTCTCGCCGGCAAAGCTTTTAGAATTGATATCGCGGTCATTCTTTATTCATGCCGGCGAGACGCCCAATGCCGCATACTTTTTGCGCCCGCAGGGCGCCTTGGGAGATGGGCGGCTGTTCGCTGCCGCTTTAAAAAACGCCTAAAATCCATGTTTTTCACCTGTTTATTGAAAGCGGCAGCAAGCTGCCGCACTCCGAAAGCTTCGCCCTGCAAAAAGCGAGACGCCGGCGCTCCCAGATGGCAACCGTTAGACAGTCTCTGAAGCCCCAACCCACATATTTACCTATGTAAAGAGCAGGTCCGATATCTCGGCAACGGTGCTCATGGGGACCAGTTCGATTCCCTCCACGGGATCCACCAGGGGGAGATTCCCGGCAGGCAGGATGCATTTGCGGAAACCCATGGCCGCGGCTTCACGCACACGCAGATGCACCTGACCTATGGGACGCACATCCCCTGCGAGACTTAACTCTCCCAACAGCACGGTGTGAGAAGGCAACGGGCGGTTGCGAAAACTGCTGAGAATAGCGGCAAAAATCGCCAGGTCGGAACCGGGCTCGTCGATCTCGAGCCCCCCGGCGGCGTTCACGAAAATATCGCATCCCGCCATCTGGATCCCCAGCTGCTTTTCGAGCATCGCCACCAGCACGGAGATGCGGTTGTAGTCCACGCCCGTCGCCACGCGGCGGGCGGTGCCGTATTGTGTGGCGACGACAAGCGCCTGAACCTCGACCAGCAAGGGCCGCGTCCCTTCGAGAGCGCACACGACGGCGCTTCCGGCCGATATCTTTTCCCTTTCGAGCAGAAACAGGCTGGAAGGGTTCGCGGCCGGGATCAATCCCCGCGAAGTCATCTCGAAGATGCCGACTTCGTTCGCCGCTCCAAAACGGTTTTTTACGGCGCGGATAATCCGGTGATTCTGGTTGCGCTCCCCTTCGAAATAAAGCACCACGTCCACGATGTGCTCCAGCGCTTTCGGTCCCGCGATGCTGCCGTCTTTCGTGATGTGTCCGATCAGGAACACAGACAGGTCCCGCGACTTCGCGAGATTAAGAAATTGCATCGCGACATGACGCACCTGGCTGACGCTTCCCGGCGCCGAGTCGAGCGCCTCGGAATAGGTGGTCTGCACGGAGTCCACCACGATTGCCGCCGGCTGCACTTCCTCCACCGCCGCGAGGATGTTCTCGAGATTCGATTCGGCCAAAAGGTAGACATCCTTTGCCGGATCCGGGTCTCCGGGTCCTTTCAAGGCTTCAAGCCTGTCCGCGCGGATCCTGATCTGCTGCATCGATTCCTCGCCTGAAGCATAGAGAACGCGGCGGCCCTCCCCCTGCAGGCTGTGGGCGATCTGCAGCAGCAGAGTCGATTTGCCTGCTCCCGGTTCGCCTCCAAGCAGGACCAGTGAGCCCGGAACAAGACCGCCTCCGAGCACACGATCGAATTCGGGGTTGCGCGTTTCAATCCGCGGAGTGGCTTCGATCACCACATCGGTCAGCCGGGTTGCTTTCGTTTCGCTGCGACGATGAACGGAAACATCTCCGGACCTGGGGCGCTTCTCCTCGACAAATGAATTCCAGCCGCCACAGTCCGGGCAACGCCCGAGCCATTTGGCCGAGGAGTATCCGCAGCTTTGGCATTCAAAGATAGTAGGGGTTTTGGGCATCGTTTAATCTCCTTGAAGACAGAATTCAGAATTCAGGAGCCAGGAGTCAGAATAAAAACGGCGGCCTGATATGGGATCCACATCTAATGCAGAATAGCCTCGATTACCGCTGTGCGGTGGCTGCCTGACCGCTAATTCCTGATTCCTGACTTCTGAATTGCTGACTCCTGAATTCATACTCCTCGGGCGTATCAATATCCAGCAGCACTCGCGCATCCGGAACCGCAACCACCGCACTCGCATACTTGTCGAGCAACTCCCGGCCGCCGGTGTCGCCGCGCATTTCTTTGAGCTCGCGGAAAAGCGCTTTGTCAAAAAGCACAGGGTTGCCGCGACGTCCTTCGAATATCGGGACACAGGCTGGAGCGAAGGACTGTCGGTGTGCCTGCACGATTGTTCTTAGGATGTCCGCCGTAATCAGAGGCTGGTCGGCAAGCAGAAAGACTGCCGCGCCTGTTCGGGCTGGCAACGCTTCCAATCCTTTGCGCAGAGACGTGCTTTGCCCCGCTTCAAAGTCGGAGTTGAAAACCGGGTGGACCGGCAAGCCCGGCCAGTGATTTTTCGACCGATTCTGCTTGATAGCCCAGTACGACAATCACGGGATCCAGGCCTGCATCCAATGCAATGCGTGCTGCATGCGCCGCCAGGGTTTCGCCATTCCATGGGAGAGCCTGCTTTGCGGCGCCATAGCGGGTCGCTTTGCCGGCGGCAAGCACGATTCCCGCCGTGTGCGACCAGGCCTCCCGGACAGGGGGATCCTGTTGCATGGAGCTGAGGACTACGGCGTCGACGGCCGCATTTGCGAGCAGCGCGTGTGCCGCCTCACCTGCCGGCAGCATAGCGGTCATCGGTGTCGGTTTTGTTCAGGATCGGCACGAGCCGTGCTCGAGCAGGGCAATGCTTGGCTCCTCCTTCCGGATGAGACAGCACGCGGGCCAGCGTCTGCGCGGTAATCGGGCTTCCGAGCGACTGCTGCGAGAGAGCTGCCACAATCTCCGATCGATGGACGTGAGCCTCATCCAGGGGCTGGCCCAGAGAGTTCATTCCCGCGACGGGCGCCAGGATCGTGGTTGCTTTCGGGACTACCGGTTCGTGCGGGCCGGGCGCTTTGAAAGGCAGCGACCGGCTCCCATCCGCTTCCACTAAAACAACGTCCACATCGGCGCGCGCGTGAAGCGCGTCAATCAATTCCGACGATGCCCCGAAGACCCGGCCTTTGCCGTCGGGCGGCCCTATCACGAGGCAGTGCCCATGCTGGTCCAGGCGCGATTCCAGGAGATCCACCTCATCCAGCGCAATGGAGGCGGGCGCAAAGTGAACCTGCTCCTTGCTGATATGCGTCGTTGTGGTGGAAACAATCCGAAAACCCGCGGCGCTCAGCTCAGTCGCCAGCCGGAACATCGACGTTGTTTTGCCGCCTCCCCCGACGAATGAAACCACGTCTCCCCGTTCCACACGCAACGCTCTGGCCAGCGACATCCCATTCCGGCTATTCATATCCCGCGATTATAGCACTGTGGGCCGCCGTCGGCATTCAGCTTCAGCTATCGGCTGTCAGCTATCAGCTAACGGCTTTCAGTTATCAGCATAGTACATCAGCCAGGATCAGTTCTGCTCAGGCAACGCAGCAAAGCCTGAGACCAAGGCCGCGAGACTGCTGATAGCTGAAAGCTGACAGCTGAGCCTAGCTACTCCCCGCTTCCGGATGTAACATTGAAACAGGGCAAGCCGAAACGGGGAGATTGACGATGAAAGTAATTGCGGATCTTTGCGTGGTGCCGATAGGTGTTGGCGTCAGCCTCGGGTCTTATATCGCCGCATGTGAAAAGATACTCATGAAGGCCGGCCTGAAGATCCGGCTGCACGGGTATGGCACAAATATCGAAGGCGAATGGGATCAGGTCATGCAGGCGATCAAGGAGTGTCATCAAACGCTTCATGAAATGGGAGCGCCGCGGATCAGCAGCACGCTCCGCTTCGGTACAAGGAGTGGACCGGGAACAGACGCTGGAAGACAAGATTCGCAGCGTGGAAGAAAAGCTGTAGTCAACTATTCGAAGTTACAGGTTGCAGGTTGCAGGTTAGATAGAGTTCCAGGCTAAAACCTGCAACTTGCAACCTGTAACCTGATAACCTGTACAGACTTGTAACCAGTTTCGGTTTATAATCTGATTTATGAAAACGATGGTGGACACAGAGCAGGCAGTCAGTCTCATCCGCAAGTCCAATCGAATTGTTGCGCTTTCCGGCGCGGGCATCAGCACGGAGGCGGGCATTCCGGATTTTCGCGGGCCGGGCGGAATGTGGGAGGACTCGGATCTCCTGGAACAGCTGTCGGCATCGGGATTCCGCCGGAATCCCGAGGGCTTTTATCGCGCCAGCGCAACTCTGTTTTCGACGATCGCGCGCGCGGAGCCCACGCTGGCGCATCGCCTGCTCGTGCGGCTGGAGCAGCTGGGCAAGCTGGATGCCGTGATAACCCAGAATATCGACGGATTGCACCATGCCGCGGGTTCCGGAAAAGTCTATGAACTGCATGGGACATTTCGCACGGGCCACTGCACGAAATGCCGCGCCGGCTTTGACATGTCGGCATTCTATTCCGGGATAGAATCGGGACAGTTGCGAGTGCCTTGTTGTACTGCGTGCGCGGCGCCGATCAAGCCGGATGTCGTTCTTTTTGAGGACCTGCTTCCCGAGGATGCGTGGCAGGGCGCGGTCGCGGCGGCGCAAAACTGCGATCTAATGCTTGGTATTCGGGTCCTCGCTCGTCGTCTATCCTGCGGCGGAGCTGCCGATGATCGCGCTCTCGCAGGGCGCTTCGCTGGTCATCGTCAATCTTGAAGCGACCACCTACGACGCCATGGCGACAGTGAACGTCCGCGCCAAACTGGGCGAGTTTGCCAAAGCCGCCCTCTTGGAATTTCGGTGACAGTCACCATAACTCCCAAATTATATGAGAGGGAACTAAATCCGCTGCTTATTCCGCAATTTGGGAGTTATGGTGACTGTCACCGAAATTCTAATCAGCCGCCTGATGGCGCTTCATGGCTGGGAAATAGAACAGCAAGGCAACGGTGCCGATCATCAGCATCACAATCTCCGTCATGGCCATCGACCGTGTCGTGCCCCAAATCAGGGGGACGAATGCCGACGCGGCGGAGTTGGCGCCAAGACTGATGGCCCCCTGGCAGGAGGCCGCCAGGCCTTTCTGTGACGGGAACAGGTCCAGCGTAAAAAGCGTCAGGCTGGGCATGGCAATCGACATCCCCACTACATAGAAGACAAGCGGCACGATCGTCCAAGGCACTATCGGCGGCACAAATATGTTGAGCAGAATATTGCCGATAGCCGCGATCGCCATGACCAGGTACCCAAGCATAATCGTTCTATTGCCCGATATCTTTCCGGCGCAATATCCCGAAATCCACGCCCCGACAATCATACCCACCGCCATCGGGCCGAACAGCCAGAGAAACTGGGTCTCGCGCAGATGCAGGTGTTTCATCAGGAACTGCGGCGCGCCCATGATGTAAATGAAGAATCCCGCAGACGTGAAGCCCATGGACGCGCAGGCCAGCAGGAAGGGTGGCGAGGTCATTACATTCCAGTAGGAGCGTGCGAGATATTTGGCTGCCATCGGTTGTCGCTGGTTGCGAGGCAGAGTTTCGGGCAGCCAGCGCCAGGATGCGATCAAAAGGAAAGTGGATAGCAGGATGAGCAGAATGAAAATCGATCTCCACCCGAACCAGGATTGCAGATATCCGCCCGCTACGGGTGCGACGATGGGCGCAATCGTGAAGATGGTTGCCACATGCGACATGAGCCGCTGGGCCCCCGCTCCTTCGAACAGGTCGCGCACGACGGCCCGCCCGACGACCATCCCGGCGCCCGCCGTGGCGCCCTGCAGTGCGCGGAAGAACAACAAAAAGTGCAGGTTGACGGCCGTTGCGCAGCCTAGCGACGCCACGGCAAAAATGGCGAGGCAGATCAGCGTCAGACGCCGTCTCCCGTAGGCGTCTGAAATGGCGCCGTGCCACAGGGACATGAAGGCGAAGAATGCCAGAAATGCCGTCATCGTCTGCTGCACCTGGGCAGCGGATGCGCCGAGGCTTTTGCTGATGGACGGCAGGGAGGGGAGATAGGTGTCGATTGAAAACGGGCCTAACCACGAGAGCGCGGCGAGCACAAACGTCAGGCCGGCCATGCTGAATCCCTCGGGAAGCTTCCGTTCTTCTGATTCTGTCATTGCAGTTGTAGATGTTGCCATAAATATATTCTTCGATCCTCTGTTCGCGGCGCAAATAATAGCACACTCTTTGAGCCTTAGAGGATTTCGGTGCCAGTCTTCTAAATTTAACCAGTCCCGAAGGGACGGTGCAGCAAAGCCCAGGGTGAAAGAGCACGCGAAGCGGGCGCTGGAACCCTGGGTTACGGATAGGAATTAGGTTAAGCCCTGCAAGGGCGATGCAGCTCTCTTCACCGCTCACCGCAAACAACAATCTTTCGGGGTCGGAATCGGTATCGGGATCGGGTTTTTGCTTTGTCTATTCGACCCCGATTCCGATACCGACTCCGATTGCACCGAAATCCCTATCGATATTTACCGTACTCCTTCGTAAACTCGATCATCGCCTTCAGGTTTTCCGGATTCACTTCATCCAGTGCCGACGCGGGAGCGAGGATATATCCGCCATCTTTCCCTGCGGCATCGATTAACTCTTTGCATTTCTTCTTCACGTCGTCCACGGTCCCGACCTGCAAAATCGAAACCGGCATATTTCCCGCAATACACACGGTCTTTCCCAGGATCTCCTTCGCCCTCGCCATATCAATTTGATCGAAACGCGCGATCGCCTTTCCCTTTGGCAATTGCGCGAGGTATTCCAGCCGGGAGTTGTAATCCCCCTCGAAGAAGACATCCGGTGTGTATCCCTTGTCCGCGAGAGCGTGGATGACCTTCAGCAGGTAGGGCCAATAGAAAATCTCAAACTGCTTCAGCGACATGAACCCGTGCGCGCCGCGGTGCAGCGCCATGAAGGCGGGCGTGAATTCTGTCGCCTGCGGGAGTTGGGCGATCCGTTCCAGCTGGATGCGGCACATCATGTCACACGCTCGCAGGAGCTTGTCCGGGCAGCGGTACATATCCAGCATCGTGCCGCGCATGCCGCGCAGGAAATCGGAAATACTGTCAAATGGAGCTCCGGCCATGAGCGGCGCGTTGCGGCAGAAATAGCCCAACCCGGTGAGTTCGCGCACCAGCGAGGATGTTTCCGCTTGCCACTGGACCGCTTCTTTGGCGATTTGAGTCAGTTTTTCCAGCATCCCGACAAACTCCGGAGATGCGAGAGTATTGAAGGGAAGCATCGTCATCAGCATATTCAGCGGCGGCAGTTTGCCCACAGGAGTCAGGATGCCGTAGACGCGCGGCAGATAGCAGCGCACGAGGAAATCGGAAGTGTCGTTGAGGAGGAGGTCATATTCATCCCCCTTCATGTATTCTCCTTCGACGAACTGGTGCGTATGGTAGCGGGACACGCCGTGTCCCGGCCACCGCAGTTGGCGGACATCGAGAGCTTCCAGCACGTTTCCCGATTGATTCGGGACCACGAGCAGACGGTCAGGCTCGTAATATTGGGCCGCTTTTATGTATGCCTGCTTCCAGTTAGGGAAGTCGTAATACGCCGCCCACGTCGTTGTTCCCGTAAATTTCGCGGGAAAGTAATTGAGTCCCATCGAAACCGGCACCCGATCCGGTGTCTTCAACTGAACCGCATCCACCAATCTCTGTTCTCTCTCCCGAAATGCCTGTTCCGCCGCTTGATCCATTCGCATATCCTCCATGGCTGCCGAGTATATCAGACCTTCTGATTTTAGAATCCTCAAGTTCATTCCCATCTCAAATCTTGAATCTCGAATCTTCAGGATGACATTCTGGGAGAGACCAGCTAAACTGCTGCAAGAAAATGTGCCGGGGTGGCGGAACTGGCAGACGCACAGGACTTAAAATCCTGGGCCTGGCAAGGGGCGTGTGGGTTCGATTCCCACCCTCGGCACTCATTTTAAAGGAGTTACATTTGCAATTCACGTTATCTGGAATGCGATCAGGCGGCGCAGTTTGCCTATTCTTGCTCTATTTCGGACTCATCTGTCTTCAAAACTTGGTTTGAATACTCGCCACGATTGGGGAGAATTACTTGGTCAATGCCGCACTGGGCAACCATCACGACGTCTCAATTCCCTTCTTCCGAATTGAAACAAAATATTTAGAACTTTTCAATTTCCGAAACACCTGATCCACCCCGATCACTCAGTAATCAATCATTGCCGCTGTCCGAAAGCAAGATTTCTAATTACGCTTGACGTAACTCATAATGAACGCTAACCTGCTGTATGATCGTTAGCTATCGGGACAAACTCACTAAAGACTTCGCCGCCGGGAAACGGATTAATACATTCTCTGCAATTGAGCACTCGGCACGCCTAAAGCTCGACAGGATGGAAGCTGCTACAGCGCTGCAGGACTTTGCTGTTTTGCCCGGAAATCGTTTCGAAGCGCTGGCTGGCGACCGTAAGGGGCAGTACAGCATTCATATCAACGATCAATGGCGGATCTGTTTTGAATGGCCTAAGGGATCGCCGGGACCGTTAAACGTTGAGATAGTCGACTATCATTAGGAGGACACCATGGCGTTAACTGCAATACATCCGGGAGAACACCTGGCTGAAGAGCTCAAGGAACTCAAAATGAGCGCGGCAGAATTGGCTCGGAAGATGGCCGTGCCGACCAACCGAATCACCGGAATCTTAAATGGAAGGCGTGCGATCACCGGAGACACTGCCTTGCGGCTGGCCCATTTCTTCGGCACAAGCGCCGAGTTTTGGCTCAACCTGCAAAGCCTTTATGAACTCCGCATTGCCGAAAGCAAAGTGGGGAAATCGATAAAGGCGCTTCCCAAGCTGAGACATCCTAAGCGCATTCCCGCATGAGGTACCAGCCCTTATATCATCGCAGCACATCCGATTTGCGACGTGAAGGCAGTCAGGAGGTATCCAATTGAAGGCTTGCGCGAAATACAACTGCTGGAATTTGGTGTGCCAGTCGGCTATTTGGACGTGCAGTCGCGAAACCGGAAACTGAAATCGTGAAATTCAAAAACAGGTTTAATCAATGAGAATTTGTCGCCGAAGATGAAACCGATCCACTTTAAACGTGGGAGGCTGAGAGTACCGCCCTTGAGAATTTGGTTGCGACCGTCGAAGGATCGAGGGGGCTTTCTGGACGTACCTTAAGAAACCAGGTTTGCCCAAGATGCGGTTTAACGGATATAGCTGGTGAAGCCTATTCAGCAACAACAGGAACCTGCAAAACTGTTTGCCTATTTTTGCTCTATTTCTCTCCAAAAACCTGCAAAGAGCGTTTCGAGAGCACTTTCGATATACCGGCACAGTATGGGACCATACTACGATGTATTCGCAGTATGGTTAAGAATGAACTGCGTCCAAATTATGGGCATATCGCACTTTGGTCGCAATACTTGATAGCTTTTGCGCCTGGAGCGGCTCTGACATCCAATGCCGGCGTGGCAGCCGGTGCTGCGCTGACATTTCGCGCTGCTCCTCAAGCTGAGAGCACTTATTTGCGTGATTTATGAAGGTCGTCCTCAAAATCCACGTTGTTTTCTTTGGCCCATTCAATTACAAACTCTCTCTGGGCTTCCTCGAGATAGTCGTACCATGATTGCTGAATTCCAATCCTGTGCAATGTGTCTTTGAAATAACGGAATGCACCGCGACCCTTGATCGCTCGCCATAGCTGGTCCGCGGCTTCATCGTCGTCCACGGAACGGATGAATTCTTCCATTACCCGGTACTCATGAAACTCGAATTTTTCGGGCGGCGGGAGGAAGCGGCTGCCGTCATCGCTGACAATTTCCTTGGCGACTTCATATTCTTCCTTTTGCCATTCTGCGAGATCGGCCAGGTCTTCCTCGTCCCCATCTTCAAGGCTCGAAATCATCGTCTCTTCAACTGAAACCACTGCGCTCGTCTTCCGATCAAAATAGCTGCGAAATTCCTCTGATGGCATTTCCAGGGCTAGAATGAGGTCGCTTAATTTGGCAGGTGGATTCATTTTAGGCCTCTTTCCTTCAATAGA
This sequence comes from uncultured Acidobacteriota bacterium, assembly GCA_963718845.1. Lineage (GTDB taxonomy): Bacteria > Acidobacteriota > UBA6911 > UBA6911 > UBA6911 > UBA6911. Next base: position 83,101 of record CAVRAD010000003.1, read on the forward strand.
CTGCTTACTCCAAGCCTATTGAATCCGCCGCTTCCGGAATCTGCCGCGGTTCATCGACAATAGCAGCTTCGGAGTTGTCTTTGCAAATCACCTCCGAAACGACGCGTTCGGTAACTTCCGATAAATAGGTGCGAAGCGTTCTGGAAATTTCCTGAAACTCCGGCCAAAGAGTCTCGTTGATAAATCCTTTTGGCGCCTTGGTCATGACGGTGGTGTACCGTTGACCTCTATAGCGATAGGGCTTAAGTCCATATCTTCGCAGGATGGCGATCATCACTTTTTGCTGCCACATGTCGTGCAGAGTAAACTTGAATTCAATCGGCGGATCGGATTCCTCGATGGATTTTAGCCGTTCCAGAATTCGCTGTTTGGCCCGGTCGGCGGCATCTTTCTCTCCTGCAGTCTTTGCCCCGGCGAAAAGGGCTTCGATGAGTCGGAGTTTTTCTATCAGTCTGGCCTCATCCATCAATGACATCTTCTCCTTGCTTAACCGTGATCATAATTATACCAGGGCCCTGGGTGCCACGGTGGCACGAGACGCTATTGCACCCCATGCCATGGTGACAGCATATTGAATTGCTATTATGATGGATCGGCGCAAGGGTTTGGATACATTTTTTGTCGCGCAGAATAAGTCAGTTTCCCGAAGATGCAGGATTTGGCAGATAAATTGGCTATTATGTCTTGGAGTAACAGCGAAAGAGCCCGGCAGACGGCTTGTAGGCATTCCGCAAGCCTACTTTTCTCGAACTAAATCAGGCGAGGTGGCGGACCGAGATCTCCGGCGGTTTTTTTCAATATAGCCCGGATCCAGATATGGCCGGGATCCTGGTCTTGATAGCGATGCCATTGGAGACAATGAGTTACTTTTGGAATAGCAAAAGGAGGTCGGAGCAGTCGGATTGGCAGGTACTCCGCGCATAGCAGCGCCATTCGGCTCATGACTGTAGCAATTCTGTTGGTCCCCGTAACAAGCCTGCACGCAACCTCGAAATCTTGCGCTACCACTTCGATGGTTCTCAGCTGTCCGTAATGAGCGGCAAACCATCCTTCAAAAATCGCCGGAGCGTGACCGAAGTGGACTTCGATATGACCCGCCTTGAGAAACTGGTTTCGCGAAACCTTGTTGCCGATTGAAAAATTATTGCGCCAAACCACACAGGTGTGGGTATCCTCGAAGAGCGATTCCTTGGGATGTGCGGCCATCGCATAAACAGAGGGCCTGATGAGAAAGTCAATATCCCCCTTTTCAAGCCTCTGATCCATACTTTCATCCAAACGGACCAACTCGAACTTGATTCCGGGAGCCTGCCGTGCAACTTCCTCCAATACCTGGGGCATCAGAACCGCCGTCACATAGTCCGACGCTGCCAGACAGAATTTCCGATCGGAGGCGGCCGGATTGAACTCCGTTTTGGAGGCAACGGTATGCTGAATCTGGATCAAGCAGCTACGCACCGGCTGCACCAGGCTTTCGGCCAATGGGGTCAGGATCATTCTCCGACCCGAGGGGACCAGCAACTGGTTTCCAAAGTACTGTCGAAGACGACCAAGGATTATGCTGGTTGCCGGCTGGCTCAAATGGAGCCGCTCGCCCGCGCGGGTGACACTCTTTTCAATCAGCAGGGCGTCCAATGCAACGAGCAACCCAATATCGAAATTGCGAAAGTCCATAGCACGTCATCCTATTTAATTTATAAATCCAAATATATATCAAATATTCATTGTACAAATGGCAAAGTTGCCTGTTAATTTTGGAATCTACCAATCAGGAGTGTGCTTGGATGTCAACTACAGAATCGAATTTCGCCCCTCTCGATCCGGGAGATCAGTCCAAAGCATATGCGAAATATTATCGGGATCCTGTGCCGCCGGATCCCGCACACCTGGCGATGATGGATACTCCATGCGATCCATTGAAGGCTATATACCCGGAGCAGATGAATGATCTACTCAGCCCGGGAGACCTGCAGGTGGAAATCGGATGGTGCAACCTGCCCAATGGTGCGGGTTTCATTGCCAATCGGAATGTATACAAGAACGTCACTGCTGAAATGATTGATTGGTGGTTCGCCTGGCATCCGCTCGAAAGCTTGCGGTATCGCCTATGGTATCCCTCACAGCATGGCGGAATTGCATTGAGTCCCGAGTCCCGCGAGAAAATCCTCAACTCGAGCACACCAATTCGGGAAAAAAACTGGGGGGTTACGCACCACGTAACCGAAGACTGCAATTGCGGGATGGAAAACATCGACATCACTTTTCAGTCGCCCAAGGACTTCGGCTTCGATATGTCGCGGTGGAAGGAGCCGTACGTTTCGACTTTCGTGGGCGGCTTCGGCTGGTCCAGCCCGGCAGCTAAAACGGACCGTGCTATCAAGGCACCCTCGCTGATGTGTCATATCTTCAGGAGGACTCCCGGTGGCCTCGAACATCGCACGCGCTTCTGGATGGGCTATCGAATGTCCCAGGGAAAACCGGAACTGGTTTTGCCGCCTGGCGTCTTGGTTCCGGCGATCGCGGTTCAAGGGCTTGCCCGACACAATGTGCGGGAGTTCTGCAATCTCGGCGTGCTGCTTCCGGAAATCTATGCGGAATTCGGCGGGCAAATGATCGCTTAAGCGTCTATTTAAAAAGCTCGGAGGGGCCATGACTGCCAATATTGAAATTGATTTGGATGAATGTACCGGCTGCAGAACCTGCGTTGAAGCCTGTTTTGTAGATGTGATGCGGTGGGATGATGCCGAAGAGAAGCCGGTTGTTGCCTATGAGCGAGATTGCGTCTGGTGCTTTACATGTGAGATCAACTGTCCGGTTCAGTGTATCCATGTCATACCTCAAATGACGGGACAGCCGGTTGATCCATATTGAGGAACATCCACGTCCGCAGACAAGAGGAGTCAAGCATGAGCGAAAAAGCAAATAACCTTACAACGTACGACACGGACGTGCTCGTCATCGGCGGCGGCTTCGGCGGCCTTGCGGCAGCGATCAGGATCAAAGAACTGGCTCCGGAAACCACCGTGCTGCTTGTGGATAAGCAGACGATCGGTTGGGGAGGAAAAGCAAACAAAGGGGCTGGAGTTCTTTGGGTTCTTGCGCCGGGTGACGATATCGAAGCCTTTGTTGATTTTCACGTGAGGAATATCGGAATTTACCTCAATGATCAGGAACTGCTATGCGCCATGGCTCGCGAATCGTATGGTGCAGCGCAGAAGCTGGCAGATTGGGGCGTCAACGTTATGAAGACCCGGGCAGGCGACCTGGATGTAAACCGGCTGCCTTTCGGGTGGTCACTCGCTGCGGCGGATCTGGACATGATGCAGCCGCTCAAAAACAAGGCTGCAAAACTTGGGGTTCAGCTGCTGGATAAAACCCAGGTGGTCGAACTGATGAAACAGGATGGCTGTGTAACCGGCGCGGTCGGCTTTAACCTTCTCGACGGCCGCTTCACAGTTTTGAACGCGAAGGCCACAATATTGGCCAATGGCGATTGTGATTTTGGGGTTATGAGAATGTGGGCCAATGCCTGCGGGGACGGCATCGCCGCTGCCTATAATGCCGGAGCGGAAATGCGGAACGCGGAGTTTGGCAACTTCTATGATGTTGTCAACAAAGGCACGGGCATACCAATCGTCTTCGGCTTCAGCAGTCTCTGCAATGCGCAAGGCGAGAATATAAGCGCAAAATACATTCAAGGCCCGCAGCCGGATATCCCGATTTCTATCATTCTCGGCATGGAAAAAGAGGTCATGGAAGGAAGGGGACCCATCTATATCGACATGGCTGCATTCGCCAAGCCTTCGGAGGGAGGTGCGGGAATATTTCAATGGGACAGGCCCCATTTCAAAGCGCTTTTCGGCCGTGAGTTCACCAAAGTACGGCAGTATGGACCGCCGCCGGCAGAAAAGATCGAAGTCTCTCTCGGGTTTACCGGTGAGCTTTCACCGACCAAGGTTGATCATGAAATGAAGACAACGTGCCCAGGCCTGTGGGCAATCGGCGATACCAGCTATGCAGGTTCGGCCTGGGCGGGTGCTGCAGAGGCGCCTCCGGGAAGGCTGAGAGGCTCCGGCTTGATGAACGCGCTGATTGCGGCCTTGATGGCCGCCCCATCCGTGGCTGAGTTTTCAAAGAAGACATCTTCTCCGGTACCGAACGGTCGTGAGATAGCTGATTTAAGAGAGAAGACATTTGCGCCTTTGAATCGCAAAGATGGCTACTCGGCTTCGGAGGCGATACGAAGCATCCAGGAAGCAGTGGTTCCAGTGAAATACAGCATGCGCAGGAGTAAAGAAAGAATAGAGGACGCTCTGTCCAAAGTCGCTGCGGTTCAGGCAAAGCTGCCCGAATTATATGCACAGGATCCGCATGCCCTTGCCAAGTGTCATGAGGCTTCATGCATTGCGCTATGCGCCGAAATCGGTTTCCGCGCTGCTCTGGCCCGCACCGAATCTAGAGGCTGGCATTACAGAGAGGACTATCCCCGGCAGGATGACAAGAACTGGCTCAAATGGGTCATCGTGAAAAAAGTGCAGGACCAAATGGTTGTCACGACCGAACCCATTCCTGTGGAACGCTATAGAATCAAGCCCGGTCAAACAGAGGCCATTCCTGACGCTGTCGTCGACCATGATGAGCTTGTCGACGTAACTCCAGAAATGGTCGACTGGTGGTGGGTCAATATGGAGAAGGGCTATCCCTTATGGGAGCCGAATGATCACAAATCGTTTGTGTGGGAAGTGCCGCCGCCCGTTGGAGGTTATTTGGGAGCAATCCAGATAGCCGAAGAGAAAATGGGACCGATGCCGCCCATGAAGATTCGAATTCGGTGGGACAATCCGGACAGCTGCCCCATTCCCTGCACGTATGAACACGCGATCGTAGCGTCCGGTGTTGACCCCGATGGGAAAGTGGGAGCGATGATTCTCCATGAATGGGAAAAGAGCCCGCGCGGGACCAGGATGCGTTCCACCATGCGGTTTCTCGGACCCGTCCCTCCGGGCCTGCCGGAGATCTGGAAGAAGCATGACAGGGCAGAAGTATCAACATTCCCCAAATTCCTGCCCGACCTATATAGATTGTGGCAAGTTGTTAAGGATCCGGCAATCAACCGGCAATGCTCGCTAAAGAGGGGTTCGCGAGCGGTCTACTGATGAATTCATTCGGGAGGCTTGTGTGATGAAATTGGAAAGAATTCTGCTCATTATCCTATCCATGTCTTTTTTCTGTGTAGTTCCAAGCCACGGCGCTGAGATCATAGGCAAATGGGCCACTGTCATCACGACCCCGATTGGCGAGATGAACTACACCTACGAATTTAGTGTCGAGGGAGAAAAGCTCACAGGAAAGGCCGTGATGTCGATGGGGACTGAGTCCAGCGAATCTGCTCTGATGGAAGGGGTGGTGAGGGGGGACGCAATCTCGTTCATTGAAACGCTGAAGGTTCAAGGCCAGGAACTCCGATGCGAGTACAAGGGCAAGATTTCGGGTGATGAAATCCGCGGCTCACGCACAGTTGGTAGCTATGGGGCAGAAGAGTTTATCCTAAGACGCACAAAATAGCTTGCGCATCCTGCGAAAGGAGCGTCTCGACCCGGCGCCGCAACTCGGTATCTTCGCCGCAGGCTTTATCGAGGAAGGCGCGGCGAGCTTCGGGCGAACACTCCAGCGCAGTGTGGAAGAGCTCTTCGGCTCGCTGCCAGAGATCCCTCTTCATGCTCCGCTCCTTTCTTTGGAAACCTCCAAATCGGGCAGCCGGTGCAATGCAATGAAAAGCAGTTCAGTCGTTGGCGTTATTCCAAACGAAATTGCAGTCGGAAAGCCATATTTTCAGTGCCGGCAGGCGGATTGCGAGTGAAAATGGTAGGGGTATCTGCAGGAATTTCACGCAGCCCACGGCTTAATTTTGGCCAAGGTCTTGGCCAGAGAATCCTTCGCTTTGGCGGCATCATAGTCCAACTGCAAACCGATCCAGAATCCCTCGGACGTGCCGAAAAATCGCGACAAACGGAGACCTGTATCGGCAGTAACGGACCTCGCTCCGGCCACGACTTCACCAATACGCCTTTGGGATACCCCGATTTCCTTGGCCAGCCGGTATTGCGTTATGCCGAGGGGCTTCAGGAATTCCTCCAGCAAAATTTCTCCAGGATGTGGGTAAGCAACCTTACGCATATCGTTTCTCCATCAATGATAATCCACGATCTCAACATCCTTCGGGCCCTTGGACGTCCACACAAAGCACACGCGGAATCGATCGTTTATTCGGATGCTGTATTGCCCGGACCGCGTACCCTTCAACGCTTCCAGTCGATTGCCCGGCGGAATGCGTAAATCTTCCAGAGTCTCGGCTCGATTGAGCATAGCCAGTTTGCGCATTGCCACAGTTGCAATGCTCACAAAACGCCCGACACGCTGCCCTTCAAACAGATGCTGCGTATCAGAGCATTTAAATGCAGATATTGACACCGAAAAATAGTATCGCGTGGCGTTAGTATTGTCAACGGCCAATATTCGGAAGATTCAAACCCGGAATCCGGAAAACTCCTGTGCGCTTTCTTGGCATTTATTTGACAACAGAATGACCGGTCCATACAATTCAGGAATAGGCACTACCGGGTCCTGGAGGATGTTCCTTTAGGAGGGATTTGGGGTTGGTCGGGCCGCCATCCGTAGAATTGTTGTTTGCTTCCGGCGAGTCGGATGCTTTGCTGAAGGCCGTCTCCGGGCAGACAACCAAGAGATCATCGCCATGGATGGTTCCTTATGGATGCGCCACTATTGCCGCTTCGGGGTCCCCGTACTCAGTGATTACAGAACCTTCCCAAATCCGGCCAAGATGCGGATCGACGCATTGATCCTTCGCGGACTGCGTGCCGCCCGTTCAGCATGCCTTATCCAACCATTCAATTTTCCTTTGCTGGCCAAGAGAGTATATGGCGATGTCTCCCCCGCATCTTTTACAGAGCAGGAGTGTAATCATTGAGGAGACGCATATGGCATTGGATACTATTATAGTTTTCGTACTGGGAATGGGATTCTTTGGAGGTCTGATTTTTCTGGCTTTGAAGGGCCGGCGAGACACAACCAAAGAGGGTCAACCATCCTCTTCTCCTGCCCACGACAGCGTGGATGATATTTCTCCGCCATTTCAACCGCAGGGAAAGGAGCGGCGGAAATCCAAAAACTGATTTTGGTGGAAACCGGTTGATTTTTCGCCACCTGACATATTCGGGATATAAACGTATACTGCGCGGAGCGTTGTTTGACGCGCTCGGCGACGAATGCCGCCGAGCGCGATCACGACAGCCTGTCGACTTCCCGAAGATCTCACGGCTTCGGGCGAGACTGAATTTGCGGCAATTTGATCCAACTCCCCCGGTTGAGAGGCATTGTGCTGAAAAAATGGAAACAGCTATGTGTAGTCCCTGCAATACTTATTTTTGCTGAGCATGGGTCCGCTTCTGAAGCGGCGGGACATTCAGACCCGATCGCGCCGGCTCTGCTGGCGCTTTTTGTCGTGCTGCTTGCCGCTAAACTGGGCGGTGAGCTCTTTGAACGCCTCTCGTTGCCCGCTGTTTTGGGAGAGCTTATTGCCGGGATTGTTCTAGGCAATCTCGTTCTGGTCAATCCTGCCTGGAGCTTTCTCGAGCCATTGCGCGCAACTCCCATTCGAGAGAATTGGGCGTTAATTCTGGACAGTCTCGCTCGCTTTGGGGTCATCATTCTTCTCTTTGAAGTCGGGCTTGAGTCAACAGTGACGGGTATGATGAAGGTCGGCAAGTCGGCTCTTCTCGTGGCTGTTTTGGGCGTAATCGCGCCATTCCTTCTTGGTTTCGCCGCCAGCTGGATTTTTGTTAAGGAGCTTCCCCCTGCGCTGGCGGCAGCAGCTCCGGGACTCAGCCTAAACTACGTTCATTTATTCATGGGTGCAGTTCTCTGCGCGACAAGCGTGGGAATCACCGCGAGGGTATTCAAGGATCTCGGCCAACTCCAGACAAAAGAGGCGCAGATCATATTGGGAGCAGCTGTTATCGATGATGTGCTTGGTCTTATTATCCTTGCGGTAGTATCCGGGATTGTCTCTGCGGCTGAAATGGGCCGCGCACTGGATATCGGCTCAATCCTTCGCCTGATTGGAGTCGCGGTTCTTTTCCTGGGCGGTTCCATGACCATCGGAGCTTTCCTTGTTCCGCGGATCATGGGGCAATTGGCAAAGCTGCGCACGGGCGGCATGATGATTGTTTCCGCTCTGTTGTTCTGTTTCGGAATGGCATACCTGGCAAATGCGGTAGGCCTTGCGCCAATCATAGGCGCATTTGCAGCGGGTCTCCTTCTCGAAAAGATCCATTTCAAAAATTTTCGTGAAGATGTTGAAATCGAGCACCTCATCAAACCTATTTCAGCTTTTCTCGTCCCGGTCTTTTTCGTGCTGATGGGCATTCAGGTCCGGTTGGAAACGTTTGCACAACTCTCCGTGCTTGGGGTGGCTGCGGGGCTCACAGTCGCCGCAATAATAGGAAAGCAGGTTTGCGGGCTGGGAGTACTTGAACGCGGAGTCAGCAGGCTAAGCGTGGGCATCGGCATGATCCCGCGCGGCGAAGTTGGTCTCATTTTCGCCGGTGCCGGAAGATTACTGAAAGTAATCGACGATGCAACCTTTTCGGCTGCCGTAATAATGGTGATCGTAACCACGCTGATTACGCCTCCCGTGCTGAAAATAGCCCTGGCACGTAAGAAGGGATAAGTGTGGCTGGGTAAACAAGTGCAAATCATCTCCGGCTGGTGGGCTTAATATGAAGGAAGAGGATGTGGACAAATGAATGAACCCTTTCAAAACAGACTCCAGACCTTGGTGAAAGCCGGGTGGTGGACACTTTTGATCGGCGCGGTATTTATGGCCTTTCAATGGATTGTCTACCTGGCATTTATGTCTTTGCAGCCTTCATGGCTCCCGGTACTGTGGGGTAAGGGTGTTACCTGGGACGAAATCCAGAAGTTGTGGTTGTGGGGAACCGCCGTCTTCAAGCTGTTTATGTTGATGTTGGCCCTGGTCGTCACGTGGCTGACATTATGGAGTCGCCTGCTGAAAAAATAGTCTGGCATACTCCTATAATGGCATCGCGAATTTTGAAATGCCCTTCTTGCCTTGGAGAGATCGATGCGCCTTTCTCTTCGTTTCATCATTCCGCTGGTAATCACTCTGGCGGTGATAGCCTATGCCGTTGTGCCGCTGGTCGACAAGCTGACAGTCCGGTGGTTCGTTCGCGATCTCGACATCCGTTCATCGCTGATTGCCAACACTGTCCAGGAACAGATTCAGGAACTTGTTTGGAAGGGGACCAAAGCCAAAATGCTGCGCTTTTTCAATACGCTTACGCAGGATGAGCGGCTCTATGCCGTCGGCTTCTGCGACGGGGCGCAGGACCAACTGGTATCAACGCAGACCTATCCGCAGGATCTTGCCTGCAAGGAGCTCGACGAAATAATGGCTGGAGGGACGCATCTTGTGCCGAGTTCAAAGGGCCCCCTCCATGTCTCCGTTCATAAAATAGAGGGGGAGGGAGAAACCCTCGGCAGGCTGGTGCTAGTGCACGACATGAGTTTTGTCCAGCGCAGGACAGATGAGACGAAACGCTATGCCCTTTTCTTTTTCATCGGGCTGGGAACGATCGTTTCGCTCATAACGGTCATCATCGCGCAGCTGAGCTGGCGCGGCTGGGTGCAGGGTATGCGGGCGCTGATGCGCGGGGAAGGACTACTGCGTCCTGCCGTGAAGGTCAACTCGCCGGAGTTGCAGCCGTTGGCCCGCGACCTGCGCATGCTCATCCGCGACCTGGAAGCAGAACATCGGCCCCGCGATGAGAGTCAGATAACATGGTCGCCGGAAACCCTGAAACGAATACTCCGGGAGGAACTTCGCGGCGAGGACATCATTGTTGTATCCAACCGGGAACCGTACATCCATTTTCGGAAAGAAAATGTCGTGGAGGTGCAGAGGCCTGCGAGCGGATTGGTAACTGCGCTTGAGCCGGTGATGCGTGCCTGTTCCGGGATCTGGATTGCACATGGTTCCGGTTCTGCGGACAGGCAAATGGTGGATCGGAACGGGCATGTAGCGGTGCCGCCGGAAAATCCGGCCTACCAGCTCAGGCGCATCTGGCTGACGAAAGAGCAAGAAGTTGGATACTACTACGGTTTCGCCAACGAGGGGCTGTGGCCCCTGTGCCACATTGCCCACGTGCGTCCTACTTTTCGAAGCAACGATTGGAACCACTACGCGGCGGTCAACCGAAAGTTCGCGCATGCTGTCAAGGAGGAATCCAGAACAGATGCCCCCATCGTGATTGTCCAGGATTACCATTTCGCCCTCCTGCCGCGTATGATCCGTGAACTGCTACCGCGCGCAACGATTATCACTTTCTGGCATATCCCCTGGCCCAATCCCGAGGCATTCGCCATTTGCCCTTGGCGAGCCGAGCTGATTGACGGTCTGCTTGGCAGCAGTATCCTGGGTTTTCACACCCAGTTCCACTGCAACAACTTTGTGGATACCGTGGATCGCCAACTCGAGGCGCGCGTGGATAGGGAACTGTTTACAGTCTCGTATCGCAGCCAGCTTACGGCCGTGAAACGCTACCCCATCTCGATCCAGTGGCCGCCTTCGGAGGAAGTGACGAGAAAAAGTGTTGATGACTGCCGCGCCACCATAAGGCAGCGACATGGACTTCCTGCGGATCATGCAATAGGCATCGGCGTGGATCGGCTGGATTACACAAAAGGGATACTGGAGCGGTTCAATGCCGTGGAACGGCTGCTCGAAATCGAGCCCGTTGGGTTGGCCGGTTCAGCTTCATCCAAATCGCTGCGCCCTCCCGCTCCAGCATTGAGCAATATCAACAATTCGAGGTTCACGTGCGGGCGATGGCAAGCCGCATCAATGACCGTTTCGCTGCAGGCGATTTTCCGCCCATAATTCTCAAGGTAGAGCATCACGAGCCCCACGAGGTGTACGAATATTACCGGGCTGCCGATCTGTGTTTTGTAAGCAGCCTGCATGACGGCATGAATCTGGTGGCAAAAGAGTTCGTCTCCTCGCGCGAGGATGAGCACGGTGTGCTTATCCTGAGCCAGTTCACCGGCGCCTCGCGCGAGTTGCCGGAAGCGTTGGTTGTTAATCCATATGACATCGATCAGTGTGCCGCTGCCCTGCATATGGCGCTGACCATGGATCCCGTGGAGCAACGCGGGCGCATGCGCATCATGAGAGGCCTGGTTCAGGAATTTAACGTCTATCGCTGGGCGGGGCGCATGCTGCTGGATGCCTCTGAAATGCGCATGCGAGGACGGCTGGCCGTTGGAAAGGAGAAGCACGCCTTCCGGGCAGATAAGGATTCAAGGAGTTGAAGCAGGCATGCGAACAGATAAGGAGGACGGTATCGCATCCCGGATCGAAATGCGAAACGATTTATCCATCCATGCGTTTTTCCTCGACATCGACGGAACCTTGATCGATATCGCCGACACGCCGGACCGCATTTCAGTCGATGCATGGCTGCTCGATATCGTACGGAGATTGCACACCGTCACGGGCGGTGCTTTAGCCCTGATAAGCGGTCGTCCGGTCGCAGAGGTTGACAGCCTGTTTGCTCCAATGCTGTTGCCGATCGCCGGACAGCATGGCGCAGAGCGTCGCGATGCTGTCGGCAAGACGCATTTCCACCCTTATTCCGCAAAGCAATTGGATAACCTCCGGCATTGCATCCTGAAATGGGCTTTTAAAATCCCGGAATTACTTGTCGAGGACAAGGGAATGTCTATTGCCGTCCATTATCGACAGGCGCCGCAGTTCGCCGGGGAGGTGCGGCGGATACTCGCGGAATGCCTGGAACAATGCGGTGATACATTTCGGTTGCAGGAGGGAAAGATGGTCGTCGAGCTCAAGCCGGCTGGACAGGATAAAGGAACAGCCATCATTGAATTCATGAACGAAGCGCCTTTTCGTGGCCGAATCCCGGTGTTTATCGGCGACGATGTCACCGACGAGCATGGCTTTGTGGCAGTCAACAACCTTGGCGGCCATTCTGTCAAGGTTGGACCGGGATCGTCGGCGGCACGGTGGCGCATCCCCAATGTAACGGCGGTGCGTGCGTGGTTGGAAGAAATATCGGGATAGTCTTTTTTAGCAGGAGGAGGATGCATGACCACGCTAAACCTTGGCCTGATCGGCAACAGCAACATTAGCGCCCTGGTCAATCCGCTGGCCGAGATTGTCTGGGCTTGCCTGCCGCGATTTGATGGCGATCCGGTGTTCTGTTCGCTCCTGCGCGAGAAGCGCGAAGAGCAAAATTCTGACTTTGGCTTCTTTGGCATCGACCTTGTCGATAGGACACACAGCGAGCAGGAATATTGACCAACACGGCAATTCTCGTCACCCGCCTCTATGACAGGCAGGGAGGCTCGGTAGAGGTGACCGACTTCGCGCCGCGCTTTCATCAGTACGGACGCATTTTCTTACCTATGATGATTATTCGGCGCGTCCGGCGGTTGTCCGGCAGTCCACGCATCCGCTTGCAGGTTCGACCCGCCTGTGATTACGGTAAGCACCGTCCGGTTATCACCCACGGCAGCCATCATATCCGATATGTTGCGGAAAATTTAATTCTGCGGCTTACCACCGACGCTTCCATCACCGCAATCCTGGAGGAGACGCCATTCTATCTCGAGGATACGATCACGCTTATGCTCGGGCCGGACGAGACCTTGCATGACGCAGTGAGCGAAGTGGGCGAGCGATTCCTTCGTGAGACCGCTGCCTACTGGCGGCAATGGGTGCGCTATTTGAGTATTCCGTTCGGATGGCAGGAAGCTGTGATTCGCGCCGCCATTACGCTCAAGCTGAACGCTTTCGACGACACCGGGGCAATCATCGCAGCCATGACTACTTCCATTCCCGAGACAGCCGATAGCGGGCGTAACTGGGACTATCGCTATTGCTGGTTGCGCGACGGTTATTTCGTTGTGAATGCCCTGAACCGTCTTGGCGCTACACGCACGATGGAGAATTTCCTGCGCTACACTATAAACATCGCTGCCGGCGCCAGGGATGGCTACCTGCAACCGGTCTATCGTATCGACGGGCGCGGCATGATTGAGGAGCACGTAGTGGAATCGCTGCCGGGCTATCGCGGCATGGGCCCGGTGCGAGTCGGCAACCTGGCTTTCCGGCAGGAGCAGCACGATGTTTACGGTTCAGCCATTCTGGCCGCAACCCATGTATTTTTCGACAAGCGACTGTCACGCACAGGGGATGAGGTTCTCTTTCGCCACCTCGAGATTCTGGGCGAGAAGTCCGTGCTGGTATATGACCAGCCCGATGCCGGAATCTGGGAGTTGCGGAACCAGGCGCGGCCACATACTTTTTCCGCAGCCATGTGCTGGGCAGCCTGCGACCGGCTGTCGCGCATCGCTGCGCATTTGGGGCTGAATTCACAGCCCAATTACTGGCGGCGGCATGCCGATAGAATTCACCAATATATTTGTGAGCGGGCATGGAACCCGCGCATGAATAGCTTTGTTGCCACGCTGGACGGCAACGGCAAGCTTGATGCCAGCTTGCTCCTGCTGCACGAAATCGGTTTTCTGCGAGCGGAGGACCCTCGCTTCGCCGGCACAGTCGCCGCTATAGAGAGGGAATTGCGCCATGGCGATTTCATCTTCCGCTACACTGAGGCCGATGACTTCGGTGTGCCGGAGAATGCCTTCCTGGTATGCACCTTCTGGTATATCTACGCCCTTTCCGCGCTGGGTCGCTGCGAAGAAGCGCGCGAACTGTTTGAGAAACTGCTCGCCCACCGCAATCCTCACGGCTTGCTGGCGGAGCATATCGATCCGCGCACCGGCGAACAGTGGGGAAATTTCCCCCAGACCTACAGCATGGTCGGGATTGATCAATTCCGCGATCCGGCTCTCTATTCGCTGGGACCAGGCATTCTGAGTTGGGCTTGGCGAGATTCAGCCCGATAGCGGACGGTTCAATTATTATTTTGTTTTCGGATAAACCTTTTCTTCCGTTTCCCAGCCGGATTTTATGTTGTAGGGCAGGACCGCGCCGGGGGCCTCTATTTCATAGAGCTTGCCATTTCTAATTTTGTAGATGTGCATTGCAGCCATGTTAAACTGCCCGTATTCCGTCTTGTTGCTCGTTCCCGGCTGGGCATTTTTGGGCGGCCGTTTGGTGCCGTCATGACGGAACATGGAAAAACCCACGGCCAATCCTTTCTGCACATCGGCGACCACCAGGCGCGGTTTGATTTCAGTGATATACGAGAAAACACCAGAGCTGATTTGCCCTTCGCAGTCTCTCGGAATGCCGCCAAATCCTCCCGTGGGCATGGCGCCGCCAGGCTTTGCAGCAGGCGGAGTGCCGCCTGCTGTCACCATGCCGTTCTCGCGGCGCTCGCATTCTTTGGCAAACGGAGTAAGCGTGCCGTCTTCTCCGGTGAGAGCATCGTAGTATGAGAGCCCGATTTTTATCAGATCTTTCCGCTTCATCTGTTCAGCCTTCGGCACATCCTCGGCAAACCCGGGACGAGACTTTTGCAGGGTGGGCTGTGAGAAATTCATTGGGATACTGCCGCCGCCTCGAACAATAAGATGCTCGGCTTCAGTGATTTTGCCGTCCTTAAGTTTGATGCGTGCTCCGAGCATGATGTCTTTATCCTTTTCCTTCATAACCACAAGGCAGGCGGCTGACTGAGCTTCAGGATCGGCGGCATAAATTTGAAATTCTGTTGGTCCGCCTGATGCGGTTTCCCACAGTCCTTTTCCCATTTCCAGGACTTCCACGGTTTTATCGGTGTTCTCGGTAAATTTGACCTTGCCGGCAAATGGCAGACTTTTGGGATCATGCTTTACCATCGCCCCGAGATATTTTTGCATGAGATCGACCAGACACTGCCGGTCGCACTTCTTTGCGGCCATTGCGGGAGTCATCGTTCCCAACACGGCAAGAGAGATGGCTACTGCAAACACAATTATCAATCGCTTTGATTTCATTACAGTCCCCTTTCCTGAAGGTTGCTCTTAATTGTTGCTTTGTTCTCCGGCTCTACTGGCCCAGTCCGTCCGCTATCACCAGGACCGAGCCGCGTAAGATTTTGCTTTCTCTTTCGGGGCAGGCAGCTCGCAGCCATTAGGGAGAAGACCATACGCCTTCATAGTCCCTGTTATGCGCCTCGTAATTTTGTTTTAGATTGCCCCAGTACCCTATAGGCAGTTCTCCAACCTGCACCTTGCCGTCCGCCTGTTTCATGGTAATAAATTTTCGCCACTTCGGCGGATCCAATTCAGGATAGTCGATCCGGTGAAAATCAAGAAACCGGCTGCTGGCTTTGCGTGCCAAAGAAGCATGCAAGTGGATCTGCGCATGCGTCAGAATGCTCAAATCCTCGAGACTTCGTATCAGCTTGTGGGGGTCCAAGGCATGCAGTGTGGATGCCCACTTTTCTTCGATTTCCTGAAGCGTTTCCAATCCAAGTTTGAAAAGCGATTCGGTCTTGTATTCGCTGCAGTAGTACTGCATCGCTCGGGCGATTCCGGCGTGCAGTTCCTTCCAATCCATTCCGTCACTTCTCTTAACGGGGGCGTAGACTCTTGCCCTCTCTCCGGAAACCTGGTCTTTGGATACTATCGCCTCGCCTGCCTCCCGCACGAAGGCTGCTGCTTTCCTGCCCGCGTACCTTCCAGTTGCAGCTGCGAAGCTGTGATCTCCCGGAGAGAATAGCTGGGTGCCGGCGGCATAGAGTCCGTCGAGTGTAGTCTTTAAATCCCAATTAATTACCAGTCCACCGCCATTGGCCTCGCGCCATTGAGGCAAGCTGGATCCCTCTATCAAGGCGTAGTTCTGAAGCTGGTCTTTGCCCGGATCGAATCCGGACTCTGTATAGGTGTCTACAATGATCTTTCCCGTGCATTCTTCTTCCAGCAACATGTTCCAGACAACTTTGCGCTCGGTCTCCGGCATGGATGGGAAGTCGCCATAGAATGGCAGGGCAAACTCGCCGTTGAGCACTTTTTCACGAATCGCCGAAAATCCCATCCCCATGCGGTCGACATTCTTCTGGCGCCAGCCGGGTTCGGTAACGATCGGGAGCGCTTTGCCGTTGGCGTCGACCAGCATGACGTTTTCATAGCTTGCATCTCCCGCGCCCGTATACCACCTGTGTTTGAATCCGGGCGTAATGCCCATGACTCCGGATCTTTCCATGAGAGTGAGCTCAGCGCCGGCCCGCCAAGCCATTGCGATGCCGTCGCCGGACACCGCGCGGGGCGACATGGTGTTGTATCCTGACAATTCCGTATTGATCAGCCAAATGGATCCGCCTGAAGACGAGCAGAGTATGGTGGCTTTGGCCTTGAAGATCATGAATTCCCCCGTCCGGGCATTCACTCCGGTTGCGCCGACAACTCTGGCGCCCTGAATTCCTTTCTCTGTCAGCAGGGCGGTAGCCATGACTCTGTCATAAATTTTGACTCCCAGACGTTCGCATTCTTTTTTCAGCGCCGGTTTAAACGTTGTTCCCCAGACGCGGATGACGACATTGGTATCATGAAAAGGATTCATGCGCGGTGAGATCAGGAATTTGGTCTTTTCATCGCGGCCTTCGACGCCCTTGAACTGGTCGTCCGTATCCCGAATTTTTCCGCCCATCTTTTCGAGTTCCAGCAGCGTATCGTAGTTTTCCCGGCATTGGATCTCTCGGCTGATGCCGCAACCGTATCCGCCGAATCCGCTGGTGAGCATTTCGGCCCATTCATCGGGATTCACTTTTGATAGAGGATTCGCCGCCGTATCGCACCAGTGATCGCATCCCGGCCCCCCGGCGCCGCTGCGGATGGTGGCCGACTTTTCGACCAGCGCAACGCGCACGCCTGTTCGCGCAGCGCTGATGGCAGCCCAGCATCCGGCAATGCCTCCACCGATGACCAGCACATCCGTCTCGATTTCCTGTTCTTGATCGTAGCGAATTGCGTAAGGCCATACGGGCGCATGGCCTTCATTCCCGACAAATTCATGAAATGTAGTCATTTATTTCAACTCCTACAAAACAAATGCCACGGATTTTACTGACCTCACCGATTATGGGCGGAAGACCTGTCCGGTTTCCTTGCGCTTCCAGTATCCTCTCTGCTGCAGCGGCCAATTGAATTTGACGGCTCCGGGACGCGGGCAATCATTGACGCAGGTGCCGCAGTACCAGCATTCATCGGGGTGCAGGATAATGGGGCAATTGCCTTCCTCAGGATCAGGAATGAACACATCCATCGGGCAATGATCCACGCACGTGTTGCACCCGTTGCAGATTTGAGGATTAAAGATTGCCGGCCTGCCTGGCGTAGCGACATTGGGAACAGCATATACCTTCATAACTCACTCCTTATCAGGCCCCAGGTTCATTGTGCGCAGCCTGAGCGTCATTTCATTGGCAAAGAATGATGGCAAAGTCCAAATTTTACCGGACAGACATCAACCTTAAACTCAGATCGCGATATCCCAAGACTGCCTGCTTTCAATTTCCAGGATCAAAGGACTGGTGCGCGGTCACTTGGCTTTCTTGACAATTATTTCGCCCGCTTGTCCGCTGCCATCATCGTAGGTCATCTTAATTTGGTCGCCGGATAGCACTCCTTTATGCACAAACTTGCCCATATCTAGTGTGACTGAAAATGAAATAGTGTTGCCGTCGATCTTCCCGTCTTTAATGGCAGTTTCCGTACCACTAACCATATGGGAACCAGTCAGCGTCTGCCCTTCGGCCTTGAACGTGAACTCGATTGGCATGTCCATGCCTGTAATAGTTCCTGCCCATTTCCCGTCGATATCGGCGGCGAAAGCAAAGCTGGTCAGAAGCAGAAGTCCTGCAATGATTAAAAAACGTTTCATAGGAACCCTCCTTAGCAGCAATCAATGTTGCAGAAATTACCAGTGAGCGTGTTCGCATATTTTCCAGCAACTAAATCCACATCTTGCCCCTATAGCCAGATAGCGATCCTGAGATCTTATGCTAAAATGCCAGCAGGCGGTGGCAAAAATTATTATGAAAAATGCATATCTTTCAACCGCGATTCAAGATCCGGCAGCAATTCCCTATTTTCTCTGGGATGAGCCAATGAATGTCGCACAGCTCAAAGAGCGACTTCGCGGCGCATCACACTCGGAACGCGTCCGCCTACTTGGAAAAATCCTGCGTGAGGCGCGGGATACGGATGTTTGGGCATTTACCAGCCCGGACGAAGTCCGGCAATTGTGGCCAGAAATCTGTATCCACCTTGGCCGCCGCAGGACTTTCTGGGAATTTCTATTTACACGCTGGCAAATCGAGGGATTCCTTGCATAGCAAACTTGGAAAGCTTCAACGGGAGACGATCTGATCCCGCCCGGTGGGATTTCCGTTCAGGAACTTAGGAAATACCTCAACGATTTAGTTACCCGGCTTTCAAGATTAGCCTTCCCGAAAAAATCCTGAAATAAACCACTGAACTTGAACGGAGTAAGGTAAAAACCGCACATTAGGAATTGCCGGCAATGATAAGAAAAAAAGTATTATCGGTATTGCTTGCCTGTGCGATGGTTTTCAGCAGTCTTGCCACGTTATTTCCGGCAGCCGCGTTTGCGGCGGTGCCTGCATCATCCGGCTGGGGCGCTGAAAGCGCCGCCATGATCACGAAGCCGCCGGAGCCGCCGCTGCGGAACGTTGCTTTCAGGAGGGCCGCCTGGCATTCCAGCGCCGCGAATTACGACAATACCGGCCAATTGATTGCGGACGGCGTCATCGGCGTGCTTTCGGACGAAGTCATCGATTACAGCGGCACGTCCGCATCTAATCCCACCTTCGGGCAGATGATTCCGGGAATAGTGAACAGTGAATGGATCAGTGCGTCCAACGGCGAGGAATGGGTGTATTTGGATTTCGGCGCCATAACGCCGCTGCGAAGCGTAAAGGCGCATTGGGGTGCGAACCACGCCATCGCCTACGACATTCAAGTTTCCAGCGATGCAAAAAACTGGAAAACGGTTGCGCGCGCCGCCGGTGCGGCCGATTCGGCGGTGGAAACGAAACTTGCGACCTGCGAGGGACGGTATCTGCGGATCCTCTGCAAAACTTCCTCCGCCGCGAACTACATCATCCGCGAAGTGGAAGTCATGGGTGTGAACAAGGTGGATTACAAGCTTGCGGCGCAGCGCGCTCCGGAAACGGACGGCTCCCAGAAGCTGACGGGAGGGAATTGGACCATCCAGCGCGCGTCGCAGGTGAACGCGGGCGGCGAGACCCTTTCGCGGGCCGGATATGACGATGCTGGCTGGCTGCCGGCCACGGTGCCCGGCACGGCCTTTGTGTCCTACCTGAAAGCGGGCGCGGTTCCGGACCCGTACTATGACAACTGGCAGTTCCAGGCGTCCGATATTTTCTTCACCGCCAATTTCTGGTACCGCAACTCCTTCATTATTCCGGCTTCGCAACGGGGCAAGAAAGTCTATCTGAACTTTGACGCCATCAACTGGAAGGCGGACGTGTGGTTTAACGGGCGGTTGCTGGCAAACAACCTGCCGGGCTATGCGCATTCCATCGAAGGTGCTTTCACCCGCGCCAAATTCAATGTATCGGCGTTGGCAAATTACGGCGGACAGAACACCCTGGCGGTCCTGATTCACAGGAATAAGACGCCGGGCCTCGTTACTACTCAGGGATTAGCCGAAGGCCCTCTTGGCAACGGCGGCGAACTCGGGCAGGACAACCCGACCATGCATGCGGCGGTGGGCTGGGACTGGCTGCCGACAATCCGCGGCCGCGACATCGGCATTTATAACGACGTGACCGTGACCTATGGCGGGGCGGTCCAGATGGAAAACGCCTGGATGGAAACCGACCTCGACATCACCGAAACGTCGGCAAACATTTCGGCGAAAAACCTGGCGATCGGCAAGACCGTGACGCAGCCCATAACGCAAAACGCGGCAAACCTCGGGTATGTCAACGACAACGATGAAAAGACCCAATGGATCGGCGAGGACATCGACGGCGCCGGCTTCACGGTAGACCTCGGGGACATGACGAAGATCAACAGCCTGCAGCTCATCTGGGGCAGCGAGGCCGGCGGCGCCGCTGCCGCGGCGGAAGACAGGCATCCCGCGAAGTTCAAAGTGCAGGTGTCGGATGACGGTGTGAACTGGCGCAACTTTGATTCCTATGCGGGCGGTGAAGTGAATACCGGTTGGTTCGGCGTCCGGCGCGCGGACCCGGTGCCCGGCACGGAGGAGTATGCCGGATTTGATATTTCCAATGAAGTGCCTGGACCGGTGGCAACCATCAAGGTTTCGTTTGCCGGCAACGAGGCTTTCCCGATGCGGATTCCCGCGGCGCAGAACGCGCGGTATGTGCGTTTTGTCGGCACGAAACAGAGGCAGGTGGAGCAGCAGGGCAACCGGATCGTGCCGACACGGGTCAAGGAAATCAGAATCTATGCGGAAACGACGGCGGAAGTCGGCCAGAGCATGATCCGCACCTATGCGCTGAATGCCTCGAAAGCCAATCTCACTTTCCGGACAGACGTGCATAATTATGGATCGATGGGACCGATGGGATCGGCGGCGTCAAACGTGACGATCCACGGCGTCATCACTCCCGGCAATATCCGTCTTTTCAAAGACGGTCCGCGTTCCGGAAAACAGTACTCAGGAAGTGATGATTGACGGCATCGTCCTCGACCATCCGAAACTTTGGTGGCCGAACACTTACGGAGAACAACATCTTTATACGGCGGACGTGACCATACGCGCGGAGGGCGCAGTGCAGGACCGGACGAGCTTCAAGTTCGGCGTGCGCGAATTTACCTATCCGATTGACGGCAACCGCCTGAGCATCTACTGTAACGGCACGCGGATACTGGCCAAGGGGGGCAACTGGGGCATGGACGACGGCCTCAAGACCGACACGCCGGAAAAATACGACAACAAGATGCGGCTGCATGCCGAGGAAAACTACACGATGATCCGCAATTGGGTGGGCATGACCAATAACAGGGCTTTCTATGAAGCCGCGGACAAATACGGCATCCTCATCTGGGACGATTTCTGGCTGGCAAACCCTGCGGATGGCCCGAATCCGGACAACGAGACCATGTTCCTCGACAACGCGGTGGATAAAATCAAGAAGAACCGGTATCACGCCGCGCTGGCGCTCTATTGCGGCCGAAACGAAAGCAGCTCCGCCGAAAACTATCGACAGCGGTTTGAAGCAGCGCACGAAAGATTATGACGGCACAAGGATCTACTTCCCGAACTCCGCTAGCGATCCGGTAGGGAGCGGCGGCGGCTACGCGATTGCCGCCATGCCGAACCGCAATAACGGTACAGGTATCAAGGAGTATTTCGACGAAGTGCCAAATGTCACGCTCCGGAGCGAATGCGGCATTCCCAACGTGCCGAGCCTCGAAAGCATGAAGAAGTTTCTGCCCGAGGAAAAACTGTGGCCGATCAACGAGTCATGGGCGCTCCATGACTGGACATACCACATGAACGGGCCGGCCAACACCTATATGGATGCCCTACAGCTCTACAAGCCGGGCGCTTTTATCGTCCCGACCGACAATGTGCGGGGCCAGAACCCGAACTCGACAGATCCCGTGTTTGTCCGGTACAAGGGCGAGGTGCTTGAAATGGTGGAAGCCGCCGGCAAGGCATACACGCTGGAAGAATTCCAAAAGATAGCGCAGCTCATCAACTACGAAAACTTCAAGGGCGTGTATGAGGGGCTGACGGTGAAGCGTTCCAACGGCTTTCTGATGTGGATGAGCCAGTCCTCGTGGCCAAGCTTCATGTGGCAGACCTATGACTGGTATCTGGATACGAACGCCGGCTATTTCGGCGCGAAGGCGGCGAACCAGGCGACCCACGCTGTTTGGGATCCCCGGGACGATTCCATCGTGCTTTCGAACATGACGCCGAAAACATACAGCGGCGTCGCCACGAACATGAAGGTGTTCGACCTCGACGGCAAGGTTGTGTCGGAACAGACATGGAACACGCCGACCCTCGGGCCAGACGCATATGGCATCAAGCTGGCAACGGCGACAGCCGATTTTGCCAAATCGCCCACGGACCTGGTCTTCATCCGGCTGACCGTGAAGGATAGCTCCGGCAATGTGCTGGGCGACACGCTCTACTGGCACAACTGGAAAGACTACATGCACTATGAGTCCTTGAATCGCCTGCCGGAAGTGCGCCTCCGCGCTTCCCTTTCGCCGAAGTCCACCGTTGCCGGGGAAATCGGCGAAGGCAACGATCTGTACGCCATCACGCTGTCCAACAACAGTTCCGCGCCGGCCGTGCAAACCCGCATCCGGACCATCAGCAGCGCGACGGACGAAGACATCCTGCCCGCGTTCTACAGTGACAACTACTTTTCGCTGATGCCCGGCGAGAGTAAGACGGTCACGGTGGAATTCAATCCAAAATACCTGAAAGGCGGACGGCCCGTCTTCGAGCTCAGCGGATGGAACACCAAAGCAGAAATCATCGGCCTGTCGTTTTGAGGACAGCTCTTTGGCATTCAATAAAGAGAACGGCTGTTGCTGGATATCCGGGCTTCTTAACCTTACGGAGCGATTCGCGCCTTTCTGTGGCGGCGTAACAACTCTGGATTGCGGAAACACTAAATCGCCCAGGCCGAGGATGCACGGATACCCATGCTCTCTTCATTGGCCCTATGATTCGGGGTGGTATTTCTTGTAGATCTCGTAATAAATCTCCTGGAAAGACAGCCACGTATCTCGGTCTACGTCCGGTTCATTGGAACGGACGATGTTTAAGGTAATCTGCAGTTCTTTCAAGGCCGTATCAAATTGGCTTTTGGTACAGCCAAATTGGGCCATGCTGGCCTGTCGCAATTCCGTCGTTTCGTAGGAATCGAGGCGAATCAGTTCGTAAATCTGTTGAGCCAGTCGGTGACAGCCGCCGATATGCTGGTGGAATTGGGGGTAATGCTGGTTGCGGAGATAGTCCAGAGTCATGAGGACCGCCGCTCCCCCTTTCATTTTGCCGTAGAAAATTTCCTGGGGATATCGTGCGGGAAGTTGGTTTTTCCACTTCCAGACAGCGCTGATTTTCGGACCCCACCCTTTTTCCCCCAGCTGCTTTTCGGGAAGATCCACGGCGTCCCATAAAGACTTCAGGGTTTTCGAGGATCCTTGGAGGACGGTGCAAATCCGTTCCTGCATCACGAACCGATGGGCTTGTTCCAGAGTCTTGATTTTCATCTGTATCCCTGTTCTCCATGGCTGTTGCCAATTTCGACCCATGCGGGTGCTTCGGCAACCTAACGCTGGTTGTCCGATTTTACACCAGTAATGCTGAGTTTCGTTACTTTCCAAAATGCTGTCTGGGGCGTTGAGAATCCACCTGTCCGATAACGCGACTATTCGTCCAAGTGGCTGATCGATAGCGCTGCAAATCGGGGGTGCGCGTCTAATACAAGAATAAATGTAAATTTTTGTCGCAAAATCGCACGGTTGTATATCTATATAGTGTAAGAGCAATCACCGTACGGAAATACCGATGCCAGAAAGCGACAGGTTCTATATAGAACGGTGTTTGGATGGCCATCCGGACGATTTTCGTCATCTTGTACGGCGCTATCAGTCTGCCCTCATCGCTGGTTTGACCTACAGGCTGAAAAGCAGGGACCGGGCGGAGGAAACCGCACAGGAAACCTTCATCCGCGCCTATTTCAACCTGGGCAGACTGAAGAAGCCGGACGCGTTCCTGCCCTGGCTCACGAGTATCGCGAACAGTGCAGCCCGGGAATATCGCCAGAAAGACAAAATTCTGCTTAGGCAGGATGACGTATCTTCCATTTCCCAGACAACTTCATCTGCGGAAAGGCCGCCGGACGTCGATCTTGACAGGGCAATTTCGGCACTGCCCGATGCATACAGGAAAATCATTCTTCTGAGATATTACGCCGAGCAGTCCTGCATACAGGTTGCCGAATCGCTTGTGATCCCTCTGGGTACGGTGACAAAGATGCTGTCGCGCGCCCATGCAATGCTACGCAAGTCTCTTGAGCGGGATCGGAAAAAGGAATCAGGAGGGTCATTATGAATTGCAGGGAATGCAAAAACCTTTTGATCGAATACGCCGAGGGATTACTGGACGGGCATCCGAAAGAGGGCGTCGAACAGCACCTCGAACAATGTCCCCAATGCAGGAAAGAGATCGAAAATATCCGCCTCCTCGAGGATCGCATTTTGCAAAATAGCCTGAGCTTTCGTTCAATCGATCTTGAAGAGAGAATAATGGATCGGATAGCCGGGGAACGAAGCATCCGGTTGAAGGCCGCCAGTTCCGCAGGTTTCTTTCACCAGATAAGGAGCCTGTTTATGAAAAACACAGCCCGCTGGGCCGTGTGGCCTGTGGCTGCAACGATCGTGGCAGCCGTCGTCCTGATCGTTCTTTGGTATGGCAACTCATCGAAGGCTATCGTCTGGGCCGACGTGCAGGAGCGGCTCAATCAGGTCCACACCATGACCTACAGTGCGCTTACCGAGATTGCCGAACCCGCTGGAATGCGGATAACCGGACGCTTCAAGGCCTATTGGAAGGATCCCGGGCTTGCGAGAGCCGAAGAGTATCCTCTGGATTCCGGTGCAGGTTCGGCCGAAGCAAAAACCAAGATGATAGCGATCATCAGACGCGAGCCGGGCAGTGGCAGGATGTTGATACTCTATCCTGAATCCAGCCGAGCGGAGCTGTCTGAATCGATCTTCCTTACCGACGGTTCAAAGCCACCTTCTCAATATCCCTTGGATTTCGTTTCGTTTAACTGGGAGCTGATGAAGAAAATCACGGCATATAAAACTAGGCGTATCGGCGATCGGGTCATCAATGGCATCCCCGCCGTAGGCTTCGAGTTCGAGATGCCGGAATGGGCGCGCATCAAAATAGGCGGACAAATCCATGCGCAACTCTGGGCCTCCGGGAATGATGGTACGCTCCTGCTATTTGAGCTGGAGTATCGGGATCCCCAAGGGCAAAACATGCGCGCGGAATACTCGGACATTCAGTGGAATGTTCCGCTGGATGAAAGCCTTTTTGATCTTGCTGTACCGGAGGGCTGGAGTCTCAGCCGAACCCGGACTGAATCGGCGGAATATGCAAATGCCGGGTTCGCTCCGGGCGTCACCCTGCAGATAGGTCCGGACGATCGGGCGCCGTTGACGGAAACAGAAGACGTAGCTCGGGTGGTCCGGGGCGAACAGTTCACCCATCCTGATTCAGAAATTCCCCGAATGGTGCGAATTACGGTCGAGCTGAAGCCGGAAGCCATGCAACGGCTGCGTGACTATGCCCGCGCCAATCCGGACGAACTCATCGTCGTTGATTTCAACAGACAGATAAAGGTGGTTGCGACTCTGAAAGAGGCCGGTCCTTCACAACTGAGCTTCGATCTTACCCTGCTGGATCTTCCTCTGGCCCAGTTGGAAGCTAGATATTTCACCACTACTATCGAAAGGAATGGATTATGACCATCCGCGGGCAGCACGGAAAACATCATCTTTACTTTCATCCAGTCGCGGTCTTTGCGGTTTTGGCGGTTATCTTCACAACCGCTCACACAGCCGCAGGGTTATCCGCCGACCAGACAGTGAAGCATACATTCGAAGTCCGGCTCGCTTCATATCAAAAAGTGGAGGGTTGGGAGAAGGTCCCCGGTCCTGGACCGTTGAATACCCCCGTATGGATCTCGCCCGAAGTTTCTCTAACCAACCGCGACGTGGTTCGCGCCTACGTCGATCGGTCATCTGATGGTAAGCCGTGCGTGGGAATTTTGTTCACCGAAGAGGGCGCCCTGAAGCAGGCACGCCTGACCAAGTCTCACATCGGCGAGTTTCTGGCCATAATACTCGACGGCCGAGTCACCTGGGTCCCCAAGATCGCGGCGGAAATCACCGGCGGACGAGCCATGATATTCGGCAACTTTACTGAAGAAGAGGTCGGATCGATCGCGAAAGGGTTATCCCGCGACCAAACCTGGAAGCCTAAGTTCGAACCCGGGAAGCATGCGCTTGAACTCCGGCTCGCTTCATATCAAAAAGTGGAGGGTTGGGAGAGGGTTCTCGGTCCCGAACCGCAGTTTACTCCCCTTTGGGTCTCGCCCGAAGTTGCTCTTAGCAACCGCGACGTGGCCCGCGCCTGGCCCGCCCGGTCCCCTGAGGGTAAGCCGAGCGTGGGAGTCTTGCTCACTGAAGACGGCGCACTGAAGCTGGCACGCCTGACTAAGCGTCACTTCGGCGAAACCTTGGCTGTGATACTCGACGGCCGGGTCGACTCGGTCCCGACGATCAGGGATGAAATCACCGGCGGACAAGCCATGATACACGGCAACTTTACTGAAGAAGAGACCGGATTGATTGCGAAGGGGATCATGATGAAGTGATCCGCGTTTGCGGGGCACCCTAATGGAGAAAAACAATTATGAAGCATTGTCCTGAGTGTAATGTTGAGTACATGGATACCGCAACCAGATGTTCCGACTGTGACGTGGAGTTGACCTTAGGCCCTCCGATCCCTGAGATCCCGGAAGAGCACCCCGATCCGGGGGTTGAAACCGTCTACACGGCGGAGGATCCGGTACTGGTCGCTCGAGTAGAATCTTTGCTCGAAGAGGCGGGAATCGAGTACTTCATCAAAAGGCCCGGGGGTTATATTACCTTCCCCCTATTGGGGTTCGTGGTCGCTGGCAAGGATGCGCCCACGGCGCGGGAGCTGCTGGCTCATTTCGAAGATGCCCTTCCCGACGAACCATGGGAGGAGGAGCCGGGCCCTTAACTCGGCCGATCGAGCTAGCTCGGCCCTCGCCCAACTCGCTCCAGCGGAAGGCGCAAAAAGCGCACTGAACCTGCGGAGTTAGGACGCCCGAATAGCGGCCATCATCATCCCTTTTTTCTTATCTGAAACTTCTGGGCTTATAAGTCGGCCAATTACCTGACAAACCGCTTTCAGCAGTTATATATCGTTTTTTGATAAACCATTGTCCCTTGACCTTAATAAGCTCATCATATTCCGTTCCCTGCTCAAGCGCACGCGGGGCTCCTTTAATGTCATCATTCATAAAACCGGTCCAGACAAACCATGCTGTAGCACTGTTTCCATCAACATTGATAATGGCATTGTTAAGCAGCATGTGCATTGCTCCTTTAAAAGCGGGAGCCTCACCGCCGCCGCCCAAGCCTGCGTACAATTTTTCGATAGCTTCTTTGCCCTTGGAGATTAAACCATTGACATCAAGAACAGCATCCTCAGTGTAGTACGTGGTGAGATCATGACTTTTGCCTGCCGACATATCCACATAGTATCGAACAATCATGTCCTCGATTTGTATCCGGTCAAGCAATGTCTCCTGGGTTACTATCTTGTCCGCAGCATTTACCCATATTGAAGTAAACACAAAAAACATTACAGCTCCTATAGCCACTGTGCATGAAAAGAAACTTGATCTGGAACCTTGTTTTTTACTAATACCCATAATAATTTCTCCTGTTTTTAGATCATTTAGAGATTGTTGTCCTCTTTGGAAATAATATAAGCCAGGTCTCTGACAAATTTCCATCTTGTTGTTCCGGCAAAACAAAAAGAGCGGAAATTATTCCCTCAATGAAAAGAAACCTGTTTAGGAAATTGAACGGCGCCCTTATGCTGTCCCATATAATATTGTGAAGCATGATAATGATTCCTCCTGAATGAGATTCTGAAGACCCAACATTTCGCTTTTTGTGTAAAGTGGACCGTATGACAACTGAATCCATCAAGCCCAGGGGCATGAGTCATTTCAATGAAACGCACTGGAGCCTGCTCATCGCTGCCGGAGTAGGGCTTCTTCTTTGCCTGGCCTATGTATCCTATTGCAGAAATGATATCCGCATTTCTCGCATCAATTGGGCCCAACTGGGCGACAAGTACAAAATTCAATTCCATATTGAGAACAGATCAAACCGCTTGTTGGAGGCGCAAATAAATATTGTCGCAGGGGGAGACTACAAGGGGCTGGCGATGGCCAAGTCTTTCAACAGATCGGCCACGAACCTATGACCGTGATACTTGAGCCCAGAGAGAAGAAGAACATCGAGCACGACGTGGCCGTAACCCAGTGGGGCCCCTTCGTCAACATCATTAACGTTAAAGCCAGCTCCGGCAGATAGAGCCGCCGTACCAGCGCATCACTTCAGTGGATGCTTCGCACCACTGAGCGGTTATGCGTCCTTCTTCCTCCGCGACTCAGATTACTACTTCACCTGGACGTGTAACGCGCATCCTGGAGAAGTGAAAGCCATAGGGCGCTAGAATAGAATATTCGATTTTCTTTTGAATAAGTACTATTTATCGCCGCTATGTGAATTATAATGTTGCTGCAATTCCTCCAACAGATCCCTTTGACAGGTCGGCAACTGTTTCAAACACATTTCGTACACAAGGCACTTCCGGCAATCGCCGAAGTTAGGACATTTGGTATTCCAACAATCGCATTTAAACTTGTCCGCTTGACGGGCGCTTGCCATTGCCGTACGCATTTCTCCGGGTGTAACTTTCGGAGGATTCTCTCTCCATTTGAACTTGTCCGGCTGTGCCAGTATGTTTTTCTCATCCTGCATTTTGGTGCATCCTTTCATCATAACAATCGATAATGTCTATGTTTGCCCTCTATATTCCTTTTGCTCCACACCGCAGATGTTCATTGCGGCGTTCGTGAGACGATTCGCGAAACAGGTGCTATTTATCGCGGCTAAATACAATATAGTGTTCCTCCAAGTCCCCC
Organism: uncultured Acidobacteriota bacterium; assembly: GCA_963718845.1. GTDB lineage: Bacteria > Acidobacteriota > UBA6911 > UBA6911 > UBA6911 > UBA6911. The sequence goes on from CAVRAD010000003.1 coordinate 111,975, forward strand.
AACAGAGCCCTTTGGCAGGTTGGGAACTGCTTCAAGCACAAATGAAATACAATGCATTTCCGGCAATCACCGAAGATTACGCAATGAGTATTCCAACAGTCGCATTTCATCTCGTGTGCTTTTTTAGAGCACGCGAATGCCTCGCGCATCTCATCTTTTGAAACATTTGGAGTAGTATCTCTCCATTTGTACTTGTTTGGCTGCTCCAGCACGTTCATTAGTTCTTGCGGTTCGCCGCTTTCTTCCATGTCGCCGAAAGGGTCGATCATCATCTGAAATTCTTTAACGGCTTCCGGTTTCAGCATGGGCATTATGACCTCAATGCCTCTCTTAAAAACATCCGGGTCAAAGTTGCCCTCTTGTGGTGGCTTGAAGTTCTCCTCCAAGGCCGCCGCCATTGCTTCCTTCTTGCCTTCTTGCGTGCGTTCCATGATAAAATCAAAAAACATTTTCTGACCGTCTTCCATTTGTGTTACTCCTTGTTATGTAATTGACAGGAATATCGTTAGTGAAGGTTCATAAGTCAACCGGAATTTTTCCAATGTTAGAAGCCTCGCAGTTCCAATTTTTCAAGTGCATCTTTTTGATACTCCTCATATCCGCCGCGATCATGCTTCAAGCGGCGGATCTAATTCCCCTCAGAGTCCTGTTCATTGGCAACAGTCATACCATGGTCAACGATGTGCCGGAACTGTTTGCCCGGCTCGCGAAGCAGTCCGACATTCAGGTCGAAAAGCAAATGATCGCCGAAGGCGGCAAAACGCTCGAATATCATGCCGGGACCGAGGTAGTAAAGGAGAGCATCCTGCATGGCGACTATGACTGGATCGTCCTTCAGCACTGGGCCCACCCGTTCAACGAGACTTATGCGAAGAGTATGGAAAACGGCGCCAGGCAGCTCTTCGAAATGATCAGTCAGACGAAATCCAAGGTGGTCTTTTACAAGCCATGGCCCCGGAAATCGACTGCGCCCGGCGAGTACCCGCTGATGTCTGCAACCTATGCGCAGCTGGCGAAGCAATACAATGCGACTCTTGCCAACGTTGGTGACGTGTTCGAAAAATACAGGGCTTTGTATCCGGACGAGGTGATGTATGCCGATGACGGCGAGCACGCTTCGCTGCTGACCTCAAATATCGCAGCTTATGTAATCCTGCGGACCATCACAGGTAAAAAACCCATCTGCGTCACGGCGGAGGAGAAAAGGATCGAATCCGCCTGTGATGCTTATCTTTCCGAGAAAATAAAATGAAACGCGACGGGCGTGCATCAAGCCCTGATGCTCCCTATAATGTTTGCGTCCTGGAGACCTGACATTCATGTCTTTTGTATCGCAGACGATCATTAATGAATATCGCGACGAACAAATACATTTCCTACAACTCCATCTCGGAGGCGATCGCAATTTCTGCTACGTTCTGGGAGAGCTTCGGAGCGGACAGGCGGCCGTAGTTGATCCTGGTTTCAGGGCTAATCAGCTTGCGGACCTAGTGGCTGAACGCAGGTTGGGGATCCGATACATTCTCATTACTCATGCTCATTCGGATCACATCGGGCAGGCTCGCAAGCTTGCTGATATCACAGGAGCCGTCCTGTATGCAGGCGCGCAGGAAAGGATGCCTGGCGCTGCGGTTGCAGGTGACGGACAGAAATGGAACCTGGGCGAGAAGACTGTGATTGCCTTTTCCACACCAGGCCACTCACCGGGTCACATGTGTTACTTGTTTGAAAATCGATTGATGACCGGCGATCTTTTATTCTGTGGAAAAGTGGGTGGAACCGGATCGCACTTTCCGGATTCCTCCCCCGAGGAGGAATGGAATTCGCTGAAACGGATTATATGCTTGCCGGATGAGATTCTGGTTTTTCCCGGACACGACTATTATGGCGGCGAGGGCAAGATGACGCATTCTTCGATAGGATATGAGAAACAGCATAATCCGTTTCTTCAATGCGAGAGCTTCGAGGCATTTCTCTACATTAAACAGAATTGGGAATCCTACAAGCGTGAGCACGGATTCCGGTAGCGGGTGGTCATCAGTATCGCGTAGCTATTGAAAACAGCCTTTTTCATAAGTAATCCGTTTTACTGTTTTCCAAAAACTGCGTTTGGAGATGATACAAATCTCAGTGGATGTATTACGCGCTACTCGGAAACTGGACTTGCCCAGCGTGAAAAAAATCTCAGTTTCCGATGTGGATCTGCAGCCTCTAGAAACGCGCGCAGGCAATGCCGCATACGGTTCCAACGGAATCAGCCACTCTCTGGCGAACACCCATCCTGTAATCTGCGCCATTCAAAACGCCATCGGCAAGTGGGTCGAACCGCCGGCTACGCCGGACAAGGTTCTGAAAGCCCTCGGAAAGGCATAAATATGTTTTCCGTTCGTTATTTAAAGATTCCAGCCTGATGCGGAGTCAGCCCATTCAGCCCGCCATCCTAGTCGGCGAGAGCGGCAACCCAGTCAGGATTCAGTTGCCGCGACGTTTGTGCCTGGCCGTTTGCTTTTTTCGGGGCGGCCATGAATGATTCCTTGCCGATGACCTCCTGCAGGCGACAGAAGTGCCACTCCGGAGCGGCGGCGGTCCAGGTCCCGTTCTTGTAATTGGCGCAACTGTCGGGCTTTGCGAGAGGATACTCTTCGAGCGGGTCGTCAAGCAGGTTGTAGAACGTACAATTTGCCGTTTCCGCGTTCTCAGCGCAGATGAGCTTGTATTTTGCGTTCCGTGCGCCGACATGCGTTGAGGTTTTTCATTACGGGGTTTATGGTTTCCGTAAGCAGATACCCTTTATTGGGATCGCGCAGGCCCTTGGCGCCCTTGAAAAGGATTGGAGTGAGAGAGACGGAGTCGACGGCTACGGTGCCGTCGCCGGTTTTGTTGGGAACGGTTTTTGGTACATCGAGGCGCGCCAGTTCCAGGATAGTGGAGAACAGATCCACGCCATGGATCGGCTCGTCGCTCTGGGAGCCGGCCTTGATGCGCGGTCCACGAATCGCCATCGAGACGCGGGCGCCGCTTTCATAGGCCGTGCCCTTGCTGCGTTCCCGCCTGGTGATGTACATGTTGTCGATGAACTCGCGCTTCTCACCGAACATCCATGTGCCGTTGTCACCGATGTAGATGACGTAGGTGTTCGGATCCTGCTTGTCGACCACATCGAGCACCTTACTGATGATGGTATCCATCGAGTTGGTCATCGCCCGCATGAGCGCTTCTGAGGAGCAGGAACCGACGATGGCCGAACCGAAGGTGCCGCCGCAGGCTTTCATCTCTTTGATTGATACCTCATCCATCGTGTCAATATTCGGCACGACCATCGGATTCGGCATCTGATTGCCTGTGATATGCGACAAGTTGAATGCCAACCAAACGAACCAGGGCTTGTCGGGATTCTTCGATTTTTGCTCGGTGATCCATTGGATGGCATCGGCGGCGTTCACTACGGGCGCATAGGTGGTCGGCGCGACACCGGGTATGGATCTGACGGGCGCTTTTTCAGTGCGGTACTTTTCGGGAGCGTCGGTGCTGTCCTGGATATGATAGTCCCATTCCCAGTATGTGGCGACACCACCATGGAGATTGCCCAGGAAGAGATCGAAACCTGCCTCTTTGGCCTTCATGCCGGGGTATTGACCCAGGCCCGCCATGTGATACTTGCCGAACAGCGCGGTGCTGTAGCCGGCCTTTTCCTTCAGGTCCCGGACGAAGGAGTGATGGTTTTGGGATAGCCAGTTATTATAATCCAGGACTCCCGTCTTGGCGGAATAAAGCCCGGTGAGAATCGATGTGCGCGTGGGAGAGCAAAACGGATTTACCCAAGCCTGGGTGAACCTCACGCCCGCCCTGGCAAGGGTGTTGAGAGTGGGAGTGGACGCGGGGCGACCCTTGATCATTTGATACTTAGGATGATTATGCCCCGAAGGCCCGTATTGTTTGACAAGGCGGTCGATCAGCCCGGGATACATGTCGGTTGTCGCGTCGAAGCCGATGTCGTCGCTGATGATCAGCAGGATGTTTGGACGTGAAGACTTGCCGTCGCCGGGTGTTTTTGGCTCGTTTGCCGCAAACATGGATGTAGTTCCGGCCATAAGCGCAGCCAGAACGGCAAATCCATACAATTTTCTTATGACGGCTCTATGGATCACGGTTTCCTTCCCCCAATTCGTGGTTATTTTTCAATAACAGTGAATTACTGGATGGGATTTTACTACAGCTATGAACAAATTGGCTAGGGAATCCGGGGATTTGGCCAAGCATCCACTTTTAAGCAGATAGCCGGGCCGGAAGACCTGATCAGCGAATCTGTACGGCGTCCACTTCGATTTCGAAAAAGAGGTCGTGACGGCAGACGTCGGCGTGAGATACGGCGAGCGGAAAACGCGGAATATTGAAGGCAACTCGTTTATACATCGGCAGGTAAGCCATGTCTTTGAAATAAGCGATTCCGCGAACGAGATCGTTCCAGTTCATTCCGCGTGAATCGAGAATGGCTTTTACAGCATCCATCGTGAAACGAATCTGTTTTTCCGGCTCATCCGGATGAACGGTTTTTCCGTCTGGTGCGATACTGGCTGTCCCGGAAATAAGCAGACTGCGATGCGTTGGACTTCCGAGTTCAACGGCACGGCTGAAAGAGCTCTTATAATCCAGCGCTGAATTCTGAAGCGGCGAAGCGACTGTCTGAACTGTAAATTCAGGGCTCTTCGGCTGAACCGCAAAAACATCCATGGTAATGGCCGCACCAAACGGATTGCCGGCGCCGATTCCCGTGCTGGCCGGAACTATATGATCGAAGATTCCAGTCTCGTTGAAGAAGGCGGTGCGAACAGCGTTGAAATCATCGTACCATTCAAGCAGATGGTCGAGGTATATCCATGTGCGCACGGTATCGGTGAAGCTGAATCCGTTTTGCGCCAGTATGGCGGCGGCGGTTTCAAAAGCAGATCGCACTTGCCCGCTGCGCGAGGCGGTCAGATCCGCCGGAAGCAGTCCGCATATACGGCAATAGCGGGCACAGTCGTCTTCATAAATAAATCCGATATCGCGTCCGCCGGAACGAACCGGCAGAGGAATAATTCCGGAGAGCGCCACAGCCTGCATGGAGTAAAAGCTGCCGTCTGTGCAGGCATCGCCCTGAAGCCAGACCACCGGCCATGCGGCACCCTGTGAGATACATCCAGAATAAAGCTGATTTCCCGCAAAAACAAACTGGCTGAGAATAATGGCATGCCGTTTCTGCGCAACGGATCGAAGCATGCAGGCCGGGTCACCGCCCGACTGTACAGTTATCCAGTGCTCGGAATGAGTCGGCAACCTGAGAGTCGCGACCTCGGTTTCATACCCTGTTTTTATTACTTCCGCTTTCAATGAAAACCCTCAAGTACTTCGCTTTTCGTCCGTCGTTCACATTTTCGAATAACGGAAGAATGGTTATTTCGGAAGTGCCGCGATTCTGCTCTCCAGAAGCTCGATTTCTTCGGTGGAAAGCTGGCCACTCTTCAGCGCACCTTGATACAGTGTCCGGGCTTCCTTTGTTTTTCCCTGTTTGAAATAAATCTCTCCCAGCAGGGATATCGCGTCAATATAGGGTGCTTTCTGTCGAGCAATCCGCTGCAGCAGGTTGACCGAACCGGAAGTATTTCCGCTCTGCAGAAGGTAAAAAGCCAGCGAGTATCCGTATTGCGGGTTTTCCGGTTGCAGGCCGTAGGCACGCTGCAAATAATCGATTGCGGGATTTATTCGTCCCAACTTTGCGTTTATCACGCCCAGGTTATAGACTGCCACGGCGGATTTGGGGTCCAGCTCTGCAGCTTTTTGCAGATGCGATCCGGCCTCGCTCGAACTGTCCCAATTCTCCAAGCAGCAGACCGAGGTTTAAATTCGCCTCCGGGCTTTTCGGTTCCAGTTCACAGGCACGGCGCAAGCTCTGTTCGGCTTGATCGTTCAATCCGAGCGCATTGTAGGCGAAGGAGATATTCACATAAGGCTGAATGGCGCGCGGTTGAAGTCGAATCGCGGTCTCGTAGAATGCCACGGCTTTCCGGTGGTCGTGCTGCGAGAAGTAAAAGCTCCCCATGTTGTAGTGGGAAGCCCAGGAATCGGGACGGGCATCGAGGGTTGCCTTGAATTCCCCGGCAGCTGTATCAAAGGCTGCCGCAGTTTTGGCATCCAGTAAGTCTCGCGGAATTGGCCGCCATGGCGGAGGCAGCCCGGACGCGTACCAGCCGTGATTTATCCTGGATGACAGCGCTCAGGGCTTTCAGCGCTTCATCGTCGATCCGGTCACCCAGAGATTCGGCGGCGCTGGCGCGAACAAGCGGGGAAGGATCCTCTAATGCCCGGATAAGGAAGGGCCATTTTCGGTCGTCATTGCAGGGCCGGAGCAGACGTATCAGCGAGGCTGTGAAAACTGCGTCATGGTTATTCCGCGCCAGGTATTCGAGCATGGCTGGAAGCTTTTCCCAGTTGCGTCTGCGTGCCGCATCAATAAGGGAAGCCCGATGAAGAACCGGCGCCTGGTAGTCTCTCTTTCGCCATTGACGCACCCATCCGTCGGCCCAGGCCGCGTCCTTGTCCGTATGGCAGATATTGCAGGCGTTGGGGGATTTGTAGGCGATTGTCGTCGAAGGAGTCGGAGGCAGCATCGAATGATCGCTGCGGCGCATGCGGGCAAATTCGGTCTTTGGCATATGGCAGGAAATGCACAGACTCCCCGCGCTCCCCTTCGGATGGTGCGAATGACCGGATGCATTTTCCACATTCGCAGGCATGACAGGGCATGCAGGCATTGTTGTTCTTATCGTCTGCGAATCGAAACCTCCCGCTTGACGTGTGGCAATGCAGGCAATCCATCTGCCCCGACTTCGCGCAGGGACTCAACAGCCACTGGGTATATGTATAATTTTCGCCCAGATCCCGCCCGTCGGGGTAATAATCCGGCAAATCGAGAATCCCTACGTCAAAATGGTCAAAGAAAGTCATCGCCAGGCTTATAGGAAACCGTCAGAGGGGATGCTTTGGCGTGGCATGAAGCGCAGGCATCGCCCGCAAGGGTCCTGCTGTACTTTGGCGGACGGATCACGTCGATTTTGAGATCTTTGGGCGGCTTGCCCTTCGCAGCCTGGCGGCAGACACGAACGTGTTCCGTCGCAGATCCGTGGCAGGCTTCGCAGTTAATGCCCGGTTCCAGCCAGACGGAGTGGTAGGTGTCGGTTTTCAGATCGTAATTGCGCGAAAACTGGCTTACATGGCATCCATAGCAGGAAGTATTGAAGGTGTACTCCGGGTCTTTCCATCCCACCGGCTCTTCCTCGACGTCCTGAAAATGGCGGATCCCGCTTGCCGCCGTGTCAAACCAGGATTTTCTCTGCACATCATAAGCCAGGGGAAGAACCTGCAGGCGGCCGCGATCCATGGGCGTAAGGAAGTAAAAAACATTTTTCCCGCCCAGCGCATGAACTATTGGATACTTCTTATTTCCTTTCGGACCGCTCTCTCGTAATCCAGCCCTGTTTGCCGTCAAATTCCACCCGGTAATCGGAGTCTCCAATCGCCAGACTGTTCGCTTGGGGCGCAAGTCCTGTTTGAAACAATTCCGCCGTGAAAGGCTGCATGGCAAGGCCATGGTGGGAAGGGGCCCAAAGCTGGTAGAACTTTTCATGGCATTCCCGGCAGGACTGTGTGCCGGAATAGCCGGAGGAGCTCGCAGATCCATCCCTCGAATGCCGGAACAGCCATCCGCCCGGGTTGAGCCTATAAAAAGCTAAGGCTGCGGCAATAAGCAGCACAGCCAGCAGCATTCCAATAATCAATTGCCTTTTCTTCATATCGGGCTCCAGCCTGCATTTCTCACGGCTATTGAATTCAAAAGAATATCATGAACCGATTTGGCTTGCATAAAACCAAAGAAATCATAGATAAAGTATCTATCGGCAACATCAAATATGGCCATCAATGGCGGTTGCGAGGGTTGGAGGCGCTGATCCAATGAAGTTAATGACAAAAGCGGTTCTGATATTTGCGATAGTTTTTCTCTGGGTGTGTTCATCCACGGCGAAAGAAAGAAGCGATAAAACCGGTACTCCCCGTCGCCCTAACATCCTGCTCGTTATTGCCGACGATGTCGGCATAGATATGACCACCCACATGTATCCGGGCATGATTGATGATCTTGTCAAGAAATACGGACCTTCAGGACTCAACCACGCCGATTATCGTAAAATTGACGGCAAGCCGGCTTCCACACCGGTGTTGGATACGTTTGCCAAACAGGGCATGCGGTTCGCCAATATCTGGGCGCATCCATTCTGCTCGCCCACGCGCGCGGCGATGCTTACCGGACTATTTGCAGCCAAAACCAAAGTTACCACATACGCGGATGCACTGTCCCCGAACCATACAAGCTTCGTGCGGAAACTGAAAGACGAAGCCGGTTACAGCACCGCGATATTCGGCAAATGGCATATGGCCGGGTTGCCCGGTAAGCCGGTGGATTACCCCGGCATGAAGCCGAAGCAGGCGGGATTCGACCTTTTCAAGGGAAACCTCCATGCCGCCATTGCTTCATTTTGGGATTACGACTACCAGGTGCAGGATGCCAACACCCCTGCGGATCAATGGCGTACCGAACCCATGCCGACGAAATCCCTTCCCGGCATCGCTCCAACGACGTATGCACCCGTGGTCAAAGTCGCCGACACCCTGGAATGGATCACCGGGCAAAAATCGAAAAATCCCGACAAGCCATGGTTCGTTTGGCTGGCTTTCAACCTGGCGCACACCACAGCCAGGCAACAGCCGAGTGCCATGTGCGTGCCGAATATCGACACTCTGGATGCGGTGAGTATTAAAGAAATGAAGGAATGCGGAGGTTCATTCGGATCGAATACCGTGGGATCCTGCAGCGGGGAAGCGCTCATGCGGGCTATGACCAATTCGCTGGATACGATATTCGGCAAGCTGCTGGATGGGGTCGACGCCCTTGATCCCAATACCTATGTCATTTTTATCAGCGATAACGGTACCCCCATGTATGGCAGGCCCAATCTGGATTTCATCGACAACATGTACATCACCAGGAAGGGCCGCGGGAAAGGGACTGCCTATGAAAGCGGCGTCCGGGTGCCCATGGCCATCAGAGGGCCCCAAATAGCGGCGAATACGCAGAATAAGGGATTCACCCACGTAGCGGACCTGTTCTCCACAATTCTGGAATTGGCGAAACTCACTCCACCGAAGAACGTCTCCAATAGCGACGGCATCGGTACTGTGTCGTTGGATGCCGTATCCCTCGCTCCGATTCTCTTTAACAAGGCAAAAGCCGCACGCGACCCGAATACGGGTTACATATTGAATGAAAACAAAAATCTTATGACAGGCGGAACCCTGTGGGTTGGGGCTCAGAATGCAACCTACAAGGTCGTCTGTATCGACGGTGCAATCAATTGCACATTCTTCAATCTGGTTAACGATCCGCTGGAAGAATATCCGCTTGCCAAGCCCGACAGTTGTGTCGACTATACGAACGGAAAGTGGACGCCTAAAGATCCTCGATGGCACTATTGCCGGCTTACGGATGTCGTCGCCAGGGATTCCTTTCTTTCGGTAGATAAGAAATAGGATCTATTCAGATTCCGGAACAGAAGCGTTCGATGGTTCATCGAATCATTCCAATTTACTTGGGGCTGAAAACCATTCAAGATTTTTCGGCTGCCATTTTTCAAAAGAGGCGTGGTATGAAACGGCTTTTGATCGCGATGATTTTGGTCGCAATAGGACTGTGTCCCTCCATTCTTTCATACGCGCAGAACGCACCCACAGTGCTGCTCTTTATGCGCAATGCCCAATCCTCCGATGATTTGGAGTATATGCTCAAGAAGGAAGTCGGCGTCATGAAGGATATACTGGAAAAGTCCGGGTATAAGGTCGTTATCGCCACGCTCGACGGCAAGTCCTTTACGGCGGGATCCACGACCGTGAAAGCAGATATCAAGCTGGCCCAAGCGAAAGTGGCCGATTACGCCGGATTCATCCTGCCCTGCTTGGCCGTGCCCTCCTACCCCGCGCCGCCGGAGGTGTCCCCGGAGGCGATCGCTCTGGTTAACGAAGCCATATCCGCCGGCAAGCCGGTCGCCGCGCAAACCGGGTCGCTTTGGACTCTGGCCAAAGCGGGTCTATTGAAGGGAAAGAAATATGCCTATGCCTTTGAAGAGAAAAGCCCTTATTTTGCAGGTGCAGCCTTTGCCGGGACCGGGGTTGTGAGGGACGGGCTTGTTATTACATCGGGCTTCTGCCCTTTTATGGCACTAAAGATGAAAACCAACGACGGTACCGAGCCGCTTACACTTGCCTTTGTTGCGGCGTTGAAAGAATAGGGATCGCCTTAATCCTATATTGCGCCATCTAATCCCAGATCGCGAATCACATCTCCGAGAGGCCGCGTCGGTTCACGTCGTAGTTTCTTGATATCTTCGAGGTCGGCAAGTTCCTCGAGTTTATCGATCAGGGCATTTTCAACAAAACGGCCGATTTTCAAACCCCGCGTTTCACACGTCTTTACGATTGCCCGCTTCACCCGGATATCAATTCTTGTTGCAAGTTGCGCTTGTGCCATCATCCATTCCCCAGATGCTAGCGTTTTCTTTGATGTCTCGATCTAAATTGCTTAGTTCGCAAAACATAAGCCGCGCAGCGGCCGGATGATTTTAGCCCGGCCTTTCAAGGCCGGGGATATTTGAAGCAATCAATGCCCGTCGCGGCAGCGACGGTTGAGATCAAACGTCGCTGCCGCGACGCATTATCCCTGTTTCATCCTGTGCCGGCCTTGAAAGGCCGGCCTAAATTCACCTTGGCCGCTGCGCGGCCAACTTCATAATCCAGGTTATAGTATGTCCCCGTATTTTTAGACGGTCGCCAGCAGGGCGCGTTTCACCATAACTTTAGCAATCTGCACCTTATACTTTGATGCTGGGAGCGGCCGGGCGTCCGCGACGGCGGCCTCGCCTGCGGCTTCGGCATTGGTCTCGTTGATCGGTTTTCCAGCAATCGCAGCTTCCGCCTTGGTCGCGCGATAGGGCTTGGGCGCTACGGCGTTAAGGCAGATTCGCGGAGCGCCGCCGCCGACCATAACCGCGCAATTGACGATCGGGAAGTCGATCGATTTCCGGATCGCTAATTTGATGAACGCGCTTTTCGCTCCGGCAGGAGGCGCGGGTATCTGGATTTCCCTGATGACTTCATCGGCGGCAAGGACGGTGTTGCCGGGCTTTTTGACATCGAAGAAATTCTCGGCCTCGATGGTCCGGCGGTCGGTGACCACTTTGGCATTGAGGGCGATAAGCGCGGGGGCGGTATCGCTGGGATGAACGGCGATGCAGCCGCTGACGGCGCCGAAGATGGAGTGGTAGCGATTATCGCCCGTCATGGCGAAGCACTGTTTGCCCCCCTTGCGCAGGCACTCGAAACGGTCTTCCGGTTTGCGGAAGTACCAGCAGCGGTGCAGCTGCGCGATGTTGCCGGCCAGAGTTCCCATGTCCCGGACGTGGGGAGTCGCCACGCGGGCAGCCGCCTGGGCCAGGGCCGTGTATTTCTGCTTGATGACGGGATTGGTGGCGACATCGGCCAGTCGTGTAGTCGCGCCGATTTTGAGCACTCCTCCTTCTTCCTTGATGTAATCGAGACCGGGGACGGTCTTGATGTTGATCAAAGTCGTGGGATATGTGGGAAGGATGTTGTCCTTGAGTGTGCCGAGGAGATCGGTGCCTCCGGCGATAAGGTTCGTTTTGCCGTCGGCAAGAGCCGTCTTGATCTCTGCCAGGGATGTCGCGTTCGTATGATTGAATGGTCTCATGTCTCTCTCCTCTTTCGTTTCAGGTTACAAGTTCCAGGTTACAAGTTCCAGGTTCTAAGCCTCTAACCTGCAACCTGCAACCTGCAACCTGCAACCTGCAACCTGCAACCTGCAATCTGCAACCTGTAACTCTTTATCTATGCCTTGCCCAACGCTTTGAGAACCTTGTCCGGCGTTGCCGGCGATTCGACCCACTTGCCGATCGCGTTGTGGATGGCCATGATGACGAGATGCGTGTTCGCCAGGGAATGGCTGATGCCGCTGCCGCCGTAGCAGGCGTTGCTGGCCCGCGTCTCCAGAAGCTCCAGGTCCACTTTAGGCATGTCCAGCATGCTGACCTTCTTGTACTCAAACATATTCGTGCTGAGTCTCACTCCGGTCCTCTGGTCGAAGATAAATTCTTCCTGAAGCTGGCATCCGGCGGTGAAATCCATCACCTGGTCGATCTGGCTTTCCAGCGACGTCCGTCGCATGATCTTGCCGGTATCGACAGCCACGCCGAACCGGAGGATTTCCACTTCTCCGGTCTCCGTGTCTACTGCAACCTCGCACGTGGCCACGTTCATGGCATCCAACGCTTTGCCCCGTTGGGTCCAGATGGCTGCCGGAGGTCTGCCCGAGTATGTCGCGAACAGATTCGCCCGAACAGCCCGCGCAAGCGGAACGCCCTTGCTGGGATCGGCCTTGACGACGACTTTCCCATCCTGCATGTCCAGATCTTCAGGCTTCAGGCCTTTTAATGGGTTTGGGGGCTGCGTGTTTTGCGCCGCCGCCCATCATCCGAAACCACCAGGCGCAGGAGGATTGTTCGCTTCCTGGATTGCGGCTTCCAGGATGCGCTGTTTCAGGATATTCGCGCACTCTTTCATGGCCCAGGAAGAGGCGGTCGATCCGTCGCTGCCGCCTCCAAAAGGCCGGTAGATTTCATGGTGATCAAGATCAATGCTGATATCCTTGTACTCGAGGCCCAGCTCTTCGGCCACAACCATCGCGTTTGCTTCCAGGCCATAGTGGCCGATGATGGGTCCCTTGGATGCCAGATGCACGACGCCGTTTCGAAGCTCAAGTTTGGGGTTGTATCCTGAAACGGAATGGCGCGGGCACTGGTTGTAGCGGAAGCTTGCTCCGTGCAGACGACCGTCGGGCAGCTTTTTGGCGCCAGTCTGATGCCATTTCCAGTTCGTCATCTTTTTTACGGCTGCGACACACGCTTCATAGCTGGGCAGGGGATTGGGGTCGGTCTGGGATTCCGGCCCGTGGAGATTCAGTGTCGCGATCTCTATCGGGTCCTTACCCAGCTTTTCCGCGATCAGATAAAGCCCCGCCATCAGGGTATCCCAGCCCATTGGGTTATGCTGGCCGCTGACGTACATCATTCCGATGTTGCTGTCCACAACCTCCATGCTTTGTTTGACGTTCAGGCACCTGGTGGTGAAATAGGGGCCGTATGTCTGGTCCATCGTGTTGCCGAACATGGAGCTTCCCCGGACCCCGCCGTCCGCAATGGAAAAGTCGTCTATGGCCGTAATCAGGCCGTTGCTTTTGAAGCCGACCTTCATATGTACGTAGCGCTGGCACAGGTTGAAGTCGTACATATCGGCGCGGCTGTTGACGCATCGAACCGGCCTTCCGGTTCTTTTGGCGAGCATCGGGGTGATCTGCTGGGATTTGCGGATGCCCCAGTCGCAGTACCTGCCGCCTACGAACATACATTCCTGGAAAACCTTATCCGCGGGCACGCGGTTCATGCTTGATACCTGATCGTGCCCCCAGGGGACGCCTTCAATTTGAAGGTTCTTTCCTTGCCCGTGGATGGGATCGTCAAACCACCAGGCAACAGTACCCAAAGGATTGGGGATATGACCGGCAAAAGCGGACGTGTTCATATCATATTCGATGATATGGTCCGCTTCCTTGAATCCTTTTTCGACATCGCCATCATTCGTGTTGGAATAGGAGACGTTTCCTTTCTTGGGGGGATTGTTGCCCCCTCCCATTCCGAATCCGCCTCCGCCGCCTTTTCCTGCCGGGGTGGCCGGCCGGATGACCGGGGCGTCCGGTGCCCGTCCTTTGCGCAGATCTACGACGAAAGGCAGCTCTTCCCATTCCACGACGAGCGCCTGTAATGCTCGTCGCAGATGTCTCGGATTTTCAGCCACGACAATAACACCTACTTCGGCGCCTTCCTGGTCGGCCTGGTTGTCCAGAAAAGCCTGAGTCGGTCCCATAAAGAAACCGCCATCGCCGCCGCTGCTCAGCTTCTTGATGTCCTCGTCTTCCCAGGTGACGATGTCGACGACTCCGGGGATGGCCTTGGCTTTCGTGAGGTCGAGGCTCTTGATGCGCGCATTCGCATAGGGGCTTCTGAGAAATTTGGCGTGGAGCATGTCGGGAACGACATAGTCGATGCCGAATTTTGCCACGCCGGTTGCTTGCGCCCAGGACAATACTCCTGGAAGATTCGGTTTCCCGACAACTCTGAAATCTTTTCTGGTTCCGTTTACGCCTGCTAAGTCAGCCATACTATGCTCCTTTCGATATCTGCGGCGCCGCTTCCATAATAGCGGTGGGATGCCTGGGGTATGTGCCGCAGCAACAGATGTTGCCGGCCAGCGCCTGTTTGCACTCATCTTCGGTGGGTTTGGGGTTTTTTTCTAATAGTGCTTTAGCGGAGACCACAAATCCTGGTGTGCAATACCCGCACTGCATGGCGTCCCACTTGCAGTAGGAGTCAATCAGGGGCTTCCATTTGGAGTCGGCCGCGATGCCTTCAACAGTCTGGATCGATTTGCCTTCGCACTCCACGGCGAGGGTGGTGCAGGAGAGCACGGCCCTTCCGTCGATGATGACGGTGCAGGAGCCGCAGACGCCGCGGTCGCACATGTGCTTGGCGCCGGTGAGGCCGAGCCGGAACTGGAGCGTGCGCTGCAGGGTCCAGTGGGGCTCGATCAGGACTTCACAGTCCTTGTTGTTAATGTGGAGTTTGGCCGTAACCGGAACGACGGCACCGGGGTGGGCAGTGGCAAAATGGTTTTTCAGTTCCGCATAAGTGGCGAGGTTCTTGCCGCAGGTTGGACAGCGGAATTGAGTCAGAGTGGTGGGAACCGCCTGGATTGCTTCTGCGGCTTTCATAGATTCCGGTGCGAGCGTCAACCCGGCGGCGAGTGTGCCGCCGGTGATGACAACTCCGGCGTTTTTTAGGAAATTCCTGCGGTTGATGCCGCGCTCCTCTTCCTGGTAGATTCCTTCTTCTGCCATACGGCCCTCCTATTCATTTGCAGTGAGGCAGTGTGAAGCTGCCACGACCATGCATTCTATTGTGCCGGCACGGGAAGAGCAATTAATTGATCTAGGTCAAGTAATAAAAATATTGTTCACAAGTCGGGCAAGTTCCCGGTTTGGAGCTAGGCGTAGCTGCCATAGCTCTTGGTAATGTCTATCATGGCTTTCACGTTTTCCGGTCTGGCCTCGTCCAGGGCCGTGGCTGTCATGATAAAGCCGCCGTCTTTGCCGCATACATTGATTAGGTTCCTGCAATAGTCTTCGACCTCTGAGACGGTGCCGGTCTGTAAAAGGAAGCCGGGGACATCAATCATGAAGCAAAGATGACCGCCCAGGATGGCCTTTGCTTTTTCCGGATCCGTCTTTGCGAAATGACAAAGAACTTTTCCCTTGGGCAGTTCACGCAGAAATTCAAGGCGTTGGTCCCATGTCCCTTCGAAGAATGGGCATGGCGTCCATCCGGCGTCGATTAAGGCCAATAGCACTTTTTTGAGAGTCGGCCAGTAGAATTTTTCGAATTGCGGCAGAGACATGAATCCGTCGGATCCTCTGTGAAGCGCCATGAAAACCCTTTGACTCTGCCGTCTTTGGGAGCGGGCGATGCCTTTATCATGTCTGTTGCCTGTTTGCAGATCATATCGCAGGCTTCAATGAGCTTGTCGGGAAGGCGATACATGTCCAGCATGGCGCCGCGCATGCCGCGGAGGAAGTCGGAAATCATGTCGAAGGGCGCCGGAGCCATCATCCCGGGAGCCGTGTAGCTGGGAAAGCCAAGCCCCGCCATCTCCTCATCGAAGTTGATATCCCGGCTTTGCCACTCTGCCTGTAGCTCGGCAGCTTTCCGGAATTTTTCAAGCATTGCCGCCATATCCGGCCGGGTGAATTGCGCCAGAAAGGAAGGCATCCCCCATGGGCCCACAAGGGATCGGAATGGAGGCAGCTTAGCCATGGGCGCCGCCGATTCAAATATCCGGGGCAGATAAGAGCTCATCATATAGCCCGAGGGATCGCTGAGAAAGGCTTCATATTCCTCCGCTTTCATCGGCTCCAGTTCGATCATCTGGTGACTGCTGTTCTGAGGCACATTAAAACCCGGCCACCTCATTTGAAGCGGGCCAAGGATCTCCAGCGCTTTTCCGGCAAGATTCGCGGATTGTATCAAGTAAACATCCGGTTCAAGTTCTGTGATGGTTCTGATATTGGCCGCCCGCCATTCTGCGGAATCATAATAGGCGGATGAAAAAGGGACGTTACAATACCTGCCTGCGAAGTAGCCGGCAAAGAGCTGAAATGGTATGCGGTCCGGTATCTTCATCACGATCGCTTCGTTTACCCTGTTTTCTCTCTCGGAATATTCCTTCGCAGCTCTATTTCCAGATATCAATTTGGCCATGTTTCTGAAAACCTCCGAATCTTGATTCAGCCCTGAAAATCGCCAGGGTTGAAAAATATATACTCAGGTCGATGGTGCAACAAAGAGATCCCTCCGCTCCGCCGACCGGCCCAATGCATTGAAATTCAGTTCAAGAAGATGTTCCCATTGTAACGAAGTCAGATGCGCTTGGATAGTGAAGAATGCTGGTTTGCTTATTCAATAAAAGCCTGTCATTTCGCCGGAAGGCAGAATGCTTAGACAGCCATAGCCGCATCAAAAGCGCTGGTTGTAGCATTCCACACGGTGCCTGACTTCCCATTACAGTTTCCCACGACGTAGCATTCGGCCACCGCAGACCTAAACTGGTTGATCGCCTCGGTGTCAACCTTTGTGCCGAGGGAGAGGATGACCGTGTCGTAAGCCAGTCTTTGTTCCATGCCATCGGTGGCCACTATTGCATAGTCTTGCGTTACATCGATCAGCCTTGTCCGGGTTTTCAAAGCAACATTGTGTTCTTCCAAAATATTAAAAAGTGCATAGGCATTTATGGGCGAAGAACCTGACCCGAGTTCTTCCCTGGGCAAGGCATCAATCAGGGTTACTTTCCTGCCCGACTGAAGGAATCTCAGTGCCGTTTCGCAGCCCGTCAACCCGGCGCCTGCAATCAAAACATTATTGCCAACCGGGACATTGCAGGTGTCAATATCCCCAACCCAAATAACCTTGGATACATCTTGATACGTCAGCTTAGGAATAACAGGCGAACCTCCCACGGCCAGGATCAAAGCATCGGGTTTTTCTTCGGTTATACGCTTCAATGTTGCTTCAGTGGCAATTCTCAAATCGATGTTTTTATCGCGCGTGGTCATGCGAACGGACCACTCAAGGTATTTTTTCAAGTCGGCTTTAAGCGGAGATTTTACGGCTCCCCACAAAAGTCCTCCCAGCTGGGGTGCTTTTTCAAATAACACTACTTCGTGTCCACGTTCAGCCAGAGTTCTTGCCGCTTCCAGGCCTGCGGGTCCGCCACCCACAACAACGGCTTTCCTCTTCTTTTGTGGAACCGGACGGCTCTCATAATCAAGTTCACGTCCCAACCGGGGGTTAACTGCACACCTGGGTGGTTTCGACCCAAAATGACTTCTGCTGATGCATGTATTGCACCGAATACATGGGCGAACCTCATTCTCCCGCTCACGCTCGGCTTTGATTGCAGTTTCCGGGTCAGCAAGCAAGTTGACGGCATAGAGCGACCATGTCGACTTTGCCTGAGGCAATTGCCTCTTCCGCTTGCTCCAGGGTGATGGCGCCTACAACGCTTACCGGAACATGCAGCGCCTTTTTGAATTGAGCGGCGTATTCGATATTGATGCCATGATCCATATAAGCCGGAGGGAAAATAAAAGGAGTCAGCTTGTTGATGGCCAAATTGCCCCTGGAAATATGCAACAGATCGATCTTATCCTGAATGACTTTTGCAAACTCAATTACCTCCTGGATATCCGGGGATCCAGGGACCATATCAATGGCGCTGATGCGGTACTCAATCGCCAATTTATCCCCGACCTCGGCCCGGATAGCGTCTAGAATTTCTACAGCAAAACGGCACCGATTTTCGAAAGACTGAGGGCCGTATTGGTCGGTTCTCCGGTTAAACACTTTGGAAAAAAGCAGCGCGGGCAACTGACAATGAGCGCCGTGGATTAAGACCATATCGCCTTCGGCCTTCAGAACATTGCGCGCCGCCTTCGCGTAATCCGCTATAAATCCCTGAAGCTCTTCCATCGATAGGAGATTGCAGTCTATTTCCATTGGAATTCCCACGGAACTCTCAACTTCATGAGTGCCAAAGTAGGAAGCGATAGGCACCAGTTCCACGCACGCTTTTGCCCCGTAGCGTTTGACGGCTTCACACCATTCGGACAGATAGGTGACAACCCAATCGTCATTCAGCCCGACAATATGATGAGCGGCGGCAGGCAAGACTTTATTAATGAATCCGCTGCCCAATGTAACGGTCGCGGAGCCGCCTCGGCCGACAGGTTTGGAAAACTCTATGCCCTCGCGTGTGATGTGATTGTCATAGGAAGCCAGGAAATTATAGGTTGGAGCGTTGGTAATACGATTTTTAAGGATTAATTTCCCAACCTTAATGGGCTGAAATAAGTGCGGATATCTGCCGGATGACATAGTACCTCTCCCTTACACCATCATAGTTGTTCCAGACAAAAATCGTGCTGTTGTGGTGAAGCCCCCGGGCATGCGCTTCCTCTTAGCTTGACACGCATGCCCTCTGTGATTCTACGGGTTCATTGACTACTTGGCTTTGCACTCAAAGTTAGCGGCATCATCCGTGCTCCCCGTTCCCTTGTATTTAGCGATATGAGGATAGGGACAAATCGGGCGCGACATTTGTTTTTGATTTGGAGGATTGCTTGCGATGATGCGGTCCGGTGCTTTCCCCTTGTCTGCCCACTGGTCTATAACGGAAAGCATATCCGTCACAGTAGGTGCATCGCCGCCGCCGCAATGGCCCATGTCGGGGATCATGAAGAGCCGAACTGAAGCCGTCGCCTTCTTGGGTTTCATCTTGGCTGTCATCGATTTGTAAAACGAAACAGTGTTGCTTGCAGGGATGAGTCCATCGGACCAACCATGCGAGAGCAAAAGCTTGCCGCCTTTTTTGAAGAACTTGTCCATCCCGTTGCTCGGGACGTCGAGGATGTCGCTTCCGGCCTTGTATGACGCCACAAGATCTTTGTCGTAATCATAGGACTTGTAATCCCATTGCGGATTGTTGAATACGATATCGCGGAAATAGGATTGTGCTACAGGGAACGGTTCTTTCCCCCCGATCAGCGCCATGAATTGCTGTTCGCTGCCGGGTTCGAAGCCATCAAATACCTTTTCTCCCGTGCGAAGATTCTTCGTGCCGGCATAGATGTCTCGTAAGGCCTCAACCTGCGGCGCCGTCAGGCAATCGTTATTGTCGCCTTCTTTGCATTGAATGGTTTCTGGATTGAAACTGCAGTGTTCCGGATCGCCGACAATTCCATCCTTCAGGCCGTCTTTTTCATCGCATTGATTGATGAATTCCTTGTGTACGGCATTGATTTTGGCCATGGGAAGTCGGTGCGCCTCATCTTTGATTGCCGCATAGCCGGTCCACAACGAGCCAATCATCAGGCCCACCATCGGATTTGCCGGAGCCATCGAGGATATGCCGTCATAGTCTTCAGGATAGCGATAGGCTTCCATGAGGCCCTGCCGTCCCCCGGTTGAGCAGCTCACCCAAAGCGACAGGCGCTCTTTACGTCCATAATAGGCTGCGATGATAGCCTTTGCTTTCACCGTCATCTCATGGACTGCACGATACCCAAAATCGACGAGTTTTTCTCTGTGACCCACCGCGAATTTAGCATCCATGCCGCTGCCCACGTGCCCGGTGTCCGTTGCAACCGTTGCATACCCTTTAGCCAAAGGCTCCGCCATGGCTGAATAACTGATGGTGCCGGCCCATACTCCATTGCCGATGCCGACAAGTTTGCCATTCCAGTTCTCGGCAGGCATCCAGACTTCGATTTTGATATCGGAATCGGGAGTTGGTGTCAGAGTAGCGGCGACACGGCAGAAAGCGGGTGCGGTTTTAAAAACTGCCGCGCCTCCAGGCCCGCCCATTAGAGGACCGCCACCCATCGGCGGCGCGAATGCGCCGGCACCAACGAGAACGGCAGAAGTGATTTTCCCATCGGGCAGCGCGAGCGATGAAAGGCTCTCGCAGGGTGCTGCTGCAGCCGGTGCAACAAGAATAAGCGCGCCCAAAGCCGCAATGGATAGGAACCGCATCAGACTATTCAACATTTCTATCTCCTTGCCCAAAACGCACTGCAGTTATTTTGCTGTAACCGTGATTCTGGTTTCCTTCAGACCATCCGATTTTGCAGCCACTATTATACTTCCTTGCTGTCCTCGTTTGGCTCGAACAATCGCCAGCGCCAATCCATTAAAGGCCTTGCGATCCTTTGATGGAAACGCGGTCATATCAGTCGGGTCTCCGTTGTCCGTGGCGACAATTTCGCCCGGTCCGCTTATTTCGAAATGGATCAGATTCATCGAACGGGGAACCATCTGCCCATCTTTATCCGCCACTTTAAGCGTTACGAATGCCAGGTCTTTCCCATCCTTCGCAATCGTTGACCGATCTGCCGCAAGAAGCAGTTTGCTGGCGGTTCCCGTTGTTTTTGCCGAATCCGTTGCCCATTGCTTCCCGCCCTTGTATGCCACGACGCGCAGTTCGCCGGGCTCATACACGACATCATCCCAGCGCAGACGATATTCAAACTGAGCTTTTTTCTTGCGTCCCAACGATTTGCCATTGAGAAAGAGTTCCGCCTCATCGCCGGATGTATACACGTGAACCGGCGTCACCTGGCCCGCGCGGTCCGGCCAAGTCCAATGCGGCAGGATGTGCGCCATGGGATACTCTGGACGCCAATACGACTGATACAAATAAAATCGGTCCTTCTTGAAACCTGCCAGATCGATGATGCCGAAATAGGAGCTCCGGGAAGCATCAAATGGCGTCGGCTCTCCCAGATAATCCCAGCCGGTCCAGACAAACTCTCCGCCCAGGAAAGGATATCTGTCCTGCGCTGCGAACTCTTTGTCTGGTGAATAAGACCAATTTGCGAAATACAGATCATACGAACTGATCTGCCGGTTCTCCGTATCCTGGCCTGCCTTCGCCGTTGCCGGTGTTCCGAGACCGGATGCTACCGGAAACGTATAGACGCCTCTGCTGCTGATGGTAGAGGTCGTCTCGGCGCCTACAATGAATTTGTCCGGAAAGCTTTGATGGAACGCCGGGTATTGCGGTGGCCGGCCGTAAATGCCTACGCCTTGATAATTCAGGCCGATAGCATCAACCGCAGCCGTAAATGGACTGGTTGGACCGGCACTGTTCATTCCGCTTATCGTGGGACGCGTCGGGTCTTCTTCGTGGCAGATGCGCGTGAGCTCCGCGGCGACGGCGGCACCCTTCTCGCCGCCGGTCTGTTCGCCGACCTCGTTGCCGATGCTCCACATAATCACGGAAGGATGATTGCGATCCCTGCGAAGCAGGGCGCGCAAATCCTGCTCATGCCAGTCCGGGAAAAGCAGGTTATAACCCAAGACAGTCTTTTGCTGCGCCCATACATCGAAAGCTTCATCCATGATGAGGAAGCCCATCTTGTCTGCGAGGTCGAGGAGTTCCGGCGCAGGCGGATTGTGACTGGTTCGTATCGCATTGGCACCCATGTCCGCCAACATCTCCAGCTGGCGCTGCAATGCGCGGTAATTCACAGCGGCTCCCAATGCGCCCAGGTCATGGTGATTGCAGACGCCATTGAGCTTAATAGGCTCGCCATTCAAAAAGAATCCTGCATCAGGATCAAACTTTAATGTACGAACGCCGAAGGGCGTTTCATAGACATCAACGGTTTTGCCATTGTGCTGTACGGTAGTTACCGCCACATAGCGATTGGGCTTCTGGTGAAGACCCGTTCCCCAAAGCTTCGGATTGGCGATGGTCCCTTCGGTTTCAATCGTAGCATTTTTGCCGGCGGCGATTTGCATAATCACAGGCGGAATAGCTGCCACTGCGGCGCCTACTTTGCGATCCTCTCCGTCGATCTCGAATATCTGTGTTGCCACCCTGGCGCGTTCATCCTGTTTTGAGTCGTTATCGACCGCTATTTTCAGATCGATGCGAGCCGATGTCTTGGAAATTTCCGGCGTCGTGAGCTGCGTTCCCCACTGGCCTACATGCACGGGCGCAGTCTTCACAAGCCAAACATTGCGATAGATGCCGCCTCCGGGATACCAGCGGGATGACGCCGATTGCCAGTTCGAATCTTTGGGCACTGGATTGTCGAGTCGAATCGCCAGACTATTGTTTCCGCCGAGCTTTACAAAAGGCGTCAAGTTCAGGCGATAGGAGGCATAGCCATAGGGCCAACCGCCTACGAACTGCCCGTTCAGCCAGACCATGCTGTAAGACATTGCGCCATCAATGTCGAGGAATATGGATTTGCCGGTATCGCTCGCGGGTATATTCAGAATTTTCCGGTACCAAACCACTCCGGAAGAAGGCAATCGTCCCGTGCTGCCGCTCACCGTCGTGGTAAATGGGCCTTCAATGGCATAATCGTGAGGCAAATCCACTTTCTTCCAGGAGCTGTCATCAAAATCCCCAGCAACATAGGCTACGCCATTACCCAAATTGCCCTCCGGGCGCTTTGCTCGTTTGTCTGGATCTTTTAGGAAATTATTTCCGGCGGGGAGTATCCATGATTTCACAACATCCGCAGACGCTGAAGACGGATACGGTGGGTTCCGCGTTGCGACTTGCAGGCGCAGGACGCACATCATAAAGGAGGCTTGTCGTAGTATTTGAAGGATCGCCCTTGGTAAAACGCCAGTCATCATTAATCAGCAATCGTGTCCGCGGTGAAGCGGTTTGTCCCGCGGCGCCCAAAACGGCTGGGGTTCCGGAGTATTCCGTGAATGCCAGGGTTATAAGAAATGCGGCAATCGACAGCTTAAGAATGTGTTTTTTTCCCCCAATGGAAGTTCTCGCATGTGCATTTCCAGTCCGGGTACCTGGTATACTGTCCCCATTTGAAATGGGGACAGTAACCAGGTACCGCTATTCTAAGGATGGATTTTGTGTCACGTCCTCGTAATCTCTTTAAAAATACTTTACAGATCCGCGAATGTTGACAGCAAACACGCTCTGCGGGGAAATGACATTTAAAATAGCTGAACGGCCAGGGCATTTTTTATATAAAACATATGTTTCGCATATGAATCAAGACTATTGGTCTCTGTTGGCGATACGCTATCCGGCGCCTGAGGCCGTATCAACGCCCTTTCCTATCGGATAAGAATATGCAAATGCAGCCTGAAGCGCGCGAATCTAGGGCTGGAGTTCTACCCATGTCGTCCCGGCCCTGAGCGGCACGACGTAAGCACCGCGCTCGGATTCAAGCTTCGCAACTGGATGATAGGTCCCAGTGCTGCCCAGCTTCGCTGGCTGTTCCACACGCAAACGTGCCTTGGGAGTGAACTTCTTTGCGGCGTCGAGACCCAGGCGAACGGCGCCAGTCTTGGGGTTGACCGACACGCTCGAAAACCTGCCTGCGTCGAGCGTCACTTCGGATTTGGCAGCGTACCCGAAATATTTCGTCCAGGCATAGACCTCTTCCTGGCCGGTAGAATCCCACGGCATTTCGCTGCCGAAAGGATAGGCCTGGCTTTTCCATCGGTCGGCGCGGCTCTTCATCCTGGCCGTGAGATCCGCGGCTTGCTCGGTCCAGCCTTCGCGATTGAGGTCGAGCAGGATCTGGACGAAAACGTCGCCTTCCATCTGGCCGAACTGGGCATAACCGGGAGTTTGTTTCATCATCGCTATCGCCGTTTGATAGGCGTTGTTCAGGTACCAGTCCCAGGGATGATTGGTGACGAGCCCCATGTTGTTGCGTGCCAGACGGTACATTGCCCAATGGAGAGCCGCGACGTGAAGATAGTTGAAAGAGCGGTCCGTTCGTTCGGAAGCTTGCTTGTTCCAACTCGTCCAGGTCTTCCAATTGAGATCGCTGCGGCTGGCCCGCCCGCTTCTGCCGGGATTCGTCTTCACGGTCGAGCCGGGCATCTATTTTATTCCCGAGCTCATCAGCCGGTGGAAAGCTGAAAGGAAATTTGACGACTTCATCTGCTACGACCGGCTGGAAGCCTACCGGGATTTTGGCGGCATCCGTATAGAGGAAAATGTCGTGATGACTTCCGCCGGAGGGCGCATCCTTGGCAAGAAGCGGCCCCGGACCATCGACGAAGTGGAAACCCTTCGTTCCCTGACATAAAATGTTCATGATGCAACTCCAGCGATCACAACAACGCGATGGATGCTTCATTCTGTTGAGAGAAATCTCTCAACCATCGAATTGTCAGAGAAGGAACTGGGCTGTAATATCCGTTTTACTTCCTCGGATGGGACTTCGGAGGCGTGAAGGCTAAGCTAAGCCGCATTCCATCATTCCACAATGGGTTATTTCTATTCAGGTCGCCAGTTTCGGTCAGGGGAGGCATTCCAAGAGTTGAATGACTTAGATCTCTGGTGAATACTTGTGCATTGTGAGGTGAGAGCGTGATTTGCGATAGGGATCGAAAGGCTTTAAAGCAAGAGTACAAGCAAGCCCGCCATGCGATGGGGATTTTCCGGGTTCGCAACCTGTTCAATGGCCGATCGTTCATCGGTTCCACTACCAACCTTCCGGCGATGCTGAATCGCCAAAGAGCACAACTTCGTGGGAGTAATCCTACTGCGCGGCGCCACCTAATGGATTATCAATCGCAAAAAGCCAGTGGCCGTCGCTTTGGCGGCGCACAACATCTGAGGTCACACCTCCCAGTGTGACAGGGGTTCCGTCAGGCCCAGTGCCGTTAACTGTCCAGCGTGAATACAATATTGCGATATCCTGCCGCTCGATCACGCGAACAATTGTATTCTCCATCTTTCCCTTCAGCGCGAGAATTCCGTCAAGCACCCTCCGAATGGCAACAAGACCCGACACAACCTCCGGCGCACCTGGTGGCAGGATAACCGCATTCGGTTCGTATAGCTCGATCACGCCGGCCGCATCCTGTGAATTAAACCGCTCAACGAATAACTCGTGGACCTGTTTCGCCGTAGTTGCGCGCATAAATAAAACCCCCTTCATAGCTGTTATACCATCGTCCGACATAAACCAGAAGACACCGGCCATCTACATCAAGGGCGTTGTGAAACCTCGAATTTCGAGCCATCTCGGCGTAACTTCCACGAACCGGACTTCGGGACAACTATCCGTAGCGGCAAGCAGCGTTAACGATCGCTCACTGTCATTTTCTTTACGGTCTTTAAGTCAATCTCTTGGATAGACCCGTCCTGCATTTCGATATGGAGTCTTCCAGAAGCGGGGAGTGCTTGATACAGACACTTTGCAGTTCCCTCTGTTGCCATAATTGGGCCTATGCAGAGAGTCACTAGAGCTTTCCCTGCTTGCTTCCTAGCATAATAATAAGAGCCAACTCCCTGCTCCTGAGTAGGCTCGGTCTGTGCGACAACGTAGAGGGCCAATGCGATACTAAATATCAATCCCGTCAGTATCATTTTGCTTTTCATTGCCTTCCCCCTTGATCCAATCAGCTAGTGATACGTCAGATTGGGAAATGGGATGCGTTTTTTAATGCACAGGAGAGCTGATGATCATAGGCCAATTTTTAAAAGGGGAGCTTTTCTCCTCCGAAACGGTATCTCATTCCGCCATCAATAGAGGCAATCGCTCCGGCAACCGGATTGGGCGTAACTTCCGCGAACCGGACATCTTCGGGAGTGTCCGGGTTTTTACTTCAACGATCAAGCCTTTTACCTCAATTGCATAGATTCCTCAGATGATGATCACATGCTGTAAACTAGGCAGTATTGGAGACCCCACGTGCGAGTACTCAAGAGAGTGCTGAAACTGGCTTTATGGATTCTAGAAATTGCCGCAGGGATCCTTATGGTCGGCTACCTTCTCGGTATTCCGCATGTCTGGCCGCGCTATCGGACAAATCCGGGGACGGCGACTGGGAAGTAACCACGCCGATTCGGCGATCGGCCCTCACCCACCCAGGATTACTTCCTCGAACGGGACTTCGTGGGACTGTCGCACAATTATATAAACGCCAGGAATGTAAATTATTTCCGTGCCTACTTCTCATCAACAACATCTGCGTGACGTTGGATGTCTTCCAAGACATTACTTAAAGAACTCTCTGAAAGGCGATCGCGTAGCTTGGTTTTAAGTAGCCACCGAAGAGATGCCTCAGGACCAATCTCGAAAACAGATGAAGGCCCGATCACCAAGAGGTTGTCAGGAGTAAGGCCGGCGAAGATTAGATATTCTTTGCCAACCTCATACCCGCGAGCCCACTCAACAATGGCGTCGATCTGTCGTCCCTCAATGTCGAGGCTGCCGCCTGGTTCCACAAATGATACTTCTTGTCCCACATTAAATGATCGATGACCAGTGGACTTATAAACCTGGAGTATCTTCATCTGCACAGAAGTTTCAATCCAATCTTCATTTGGAGTCAATTTAGATAGCCTTGACACGACGCGTGCTTTCATCACCACCCGTGAGATCTGAGTTAACCAGGCGGCTTCGCTTGTTCCGGGCGGGGCATACACAAGAAGAGGGGGCGAGCCCTGATGCACAACTACTAACCGTGTCTCTCCTGGTAGTAGAAGTGAAGTGATCGGAACGCCCCATCGTTGACGAACTTGTCGTGCTGACAGCTTGTGGGATTCTTGTGCCTGTACGAATTGTACGGCACAAGCAAGGAAAATGAATTCCATCAGCATGATCGAAGACATTCGTCCACGCATAGCGCAGTCCTCGGATGCATAAATCTGCTGCAGATCTTCCAACGCAAAGTATCGAAAAAGCGTGCCGTATTTGAGTATTGTGCCGCGTCGAGTGTGGTCTGTCAATTTCTGCAATTCGGTTTTGTCACTCCTCTCATGGGCGGGGGTGCGGGGGACACAACTGCCATGCTTTCTGGTGCCTGGACAAATTGTCGCGAAACCGGACAAGTAAGATGCATTGCCTCAAAGAAACATTTCAATGGCTATCGCGTGCAATATGAGTGACTTATGGGATAAAGAGGTGTGTTATTGTCCATAAAACAGCGTTCTCGGAAACTATCGTTGAAGTATAGTAACTTCCGAGAACCGGACTCATTGTTCTTCTTCGAGATGTTGTAGCCTGTCGAGCATCATGACAACAGCATTTAGCAGCCTGTGCAGAAAAAGGCGCAGCGGCTAATAACTGGCGTTTAGGCCGTGACCGAATCTATTCACACCCATAAGGAGATTTCCCGAAATGGACATTCCACGGATCTTCAACATCACCGAAAGTGCTCACCGCATCCATAATCCGTTCACACCCGAAAAGCTCGCCACTCTCGGCGCGGCGCTGCGTATGGAAACGGGGACCCGAGTGCTCGACCTCGGCAGCGGTTCGGGGGAGATGCTGTGCACCTGGGCACGCGATTACGGAGTCATCGGCACCGGCATCGACATGAGCCAGTTGTTCACCGAGCAAGCGAAACTCCGCGCTGAAAAACTCGGTGTCGCCGATCAAGTCAAGTTCATCCATGGCGATGCTGCCGGCTTCGTCTCTGACGAGAAGGCGGGTGTGGCAGCCTGTCTCGGTGCCACGTGGATCGCTGGGGGAGTCGTCGGCACCATCGAGCTTCTGGCGCAGAGCCTCCGCCCCGGAGGGATCATCCTCATCGGCGAACCCTACTGGCGGCAGCTACCGCCGACGGAAGATGTTGCCAGGGGGTGTCTTGCCGGCTCAATCTCCGACTTTCTCCTGCTTCCAGAACTTCTCGCGTCTTTCGGCCACCTCGGCTACGACGTCGTGGAAATGGTTTTGGCAGACCAAGACAGCTGGGACAGATACGAGGCGGCCAAGTGGCTCACCATGCGCCGATGGCTTGAAGCCAATCCCGACGACGAGTTCGCGAAAGATGTTCGAGCCAAACTGACCTCGGAACCTGAGCGCTACGCCGCTTACACACGTGAATACCTAGGTTGGGGTGTGTTCGCGCTGATGACGCGGTGATTAGTTGTGGTATCCAGCGGATTGTCAACCGCTGGACTACGGAAAGCAAGGTCCTGGTCACAGGATGAACTCGCCATTGCCGCAGGTATCAATTGAGGAAGATTCAAAGAGTTGAAAGTGAAGGCGTTGCTTCGCTTCAATCAAAAAAGGATCTTGCGTCAGCTTTTGATATCGAAGCCAATGATCTCGACTATCAGGAGAAACCAATCATGACGAAATACGAATACAGAGTTCTAAAATTTGATTTAAAGGGCGTGATCACTCCCAGGGTCAATCATTCGGAGATGGAAACTCAACTGAATCAACACGGCGCGGAAGGCTGGGAATTATTGCATGTCTCAGAAATCCTGGACATGAACAGCCAGACAAAGATATTGCTTGCGACGATGAAAAGGCCGCTTCATTGACCTGCAAACCACGAATCTAAAATTCGGATCAAATGTCGAAAGATCGGTTTACGGCCCTTGGTCCGAATCGCAGGCCTGAACAGCCTTCGGGGAAACCACGAAGCTGCTTCGGATAACTTCCTCTGCTAAAATTGACGTTTCTCATAAGCCGACTTATGGCTCGGAATCCATTGTCAGATGAATTCCTGATTGCCGGCCGAACGGGTAGCCTCCCAGGTTTCGGCGGGAATCTATTGACACTTGTAACGTGACAGATTACACTTCTTGTCGTGATTAAGACATTTGCCGACCGACACACTCGGGACTTGTACGTGCAAGGGAAGTCGAAGCGATTCCCGCCTGAAATCACCCGTAGGGCGATACGAAAACTCGAGTACGTGGATCTGGCGACTGGGCTAGATGATTTGAAGGTGCCTCCAAGCAACCGGCTGCACGAATTGGAGCGGGAGAGAAACGGGCAGTTTTCAATCTCTGTAAATGATCAGTGGCGCGTCTGCTTCCGGTTCGTGGACGGCGATGCCTTTGATGTCGAACTTACAGATTATCATTAGGTCACTTTTTATGAACATTGAAAACACGCGAGAAAGAAAGATCCGCCCAACACATCCCGGCGAAATGCTGCGGGAGGATTTCTTGACAGATTATGGGCTGACCGTATCGAGGCTAGCAAGGGCATTAGGGGTTTCGCGCCAGACTGTCAACGAACTGCTTCGAGAGCGGCGCGCTCTCACGCCGGAAATGGCTCTTCGGCTTGCACGCCTGTTTGGCAACACGCCGGAGTTCTGGCTCAACGCTCAGCGTGCAGTCGATCTCTGGGATACCGAGAGAGCTCTCAAGAAAAGGGTCCAACAGATCAAACCCCTCACCGCAGCGTAGAAATCTGCCAGCAGTCCGGTTGTGGCGCCGCGGATGCGCCATTGGTTAAGCGATGAAACGCCGCGATCTCCCAGAAGGCGACTTTATCGGCATAGGAGCGGCGGAGTAGTTTCCCACAAGCCGACTTCGTGGGAGCCAGCAGTTATCCAGGCCATTTCACCGGTCCTTTGTGTTATAAAACATTTGATATGTCACCTCCACTTTATTTCACATCGAAGGTTGCGCGTCCTCAGGTATCGGTTCGGTACGTTGATAATGTCGCAATCCTCGATCTCGCAGGAAGATTTGTCGACACTCTTTCTATTAGTGACACCGTCAAAAGTCTCATCAATAAGGGTGCCCTAAATATACTTGTGAACCTGGAGAAGGCTAAGCTGATTGGGAATGGTACCACGGGGGAACTTGTTTCTTGTTGGGTCAACGCCCAAAAGAGCGGCGGCACGCTAAAGGTCCTGAATCCGGACAAAGATGAAAAGCATTGGTTAGAAGTTGGTAAATTGGATACGGTCCTCGATATTTACTACGATGAGCAATCGGCCGTTTTAAGTTTTAGGTAAGACATAACATTTTGGCGTAATTCCCACGAAGCCGACTTTTGATGAATCAGCCAATCGGTGGCAGCGTCAACTTGAGGACCATGGTAGAATCCCACGGAAGGAATAATCAAACAAAACAGTTTATGCACACTCTGCGTTTCGCATTCATTGCCCTGATGGCAGCCACTCAGTGTTCTTGTGGATCTTCAATTGACAGAGAAGAATCGTCAGTTATCCGGACCTATGTTGATTCAAACCTCAAGAGGCTCTTTGGTTATGACGAATCTGATGATAGGCCGCTGAAGGTAATTTACGTTGGCAGCGTGACCGCTGGATTTCAACCTGATTGGCTGGAGGATTTCTCCAAATTGGGGCTCGGCGTTCGACCTGATACAGCAGACTCGTTCCTCCGCAGGAACGATCGCGAATATGATGTAAATTCTCTCCTCAGCTTTAGCATTCCGTACATCATAATCCCGGAGGCTAAAATCAAAAGGGTCCTCGACCAAGGTGGCTGGGATTCTGTATCTCGCGAGTATCCTGCTTTACACGGAATCCTCTGGTTCTCACGGGTGGGATTCGATAAGGGGAGGACGCAAGCGCTTCTTTACGTTAGCAGCGGTTCGCGCTTGGGAGGAGCGGAGGGATGGCTAATGCTCTTGCAGAAAGAGCACGGGATTTGGCGTGAAGTTGGACGCACTATGATCTGGACTGATTGACTGGTATACGAGATTTTCGGCATTGCCGATCACTTCCTCGAACGCGACTTCGTGGGACCGTTCTCCCTACAGCTAGTTCCTGCTTTCTCTTTTTTGGTCTTTCCCAGGTGTTGACTCTGTATATACTATAGAATACAGTATGAATATGCGATTCGAGTGGGATGAGAACAAAAACCGGTCGAATTTCAGGAAACATGGAGTTTGGTTCGAAGAAGCCCAGACCATTTGGGTTGATTCGGAATCCGTTGAATTTTTTGATCCGGAGCATAGTTCCAATGAAGATCGTTTTATTCGAATCGGGCATTCGACGAGAGGTCGAATTCTTCTCGTCGTATTTTGCGAGAGGGCGGAGGGATCAACGGTTCGTATTATCTCTGCTCGAAAAGCAACAACGCAAGAAATGAGTGCTTATGAAAAAGGAATATGACCTCGGCAAGCTCAGAAAGCGTCCCGGGAAGGTAAAAGTTGATCCGGATGCGGCCAAGACCCCCATCAGCATTCGATTGGATGGAGCAGTGCTTGCTGATCTGCGGTCTGAAGCCGAGCGGCTTGGGATTCCATATCAAACACTGATTAGTAGCGTTCTCCACCGCTACATTACAGGAGAATTGGTGGATCCCAAGGCCATCAATCTAAGCCGGATCGTCGCAAAAGCCTCATAGACTTCCGCAATACGGTGTCTGTTTATGCGGTGGTGCGGCACTATTTCCGGTTTCCTCGAATCCGACTTATGGACCGGAACAGTCGCCGAACAACATTTTTGGCAGAATTATTCAATGATTAGGTGTCAATACGCCTGCCTCTTGAATGTCAATACCTTGACTTCTTTTCATCCAGGCAACGAACTGCAAGCAGATGCACTTAATTCGTATCCAGTTGAAACCAGAACACTTTACTTGTCCACAAGATCATCCTTGCTCTTTGGCATGACGATTGCCTATTGGACTGACGGGACATGCATATGATGCTGGAAAAAGAAAAACTCGGCTGCAGGCAAAATGCATTGGTGTTCTGCTCCTACATGAGACAACGGAAAACGAAAGAAGAAAACGTTTTCATACAACACCGGTATGCATTAGGAGTTCTATATGCCTGTTGAAAAACCCTGCCATGTGAATCAGATTCGCAGCATGTTGTCTTGCCTGCGGTGGCCGCGGCGGCGCACTATCATCGGTTTCGCATTTTTAGGTTTGGTCTGCATCGGAGCCTTGGTGTATTTCATGAACAGGGTCGAATATAGTTTATTGTATCGCGACCTCAATCCTGCGGATATGCAGGTGATCACTGCCGAATTTCGGGAGCAAAAGAAAAATTTCATTGTCCAAGGATCTTCCATATTGGTTGAAGCTTCGCGAACCGAAATTCATGCCCTGCGGGGGGAAATCCCTTTCCGGCTTGCCCGTAGAGGAAAAATTGCCCATGGGAAATGCAGCCTATCGGGCAGGGTCACGTTCGCAGCCACGGGCGAACCTGCTAGCAGCATCAAGGTCAATGCTCAAGAATCAGACAGGAGTCCCTTCATTTCCACTTACGATGCCACCTTCACTAGCATTGGCTTCGGCATGGGAGGGGGCAAAGCAATTACCGACAATGATGGCAACTTTACAATCGGCCAGTTGACTCCCGGCAATTACAACGTCAACGTGCTTCTAACCGGCCAAATGGACCGCGATTGGACCAGCGTTGCCTACGACAGCACTCCGCTGAAGGAAGGCAAGAAACGCGCCGGACTGGACATCAAACTAATAAAAGGCTGCCTAATCCAAGGAACGGTGAGATATTCGGATGGCAAGCCGGTCGAGGGCATGCTCGTCGGCATTTACGGTCCTGCTCGACCTCGGTCCGGAGCTTGGGTGCAGAACTCCATGACGGACAAGTACGGCAAATACGCTCTTCGAGTGCCGTCTGGGAAGCAGTATGTGTATTTGATGGGTTATCCGACGAGTGGTCCCGCAGGACATGAGCATCGAGTAACCGGGCAAGATATCTCCGTCGAAGACGGCAGGGAGACAAAAGTCGATTTCACATTCTCCCAGAACAATGAACTGGGTTTTGTTGAGAGAGCCCTGGGATTGTTTAGAAGCACCGGAGCCAATTCAAAAGCGAAATCCATAAGTAACCGCCAATAGACTGAATGGCACAGGCACCGGAGCAGATCGACCTAAGGGATCCGTTCTCCACCTATACGGGCCTTACGGTCCCGAAACAGCGATCTGGGAAACTGGCGTGCCCGTGGAGAGGTTGGCTCCTCCCACCGGCAATATTCTCAAACGCCCGCTCTTAGACCCGGATTCCGAAGTTGAGGCAGAAACCGGCCTCAGGGACAGCCGGTTTGCATA
Source organism: uncultured Acidobacteriota bacterium (assembly GCA_963718845.1). Lineage (GTDB taxonomy): Bacteria > Acidobacteriota > UBA6911 > UBA6911 > UBA6911 > UBA6911. Next base: position 145,053 of record CAVRAD010000003.1, read on the forward strand.
GACAAATCCAACTTCAGCGAAAGTTGGAAAAACATAGCTGGGGATTTTCTCAAAATATCATTCCTGCCTCATGAGGCCCTGAAGTATCTTTGCCTGAAGCGGCATGGGATTCATGATCGTCTTCATGCGATAACTCCGCTCCATCTTGTGACCTAGGGAAATCGTGACTTCACGATCTGCGCCGCCGGATGCAATCGTTAGTCTGATCGCGTCACCGGGCTTTCGGGCGGCAATTGCTTCGTTCCATTTTTTCGCATTAATTTTGGTTCCATCCAATAGTTTTATTATTCCCTGAGTTTCAAGGCGTGCTCGCCGCGCCGGCGAATTCTCTTCCACAGCCGCAACCACCAGGTCTTCGCCCTTGTCTTCTACAATTGCGCCAAGGTATGGGGTAGGCAATTCTTTCGGCTGCTCCAGCTCAAGCCCGGCATAGGCTAGGTATTTTGCATAATCGATCTCCGTTGTCGTCGAAGCATACTCGAAAATTTCCGCGAGTTGCGCGCCAGCTAACCGTTCGCAAACATCGCGGAATTCCTGATCCGTAAACCCCCGCTGTTTTCCCTTATAAAATTCCCGATATAGCGTCCGCATCACATCATCAAGCGTTGTTTTGTTCTGCGTCTCCTGCCTGATCTTCAGATCCAGCAGCCATCCCAGCACAGGACCTTTCTCATAATACGAGATGGTTTTGCTGATCCCTTCGCCGCGTCTGCCAAACGGTCCCTGAGCCCAGGTATCAAAGCTGGATTGAGTCGCCGACTGGAAGAGATGGCCGGTGTTGTTTTCATAGGAGGCAATGCTTTTTCCAAGAACTTCAACCAGCTCTTCCTGTGTCATCAAGCCGGCTCTTGCCAGCATTAAAAACTCATAGTAGACGGTAAATCCCTCCGATACCCAAAGCATGTTCGTCAGATTCGGTTTGTCGTAATCGAAGGGACCCAATGCCAACGGCCTGATGCGCTTCACGTTGTAATGATGAAAATATTCATGCGCTAGAAAACTGAGCGAGCCGTTCATGCCCGCCCGCGAATTCAAGCCTTTGCCACTGAAGCTAAATGAGGTTGAATTCAGATGTTCGATGCCGCCCTGACCGGGGCCGATGGCGATGAATGTGTAGTGTTTGTATGGAACTTCTCCGATGATGTTAATCCCGGCCTCGATTACGGCTTTGAGGTTCTTAATGAATTGCCGCTGGTCGAAGTCTCCCAGTTGATAGCCTATAAAATCATGCGCCACTCCCCGGATGGTAAATGAGGGCAGGCGCTCAAGATTTCCGATCAGAATCGGGCTGTCGTAAAGGATATCGAAGTCGGGTGCAAGATAAGTATTCTTCTTCCCGGGAACCGCATCGAGACCGGTCGCGATATCCTTCCAGGAACCGTACGGATTGATGGTCAATGTCACGGGTTGTTGGATACGATCGGCAATGTGGAAAAACAGCCCCGCAGGCATAATATATCCGCGGTTCTCGTCAAGGTAGGAATTTGCCACGAATGGAGTAGCGGCCAGTACATCATATGCCACCTTGATCTGAGAAGAATGATTGGAGCAGACTCGCCAACAGTTCTCAGTTGTTTTTTCCCATGCAAGCTGTTTTCCTGTGCCATCCGCAGCGTGAAAATTCCCGACATTTTTCGGGAAGTCGAGAATTCCATAATACCCCGGCGTCCACATCGGCATTTTTAGATCAATCATTTCACCGGTGGCTCCGCTGTAAGACATCTCGACATGATATGTGTGCGAAGCGGGCTGTTCCATCGAAAGAACGAATGACACCGTTCCTTTCGGCTGTGCCATCAGGACTGATGAAGCACAGGCGAAAAAGACCAAAAAGCGAACTGCTCTTAAATAGTATCTGTCCATTGCTGATTCCTTTTCGCTGATTATACGCACTAATCCGAAAGCTCAAGCAAGCTTACACTTCCCAGAGCTAAAAGCGCGGCTTCCAGTGGACCCGGTTGACCAGAGGGGGCACCAGACGGATGGCTTCCACCGGACAGGCGGTGACGCAGCTTCCTTCATACCAGCACTCACTGCCGAAAACAACGTGGGGCGGTTTACCCTTGGCCTGGTTTGGCAGAAAGAGGTCGGCTAAGCAGACTTCCACGCACCGGTTGCATCCCGTGCAAAGCTCGGCGTCGATGATCACCGGGCAGTGGGAAGTGTTTTCGGGCATGACCCGGCAAGTTCTGGTTTGGCTCATTCTTTCCTCTCCGGGGACGGCGGGTTGAAACGCTCGTAGTTTTCGGCAAGGTTTCCGGCGTAGTCGAGGGGTAGCAGAGTGGACTCCGCTTTTCCGCCGCGGTTCTCAATTACCAGGAATTTGTTCCATTCCGGCGGATCGATCTCCGGGAAATCCAAACGCTGGAACTGGAGCTCGCGCGAGGATGCGCGCCGGGCACGGCAGGCCTGAATGACCAGCTCGGCGTTGGAGAGAATGCTCTCCACTTCCAGGCAGCGGACCAGTTCGTGTGGATTCTGTGCCTTGAGGCGGGGTAGTTCGCGCTGCCGCAATTCCGCCAGCTGTTCCAGTCCGGTGGTCAGAAGCTCCTCGCTTTTCAGCGCGCCGCAGTAGTTCTGCATGATGCGGCATATGGCGGCGTTGAATTCCTTCCAATCCGGTCCGCTGCAATCAGGATCGCCTGTTGCCTGGCGGAAAGAGCGGATGCGAGCAAGCTCTTCCCTGATTTGGCGCGAATCGGCTTTGTTTCCCTTGACCCCGGCCGCGTAAGCGGCGGCGTGGCGGGCGGCGTATCCGCCGGTGGCCGCGGCATGGCCAACGCAGTTTCCGGCAAAGAGGAGATCGCCGGCGGCAAACAGCCCTTCGATATTGGTCATCAGGCGCCAGTCGTTGAGCACTCCGCCGGGAACGCCGAAGAGCTGGCGCTCCTGGGGCAGGAAGGAACCGGATTTCCAGCCATCGCCGTAGCTCTGCAGCAAATCGCGCCTCGGGTCAAAACCATCGCGCTCGTATGCCTGGAGGATTGGCACTCGGGTCTTACCCTCCTCGCCGACCATCATGCCCCAGATCACCCGCCGCTCGATTTCCGGCATGGCGCCCAGATCCGCATAGAAGGGCAGCTTGTATCCCTGCCGCAGCAACTCCTCAACCCCCAGCACCTCCGGGCCCTGGAATTCGTAAAACGGAGAATCGGGTTCGCCGCCACCCTTGAGAAAAAACTTCTGCCCCGGCGCCGGCCTGTAGCGCGAGTCGACATCGGCCAGGATTCGGCCGTCGCGGTCCGCCCATGGGATCTCTCGTCCTGTGGCGTCGACCAGTGTGCAGGCGTACCAGGTGTTGTGGTTGTTGCCGGTCGAGTAAGGCGGATAGCTGCGGATTCCTGACCACTCGCCCTTGACCGACTTCTCCATCATGGCGAACTGCGCGCCAATCCGCCACGCCAGCGCATGACCGTCGCCGGTGGTCTGAGGCGGCCGGAATTCGGAGATGCCGGGAAACTCGGGCGAGAAGAGCCAGATCCGGGCGGGCCGCGAGGTGCAAAGGATCACCGCTTTGGCTGAAACCGCGGTGACCTGGCCAGTGCGGGCGTTGAGCAGCACGGCTCCAGTCACACGCTCGGCCGGAATCCCACCGGAGCGGAGCAGAGCTGTTGCCATGTGGCGGTCCAGGACGCGCACTCCAGCGCGTTTGCATTCGCGGTACAGCGCCGTTTTGAAGGTGGTTCCAAAGACGCGCAGGGTAAATCGATTTTCGTAATCATAGGCGAATAGCAGCTTGGTTTTTTCGTCCCGGAAGGAAGCGCCCCGGAACAGGTCCTCCACGTCGCGGATGCGCCCCCCCATCTTTTCCAGGTCGAGCAAACGATCATAGCCTTCGCGGCATTCGATATAGTGGGAAATAGCGTTATTGTAACCGGCATGGCTGCGCACCATGGCCTCGGCGAGCTCTTCCGGTGTTACTCTGGAGCAGGGATTGGTAGCGGCCGATTCCCAATGATCGCAGCCCGAGCCGGCGGCGCCGCTGCTCTCGATGGCCGCTTTTTCCGCCAGCAGCACCGACGCGCCGCTTCGGGCTGCTGCGATCGCCGCGAAGCAGCCGGCCATACCGCCGCCGATGACCAGCACATCGCAGGAAGTCTCCTCGCAGCGATTGCCTGCCAGCGCATAGGGCCACTTGATTTGTTTGCCATTTGTTTTCATCGAAGTACTCCCTCTTCCTGACCCGTGGAGCGCGGCGAAGTCCAGAGCGAGACCAGGATGAAGGCGAGCAGCGAGACTAAGTAGGCGATGAACAATCCCAAGTCGATGGAAACCTTGCCCTGCCATGGGCTGGGGATGCCCAGCAGGAAGGCACCAACACCGATGGCGCCGCCCGCCGCCATCGCTGCAAATGCACCCTGGATAGTCGCTCGCTTCCACAGCACACCGCCCAGCAACGGTACCAGCATGCTGCCCATGTAAGGATAGTTGAAGATGATGATGGTCTGCAGAATGCCCTTCGCTCTGAAGGCGACCAGGATGGCCACCACGAGGGCAACGAAGATTGTGGCGCGGGCAATCAGCTTGCCGTATTTCAGGTCGTCCAGCTTCGCAGTAGGATTGAGCACCATGTTATAAAAGTCGCGCGAGAAGCATCCGGAAAGCGAGATCAACAGGCAGTTCCCGCTGGACATGGTCGCTGCCAGCAGGGCAGCTACCACGATGCCTGCGAAGACCGGAGGCAGTGACACGCGCACGACGTGCGGCAGTACTGCGCCGTTCTCGATCGCCGGGAAAAGAATGCGGCCGGCGCTGCCGATCAATGCGGTGCAGAAGCTGATGAAGATAACGATAATTCCGGAAAAGATGCATCCCCACTGGGCCACCCGTGCCGAGCGAGCCGACTGGTAGCGCATGAAAGCGTCATAGGAGACGGAGATGGAAAGCAGGAAGGGAGCAATAAGAAAAATCGCCTGCGACAGCATTCCATGAGGGATGAAGGGCGTTCCCAGGATGGCGTGCAGCGGCGTCAGGGGCTGCACGCGGGCCAAGGTGACCAGGGCTACCACCGGGATGCTGATTACGATGATCGACACCTGGATAAAGTCGACCATCACCACTCCCCACATGCCGCCCATCACGGAGTAGAAGAGCAGCACGGCCCCGATGAGCAGCAATCCAAGGTGGAAGTCAAGGCCGAAGAGGGAAAGGATGGAACCGGCAGCCAGAAGCTGCGCTACCAGGATGCCAAGCAGGCTGGGGATGTTGGACAGCCAACCCCAAACCCGTACCCAGCGACGTTCGCCGTATCGGGCAGCGAAAAAATCGAGAGGTACGACTCCGCCGCGCTCGCGCAGCTTGGCCGCTACCAGAAGGCCGGCCAGGATTAGTCCGCCTCCGCAGCCCAGGCCGTACCATAAACCCGGCCACATTCCCTTTCCCGCGCCCATTTCCGCGCCGCCCAGAATGACTCCCGCCCCGATCTGCACGGCCGAGAGGGTGGCTGTGGTGAGCAGCAGTCCGAGCTTTCGCCCGGCAATAAGGAAATCAGAGGTCTTCTTCACCCGGCGGCTCAGGAAAACCCCGACCAGCAGTGATAGCCCCAGGTAGAAAACCACAACAACGGTCAGCATGCGCCTCCTTTGAGTCGACGTGAATCATCGATCCCCGTATCTGGCGAATTCCTATTCTACTTCAGGTGCGGAAAACATTTGAATTCTTGGTAGGCTGGCTCGGTTGGCCGGCTTGCCAAATACTGGTCCATCATGGAAAGCAGACATTTTCGATCGCATTTCTTTTGAGAATATACGGGATAGACTAAAACTCCAATAAGAGGATGCTTGTCAGAAAAACGATCTTTTGATGTTTGAATTTCCTTTCGTTTCCAAGATGGAATCTTATGCTCCTTACACTTTCGCCTTCGGTCCGAAGAAATGCTTCACGTCGTAGCATCCGATATGGCGCGCAATAGCCCCGACAACAGTGAGCTCCACCCCACGGCTGCCCCCTTCGGAACTCGAATCCGCAGCACGCATCGTTTTATCGTTTATCACGATACAGGTCTCGATGCCGTCGCAGGCTTCCTCCATCAGATTGAAAATATACACGCCGTCGCGGAGCTTTACATAAATGCACGGGGCGCACCATTGCATGCCGAGGGTCTGGTCTTCCGTGTATATCGTCCAGGCAGCGGAATGGGGCGTGGTGTAAAGATGCATGGAAGTCATAATGTCCGACCAGGACCTTGTGAACCCGTGGCCGACCAGTTCATCCGTGAATTCATGCCGTATGTACTTCGGAGGCTCCACTCCTTCCATTTCTGCGGCTCCGAAGATGGCTCGATAGGAAACCTCGTTCCCGTAATACTCCGTGCCCATCTTTGAGAGAATGCAGGTGGTAAGACCGTTGAGCAGGTCCAGGGCGATTTTCACGCAAGTGCGGGGCCTGCTTCCGCTGTGCATGTGGGCAAAAAATACCAGTTTTTCATCGGCTTCAAAAGCCCGGTAGGTTTCCTCGTGCCATTGTGATTCGCCCTTATTCCGCCAATGGAGAGTTTTTTTATCGACTACTTTATATTCCCAAACCGGGCCGTCGTTGTCGTAGCGGAGAGTGAATTCCTTGCCGACCAGGAGATTGCTCAATGGTGGAATGTTGGCTGACATTATGCTCAATTGCGCCTTTGGCGAGTCGGGATCCCGGGGAAAGCGATGGTGCTTTTTTCGGCAGCTTGATGCACTTCTTCTTCGCTCAGGTTTTCGAAAGTCTCTCGCAGGACGGTATGCGATTCTCTGGCCTTTAGGATTCGGAGCCGCCTGGTTTGGTTGGGATTTGGCCGCCCATGCCAAGGTTGATCTTTTCGCCATGTTCGTGGAATGGCTGGAGCCGAGTCAGATGGCCGACTAACTTTGCCCGTTCCCCGGAACATGTAGTATTCCAGATCGTCCTTCTCATTAAAGCCGAGCCGCATGCCAGCCTGGGTTTCGGTAAATAGATCCACAACATACAGGGTCATCATTCCGGAAAGCTCACATTCGGTCCTGTCGTAAATAAACAGGTTGTCGTCTATAAGTATGTAGTCCGACGGGCTGCAGTAGCTGAGATCGTCACCCTGCCGGGTCAGTTCGACGAAGTTCGAAGATATGACCGAAGTATAGAATTCCAGCGTCTCGATGCCGGTGTCCTGCTTCCAGTACATGCCTTTGCCTTCGATCCTGTTGGTCGTGTGATGGCGCGCTTTTGGGGCCTCCTTGCCGGCAACCTCAACGTAGCCGAAATAAATCTGGCGCTGAACCTCCCTGTCATCCAGAACCTGGCCCTGGCTGTCTTTGCCTCCGCAGAACCATACCTCAAATACCGTGACAAGATTGCTGTCGAGATCGACAAAGACGTTGTATCCCTTCAGGGTTTTGGGCGCCATGTGGGAAAAGTAAACCATCTGCTTCAACGTCAGTGCGCCATAGCCTGCTTCAACCGATGCTCCGCCATTTTCGGAGAAGGTAAGCTTGTTTTTATCTTTAAAGCTGTAGATCAAAACGGGACCGTTGTCGGTTACGATTTTGAGCGATTTCCCGACTAGAACGTCAGAGAATTCAGATACACATTTCGGACCGGCCGCAGTCCGGACAAGCTTTGGAGCGATTTGTTCTTTGGTGAGTTTCGTGTACTTAAATCGATGCATTGGAATATTCATTTGCTTATGAAAAGTGTCCCTGGATTAAAATGCCTGCCACGAATTACACGAACCGCGACCAAAGAATCAGTGCCATTAGTGGAATTCGTGGCTGATTTTAGGTTTAAAGATACGTTTTCTACCAAGCCGGGTTTTTGGATGGGGCGATCCATTTTTCCACGCCCTCGTTATAGATTTTCCGTTTCGAAAACAGCCACTTCCCGTTTACTTTGACCATTTCATCTTCATAGTGCCCGTACCCATCAAGAGCCCCGGCCCGCTTGGGATTATTGTTTCCATAGTGGAACCAGTAGGATCTTCCGACCGCCTTGTCTCCGTCGATTTTCAGGACAATATTGGTGATGTTGTGGCGCCCTGTTGGAGGATACAGTCCCGGCTTCTTCTCTGAGGCAGGATTAAAAACAGGTCTGGCTTCTTCCAGTTTTTTGCGGATCTCGGCGCGTCCCTTGGCCTGATAGGCAACGATATCCAGGATGCCGTCCTCGGTGAAAGTCGATACATACGTATCCATATCGAAGAAATCCAGGGCAAACAAATAGCGGGCCTGAAGATCTTCAATCTGGGCACGGTCTTCAGCATAGCTGCTGACATTGTTGACGGCGGTATTGACGGCGGGTTTGCAGGATATAGTCAGTATCAGCAATACGGCCACAATAGCACCTGCCAAAATTCCTATCCATTTTCGCATTTGGTTTCTCCCTATATTATTTATAAGCGTTTTCGTTTGGCCGGGTCATTTTGGGTTGGCCCTATTCCCATCCGGTCTTGGTTCCGTAGGGCAGCACGAGACCAGTTGCTTCAATGTCGTAAATCTTGCCTTTTTTGATTTTGAAAAAGTGAATGGCGGGCATATTGAAGGTTCCCTGAAAAGCCGGCACGCTTTCCACTCCCGGGACTCCCTTGAGCTTCATGTTTTTGAGCTTGCTGTCGTGATACAGATTGGAAAATCCAACAGCCAGCGCCTTTCTGTTCATCTATTACAAGCAAACGTCGATTTCGGATTTCCGAGATATAACCCCATACTCCTGCCGTAATCTGTCCCTCACACGTATTGGGTACAAGCGAAAGAGCTTTGGCCAGTTTCATCATTTCCGGGTCCCCTGCTTCCGGTGGAGCAAAGTCCCTCTTCGCCTCCTTTGCTTCAGGCGCCTCTTTCTTTCCACCTACCGAAATGCCCCCATTCTCGCGGCGTTGACATTCCAGGGCAAATGGTGCGAGTGTTCCGTCTTCACCGGTTAAAGCATCATAGTAGGAAAGCCCGATATCGAACATCTGTTCCCTGGGAGTCCTCTCTTCGGGCGATATATTTTCGATAAGCCCTGGTCGAGGTTTTATTAGGTTCTGCAAATGAATTTCATTCCCTGGCACTACGTGATGTTCGACTTCTGCTATTTTCCCGCGCTTGAGAGCCAGACGAACTCCAAGCAAAATGTTTTGATTGTTATTCTCTTTCATCATGACAAGACAGGCCACCTGCTGCATAACCGGGTCTGCGGCATATATCTGAAATTCCGAAGGTCCACCGGAGGCAGTTTCCCATAAACCGTATCCGACAGGGATATTTGCAGTGTTTTGAGTGAATTTGACGTATGCATCAAATGGCACTGCCGACGGATTATGGGCGACCAGGGCTGCCAGGTAGTTCTTCATCAGGTCTACCAGGCACTGCCGGTCACAGGTCTGGGCTCCTTGCAGGAAAGAAGGAGCCACTAATAATGCTAGTAATACCAACACAATCCCAAGGCGTTTCATTTTCATTCCAATTATCTCCTTTTGATATGTTTGTATGTAATCAGCGCTGCGACTCAATCGCGGCTATCGAATACTCTGTATCTGATCCGACATGCCCTGCTCATAGGTGCTCCAGCCGGCGTTCATTCCGTAGGGGCATCGGTGAAATATGGCCTCAATCCTGCGGATTTTGCCTTTTTCTATCTTGAACAGCTCTGCGAGCTGCCAGGTCCAGTTTAAATTGTCATGGTCGAAGAAACCGAACGCGAAGACAATCCCGCGCTCACGATCCACGGCCACAAAGCGACGATCTCGAATTCGCGTCACAAAACCGATGAGACCGGACTCAAACTGTTCCTTGCAGCCCCATGCGGAGGAATACATGGTTGCCGTTTTGGGATCGGGTCTTTTCTGGCCTTCCGGGACCGGAACATTGGTGGCCGGCATGCCGTTTTCTATGCGATGACAGTCATCGGTAAAAGGATAATAGCCTTTGCCGTCATTCTTCTGCATTCCTGAGAAGTAATAATTCGCAGCCTTAATCAATTCCTCGCGGGAAAGCCGTTCCGCTTCCGGGATCGCTTCCCGGTAAATTTCATGAGGCTTTCCCATCTTTTCAACACTCGCACCTACAGAGAGTTTCCCAGTCATGCCCATCGTATCACTGTCGGAACGAAGAACAAGCTGCTCCGCCTCCGTAATCAGGCCGTTTGCTATTTTCAATCGAACAGCGACAGCTACGAGCGGGGCTTCACCCTGTTTGTTGGCCGCACCCTCCCGGGCCGTCCCGAGAAAAGCAACCTGTTGCGTCTCAACATCAGGAATATAAAATTTATAGTTTCCTTTTCCGGACATGTTTAACCACAGGCCCTCATTTCCCAACGGAAGTCGCACGCCATTTTCAGTAAATTTGCAGTCCCTGGAAAAAAGCTCAAGTCTTGGAGCATTCTCGAGCATTGCGTCCATGTATCTGTCGACATAATTTTCCAGGCAGGCACGGTCACAGGATTTGCTCTTCTCCTGAGCCTGAGCAAGCCCGGGAAGCAAAACAGAAACGAATACAATCGCCAAAAATTCTAGTTCGCATCGATACTTCTCCTTTTTTATTACAGCAGATTTAAACGGGATTTTGCCGGTGATTCGGCATCAAACAAACTTTCTGCGAGTTCTCTACTTTGAACCGAAAGCTTTTTCACCTCCCCATGATGGATCCTGATACACAACTTTGCCTCCGACCATCGTCATCATGACTTTCGTTTTTCCGATTTGATTCGGCGCAATTTTGAACAGGTCCTGCGAAATGATGATCATGTCGGCCAGCTTTCCCACCTCGATCGAGCCTTCCGTTTTTTCTCGTTTTGCCGCAATCGCTCCGCCCATGGTGTATCCTTCAATTGCCTGCTCCAGGGTGAGACGTTCATTAGGAAGCCATCCCCCTGCCGGCAGTCCTTCCGGTGTTTCACGTGTCAGGAGTATCTGAATGCCCGGCCAGGGATTCAGCGTCACCACGCACCAGTCGCTGCCAAAGCTCAGGCGGGCGCCGCCCGTCAGGATGGAATGCCAGGGAAACGCGTGTTGTGCACGCTGAGGGCCTATGCTTCCGGCCCAAGGCCCAAAATTGTTGGGATCCGGCGTCGCGTGCAGCGGCTGCATGCCGGCGATTACGTTGAGTTTTCCAAATCGAGGAATGTCCTGTGCGCTCGGGGCTTCAATGTGCTCGATTCGATCCCGTACCTCTGTTCGGCCGTTTGCCTTATTTGCCGCTTCATAGGCGTCCAGAGCAAGACGGATGGCTCGATCGCCGATCGCGTGAGTGGAAATTGGAAAGCCGAGACGGTCAAGCTGGATCACGCTTTCCTTGTACTTTTCGGGATCAAAATAGAGCAGTCCCCTATTGGATGGATCCTTTTCGTATGGTTCCAGCATCGCCGCTGTATGCGCCTCGATGACGCCGTCCAGCAGGAACTTCACCTGGCCGGCGTCAATCCAATCATCCGCATATTTTTTTCGATTTTCTTCCAGAATCTTGATCTCATCCGGTGTAACCGGAGCGTTGGTGAACCGTGCCATGGTAAAGCGCGCAGTCAAACCGCCCTTTTTCCGGATTTCGTCAAACAAATCGACACGCTCCGCATCAGCGCCGGCGCTGATCAGGCGGGTTAAGCCCAGCGAACTCGCGTAATGGATGGCTTTCGTAAGGCGATCCAGTTCTTCCTCGCGAGTTGATTGAGGAATCACCTTGGCCACCAATTGCTCCGCGGCTTCCTTCAAAACGCCCGTTGGCTCGCCAGTGGTCGGGTCTCGGACGATGATGCCGCTTGGCGGATCGGGAGTCTTCCTCGTGATTCCTGCCGCCTGAAGCGCTTTGCTGTTTGCGAGGGCAGTGTGCCCGTCGTACGCCGCCAAATAAACAGGACGGTCGGGAACGACTTCATCCACAAGCTTTTTGTCAGGGAGGTTGTTCTTGAAGGTGCTATAAACCCACCCCATGCCCTGGATCCATTTCTTGTCAGGGTGCGCTGCGGCATAGTCCTTTATTACTTTTTGGAAATCCTCGACCGTTTTGGCGTCATTAAACGAAATCCCTTCAAGTTGAGCAGCGCCGGCCATCATATGGACATGAGCGTCCATCAACCCGGGAAGCGCCATGTGCTCTTTCGCATCGATGGCTTTTGTGGAAGGCCCTTGATACGCCGCAATCTCTTCATCCGAACCAACCGCAATGATTTGCCCTGCACGAATGGCTATCGCCTGCGCCCAAGGCTTTTTCGCATTTACAGTGTAAATTCTGGCATGAATCAACACTGTATCAGCAGGAGGGCTTTTGTGCTGTTTGCAGGCTGATGTATACAGAAAACCGGCAAGAATCAGGACAATCACAAGCGGTCTCTTTTTCATATCTGAAATTCCCTTCCTTTTAAGATCCATGCGATGTGGAAAGGCTGCGCGCGCTTACAAGGTTTGGAACTCATGGCACAATTTCCTTGGCAATCCTATCGAGAATCACCCCCTGCTCTTCGTCCAGAAGGTTGGAAACAGGTTCCGGCCAGGCGCTCGTCTGCACAATCACGATATGTCGGGCAGGATTAACGTAAATGCATTGTCCATAGATTCCTTGTGCCGTGAACACGCCATCATTCCCTGGAGGGACCCACCACTGGAAGGCATATCCGAAGCCGCCTTCAGGACCGCCTGATTTAGGTTTAAGATAGGGTGCATCGGGCGTAGTGGAATCATGCACCCACGCGCTTGATACGACGCGCTCTTCCCCGAGCGTCCCACCGCGGAGCATCATGAGTCCAATTCGTGCGTAATCCCGCACAGTGGCATTAAAACAGGCAAATGCACATGTGTCCGGCTGCTTCTTGGATTCGTAGAAGAAGGCGTCGCGCTGGGCGCCGATCTTCTTCCATAGCTTTTCCTGAGCATATTGATTGAGCCGTTTTCCCGTAGCCTTCTCAAGGAGAAGCCCTAATACCTGAGTGTTCACACTCTGATATTCAAACTTGGTGCCGGGAGGCGTGTTTGTCGGCTGAATTGATTGCGCATAGTCTTTAAAGGAAGGATTTCCCGTAAGCAGCGCCGCGCCGATCAAAGCGGCTCCCGATTTCGGATCTCTGTAATTTTCGCTGTAGTCGACGCCCGTGGACATCTGAAGCAGGTTTTTCACGGTGACGTTGCGGTAACCGCTCGTTGAGAGATACGGTAAATATTTTGTAACCGGATCCTCGATGCTTTTGATTGCGCCCTCTTCGACCGCTGCACCCACCAGGATAGAGACAATGGACTTAGACAACGACTGGGACACGAACCTCGAATTTCGGTCTGCCTCATGAAAATATTTCTCAACAACAATCTGGTCGTTATGGAGGACAAGGAATCCCGTAACGAAGTTTCTCTTGAAGTAATCATCCAAGGAATAGCGGCTGTTATGGAAGGTGTATTCCATTGTCCACTTCTTGGTTGGCTCATGCAGAGGATATACCCGATTCCCTTTTTTTATCCAGTCGGTGCGCAGCCCGAGACGATCCATATGGTGGAAATAATAGAAATTGTAAGGCTGTGACATGTAGCTGTACTTGTCCACTAAAAGACCGGCCGGATTCATTTTGCGGATATCGATCTTGCCCGGAGATTGTGCGAAGGCACCCAGGCATAGCATCAGCACTGCAAACATCACAATTATTAAACGAAATTGCCGAACTCTGATCATTCGAATCCCCCCCCCCGCAGCGTGAGTTGCCGTTTTGCCCTTCTCGAGCGTACAGGTTTAATCCGCACCCTCTTTTGCACCGTGATATGCAATTGAAAATTGCAGAGAAGCGATGACAATAAAGTTTATGTCCTCCGCTTTCTTGCCGCTGCTTTTGAACTCCCCTTCCTATCCGAAGACTTGCCGGGAGCCTGCAAGCCTTCAAGAATAAGCCGCGTAAAGCCCAATGCCATTCGATCTTCCGGGAGTGTTAGTTCGTCTGCACCGAATAGTAGTTTGGCGAGCCCATAGTAGCTAGGCATGCCGACGATGGCGTGTGCCGCCAACCCCGGGTCACACTTCCTAAAGGCTCCCTGTCTCTGCCGCTTTTTGATGTAGTTACAAAGGAATCTGTGGAGGGGCAAAAGGCGTTGGGCCGTGATCTTGTGCACGGGATGCCCGCTCAGCGCTGCCTGGAGCATCAATTTTTGAAACTGCGGGTCTTGCCGGTCGGCATTCAGAATGTGTTTCACCACAGAAAGCACCAGCGCTTCATCATCCTCGCATTCAACAAAATGAAGCAGCTCAACTCCCCAAGCCTTTATGTCTATTTCATCTGCCTTGCGGTCAAGGATGTTTGCATACAGTTCCTCCTTGGATGCGAAGTGTCTGAAAATTATTGCTTCAGTCACACCGGCTGCCGCTGCGATGGCCTTTGTAGTCGTGTTTTCAAATCCGCATTCCGAGAATAATCTCTTTGCGATTCCAAGCAGCTGGCTGCGGCGCACTTCAGCCTTAAGACGCTTTCGCAATGCCGGGGGATTGCTCCGGGAACGGTTTTCTTGAGTTGTCATTTGCTTTGCCAGTAATGTAAGTAAGTGCGGACTTACTTTATGGTTCGCCGGCGAGAGGTGTCAAGCATATATTCCGACTCCTATCCCAATTGAAAACCGAAGGACGGGAGATGACTATTTCTGAAATATCATAGGCCGCGGGATGAATAAAAGTAGTATATATAAACTTCTGATGACTCTGGATCACTATGGACTTTTGGCTCGCGAATACAAAAGCCCCTGGAAAATAATGGAGACAAAACCATGAGGAATTCCACGCCATGCTGTATGGCTGCAACACTGCTGCTGGCAATGCTTTCAGCATCCGCTGGGATGGCAGAGCCGGCGACTGCGACGACCATAGAAATCCACGCGGACCGTCCGGGCGCGACCATTAACAAAAACGTCTATGGGCAGTTTTCGGAGCATTTGGGAAGCGGCATCTACGGCGGCATTTATGTCGGCGAGAACTCGCCGATTCCAAATACCAGGGGATTCCGCAACGACGTAATCGCGGCCTTAAAAGAGCTGAAAGTCCCAATGGTTCGCTGGCCGGGCGGCTGCTTTGCCGACGAATACCATTGGCGCGACGGCATCGGCTCGAAAGACAAGCGCGCAGTTCGCATCAACACCAATTGGGGTGGGGTGCCGGAGAGCAACTCCTTCGGCACGCATGAGTTCTTCGATTTTGTCGAGATGATCGGCGCCGATGCCTATGTGAATGCGAACGTGGGCACCGGCTCTCCACAGGAAGCAGCCCAGTGGCTTGAATACATGACCGGGGATCAGGACACCACGTTGGTAAAGGAGCGCAAAGCCAACGGCCGCGAAATGCCGTGGAAGGTCGCGGTATACGCCATGGGCAACGAAACCTGGGGGTGCGGCGGAAATATGCGACCGGAGTACTACGCGGACGTTTACAACCAGTACGCCACCTTCATGAAGGCGCAGCCCGGCGCGATGCCGGAATTGCTGGCATCCGGCGACCATGACGACCAAACAATCTTCACCACTGAACTGATGAAAAACGTGCGCGGCAGAATGGATGCGCTCTCGCTCCACTATTACACAATCCTCGGACCTCGCTGGGAAAACAAGGACACGGCCATAGGCTTTAGCGAAGCCGGATGGATTAACACGCTGGCCAACACGCTCAAGATGGACGGCTTCATCAAGAACCAGGACGCCATCCTGACGGATTTTGAAGCGAAGCGATTCGGCGGCGCTCCGCGCAAGAAGATGGGGCTGTATGTCGACGAGTGGGGAACCTGGTACAAGCCCGAGCCGGGTTCCAATCCGGGCTTTCTCGTGCAGCAGAACACGCTGCGCGACGCGGTCGTGGCGGCGGCCAACTTCAACATCTTTCACAAATATGCCGACCGCGTGCGAATGACCGCTATTGCCCAGACCATCAACGTGCTGCAGGCCATGATCCTAACCGATGGCTCAAAGATGATTCTGACCCCGACCTATCATGTTTTTCACATGTACAAGCCGTTCCAGGATGCCGTCTCGCTGCCGATCGATATCCAGACGGGCACTTACGAGTATGCCAAGTGGTCGGTACCGCAGGTCAGCGCCTCCGCGGCCCGAGCCAAAGATGGTTCCATCGTGATCGGCCTGACAAATCTCGATCCACACAAACCCGCCAGCGTGTCGGCTGTGATTGCCGGGGCGCAGGCCGGGCAGGTCAAGGGCGAAGTGCTGACGGCGGATGCCATGGACGCACACAATACATTCGAGAACCCGGAAGCGATCCATCCCGTGGTCTTCGACGGTGCCAAACTCGATGGCAATAAACTAAGTGTGACGCTTCCGGCAAAATCGGTGGTTGTCTTGAAGCTGCAATAGCCGGTATACGGCAAATTGCGGCATAAAGGGCGTTCATTTATCCATCGATTCATTACATAAACAGGATATCGATGAATTCAATTTCAATGAGAAATTTTATCTGCACGCTTGTTTTGTTTCTGTCTGCTTTTGCAGCGAAGGCTGAAGATGGACATCAGCTGTGGCTTCGCGGGCAAAGTGCTAATCAGGTAAAAGTTATTGGTCCCGGGAATTCCGCTACCTTAAATATTGCCCGGCAGGAACTGCAGCAAGGGTGGCAGGGCAAAGCCGGTGCATCGGTTGTTCTTAAAATCAAATCTGATGCATCAATAAAAGGGGACGGTTATAGGCTTTCTGCTGAGGGTGTTGAAGCCAACACAGAGCTTGGAATACTGTACGGCGTTTATGAATTGTTGCGGTGCCAGCGAACAGGTCAGCCGGTACGGAATGAGGTTTCCAATCCTTCGTATGGACGCCGTTTGCTCAACCATTGGGATAATCTGGATGGAACGATAGAACGTGGATATGCAGGGCATTTCAATATTTTGGCGCGATGAAAAGGATTATTTAACCGTTACCGAACAAGACAAAAGTTTGTGGCGGGAATATGCCCGCGCAAATGCTTCAATAGGAATTAACGGCGCTGTCCTGAATAACGTGAATGCATCGCCTCAAATGTTGGCCGGCAAAACTCTGAAAAAAGCAAAAGCCATTGCAGATGTTCTGCGTCCGTATGGAATGAAAACATACCTGTCGGTCAATTTTTCTTCGCCTGATGAAACTGGACGGATTAAAAACCTCCGATCCGTTTGATGCGGAAGTTATTAAAGTGGTGGGAAAATAAAATTAAGGAAATCTATGCCTTAATTCCTGATTTTGGCGGATTCCTGGTCAAAGCGAATAGTGAAGGTCAACCTGGTCCGCAGGATTACGGACGCACGCATGCCGACGGAGCCAATATGATGGCGGATGCTTTAAAGCCATACGGCGGCATTGTGATGTGGAGGGCTTTTGTATATCAGCCCCAGGAGAAAGATCGCGCCAGACAGGCTTATGCCGAGTTTATGCCGCTGGACGGTCAATTTCGCGAAAATGTCATTATTCAGGTTAAAAATGGCCCGGTCGATTTTCAACCCCGCGAACCTTTTAGCCCGCTTTTTGGTGCCATGAAAAAAACATCCGTCATGCCCGAATTACAAATCACGCAAGAGTATTTGGGGCACTCGATTCAATTGGTGTATTTGTCCCCAATGTGGGAAGAATGCCTGCAAAGCGATACGTACCAGGAAGGGGCAGGAAGCACCGTTGCCCGAAGCACCGATGGAAGCATATATCCGCAGAAATATACTGCTATTGCCGGCGTAGCCAATATTGGTCTCGATACGAACTGGAGCGGGCATCCACTTTGCGCAGGCAAATTGGTATGCGTTCGGACGATTGGCCTGGAATAACCAATTGACGAGCGAAAGAATTGCCGACGAGTGGATACAGGCTTACCTTTTCTCCGCCTGAAACAAATCAACCGGCAGCTATCAAATACGAGCGATTGGCGGGATTCCTTCCTGGTTCCCGTAAAACAAATGATGCTTCAAAGCCACGAGGCTGCCGTCAATTATATGATGCCTCTGGGGCTTCATCATATTTTTGCAGGGAACCATCATTATGGCCCCGGTCCCTGGTATGCACCCAAAAACGTGCGACCGGGATTGGACTCCCCCTTACTATCACCAGGCGGATACAAACGGGATTGGGTTTGACCGCACACGAAACGGAAGCGATGCCGTAAGCCAGTATCACGAGCCGCTTGGCTCTCAGTTCAATGAACCGGAAACTTGCCCTGAAATTTACCTGTTGTGGTTTCATCATCTGCCCTGGGATTACAAAATGAAGAACGGACGAATCTTGTGGGATGAACTATGTTACCGCTATGATCAAGGGTTGCAGCAGGTGCGTGAATTTCAGAAAATATGGGATAAAGCAGAACCGTACGTCGATGCACAACGTTTTAGAGAAGTGCAAAGCAAACTTCGGCGTCAGTGCCGCGATGCGCAAATCTGGAAAGATGCCTGTTTGCTCTATTTTCAACAATTCAGTCGACGCCCAATTCCCTATGATATTGAGCGCCCGGTAAACGATTTGGAGTATTTGGAAAATCTCGATCCGATTAAAAATTAATAGGCAGCATTATGACGTTCAAAAGAGATGCCTGGAGGCTATATGGCCCTTGATCCTCAAGCGCGTGCGGTTCTCGATCAAATGGCGGAGGCGGGCGGTCCACCCATTAACGAGCTGTCGGTGAAGGAAGCCCGCCAGGCTTCTGTGGCTTTGGCTGCTATGCAAGGTCCGCCGGAACCCGTCGGCAGCGTCGAAGATCGAACGCTGGTCGGGCCAGGCGGTGGCATCCCGGTCAGGATCTATGTGCCATGCGGCAAGGGACCCTTCCCGGTGTTGCTATACCTCCATGGCGGAGGATGGGTGATTGGCGATATTGAATCGTCCGATGGGCTCTGCCGAACCCTGACCAACGCTGCAGGATGCATTGTTGTCTCGGTCGAGTATCGGCTCGCCCCGGAACATCCCTTTCCGGCTGCGGCAGATGACGCGTATCATGCAACCCTGTGGACTGCGACGAATGCCTCCAGTTTCGGCGGCGACCCTTCACGCATCGCCGTATGCGGCGACAGCGCCGGAGGCAATCTCGCTGCCGTCGTCGCCCAGATCGCGCGCGATCGAGGGAAGCCAGCGATATGTTTTCAGCTGCTCATCTACCCGGTCACAGACGGCGCGTGCGCCTCCCCGTCCTACAAAGAAAATGCCGAAGGCTATTTCCTGACGAAGGACGCCATGCAGTGGTTCTGGAATCACTATGTTCGAAATGATGCCGATCGCAACCATCCATACGCGTCCCCGCTGCGTGCGCGCAACCTCGCGGGCTTACCGGCAGCGCTGGTGATTACAGCAGAGTTCGATCCGCTGCGCGACGAGGGCGAGCGCTACGCCGAGGGTTTGCGTGCCGCCGGCACTCCGGTACAACTCACACGCTACGATGGAATGATCCACGGCTTCTTCGCAATGAGTGCGATCATCGATCAGGGCAGAACAGCCATTCAGCAATCCGCTGCGGCCTTGCGCACTGCCTTCAAACTGAAATAGGTGTCAGGCTAGAATACCCCTTTTTCGAAAATAACATAATTTTGTTTTGGTTCGGTGTCGCTCTAAATAGGGAAAATCTAACCTGACACCTATTCTTCTCAGGCAATCAATAGAAGGCCGCCGTCGTGAACCACCACGGTGCCCGTGATGTGGTTCCCGGCAGGCGAGGAAAGGAAAACGCAAAGGGCGCCGATTTCAATGGGCTCGGCAAAACGGTGCATCGGCATGAGCTTTTCAAACTTCTCAAATGCATCCGGGGGCAGATCTTTGTCCAGATCGGAATGCGTCGGGCCCGGAGCGATGGCGTTCACACGAATACCGTGATCTCCAAACTCGATTGCCATATTTCGTGTAAACATATCCAGAGCCGCTTTCGAAGCGTGATAGGACGACATCGGATGCGTTTTGGCTCCGCCGAGACTCTGGCCCCCGATGGAGGAGATATTGATGACATTTCCGCCCTTGCCGGCCTTTATCATTCGAGGGACCACTTCATAAATCGTATAAGCAGGGCCATTCAGGTTTGTGTCGATGACGCGGTGCCACTCGCTGAGATTCGTATCGTTCAGAAATTCAGAAACAGCGGAAGTGCCGGCGTTGTTGACGAGCACATCAATCCCGGCAAACGTTTCGAAAATCTCTGCCGCCGCCGATTTGACGCTCTCCGCCTGACCCACATCGCAGGCAACGCATAGGCAGGTTGTGCCATATTTTCTGAGTTCTTCGACGGCCTTATCGCCGCTTTCCTTGTTTCGACAAAGTATCGCCACATTCGCGCCGCTCTGGGCATAGGCGGCACTGATGCCGAAACCGATGCCCCGGTTGCCTCCGGTGACGATAACGTTCAGGCCTGTTACGGAGAATGCATTGCTCATGCTTTCGATAGGGGTTGCTTTGATAATCATGCTCTTCCTTTCGGTTTTGATTCTCATGTTTTCTTAAGGGCAAGTGAGTTTAATATGGCCCTCGCCTGATGACGAATGATTTTTGCATAAACGGACACCCCCGGGATAGCCGGCGTCCCGCCTAATGCCGCATACTTTTTGCGCCCGCAGGGCGCCTTCGGAGTGCGGCAGCTTGCTGCCGCTTTTCAAAAACGCTCAAAATCCTTGTTTTTCACCTCTTTATTGAAAGCGGCAGCAAGCTGCCGCACTCCGAAAGCTTCGCCGTGCAAAAACTATGCAGTATTACCCGCCTGGCCTTCCCTTGGTTTCTGAATTATTGGAATTGCATAAAAAACGCTTATTGCGCCCCGCTCGATTCAGCCTACAATGCCCAAAGGCTTTTGGAGGGAGCGCTCCAAAGTGACAAAGTTATTATCTACTCAACAGGATGACTCCTATGACCAGTGATTCTGATAGTTTACGGAAGGCGTTCTTCGATCGTATGCCGCATAAGCGTCGTGCCTTTCTTCGGGGGGCAATGCTGGCAGGCGGTGCGGCATTGGCAAGTGTCGCGAGGCGGCCGATATTTATTTGCACGTCAACATGGGCGCCCAAGATCCCGGCAGGCAGCTGGTTGAGAACGCCATGCCGCTCGTCAAGCAGGGTTGCCGCAACTTCCTGGTGGCGATGTTTCAGTGGGATGGGATCGCCAACAATCTGCATGGCCAGCCCAAGTTCGAGGATGGTTCGGTTGCCTTCGATCGCGACAAGGTAACACGCAAGATCCTCGCTGCGTTCGAGGTTTTTAGAAAAGAAATGCCGCCCGAGATAGGGTTGGCCGTCGACGTGCACTCGCTTTTGGATAGCGTCCGGGCGGTTCAGTTCTGCAAAGATGTCGAACGCTTCAAGCTCTTCTATTGCGAAGACCTGTTCGCGCCGGAGGAATCAGGCCATTACAGGATTGTGCGGCAGCAATGCACAACTCCACTTGCGCTCGGCGAGCTGTGGAACAACCCGCATGAATGGCGGCCGCTCGTTCAGGAACGCCAGATCGATTACATCCGCCACCATGTGTCCCACATCGGAGGTTTTACGGCTGCGCGCAAGATTGCCACATTTGCCGAGAACTTCGAGGTGAAATTTGCCTGGCACGGCGCCCCCAATTCTCCTGTGGGCCGTATGACCAATCTCACCCTCGATTTGACTCACGGAAACTTCGGATTCCACGAGCATGTGGACTACGCGCCCCTTGTACAGGACATTTTTCAGGGGCGGGCCGAGATCAAGAATGGCTATGCCTGGATTAATGAGCGGCCTGGCTGGGGCATCGAGGTTGATGAGGCGCTCGCCGCCAAGCACCCCATCACCGACGAGCATCCCAACGAGTTCCGGTCGATAGATGGAGCGGTGATCCAGGGGACCGGCAAAGGGAGAATCTGGCAATAGGGCTCTCTCGCGAAATTCATCGAGCGGGATCGCTATACCCTCGAGCCGGATAAATATGAAGGGAACATGCTATGCATCCTGAAGATCAACGCTCCCTGGACCAGGTCTATCGCAGCGCCGTTAGCGGCCTGTATGGGCGGCTCAGAAGCAACTATGATTTTTTATATCGAAAATTCGGCAACGATGGACTGAAGCTGATTGAAGAGATGAGTCGCGAGTACGGACTCAGTGTTGCGCAGCGCGCCAAAGAGAAACTCCCGAATAACGACCTCGCTTCCGTGGCCGGATACCTGATTAGAATATTCGATACGGTTACCCGGGGCCGGAATATGACATCGACCATCGAGGAGAATACGGATCGAGTGGTCATCAAGGTCAACCGGTGCCCTCTAAATTTCGACAATCCCGAAATGTGCCGCGCGCATACCACCATGGAAAAAACCATGGTTGAAGAACTGAATCCCGGGTTGGTTTATCGGATCGGCAAATCGATTCCCGCCGGAGACGGCTTTTGCGAACACATCCTAGAAATTAAAAAATGATCCGGCGTCTTAGTAGAAACAAGAAATGAGATCTAAAGCTTTTTGATCCCGCTGTCGGACACCAGGAACGCCAAGGCGGTGGTCGCCAGCACGCAGCTCAGCGCGAACAGCGCCTGGGAGGGCGAGTACTTCGACGCGAAGTATCCGGCCACCAGATTCCCCAGCGGCATCCCGCCTCGGAAGGCCAGCATGAAGATGCTCATCACTCGCCCGCGCATCTCTTCGGTGACGGTTAGCTGCACCAGCGAATTGATGGAAGCAAGCAGGGTAATCAGGCACATCCCGCTAAAAAACAGGCAAACGTAGCTGAGCGGCAGGAAGCGCGAAACGGCGAAGATCCCGAGCATCACCCCAAACACCAGCTGTACCCGCAGCGCCAGGAGTCCGTGATTCTTACGCTGAGCCAGCCCCGCATAGATCAGCGCTCCCAAAATCGACCCGATCCCCGAGATGGAGAGCAGGTACGAATAGCCCTTTGCGTCGAGGTGAAACGTGTTCTTTGCGATCACCGGCAGGAGCGTCAACAGCGGGATGCCGCAAAAGGTGCTGACGAAACCGAGTACCATAAGCTGCCACAGCGACCCGCGCTTGCGGATGAAGGAGAATCCGCTCTGGATGCCTTCCAACACCGACTCCGTTGTCTTCTGCGGCTGAAACGTGGCCCGGATCATATACAGCCCCGCGATCACCGCCAAAAACGACAACCCGTTCAGGAAAAAACATACGCTCGCGCCAAACGCGGCCATCGTCAGGCCGGCGCACAGCGGTCCCACCACGCGCGCCAGGTTGAACTGAATCGAATTCAGCGCGACCGCGTTAGGGACGTCCTTGCGCTCCACCAGGCCCGGAACCAACGCCTGGTAAGCCGGTCCGCCGAAGGACATGGCCGTGCCCGCCACGAACACCAGGATCATCATGTGCCAGATGTGCACCACCTTGAAATACACCAGCAGCGTCAGGATGAAGGCGCAGGTCATCTGAACGTATTGCGACCCCAGCAGAATCTTGCGGCGATCGATGCGGTCTGCGACCACGCCGCCGATGAGCGAAAACAGCATGATCGGCAGATCTCCGAGGAAGCCGAGCAGACCCAGGAAGAACGCGGATCTCGAACCGGTCATTTCCAGTACCAGCCAGGCCTGAGCCACGCTCTGCATCCACGTTCCGGTGGTGGAAGTGAACGCGCCTGCCCACATCAGGCGGAAGTCGCGGTAGTTGAATGCCTGGAAGGTGCGCTTGAAGAACTCGGGCCGACCGGCAGCCTCCGGCGAAGATTCAGGTTCCGCGGCAGCGGCCGTTGTTTTTTCCACTTCCATTATCCCGTTCCTAGAATTAATGACTCATGGGCGCGAACGCCATAGCTTCTGAAAGAGGGTACCACTTACAACATAATTCGAAGAATGAGAAACCAGAGTCCGGTCGTTGCAATCGAAAGAATAATTCCGAATGAACGAAGAACCAGGCCGGAAATAAGGCAGAGCGCAATCAGGATAAAATTCATTGGTGACTATTGATCCGGTGGACGGTCTATTTGAGGAAATAATGTCCCCAAACAGGTATCATGTGCACAGGCTTTTCCGATGAATCTCCCTCGGGCGGTTTAGGTTTCAGGTATTCCGGTGGTCTGACAATTATAAAGGTCAACGCGTTTGGCTTACAGGTGATGATACAGAGACCGCAGCCTTTGCACTTTTCAGGATCGACGGATGATTTCTGTTCCTTGGGAGTCGCGCCCGGCTTCATTTCGATCGCTTCAAACGGGCATCGTTCGATGCATTCCTCGCAGCCGGTACATTTCTCTTCGTCCACTACCGCCAGGAACCGGTTTGGCGTCATCAGATCCCAACGCTTTGCGCGAGTCACGGGATACAGATTTTCACAGCAGCAATCGCAGCAATAACAGTCTCCCCAATGCACCAATCCGGCTTCCTCGGCTTGCCGCGCAATTGCCAGGGACTCTTCCAGCGAAACTTCTTTCAGCATCCGGCCGGGCTGGTTGAGATAGTATTCGCCTCTCGGCCTGTCAAAACAGGCGAAACAGGTCATCAGCGGCAGGTCGCATTTGTGTCCCCAGGAAATACGGCAACCACACGGCGCCAGGATTCTGCTTTTGGCGTTTTCGATTCTCAGCTTCCAGTTCTCTTCCGGAAGGATGTCCTCGGGTTTGATATTGGGGCTGCGCTCGAGCGCTCCAATGGCCGGCCAGATAGGAAGATTGCGACCCAACGCCCGGATCATTCCTTCGGTGTGCTCTATGAAGTGATACGACCACTCATTATAAAAAAAGTCAGCCCAGAGCTCTTTCAACTCTTGGGAGAGAGCGTAGGGACCGGTGTGAGGCGCCGTATCGGCGACACATTCATGATGAAACGCCAGCAGAGTTGTGTGAAAGGCATACTGGGTCAATCCTCTGGTCAGCGCTCCTTTGTCCACCAGCACGTCGAGTTTTTGGGAGAGATCCTTCTCCTCGATCCCCAGCCTGCCGGCCAGTTCCTGGCAAGTGGCGGGCTCAAACAACTCCAGGCAAATCCTGGCTTCTTCGGGCGTGAACGTGGCGGCCAGTATTTTCAGAAAACGTTCAGATTCCCAAACGCCCAATTTGTCCGATAACTCCTTGTAGATACCGTTGCCCGCCATACCGTTCCTCCTTCAAGTCAATTTATGCCAATGTCTCTTCAATCCAAGAAAACCAGCCATCCATGCCTTCCCCTGTTTTAGCGGAAACCGGTAAAATCCTGGCTGAAGGATTAAGACCACTGATTATCTCGGGAAAGGTATCCAATTTAAAATCAAAATATGGCAGAACGTCTATTTTATTGACCAGAACCACATCCGCCTCAACAAACATTATCGGGTATTTGTGGGGTTTGTCATCGCCTTCGGGAATACTCAGGATCACGACATTTTTATGCGCACCAAGGTCAAAATCAGCGGGGCAGACAAGGTTGCCCACATTTTCGAGGAAGATCAGGTCGATCCGATCCAGATCCAAGGCATCCAACGCCTTCTTGATCATTTGAGCATCAAGATGGCATCCGCCGCCGGTATTGATTTGAATTGCCGGGATATTCTGCTGCGTGATTTTGTCAGCGTCGATGGAAGAAGCGATATCGCCTTCAATCACCGCGATCCTGAACTTGTCCCTCAACCGGTCGATGGTTCGCATGATCAGGCTGGTCTTGCCTGATCCGGGGGAGGACATGATGTTGATCATTTGGATATGGCGACTGTCCAATAGCCTTCGGTTTATTTCCGCCTTTTCCGAATTCGCCCCGAGGATAT
The DNA here is from genome assembly GCA_963718845.1 of uncultured Acidobacteriota bacterium. Lineage (GTDB taxonomy): Bacteria > Acidobacteriota > UBA6911 > UBA6911 > UBA6911 > UBA6911. The sequence goes on from CAVRAD010000003.1 coordinate 170,576, forward strand.
TCTCTTTTATGGTTAATATCCTGGCGGTCATTTATTCCACCTCCATAGTCTCGATATAGAGTTCTCGTCCGCCGACAATCTCCACGCGTCTCCCGTCGCATTTCGGGCAGTGATACTCCTGTTTTTGCAGGGGAAAAAGAAAATCACAGTCCCGGCACCGCAATTGTCCCGCGACATGCGTATAGTTGATTTTGGCGCCCGCGGCGATGGTGTCTTTGCTGAGAAAACCGAAATAAAAATTCACGGCGTCTTCCAGCACACCGGTGTAATCGCCAACGACCAGATTAATGCCGACGATCTTGCGGGCGTTGGCCTTCTCCGCGTTTTCAAGCGCGAGGGTCAAAAGCGATGAGACAATGCTTTGTTCGTGCATGAGTGAAATGGCCTTTTCTCTGTCGTGCCGGTTTACATAATAATCCAGGACACAGTTAAGAGGATAGGACTGTCTTTATGGAGCACCGCCCTAGTCCGCATTGCTCACGGGGGTTCTACTGCGGCGGCGGATCCGGGCATGTCTACTGCGTTGCGCTCCGTCGGGCTCCTCGACGTACTGTCGAGTACGTCTGCGGGGCCCTCGGTCGCGTGCCTTGTATCCAGGCCCGTCTGCACCGCCTCGCTACGAAACCCCGTGAGATATGCGGGCTGGGCTTCCCAGTCAAAAAGTTTGGAACGACACGCAGTGGCCGCGTATTTTCTCTAGTACGAGGACGGCCTGAGTTTGTGCGTGCAAAGCTGGGAGATAAAAGCGATGATCCGAACCGATGATTTGCAGAGGTCCGAAGACAAGGACTCCTTCGCCTCCCTGCGTCGAGAAAGTAGTGGTCCTAAAACCCTGGCGGAGCATGGCTTTACCGGCGATGAGCGATTCTGCTGATGCGGTTTTGATACAAGCATCCCTGGATGGGGATAGAACAGCCTTCGCCGAATTGGTGGGAAGGTATAAGGCGGCGATTTTCCGAACCGTCCGTCGCACCTTGGGAAACACCACCGAGTGTGAAGATGCCGTCCAGGAGGTTTTCATGCGTGCGATGATTTCTCTGCCCAGGTATGACCTCGCTATCCGTTCGCGCCATGGATACTCAAGATCACCAGCAATTATTGCATCGACCAGCTCCGGCGAAGGAAATCCCGCAAATATAAGCTATGGAGCGATCTTTCCGAGACAGAGGAGCGGAAAGCTTTAAAACATATGTACTCTCAGGTCGCACACGGAAGATTCAATCCACTCCGATCAAGGCAGATATCTCGAAATTGCTCAGCTGCTGCTGAATCAACTGAAACCAAAACGGCGCATGGCCTTTGTTCTCAGGGAAATAGAAGATCGCGAGTATAGCGAGGTTGCCGCCATTCTGGGAGTTCCGGAAACTACCGCGCGCGTTCGTGTCTGGCGGGCGAGAAACGACCTTAACCGAGAATTTCGGAAATATTTGGAAAAAGGGGGCAGAGATGAAAAGGCTCTGTGATCGGTTCAATCAATATCGGGATGGAATGCTGGATTCGGAGCAAAAGATGCAGTTCGAGTCACACCTGGCAGCGTGCGAAAAATGTATGCCCCGTCTCTTCTTGCTGAACAATATGGTACAGGCCATTAGAAACCAGAATATACCGGATTCGACGGATCGCCCCGAAAGGATTGCGGACCGCGCGTATATGCAGACCGGGTCCTGGGATATTCTCTTATTGTCTTGGCTGAGACCTTTGCCGGTATGGTCCGGGTTGGCTGTGTTGCTGATCTTTTTTGCGTTCCTTTGGATGGCGCCATTTGCCGGACAGCAGAATCCCGGCAGCGATTATGAGTACCTGCTGGTTGAAGGGGGTCAGGGCGGGAGCGCTAGTGCAAATCTGAGTGACGACGAATTGGAAAACTGGCTGGAACAAGGAGGCCCTATCAAATGAAGAATCGTAGCGCGTGCCCTGGCGGCAATATTTGCCGTGCTGTTGATTGGGTGTCTTTTGGGAGTAGCCGGTTACCATTATTGGGGAAGGGGTCTTCAGAAGCACTCGGCTGTTTCCGATGCACAACGGGCTCAAGGTCACGCTGGCAGATTGGCAGACCGGCTTCAATTGACGAAAGATCAGAAAGCGCAACTCAACGCGATTCTGGCAGACTCAAGGCGCCAGATCAATGCCGGCAGGAAGGAATTAGAATCAAAAATGCAAACAATTCGCGCACAGACAAATGAAAAGATTGCCGCGATTCTGAACGATGGACAGAGAAAGAATTTTCAGCAATTTCCAGGCGAGGCTAAATCGCATGAGCGGCCTGCCAATCAAGGCGGCGGTCGTGGCGATCACTAGCCGCATTTCCTGTTTCTGCTGGTGCGGCGAAGCCTTCGGAGTGCGACAGTTGGCTGCCACCTTTCGATGCCCCCATTTCCCAGCCAAATACGAATCTTGCTCATCGTAGACAAGAACATGTGGGTCGGAGCTTCAGAGGCTGTCTCAAAACTCGCATTGGGCGGGCCTTCAGCCCTTGATTTTCTTTTACGACTTTTTCCTGGGGCTTCGCCCCAGGCTGGTATGGATCGCGCCTTCGGCGCTTTAAGATCCTAAATTTACAGTAATTTAAGCGCCGAAGGCGCGCGCTATATCAGCCTAGGGCGAAGCCCTAGGAATTTAGCGACAACCAGGAAAAGGGCTGTAAGCCCGCTCAATGGGCGAGTTTTGAGACAGCCTCTGAAGCCCCGACCCACATGATTATCTAATTTATAATGACGTAGATCCGTATAAGGTTCAGAGCAAGCTGCCGCACTCCGAAGGACGAAAGTGCGGCACAAGAATCAACTGAGGCAATATTGGATTTTTAGAGATCAATCCGTTAGCCGCCAGCTAAAAACGGAAAGTATATTGCAGTTTGACCGTTCCGCGATCGAAGCTTGGAACATAGTCGTGCTCATAGGTTTTAAACCAGCCACGGTTCAAGACCAGGAAAAGATCGTTGCCCGGTTTCAGGATCCAGCGGAAGCGTGTTTGAAAGCCAAGAATTCTTGATTCGGTATCGTATTGAACCGTGTTGGCCCAGGATATATTCGGAGTGAAGTTATAATCCGCCTGCAGGGCGAAAAGCTGTGTGAAAAACTTGCCTTGAACGAGGTCTACATCAGCCCGCTCCGCCGCCAGTCCTAAAAGCAGGTGGTGACCGGGCTTGAGTGTGAGTTCAAACTCCAGATCTCTTCTCGTGCCGTTGTAAAAGCTTCCAAAATTTGCCTCGAAATTGACTACCCACGGCCTCTTGGTGGCCGTTTCAACACTGACGCCATAGCGCGTGAATTGATACGAACCCGCAGGTACCGTAACGTCTCCGCTGATGGGGAAAGGATCTGTCAAACGTTCGAATTCCGGCAAGACTTTAATTTCAAAAATATCTCCTGAATTGAATTCAACTTCAAAGGGAGAAATGTCCACTCTCCAGTTGTCCACACGATTGTCCAGGTTCGTGATCAGCTCGGGGAACGCATGGAATGTGATTTGCCGGATTCCCGCCTTTTCGGGGCGCGGCCTGAACATGAACATTGCATTTGTTTTGCGTATGCCGTTTCTGGGGACAAATCCCAGGGCCGGGCTGAAATTTTCGCCGATCTGTTTCCAGGAGAGATTGGCAAACCAGCGGTCATTGGGGTAATCGATGGAAAATCCCCCCGCATAATCGGTGGTGTTGCTGAACTCGTCGTCCGTGCGGAAAGCGAAAAGACTGAGGCTGAGGTTCTTATTACCCCTGAAACTCGAGGTGGCAAAGCGCACATCGCCGCCGAGCAGGGTATTATTTCCGAGGCCGGAGGGATTGCCGCGCGTGAAAATCCCGCCCACATAGGACTGCTTCCAGAAATCCCGGCTGACGCGTGCGGCAAGCAGATTTTGTCCGCTGAGGCCTACATCATCGACATCACCGGTTTGGACATCAAGGAAGCCAATGTTATATCGGGATTGCCTGCCTGTGATCTTCGCTCCGGCGATAATCGGCACTTCGGTCGGGATCCCGTCCTGTTCCATCAATCCTATGCGCCGGCTGAAGAAAGGGATAAGGTCCGGCATCATGGGATTTCCGGTTGCTACGTCAAAAACGCCTGCGCCTTCAAGGAAAAAGGCTCTCTTTTCGGGATAGAAAAGATCGAAACGGGTGAGGTTCACCTGCCGTGCATCCACCTCCGTTTCTGCAAAATCAGTGTTCACGGTCAGCGACGCGTTAAGATTGGGCGCCAGATTCTTAGAAATGTCGAGACCGCCATCGGCTTTCCAATCGTTTCCTTCCTTGCGTACCACCAGTCCGTACGGACGGATATCGAGCCCCATTCCCTGGCGAACATTCGGTATGCCCTCCAATTGCCCCGCTTCCGCCAGATTGCTCAGCCATATGTCCCGGCGGGCCCCGGACCATCGATTGGTCTCGTTATTCCGCTTGATCGCCCTCTCAATATTCAGTCCCCACACGGACTGGCCGGGCTTGAAGCGTAAGGTTTTAAAGGGGATTTCGATTTCAGCAACCCAACCATCACTCGTGATGCGAGCGCGCCCGTTCCAGATCCCGTCCCAATCCAGGCTTGTAAACTCAGCGCTGTTGGAAATCTGTCCGTCCGCGCGCGCCCCGGTGGGATTGATTTTAAAGAAGAAACCATTACGGTGATCGAAGAATGGATCTATCACAACCGAAACATTGTCATCCACTTCCAACTCTGCATCGCGTGTGAGTTGAGTGGAGATGATGGACGCGGGCGAGCGGTCGAAACAGGTTATGCCGAAGAATAGGGAGTCTTTGCTGACGAGAACACGGATTTCGGTCTTTTCGCTTGGGCTTTCCCCTTCCTTGGGAAGGACTTGGACCAGATCTCCGATGGGGACGGCGGATTTCCAGGCTGGCTCGTCCAGCTTGCCATCGACGCGCATGCGCTCGCTAATGGAGAAAGCCTGCGCCTTCGGAGATTGTGCAAATGCCTGCTGCACTTGAATACAATGGATAATTGCCAGTGCACCGGCAAACGCTGCAACCCTGATAACTTTCATCAATGACAAACCGTTCATGTCTACCTCGTCGAGAACCGCAGAATAAAAAGCGCAGCACCATGTGCTCACTCCGACTCTAGATTTCCGGGACAAATACGGATGATTCGAAAAATGTTCCAAAATGCGGCCGATCACTCTTGAGCGCTCTGAAAAAGAAATTTTCGAGCAGGGGGCTTACTCAAAGGAAAATGAAACAGAGGCGACAGACTGCGTATTATGACCCCGTGCATTTTATGCGGACCGTCGCTTTCGCTTGGAAAAGCGATTTGTTGATACCAAGGATTATGGAAATCATGGATTTGAAACTGCGAAAATTTAGTGTATGGATCATTTTGTGTTTGGCTTTGACGGCAGCGACCCAGCTCTACGCGCATGGGCATAGAGGATCCGGGAGTTATGAGGGCGAAGGCTATGAGCAGGCTGCAGGCAGGGAAGAGAAAGGGGGAGAGGCTTCAGGCCAAATCGCCGCATGGCTTTTTGGTATAGCCAATTTCCCGGTTTTTTTCAGCATTCTTCTGAAAGGGTGTGCGAAGGCGATGCCGCACAGTTTGAAGCTCAAAGAGGCTGTTGGCCAAATAAATGGGAAACAAAAGCGGTACCTCATGAAGCTGCATTACTGGTTGAATCCCGTTGCAATTGGAGTAGCGATCATTCACTTTTTGTCCACTAAATGCGAAGGCACTGCAATTCCAGAATTGGGACTGGGAGTGATGCTGCTGATCTCTATTTTAGGCCTTCTGGTGACATTCCGTTTGTCGCCGGCGTTCATGAGAAAAGCCGTTTTCAGGCTTCACACCAGTCCAATCGTTCTGATAGCCGCTATTGCAATACTTATGGTCGGTCATTCAATGATAGAATAATGGATTGAGTTCGGAGTTACACATGCCGTCTGCACATGCAGAAAATAAAGTTTGGAGCGGCTTTGCCGGAAAATCGCCAACACGCAGGGTGATCCTGCTATCCATCGCCGCATCCATCGTGACGATGGCGCTTAAGATTGGAGCCTATCTTTTCACGGGCTCCGTCAGCCTGCTTTCCGACGCCATGGAATCATCTGTGAACCTGATCGCGGCGTCGGTTGCTTTCATTGCGTTAACCGTTGCGGACCGTCCTGCTGACCGGTCACACGCGTACGGTCATGATAAGGCCGAATACTTTTCCAGCGGAGTCGAAGGCTCGTTGATTCTGGTTGCGGCGGTGCTCATTATCTATACGGCCGTGCAACGATTTATGCATCCTTCCCCGCTCATTGATTTGGGATTAGGGTTGACAATTGCGATCATCGCTTCCGGAATCAACTTTGGCGTCTCACGCTTTATGCTACGCGCGGCAAAGCGCTACGACAGCATCTCGTTGGAAGCGGATGCGCAGCATCTGATGACGGACGTCTGGACTTCGGTGGGCGTAGTTGCGGCCCTTGGAGTCGTGGCGCTGACTCCTCCCAAATGGATAATTCTGGATCCGATTATTGCAATACTCGTAGGGTTAAATATTATCTACACCGGTGTGAATCTGATCAAGCGCTCCATGGCCGGGCTCATGGATAGCAGCCTTTCCGAGCCCGAAATTGAACAGATCCAGGAAGCGATTCGCAATGCGCTGGATCCCGGAACTGCGTTTCATAGCCTCCGCACCCGAAAATCAGGATCCCGGCGTTTTGCCGAGCTTCACGTGACCGTTCCCGGGGATTTATCCGTTACTGAGGGCCATGATCGCTGCGAGCGCATAGAGGCGGCAATTGAGAGCAGGCTGCCGAAAACATTCATATCAACCCACCTTGAACCCGACGGAGCGATTGACAAGAAAGTTCCATAATGGTGCTGCTTCTTTAATTCCGCTCGATGCACAGTATGATAGAGTAAGTCGATCACGCAAAGAGGTATTGGGATGAACAAGAAGCAGCTTTCGCTGATACGGCGTTATTTTGGTAAAACTCAAAAACAAATGGCCCAATTACTGGGACTTTCCATAAAAGCCATCCAGAGCTTTGAGCAGGGATGGAGAAGCGTTCCGGTCCATATCGAACGTCAATTGCTGCTGCTTCTGTCACTAAAAAAGTCCCGAACCAAGAGCAGGAAACCTTGTTGGTTGGTCAAAAACTGCTCCATGGAGACTAGAAAGGCTTGCCCTGCATGGGAGTTTAACGCCGGGCATCTATGCTGGTGCATCAACGGAACCATATGCCAAGGAAGTCCGCAGAGGAACTGGGCTAAAAAGATGCAAATGTGTCGAAAATGCGAAGTGTTCCGATCTATGCTTCCATTGGATGGGGTCAGAATAGCCTAAAAATTAGCCATGAGGGACAATCCCGGCGCACCATGAATGCAACCGCAATCGCCCCGGCGCTTTTTGAATTCCGGTTTCTTCATTTACTCTATTACACGGACAGGCTCTTAGACCGCTGAGAGCAGAACATCCTCTGTTTTGGCGGTACGCCCGGCGGCATCCACCGTCACGATCTGGTAGTGGTGCGCGGCCTTGTCGGTGAGAGCTTCTTCGAAGGCAAACGGTGTCTGGCGCACCTGCGGCTTATGGGCAAGCTGGCCGGCCTTCTGGTTGTCGCGCCATATTTCGTAACGGACGATCGGTTCGTCTCCCGCATAGGCGGTCTGCCAGTTCAATAGCGCCATACGCTTCTGACCGCGCATTTCCTGCTTCGCTGCCGCATTGCGTGGAGCGCCGAGCGGCTGCGCCGCGGCCTGGAAGTAATTCGTCTTGCCTTCTTTGGCCGTGCCGGCCATTTTTTCGATTTCCCGCTGGTCTGAGACGCTGAGCGCGTTCGGCGCGATCTGTGCGGCGAGGAGATTCTGCTGCAACTGGCAGGCTGCCGGATCCGTGTCGATGTGCCCTGTCCCGATGATGAGGGTGTGAATTCCTGGGATGGTCAAGGTGTACTCGACCAGTCGGCGGCTGGGCAGAGCGCTGCTCCCCACTTTGCGGACCACCATGTCCGGGCTTCGCGTCCACGTTGCTTCTTTCGCGTACATCGCGCCGTCGGCAAAGACTTTCATGGCAATCACTCCCATATTGTTGGCCGCAGCCACGGGAATGACATTGTACTGCATGGTAAAATTCTGCCGGTCGTTGGCGTTAATGGCTACCAGCATGCCTTCGATAACACCCCGGGTATCGCGCTGGATCATGTCCATCATCACGTCCGGCGCCTGGTGCCCGGAAAATCCGATGTGCCGGATGAGCTTTTCTCCCTTGGTATTGAGCCCCGTGAAGTTGGTGCCATCGCGGAAATCGATCAGCGTGGCCAATGTGCCGATCGATTCTGCCTTGGGATCGGGCTTGTTGTACCCTTCATACAGCGCGTCGACATCCGCCGTGGTCATAACGCTGTGCATCAGGACCATGTTCAAGTACGCGCCCTGCGGATAAGATCCCTGACCATCCCCGAAGACTTGGGACAGCGTCCGCCGGACGTCGTCGATGGTGTGCGATCCTGCCGCCCCGTTGGTGACGTTGATCAATCCCTGTTTCTGCCACCCGCCCTTGCCAAACCGCAGGGCCGTCTTGCTCGTCAGGAAGATCGAGCTGCGGAGACGTTCGTTGTAGCCCGGCCGGCCGGGGATCAGGTGCAGTTCGCGGAAAGCTTTGCCAAAGTGCATCTGGCTGCCGTCGTAGACATTCGACGTGTCGAAGTAATTTACGCCCAGGTCGAAGGCCTTCAGGATAATTTTGGCCGGATCGACGTCGGCGGGAGTCCATTGCAGCGACGCCTGTCCGCCGAGGCCGAGGGTCGTCGCTTCAAAGCCGAGACGGCCCATGGCGCGTTTCATCAGTTTGGCAGGTCTCGGATTGCCAAATGCGAAATACGGCCCTACAGACAGGGCTGCGGAAGTGAGTGCAACATCTTTAATAAAACTGCGGCGTGAAACTGCATTGTCCAAAAAGTCAGCCATGGGAAACCTCCTAGTATTAACAGACTAACTATACTATTGAGTTTGGTCGGCAACGATTAAAATGTTTCATCAGAATGCCGGCGAGACGCCTAATGACGCATACTTTTTGCCACAACACTGCGCCCAGAGGGCGCCTTCGGAGTGCGGCAGCTTGCTGCCGCTTTTCACCGTTTCCAGTTTTCAGTTTAGAGTTCCCAGCTAACTGGGAACTCTAAACTCTGAACTCAAAAGCGGCAGCGAACAGCCGCCCATCTCCGAAGGCGCCCTCTGGGCGCACCAAGTATTCGGTATTAGGCGCGATGCCGGCACTCCCGGGAGGCTTATTTATTTTCACTATTAATTGGCGGGACCTTGTGTTAACCGTTTATGAGTTTTGTTTCTAGCGACGGAGATTCCTATGAAACGATTTCTGGGCATTGGGTGTTGGTGCTGCGTGGCGCCGGCGTGTCTGCTGGCGACGAGGATGCTTGCCGCGGCGGAACCGGTCTGGCCGCAGTTCCGCGGGCCGGAAGCTAATCCGGTGAGCGGAGAAACGCGGCTGGCCGAACAATGGGGCAAAACGGAAAACATCGAGTGGGCGGCTGAAATCCCGGGACGGGGATGGTCGTCACCTATCGTTTCGGGCGATAGGATATTTGTTACGACGGCGGTAACCGAGGGGGCATCGAAGCCGCCGCAGATCGGCACGGAGTACAGCAACGAGTATATCGCCGAACTGGAGAAGAAAGGCCTTACCGAGGCGCAGGTCCTTGAGAAGGTGACCGAGCGGGACATCGAATTGCCAAAGGAAGTGGTTCTGCACTACTTTCTCTATTGCGTAAACCTGAAGACCGGGAAGGTGGAATGGAAGCGGGAATTCCATTCGGGACGCCCGCCGGGAGGACGGCACCGGAAAAACAGTTTCGTCTCGGAAACGCCGGTGACCGATGGCAGCCGGTGTATGTCTATGTCGCCAACCTGGGGCTGTATGCGTTTGATATGAAAGGGAAGGCACTGTGGACAGCGCCGCAGGAGGCGCTGCCGATCTACCTGGATTTCGGGACGGGAAGCTCGCCCGTGCTCGCGGGGGAACTGATCGTCATTCGTCAACGACAACGACAAGCGGCCTTTCATCGCGGCCTACGATAAGAAAACGGGAAAGGAAGTCTGGAAGAAGGACCGCGACGTCGGCACAAAGGGCCCAACGCCGGCGCGTTCGGGGTGGGTGACGCCCTACGTGTGGCGTCACGACGGCCGGACGGAAATCGTTACGGTGGGTCCCGGCAAGGCAATCAGCTACGACCTGTCGGGGAAGGAATTGTGGACGATGTCGGGCATGTCGGGATCGGCCATCCCTATGCCGTTTGTCTATAGACGGCCTGCTGTATCTGAACGGCGGACGGGGACGGCCTCTGTTTGCGGTCCGGCCGGGAGCGGGCGGCGACATCTCGTTGAAGGAGGGAGAGAAGTCGAACCAATACGTTGCCTGGACCGAACCGCGTGGGGGGACGTACCTGCCGACAGCGGTTGCCTATCAAGGCGCGCTCTACTCGGTGACCGAAACGGGGATCCTGAGCCGGTATGATGCGAAAACGGGAAATGTGACCTACAGGACGCGGATCGATCCGGCGGCGACGGCGTTCACATCATCTCCATGGGCCTATAACGGAAGGGTATTCATGCTGGACGAAGAGGGGAAGACCTACGTGGTCGCGGCGGGAGAGAAGTTCGAACTTCTGCACACGAACGTGCTCGAGGATATGGCGCTGGCGACTCCGGCAATCGCGGGAGACCGCCTGCTGCTGCGCACCGAACACCGCCTCTATTCGATCCGCCGCAGCAAATAAAGAATTTCGGTGACAGTCACCATAACCCCCAAATTAGGGGAGAGGGGACCCAATGCATTATGTCATCCATAATTTGGGGATTATGGTGACTGTCACCGAAATTCACTCTAATCCGGCGTGTTGCCGACTCTCTTGTATTCGCCGGCGACGGCGATATCCACAAAAACCACCGGCTTGTTGATCACCTTGAAATTCAATGGCCCGTGAAACACACCGGCCGGGATATAAAGCGCCGTGGGCCGCGTGATGATGTGCTTTTCACCGTGCACCGCGTCCTCCCCCAGAGTCATCTCGATCTCTGCGTCAAACAGCCTCTGGTCGTGCGGGTCCGCCGCGAAGAAATGCAGGTACTGGGGGAATTCGTGCGTGTGCGGCTGGCTGACCATCACGAACGGGTGCGTGATAAAAATACAGTCGACGGAGAGATGTCCTCCGCCGAAGGCCGTCAGATGGCGCGTCGATGACACGTCCCACAGCCCGGGGAATTTGGGACTCTCCTTCAGCACTTCCGTCGTGAAATATTTTCCGAATTTAGTCGTAGGCATTTGGCTCCTTCCTATATGATCTTAAAATATGAAGCCACTATAGGACACGGAGTAGAAAATCACAAATAATGATTAAAACTGCAGGCAGCAGGAAGGGAAGGCAACGATGAACATTCGAAAGATGTTTGTGGCGGTAGCCGCATGTTCCACTCTGGCGATTTCTGCGTTTGCGCAAAACCCGGCGCCGGTCAACGTGGATCCATTTTTCGCCACATTGGATGTCAACAAGGACAGTTCCATAAGCAAGGCAGAATGGAAAGAGTCGGGATTGATGGACGCGTCTTTCCCGCTGTGCGATGCCAACAAGGATGACAGGATCACCAAAAAGGAAATGGCGGCCTGTGCCGTTCCGGAATCCATGGATCCCAAAAAGGAAGGAGTCCTCACTGTGTATGCCGGGGGACGTTTTGTCATTCCATCGCCTGGCGCTCCATTCCCCAAGCCCGCCAATGCGCCGCCGGGAATTATGCAGGCGACGCAAATGGTCTCCGACAGCCCCTATGTGGCGGGCGGCCCGACAGGTCAGGATTTCATCAAGATGTTTGATGCCGATGGAGACGGGAAAGTCAGCCACGGGGAGTGGGAGAAAATCAAAAACGATACGGTGTTCAAGCCCTATCGCTGGCCGCAATACAACCGGAACCGCGACGAATGGATCACGGGCGACGAAGCTCCAAAGGCACCTTCGGCCAAATAGGAATTTCGGTGACGATTTCGGCGACAGTCACCATAACTCCCTAACTCCCCATTTCAAGTGGGTCTGGGCTGAAGCCCGCACCTACTTGTTTTTTGCCATTTTGTAATTTTTTTTGTTTGCTGAATCGGGCGGCGTTTCAAATCGTTGAGAGAGTAGAACGTGTCACGCCAGCGGATGCCTCCTTGACGGAGAGTCACCAGGGCGGAATGCCAGAGTGTCCAGAGGAAGATGGATGCAATAACGGGGAGAGCGGGCGCAATGCGCCATCCATTGCGGTGTCCGGATGCCTGAATGCCGAAGCCTGCATGCATGGCGAGAACTGCTGTGAGATATCCGTAGATCCGCGCGTCACGGAATACGAGCGCGCCCATGTAAGGCGTGGCGATGAAGAAGACAATCAGGGCCGTGACCAGGAGCAGTTGTGCGATCGAGAATTGGAGCCCGGCGAAGGCATTCTTCTCGAGGCCTTTGACGAAGCCTTTGACTCCTTCCAGCCAGGCCAACTCCAGGTGCCGCGGTGCGAGGAGCGCGTCCTGCCGGTATCCCTGTTGCTTGAGACGTTTACCCAGCGTGACGTCGTCGAGAATTTCCATCCGCAGCGATTCATGCCCGCCGACGCCGTCATAGGCGGAGCGGCGGACGAGGTTGAAGGCGCCGACGCCGATATAGATATTTTTCGACGGGCCGGAAACCGCCCAGGCCCTGGTCCAGAGAGCTGAAAGAAACGGAAAAGTAGGCCTTGAGCGCATCCTCCCAGTAGCCGCGCCGCAAGAAGCCCGGGAAAAGTACCAGGTGATCGAGTCTATGGGCCTCAAAATAGCGGACTGCAAGTCGAAGCGTTTGCGGAGCGAAAGTGACATCTGCGTCGGTGAAAAGCAGGAGCTCTCCAGCCGCCCGCTTTGATCCCGGTGCAGCGCGTGGCATTTGCCGAGCCAGCCTGCGGGCAATTCGGGAACATGCGGACGTCCGGATGCGCGCTGCAGTGGCCGCCAGGCGGTCCATGATGTCGCCGGTTCCGTCGACAGAACGGTCGTTTACGGCGATTACCTCGAAAAATCGGGTAATCCATGGCGGCAAGCGAGCGGAGGGATTTTTCTATCAGGCGCGATTCGTCGCGCGCAGCGACTACTACGGAAACGAGTGGCCAGCGGTCCGGATCGGCGAGCGCGCGCGTGCAATCTTCGACCCGTTTTTTTCTGAAAAAGTAGACGGGCAGAAATCCGGAAACCAACCAGCACACGGCAAGGACCCACCCGCCGGCAAGAAAAATCCACCAGTTCATAGCAGGCACTACCCAAATAAAAAAAGCCACGAATTCCACGAATTGTACAGATCGATCTGTGTAATTCGTGGAATTCGTGGCTTGCTGTTATTTTAAAAATCAGGCTTTCAATTTTCCTTTGGCTGCCATCGGGGCGACCAACTGCTTCAGCCCCAGGTCTTCCAGCGTCTTCTTTGTTGGCCAGCCGTTTTCTTTGTCCCAGCCTTCCAGGGCATAGTAGTGGGTTTTGAAGTCGTCCACGCCCTTCCGGTCCAAGTACATGTCCGGGGCCGCGTCGTTGCGCCATTTGCCATTCTCATAAATGGGCACACCGCCATAGACCGCCATGCCCGAGGCTCCCGGCTTATACATATACGGAAAAAAGTCTTCCGTCTGCCGGCTTCTTCCATGCATCACGCGGATGGCGCGCTCCAGCGTCCAGATCTTCTGGCCAATTCTCATGGTATCGGCAAACGAGTCGTTCTTCCCCGTGACGGCTTTGTAATACATCATTTCTATCTCGGGGCTTTCACTGCTCAGTTCGGGGAGCAACATCTCACAGAGCGCCATGGACTCGTTCCAGAAGCCCGTAAAATGCCGGCCCCAGGCCACCTGCTTTGCCTTATGCGGAGAATAGATGCCGGTTTTCCAGGCCTCTTCGCCCTTCCATGCATAGTTGAACATGAAGATATCGTCGGTATACGGAATCGTCTTCTTGGATAGCTTCGTCAGAGACTTCTTCCAAGGTTATGCCGCCGCGAGGAGTTCCGACAGGCGCCATGAATCCATGCCAGGTTTGATCTCCCGCTCCGAGTATGTAGCCATACGCCCAATCCACCCAAGGCATTGTCCAATGGCTTGTGGCTCCCCAGGCGGGAAGGCGCAAGGCGCCGCTGTCCTTGTCCGTTTCCAGCCGTCCCCATTTCTCAGCGGCCCGGCAGCAGCCTTCGGCCAGAGCGTCGCCGATGCCGACGCGCCGGGCGATGGCGTCCATTAAAGCCAGGCGAAAACTCAGTTCGCCCCATTGATCCATGGGCAACGGCGCCGAGTCGATCTGCTTTCCCGGACCCAGCACTCCCTGCTCATAGAGGGTTTGGAGATACCAGCCAAGGCCGGAATCTACCGGCACCTTTCCATGGAATATCTCCGGTGCGCCGGCAATCTTCGGTCGACATACGCGTGAAAATGGGCGGACCAACTGCTGAGGCCGTATTTTATCAAGGCTTCGGCGGCCAGGTCTGCGGCCCCTGGAGTCTTGCTGCCGGAGAGCCATCCCTGACAGGCGCACATGGTTTCGCCGCCATTATAGTTGCTTCTGCGCCGGTCGCCGCGCAGGCAAGGCATGCAGGACGCCGCCCCGGGCCCGGAAGCGAAACCGATTGCTCCGGTCTGGTTGGCCTCCATGTGGCGGAGTCTGGCATCCACGACGCCCTTGGGATCCGACACCTGAACCTGCCGGTCCCGGTTACGCTGATGGCTTTCAAATTCTTGGCCCCGAAGACTGCGGCGTGGCCGCCGATCCGCGCACTGATCCCGCTGCCGCTGATCAGGGCGGCGAGCCGTGACTTTGTTTCGCCTATCGGGCCGATGCAGACGATCTGCGGGCGGGCAGTGGTATAGGTGCTCCCGATCTCTTGCCATTCTTCACCAAAGCGTGTTCTTCCGCCCACCATTGCCGTAATCCGGTCCTGCGTCGACCAGGTATCCAGGCCCCACAGCTCCTTGGCGTCTTCGATCTTCACCTGGTCGTTAATGATGTTGATCCACACCGGCCTTTCGGCCTTGCCTTCCACCACGACTCCATCCCAACCCGCAAGCTTCAACGTAGTGCCCAACCTGCCGCCGAGATTCCCCCGCCAGAACTCGCAGGTGGGAAACGTCTCCGGAGACAGCCCGCAGACGCTGGTTCTTCCCCCGCCTGGAACGCCGGTGGCCGCGAAAGGACCGGTCATGAGAGGAATGACATTCCGGGGATCGAAGGCATCCTTCAGATCCCATTCGCCCGGAGCTACCGCCAGATCCCAGAAGATGGCTGCTCCCATTCCGTAGCCGCCGCCGAACTCTTCGTATTTGGCCGTATCGATGGTGCTGACGGTTTTGGTCGTCAGGTTGACTCGAAGTATTTTCCCTGTGTATCCGCCTGTCATATTGGTTCTCCTTCCCTAAAACTCAGTCAAATTTCGGCATTGGTGGCATTGTTTTCTTCGTGGGAGGAGGCGCCAGGTTGACGTCATACCCCGCAATATCGGTTTGTGGAGGAGGCTCCTTCACCAGCTTCAGCGCTTTGGCCGGACAGCTTGTGACGCAGGCCGGAGTCCCGTTGGGGCCTCCCTGCCGGCTCCAGTAGGGCGCGTTAATGCACAGGTCGCATTTTGTGGATTTTTTCTTCGCCGCGTTCCAGACCGGCCTGTGAGGTCGCTGCGGGCAGGAGTTGATGCAGCGCTTGCAGCCGATGCATTTCTGCTCGTCGATCCGCCGCACGTTGCCGTTGGCGGCGTCCACGTGACATGCGCCCGTCGGGCAGTTCTGGACGCAGAGCGGACTGACGCACTGCCTGCAGACCGACATGACGATGTCGTAGGGGTATTTGGCGAAGGACGTCTCCTGGCGGATGATCTGGATCCGCGAGACCGAAGGGTTCGCCTCGCCTTCGTGCGTCATCGAGCAGGCAAACATGCAGCTCTGGCAGCCGAGACACAGGCGGCTGTCGTAGACGATGTAGCCGGTGGATGGTTCGTAGGTGACGGGCCGCCGCAGGCGCCGCGTCTGCGGATTCAGGCACAAATGCCGTCAGGGCGCCGGCCGCGAGTGCGGTTCCGCCGCCGACCAGAAAGTCGCGTCTTAATACTTTGGTTTTAGCCATAGTGAAATCTCCTCAGCAAACAATTGATATAGCTTAAACCATGTTCCATCGGAATCATCGTAAAAAGTGCCGCATAGTTTTTGCGGGGCGAAAGCTTTTGGAGTGCGGCAATTGCTGCCGCTTTCAATAGAACCCTTTAAAACAGGGCCATCGTGCTGCTTTACAAAAAGCGGCAGCGTACAGCCGCCCACTCTCCGAAGGCGCCCTGCGGACGCGAAAACTTTTGCTGAATCAACTTTTTCCTTCTAGTTAATCTCGAATTTCGAATCTCCGATTTCGTGCTAGAATCGCCCGCACCTATTCATGAGCATCGGAGAGTGCCGATTTTATGGAGGGCCTGATATGAAAGCACTTCGCATATCAATGCGATTTCTGCTTGTTGTCACATGCTTGGCGGTCGCAATAGCCCCGGCCGCGGATCAGGACACCTGTGCGAGCCTGGCAAAGCAGAAATATGACAAAGTAACGATCACTGCTGCCGTCTTCATGGACAACCCTCTGGGTTTTCAGCCGCCCAAGACTCCTGGAGTTTTCGGCACTCCCCCCGGGATGAAGATTACGGCGCTGTTCTGCCGCGTCGTCGGATTCATTGAGCCGGTGCAAAACTCGCACATCAATTTTGAGGTCTGGCTGCCGCCTGCGGCCAAATGGAACAGCCGGTACTTAGCCGTTGGCAATCCGGCCTTCGAAGGAGCGATCAAATACCAGGGATTGGCCCGCGCCATAGAAAAAGATTATGCGACAAGCTCAACCGATACGGGCCATGACGATCCCGGCCACAAATGGGCAATGGGTCACCCTGAACGCCTGGTCGACTGGACGCACCGGGCCGTGCACGAGACGACGGCCGTTGCCAAACGCTTGATCCAGGCGTTTTATGGCCAGCCGGTGCGCTATGCGTACTGGGATAGTTGCCACAACGGAGGGCGCCAGGGACTCACCGAGGCGCAACTCTATCCCGAGGATTTCGACGGCATCGTGGCGGGAGATCCCGCGTACTACCTCACGCACCTGCAGGCAGGCTCGGAATATTTGAGCTGGGTAGCGTTGAAGGACGGTACGGGCGCGGCTGCTTTCATTCCGCCGGCAAAATATGCGGCGATACACCGCGCGGCCCTGGATGCCTGTGACGCCAAGGATGGCGTGAAGGACGGCGCGATTGAGGATCCAACCCGGTGTGATTTCGATCCAGGGTCCATGCAGTGTTTCGGGGCGGATAATTCATCTTGTTTGACGCCGGCTCAAGTGGATACGGCCCGGCGCATCTATACGGGCGCGAAGTTTTCCGACGGCACGCAGATTTACTCCGGCTTTGAACCGGGCAGCGAACTTGTCTGGAACGCCATGATCGGAGGTCCCGAACCGCTCTTTATTAATAATGACTTTTTCAAATACATGGTATTTGAAGATCCGAATTGGGATTTTC
The DNA here is from genome assembly GCA_963718845.1 of uncultured Acidobacteriota bacterium. Classification (GTDB taxonomy): domain Bacteria; phylum Acidobacteriota; class UBA6911; order UBA6911; family UBA6911; genus UBA6911. Next base: position 188,100 of record CAVRAD010000003.1, read on the forward strand.
GCACCTTCGATGTGGACCTGGATACTCGCAAGATCGACGCACGCCTGGGGCCTGTCATCAATACGCTGCAAACCGATCTTAAGGCATTCAAGGCGCGCGGTGGCAAGCTGCTCATGTACCAGGGCTGGAACGAGACATGGGTTCCGCCGCGGACAATCACCACGTATTACAATAGCGTTGTCACAGCCATGGGCGGAGAGAGCGCGACCAAGGACTTCTTCCGATTGTTCATGATTCCGGACTTCGGCATGTGCGCGGCAATGTCTCCGGGAACCTTCGACGCCCTGGGAGCCGTCCAGAAGTGGCGGGAGGAAGGGAGTGCACCGGATCAGATCAAAGCTTCCTACTCCGACCGCGGCCGCGTCTATAAGACACGTCCAGTGTGCCCATATCCCCAGGCAGCAATCTACAAGGGGAGCGGCGATACCAACGATGCGGCGAATTTCCGCTGCGGCACTCCAACATGGTAAAGATCAAGAACAACGGAGCTTCGGATTATCAATTTTCCTTGGAGTGCGGCAGAAAGCTCTGAACCTTTGCACAGATCTTGCTCATCGCAGACAAGACTATGTGCGTTTGAGACAGTCTCTTCAGCCCCGACCCACATGATTTGCCAGTTTATGATGACATAAATGCGTATAGGGTTCAGAGCTTGCTGCCGCTTCTCATACAGCCATTGGAAATCGAAACCAAAGCGCGTATGATTAACAGATCGACTCTCCAGGATCAGCCGCATTAATCCCCCCACAAGAGCTTCGATGGATTCACAACCTGGTTATTCTGGAAGGAGAATCTCCATGTCGAAGGATCTCGTACTACAGCTGCGATACCTCGGTGTTATCCCTCAGGCCGGATTTGTCGAATACGGTTTCCGCATCGAAAACAAAGATAAAAGCACTCGACAGGTCATCTTGACGATAGCGGATGATTTTTTTCTGAATAGCGATTTGAAGGCTCAGGAGGCACCCGACCTCTGCTACCAGAAGGTCCTCATGGATCTGGATCTAGCTAAAACCGACGCGGGTTCCTTTTTTAGCATGCCGGTGACCGCTATGGACATCGCCCGTTACAGAGACCTGCACCCGAATACTAAATTGAGGAAGCATTTACAGAGGAATCGAATTAGCACCGGAAGCGCGCCGTCTATAAAGGAGCTTCCCTCTGTTTGCTGAGCGCCCTCCATTTCCATAACGAAGCATGAGTCTCACGAAGGAGATAAGTATGTCAGGAAATCATGGCGACAAAGCCAGGTTTGGTCGCGCACGAAAGAAGAAGACTCTTCGGCAAAAACGCAGTCGAGAGTTGCTGCTTAAACTTTCGCCGGAAAACAAAGGGGCACGAGTCGAACTTGCCAAGCCCATATAGGTGGGAAACTGTGATGGAATTGGCCGCGTCATAAATTATTCGGTCTTGTGTCGCCGGAGGCGATGTTGCCGGGTGCTGCCACTATTCTCACTTCGACCCTGTGCTCCTTGCGGTCATCGACAAGGGGTATGGAATCGTCATCTTGCTCGACTCCATCGACTGTTACCGTTATCTCGCCCTTCGCGGCGTGCGTCTGCAGTACGGTGATGTGATACACAGTTTCTCTGTAACGGTAGTGTATCTTGATATGTTTTCCAATCCGCGGGCAGGCAGGGCGCAAAGATCAGCCTGTCTGCTTGCAGCTTCAGTCCCAGAAGTGACTCCACGATAAGCCGATACATCCAGCCGGCCGAGCCCGTGTACCATGTCCATCCACCGCGACCTGTGTGCGGTGAGAGTGCATAGATATCGGCAGCGACGGCGTATGGTTCCGCCTTGTAGGCTTCAATAGTCTCTGAAGACAGCGCATGGTTTATCGGATTGATCATGGGCAGCAATTCCCACGCGCGCCGGCTATCGCCCAATGCGGCGAAAGCCATCGCCGTCCAGATCGCTGCATGCGTGTATTGCCCGCCGTTTTCTCTGACGCCGGGGACATACCCTTTTATATAGCCGGGATTCAAATTCGATTTGTCGAACGGCGGATCCAGGAGTTGGACCAATCCATGCTCCCTGCGAACCAAATGCTTATCCACTGCTTCCATTGCCATACGCGAGCGTTCGACGTCGCCCGCTCCGGATAGAACAGCCCAGCTTTGCGCAATCGAATCAATCCGGCATTCGGGATTGCTCGCCGAACCGAGCGGAGAGCCGTCGTCAAAGTAAGCGCGGCGATACCACGCGCCGTCCCATCCGTTCTTTTCTACATTGCGGCGCACTTCCTCGGCTTCCTGCCGGCAACGCTCGGAGAACGGAGAGGTCGCCGTGTTTTCGCGCGATCGCCTCGAAGCGCATGAGCACTTCATAAAGGAAAAATCCCAGCCAGACGCTTTCGCCCTTGCCGTGTTCGCCCACAAGATTCATGCCGTCGTTCCAGTCGCCGGAGCCGATGAGCGGCAGGCCATGCTCCCCAAATCTCAAGCCCCTGAAGATGGACCGGACGCAATGCTCATACAGGCTGGCCGTTTCTTCGGACCGGCCGGGCAGATCATAATACGAGTCCTCTTCCGCGCTTACCGGACGGCCTTCAATGAAATGGACCGGCTCATCCAATACGCCGGTATCGCCTGTGCTCAGAACATAGCGGCTTGTAGCCAGAGGCAGCCACAGGTAATCATCCGAACAGTGCGTGCGCACACCTCGGCCCGAAGGGGGATGCCACCAATGCTGGACGTCTCCCTCCCGGAATTGGCGGGCTGCGCAGCGGAGCAGGTGCTCGCGCACGAGGCGAGGCTCGGTGTGGATGAGCGCCATTACGTCCTGCAGCTGGTCGCGGAAACCGAAGGCGCCGCCCGGTTGGTAGTATCCGTTTCGAGCCCAAAGACGGCAGGCAAGCGTCTGGTACAAGAGCCAGCCATTGGCCAGCACATTGAGCGATTGGTCGGGAGTTTCCACCTGAACTGCGCCAAGCGTGTGGTTCCAGTACTGCCACACCGCCTCAAGCTCGTGGCGCGCTGCATCGGATCCGCGGAAGCGATGCGCCAGGTTGCGAGCGTCGTCGGCGTCACGCCCAACCCCGAGCTTGAAGATGATCTCGCGTTCCTGTCCATCGGCGAGTTCGAAGGGAACCTGGACCGCGGCGCAGGGATCCAGGGCGGCGCCCGTCTTTCCCGAAAGGCGCGAGCGGGTCATGGCGGCCGGACTTCGAAGCGTGCCGTTGCGCCCAAGGAACTCCTTCCGGTCACCGCTGACGGTTCGAGTTTCATTATCCACGTCAAAAAAGGCGACTCGATCGGCAAACTCCGCGTTAAAGGGATTCCGCGCCAAAAGCGCTGCGCTGTTGGGATTGACTTCGGTGACGACGTGCATTGCCGATTTCGACCGCAAATCTCCCAGTACCCATTCCGCATAGCCCGTGGCAGAGAGCCGGCGGGGCCGGCCGGATTCGTTGCGCACTTTCAAAACCGTGAATTTGACCGGCGCGTCCAGAGCTACGTAAACCCACATTTCCGATCGAATGCCGAGTTCCATGTGTTCGAAGACACTGTAGCCGAATCCGTGCCGGCTGGCGTAAGGCGTCGCTCCGGGGCATGGCAACGGCGTGGGCGACCAGAAGTGGCCCCGCTCTTCATCGCGGAGGTAAAAGGCCTCTCCGCTCGAATCGCTTACAGGATCGTTGTTCCAGGGCGTGATGCGAAATTCACGGGCATTCTCGCTCCACGTGCAGGCTCCGCCGCTCTCTGAGACGATCGTGCCGAACTGCGGGTTTGCCAGCACATTCGTCCACGGCGCCGGCGCCGCTTGCCCTTGTGCGGTCGTAATGACATATTCGCGCCCATCAGGAGTGAATCCACCCAGCCCGTTAAAAAATATCAGATCGCGGCGAGGCAGAGCGGCGGACGGCGGGGCTTCCGTGCGGCGAATTCGGGTCGACGCGAAGGGTTGGGGCCGGCACCTCCACAGGCGCTGCGCCCGTTGATTTGGTCCGCCAGCGATCCACGGCTGTCGCTGATGATGGCGCGAGCGACCGTTTGGAGCAGAATGCGGTCCTCATTCGACATTTGCTCCGCAGGCCTTACGAAGATTCCTCCCGGCCGGTCGGCCACATTGGCTTCGGTGCCTGCGGCTATCAGTCCCATGATTTGTTCCTGGAGCCCTTGCCGGTAACCGGCGTGATCTTCGTTCCAGATCACCATATCGACTGCCAGTCCCTTCAAGCGCCAGTACGCGTGAGCCTGCACGAGTTGGCGCACCAGATCGATATTTGCCCGGTCTGCAATCCGCACGAGCACGATCGGCAAATCTCCGGAAATGGCGTAGCCCCAAAGGCCGGATTGCCCTCGCGCATTTTTGATCAGGATGCTCGCGTCGGCACGCAGTGAAGAATTTGCATAAATGATGGAGCCGGCTAGCCGCGCATAGAGTTGCGCATCGGCCTCCGTCGCGTTGAGCTGCCGCAGCAACACCTGGCTGTGTGTCCACGCAAGGTCGAAGACGCGATCCGCCATGCGCCGATCCTGATACTTCTCGACCAGAGCCAGGCAAATGTCGCGTGTCTCTCCGATGCCGGTAACAATATTGATTGTTGCCGTTTCTTCCGGGTCGAGTGCTATTTGACGGCGGATTGCGGCAATCGGATCCAGCACGGATCCCTCGCTGCCTGAGAGTCCCCAGATCCGGTCAGCGCATGCGGATCGCCGACGGTATGTCCCCGGCCGATGAACTTCATCCGGTCGGTTTCATAGGAGATTTCTCCACCCTCTAACTCCATGAACGGCCATTAAATGAAACATCCATGGCGCATAGTCGCCGACAGAGCGGGGCCGGCGCGTGCCGAGAATCGCCTGTTGCGGGCGAACGATTTCGGTCTGAACGAAAAGATTACTGAATGCCGGATGCAGCGCATCGGCGGCAGGCGATGCGAGGACGATTTCTGCGTAGCTCGTCACATCGATAGCTCTTCGTATTTTGGACCGGTTGGTGATGTAGGATTCGACGCAGCTCGATGTCATCCTCAGGTGAAACAGCGATCTCGGTATGGGTGTCCAACTCGCGGCCACTGGAGCGGAACTCGGCCCGCGCCTCCGAGAAAACCGCTTCGTAGCTCTGGGACCGCTTGAGCGCCGGCTGATAGGTATTGGACCAGAACTTCCCGCTCGTCGCGTCGCGGATGTAACAGAACGTCCCCCAGTTGTCGCAGGTGGTGTCTTCGCGCCAGCGCGTGACTGCCATGTCTTTCCAGCGGCTGTACCCGCCGCCTGCGTTCGTGACCATCACGTGATATCTGCCGTTGGACAACAACTGCACTTCGGGCATCGGCGTATCCGGATTGCTGAAGACGCGCACCGGCGTTTCCAGGCCGTTCGGAAGTTGTGGCCAAATCGGAACTCTCGGCTGTTTGCGAGTAGAATGCCATCGCCTTGGGAACCCGCTCCTGGAGCAACAGCGTGGTTGCCTGGAACGACGGATCCGACTCGAATCGCTTCTGCATCGGACGGCCCAGGAGCAGATAGGCCAGCGAGAGAAAGCTCATGCCCTGGTGGTGCGCCATAAAAGACCGAACCACGCCATTCGATTGCCCGCGGGGCATGCGCGAAGGAGTGTAGTCGATCGCTTCATAGAATCCATACTTCCCCTCGAATCCTTCTGCGGCAAGTCTCTGGAGATTCAGGCAAGCCTCCTCGGGCGCCACCATCAGCGCAAGCGCCGAAGCATACGGCGCAACGACTATATCCTCGGCCAGCCCGCGCTTGAGCCCCAGACCGGGCACTCCAAACGACCGGTACTGATAGTTGAGATGGACGTCGATCGCGTTGTAGCCGGATTCCGAAATGCCCCACGGGACCTCGCGCTTTTTGCCATACTCGATCTGCCGGTCCACAGCCGCGATATAGGACCGGTCAAGCAGTGTATTGTCATACGTTGGCATGACGAGGAGCGGCATGAGATACTCAAACATGGAACCGCTCCACGAAAGAAGAACCGGCTGGCCGCCGGCGGCAGTGAGCAGGCGTCCCAGGGCAAACCAACTCTCCTGCGGCAGCAGTCCCTGCGCTATCGCAACAAAACAACACAATCTTGCCTCTGAGGCCAGCAGGTCGTAATAGCTCGAATCCCGTCGATGTTCGGAAACGTTGTACCCTATCGTCAGCAGATGGGATGCCTTGTCGAAGAGAAAGTCGTACTCGATATTTGCGAATTCGCCGGATTGCAGCGCAAGGTGTTCAATGGCGGCAATTCTTTCGCCTGCCCGCCGGCTCGCCTCAACAATAAGCTGTCGAATGCCGCCAGGATCCTCCCGGGCTCCCGCGATTGCATCTGAGCCCGGGACTTGCTTGAATTGCAGGCGGCAATTCCGCATCGAGCCTTGCCAGCTCGCGAAGCGTCGGGATCCCTTCAATGCCGCTGATCTCCTTCATTCTCTCGGGAGATGCCGGCAGCAGAATCCATGGAGCAAGAAAGGACAGCTCATCGAAGGCACACCGGCATTGCCGGACAAGGGCGAGCGCCCACCACTTTGCCTGGCTTTCGGAGCTATCGGCATCGAAGGCGTCCAACACAATCGCGGCGGATGCGTTCAGTCGCTCGAGCTGTTGCCGCGTCGCCGCGAGCGTCATAGGCCGGGAATCGGATGCGAGATCCTTCTGAAGCTGGGCGAGTCTCCGCGGGAGCGGCTCCTCCCGCTGCGTCCACGAGAATTCTCAGCGTGTCGTTGAGCCCGTCGAAAAATCGCGTCCCCACGATTTTGTTATCGGGAAGTGCGAGCAGTCCCTGCCGCAAAGTCAGCAGGTGGCCTGCGAGGTTCCCGCTGTCTACCGTCGAAATGTACATGGGCAGCAGCGGTTTCAATGACAGCGTGTCGTACCAGTTGTAGAAGTGACCTCGGTGGCGTTCCAGCGCTTCCATCGTATGAAACGCATTCGCCGTGCGCTCGATGAGTTGTCCGGCCGGGATGTAGCCGAAGTCGTAGGCAGACAGATTCGCGAGTAATGCAAGTCCCATGTTGGTCGGTGAGGTGCGATGCGCAATCACGGCAGCCGGATGCTCCTGATAGTTGTCAGGCGGCAGCCAATGATCCTCGGGACCGACGAATGTCTCGAAGTATGCCCAGGTTTTACGGGAAAGCTTCTGAAGAAAGATGGTCTGGGCGGCCGTCAGCCGTGCAGCGCGGCGAGCCAGCGGCCGGCTGATCCACCATGCGAGAACGGGGGAGACAAACCAGAGCGCAAGTATGGGTCCAGCCAATCCCAACGCAGCCGGCCGCGAAAGCGCCAGAACAATAACGGCAGCGGCCGCAATCAGCCGGGCCGATCCACATGGTCCGGTAAAAGGCGACGAGGCCCGTGCGGTGATGGTGATCCCTGCTCGTCCGAGGGACTCCATTCGAGAAGGCGCCTGTGCGTCACCAGCATTCGCCAGGCAGTGCGCACAATCGCATCCAGGTTGAAGTACATTTCATAAGGGAGACATACGAGAGTAAACGCGGATTGCGCAAAATGCCTGGTTGCACTGCGCGCCGCGGCAGCGATGTGTTGCCTCAGCAACACATCGCCCGGCTTTTGAATCAGGTCCAGGATGCAGGCGATCAACGAAGGAATCAGAAGGATTCCAATGACCGATAAGAGCCAAACCCAGGGTGACGGCAAAACCGTCCAACCCAGCAGCAACAGCGCTACCAACGCCGGAGGCTCGAGACTGCGACGAAGATTGTCGAAAATTTTCCATGCCGAAAGGGCGCTGATCGGATTCTTCTGACGCCTCCCTCCGAAGCCCGGAACGCGCGGCAGCAGCCAGCGTGCAATTTGCCAATCCCCTCGAATCCAGCGGTGGCGGCGGCGCACATCCATGTCATATCCGGACGGATACTCCTCGAACAGCTGGACATCACTCAACAGCCCCGACCGCGCATAGCACCCTTCCAGAAGGTCGTGGCTCAGGATGCGGTTCTCAGGGAAATGTCCATTGATTGCTTTTTCGAATGCATCGACATCATAAATCCCTTTCCCGATAAAGGAGCCTTCGTGGAACAGGTCCTGGTAAACGTCGGAGACAGCGCGCGTATAGGGGTCGATGCCGGGCTCACTCCCGAACAGTCGCGCATAGCGCGACTGGTTCACGCCCGGCAGACTTACAGCCACGCGCGGCTGAAGGATGCCGTACCCCTCGCAGATGCGTTGTTTGTCTTCGTCATACATGGCACGATTCAGCGGGTGCGCCATGCATCCCACTAACTGCCACGCGGAATCGCGCGGCAGTTGCGTATCGGTATCCAGAGTAATCACATACTTCACGTTCGATAAGACCGAAGTCTCGCCCAGAACGGTTGAGAAATGATCTCCAGAGCCGCCGCGCAGAAGCGCATTTAAATCCGCCAGCTTCCCTCGCTTACGCTCATAACCCATCCAAATTCGCTCACGAGGATTCCATCGGCGCGGGCGATGGAACAGGAAGAACGGAGCACCATTTGTGCTCCCGTATTTTTCATTCAACTCTCCGATTTTCTTTAAAGCGCACTGCAAAAGCGGCTCATCCTCCGGAGTCGTCTCCTCTGGCGCGTCAAGGAAATCAGTCAGCAATCCGAAGTGCAGGTTCTGGTCCCGATTGGCCAGGAAACCGAACCTCGAGCGCCTCAACCAGACCCTCGATGTTTTGAATGCTCGTAAGCATGGTTGGAATTACAACCAGAGTGCGTGATTCCGGTGGAATTCCCTTCGAAAAATCCATCCGCGGTATCAAATGCGGCATTACCAGAAACGTCGACAGACGATTCACCAGCGCCACTGCCAGGTGACTCCCGCCCAGCAGCGAGAGGGCGCCAATCAGGGCAAGCTGCCAATTATGCAACCCTCCGGCATGCGCCTTCGCCAATAAGCCTCCGGCAATAGCAACGGAGATCAGCGTGATGGCGCCCAGATAGATGGGCAAAGGGAACCGGCTGGCCATGCGTTTAAAAGTCCCGGACATAGAGCGGCGAATATTGGCCGCTCGTTCGAACTCCGGCAATCCCTTGTCAATCAGGTAAAACCCGACATGCGCCTCTCGATGATCGCTGCCTTTTCTGGCAGCGACATCGAGTGCCAATTGGATTGCCCTGCGGGCAATCTCTTCCTCGGACAGGGGGCTGTTTTTTGCAATTCTCTCGACTACGTGACGGTATCGATCCCGAGACGCAAAATCCATCCCGCCATAAGCGCTCCCGGGATCTTCACGCAGAGTCTGTTCGACAACGCTCATCGTCTCGACGAACTCACGCCAGTCCATCGTTGCCAGGAATCGGAGACTGCCGATGCTGTTGCTTATGGAAACCTGATCGGCGGCCTGTTGTTGGTTTTCCGACTGCACCAGCTTGTCAATCGTAAGGCTGGAGTCAGAGAGCTGCTGTTCGATCCAGGTAAGCGGCAAGGCCAGGGCCGCGCTCTGTCCCTGCAACCGGCGAGCAAACTCCGCGACAAACGAACTGCATATCGGAGGATTTGAACGGGCCATATCGGCGATCGCCAAAATCAGATTCTCTGGGATTCTTTTCGGCAACCGCCAGCATCCGGTCCGCCCAGTAATCGGCAAAATTGCGATCCGTCCGGTCAACGGCAATCCTCACCGCAATGCGTCGCAGATTTTCGATCAGCGCCAGGCGCAGCATGATCGGGATAGCCCACAGTTCGCCCAATTTCAGGGCAGTCCCGGTCTGATAGGCTGCCACAAAACTGCCGAGATTCTCCGAGTCTACCCGGCCGTCGCCATGCGAGATTGTTTCCAGTGCAATGTCATATACACGCGGGAGCCCCGCCGAAGGACCATTCAGCAGGCGCGGCAGCTCCCGGCTGTAGCCTTTGGGCAAGTGCCGCTTGGCGGTGTTTATTTGTTCTTCAATCAAATAGAAATTGTCGAGCAGCCATTCCCCGGCCGGCGTAATCCGGCGCTTTGCCCGAACCGCATCCTCAAGCAAATTCCGAACTTCGATGAGGACGCGTTCATTCTCGGCCAGCCGGGCAAGAAGCCTCCCTCCCGCGCGTCCCACACTCAATTTGTGCAAGCTCGCCAGAGTCTTTCCGTGCGGCTCCATCCGGGCGCGGCTGAAAAGCTCCGATCGCAACAGCGGCTCGTTGCTTTTGTATTTTTGCGCCAGGCGATGCCGGCGGAGTCTTTTCCCGAAATGCATCAGGTTCTCGAGAATTGACATGATTGCCTTCAACCCAGGTCTCCTTTTCTGGGCAGCTTTTCCCAGCTTATCGGGGATTGAACCGACAGACACCTCTTATACACTGCGAGCAACCGCGTGGTCAGTTCACTATTGCTCACAAAGGACTACATTGAATTCCTTGAGGCTTGCGCCATGCTCACAGCGCGTGGGTGAAGGAACAGCATGTGCACAGACAGAAAAGCTATGGATTCGGGCGTGAATCTCGATGCCACGCAGCCTTGCCCCGCAGAAAATTAGCCAGTGAGCGCTGCGGGTTGAACAGCATTCTATAAAACCTGCGCTTCTTAATGCCAACGGTATGCTGTTCCAGCTTCTTCAAGAGGTACTTGTCGAGGACATCTTCCAGAATGATCATCCCCAGCCCGCCGGTTGGCGTGATGACCAGATCCACATAGCCTGCAGTCCCTTTCTTCTTCCCAACGTTTCCAATCGTTGCTTCGCTAATCGGTCCCAGTTCAAACTGCGTGCTGTAAATTGCGGCCCACCCAAGCGCTCGCATTCGGCTATACCAGTATGCTCTCGAACCCGAAAACTCCAGCGATTTCCCCGGCCATCGTTTTGAATCTGAATAAACCCCGACACCCCGCCTTGCATAGGGTGGGCAATATAGTTGGCAAAAAAAGAACCGCCGTCGCTCCAGCTTTGGACCCCCTCCACGGAGGCCTTCCAGTCCGGGAAGAACGGGCCTTTCAATTCGGTGCGTGTCCTCTCTTCCGTCAGACGAAATGTATGTTCAATTCCCAGAAAATAGAGAGACTGCGTCATGGCGCCCTTCCAGTTAAAGGCCTCGCCACTTGTATCGTCGCGCTCGCCGGCGTTTGCCGCGGAGGGCGACACTATAAAGAACAGCAAGATAACTGCGGATAACCTATGCATATAAAAAACCATGCGTCCGTTCATCTGCCTTCCCGCGTCTTCAGGCTCACACTCGAGAGATCCCACCAACGTCTCGGGCTCTCTTCCAAATCACAGCTGTGAACTGCGCAAACTCGCGCGCCGATTTCTCTCCAGCAAGAGCGCTTTGAAATATTCAATATCCCTTAAGCCAGCGTGATTAATGGAGAGAACCTAAAAATAAGCCTGAAATATTTATCGCTATTGGAACCAATAGATACTTGCGGAATACCAATATATCTAAAAGAAGCACATTCCCAGCGGGTAAAGGAGACCATAAACCCTGCCTTTGTGACAAGCAAAATCTTGACTCTCGACTGGCAAGGAAACAGTAAGAAGATCGGCCAGGCTGGGACTCCCTTGTGCCGCTCAGAACCCGCGCGAGACGGAAAAGTACGCATGCTGACCATCCTGGCTGGTCGCCACGTCGAAGCGGACCGCCAGCGATTTTGTATGGCGGTATTGGAAGGCTCCTCCAATGCCCGCTCTCCAGTTTCGAGATGAGAAGCTGGCATGGTCCAAGATCGTCGGGTCGGTAGTTGATCGGTTGTCGCCCCAAACCTGTCCCGCATCGCCAAAGCCGATCAGGTCCACACCGCGATGTTCCTTCTTAAAAGAGTACATGGTTTGCCGCAACTCCACGTTGCTAATCAGCGCATTATTGCCGCGGTATCGGTACGTATCAAACCCGCGAACATAATTGAATCCCCCCAGGAAAGACAGGTCATAGAAAGGGATCTGACTTCCGCCCTTTAAACTTTTAAAGTTTGCGGCCACGCGCACTGCGAGTGAGGTCTTGTTAGAAAAGAACGGGATGTAGCCGCGGGCGTCGATCTGGCTGTCAAGCCAGCCGTAGTCGGAGAAGATGTCATTTCCCTTATCCAGCCCGTCAACCGAAGAGAACCGTCCGTAGAGATAGAATCCTTTTGTCAGTCCGCGTTCAAAATTGCGCCGGTCATATTCTCCAAATAGTCCATAGGCAATTACTTTGGAACCGGAATGAAGTCCGGGAGTCCATAGAGAGACGGGTTCTACCGATGGATCGCCCGAGAAGACGGTATCCATGGAGGGCGACTCGCTGCTCTGACCGCCGTACGCATCGCTGTTTATGTAACTGATATAAATGCCTGCCTGAATATTTTCAGTGAAGTCCCGGAAGAGTCCGCCGTTGGCGGCGCGCCGTTCGACATCGAAATTTGTTCTGGCGCTCATCGGCGCAGAAGCGCCAATGCCGAAAAAGTAATCTTCAGTCCTGCGCAGATAGCCATACCAAAAGTCGGCATGTGTCTTCTCGTCGATTATTTTTGGTATGTACGCTTCTCCCTCAAACCTACTGTAAAGCTTGTTGGAAGTCAGCATCGTGGCCCGAAATTCTATTTCCGGAATAGAATCTGCAGTCGTCAACTCGATACCGAAGCCGGGCCCCGCACCTTGCTCTAAGCCTCCGAATACGCCACTAACATGTTTGACGATCTTGATGATGGTCCAATTGTCGCGCGCCGGAAACTTCCGACCGCGGTCCTTGACGCGATCCATCATTGAGTTGGCCTTTTTGGCCTGAGCAGCCGCGGAACCGACCACATTCGCGTCCGGTTGCTGGTTAATCGCGGCCGGAGAATCCGGCTCGTTCAGCTCTTCGGAACCACTTTGAGCCGGCGCACCGCCTGGATTCTGAGCCATACATTGCCCGATCGCAAAGAGCGCGACGAAAACGATTGATATGGATGTCCTGCAAAACCGGTCTAGTTTTGAACTTTCTGCCATTATTTTGTTCCTTTTATCCAAAATTGTGTTGCCGGTATAAATAGGCGGGTCAGCCTGTCTTGACAGCGTTCGCTGTTTCCTTGGGATCTTTGGAGGAGCTTACGGGGCGGTTGATCCGATACTCTTTCAACTCGGCATAGATCGACTGGGCAAGACCCGACTTTTCAAATCCGACAACTTTTGCACCCCTGATGTCGAAAAACTTCTCAATCTCTTCTGCGGTGTAATGCTGCACCACCGGGTAATGCGCAAAGTTCGAGAGAATTTCCGCCCGGCTGTTTTCGGAAATATCGCGGGTGATCAAGACGAAATGCAGCCTGCTTTTGCTGCGCGCCAGCGTATCGCGTCCCACTATCAGAATGCGGGAGCGGAGCACAAACGAAAACAAACGCTCCACCGGCTGTGCCGGATTCTGCTTTTTCATCGGCGTGGACTGCGGCGAGGGCGGGCCGTCCCGGTGCGGACTTGTTTCGCCGGAGCCGGCGAACCGGCCGGTTGCGGCAAGGGGGCATGAAGTGTCTGCTGATAATAATCGTCCAGCAGCATCGCGATAATAGCGGATTCATCCTCGCTTTCGGCCAGGCTGCGGCCCAGCGGCACAAAGCGCTGGCTGCGTTCGATCAGCAGTTTGTCGCGCTCGCGCAGGCGCGCCTCGAGCAGGGCCGTGACGCGTTCGCTTACGATCGCTGCCACGTCGGCGGGAGTAGGCAGCGGCCGCTCCTGCAGATCGATGCTGAAGCGCTTGGCAATGCGGTCGAGATCCATCTTCTCCAGGTCGGTCACCAGTGAGATGGCAATCCCGGTTGCGCCTGCGCGCCCTGTTCGTCCGGCACGATGGATGTAGCCTTCAGGATCGTCAGGCGGTTCGTACTGGATCACGTGGGATAGATCCGGGATGTCGAGGCCGCGCGCCGCAACGTCGGTTGCCACCAGGAACCGCAACTGCCCCTGGCGCACCTGTTCCAGTACCCTGTCCCGGTCCTTTTGCGACAGATCGGCGCTCAACTCGTCGGCATCGTAGCCAAAGCGCTGCAGCACGATGGTCACATAATGCACTTTGACCTTGGTGTTGCAGAAAATGATGGCGGAAGCGGATTCTCAATTTCAATCAGACGAACGAGAGCGCGATCTTTCTCCATGCCCGGCACAAGGTAGAAGATGTGTGCCGTGTCGGTCACATGCACGTGATCAAGGCTGAGCGTGATGAATTCCGGTTCGAGAATAAATTCGCGCGCCGTGCGCATGACGTAAACCGGGAACGTGGCCGAAAACATGCAGGCGTGCAGGTTGCGTTTGGGCAGGTAGCTCTGGATCTGTTTCATGTCAGGGTAAAAGCCCATGGACAACATGCGGTCGGCTTCGTCGAATATCAGCATCTTGAGTCATCGAGGGAGAACGTACGTTTGAGCAGATGATCCAGCGTGCGCCCAGGCGTGCCGACGACGATTTGCGCGCCTTCCGTTGAGAGCGTCCATTTGCGCGCCATAGCCGACTCCGCCATATACGATGACGGTGCGGAGGCCTGCGTTGCCGCACAATCTCTCGGCTTCCTGCCCCACCTGCCGCGCGAGTTCACGCGTGGGGACCAGAATGAGCGCCTGACAATGGCGGCGTGCCGGGTCCAGCCTCTCCAGCATAGGCAGGAGAAATGCGCCGGTCTTGCCGCTGCCGGTGCGGGCCTGGATCATCATGTTCCGCGCGCCGAGCATATAGGGGATGGTCCGCGCCTGAACGGGCATGAGGGCGGTCCAGCCGGCGCGAGCCGCAGCCTCGCGCAAACGCTCGGGCAATTGTTCCATAGTTACATCGGGAAGCGGATCGTTTGCTGACATGTGCCGGTTCTCCATTCGTGGATCTGTGGAAATTCAGGCCATGATTATACAGGTTTCCATAGCGCTTGTAACAAAGACGTATAAAAGAGTTCCCTGGAAGTCGCGGCTGCTCATTCATTTCGAGCGTGAATCGAGATCGTCCCAGGCTTTGTAGAGCTCGAGCAATTCGCCGTGGACCTGATCGAGGCGCGCAAGGGCCTGCTTGATCACTCGGCCGGCTCCTTGTAGAACTCAGGATGGGCGATGGCTTGGTTCAGGCTTTCCTGTTCCGCTTCCAGCTCCCCGATTCGCCCGGGCAACCGCTCAAACTCCCGCTGCTCATTGTAGGAAAGCTTTTTTCTCAGACCTGACCGCGGGGCGCCGGAAGTCGCGCCGCCGGCGCTCATTTCAGAGCTGCGGGGTCGAGGAACAGCCGGCTGCACAGCAGAGGGCCGCTGGCGCAGCCAGTCTTCGTAGCCGCCCGCATATTCCTGCACCCGGCCATCCCCTTCGAAAACAAGGGTGCTCGTCACTGCGTTGTCGAGGAAAGCCCGGTCGTGGCTGACGAGCAACAACGTGCCGGGGAACTCCACGAGCCGACTCTCGAGCAGTTCCAGCGTTTCGAGGTCGAGGTCGTTAGTCGGCTCGTCAAGCACCAGCACGTTAGCCGGGCGGGTGAAGAGGCGCGCCAACAGGAGTCGATTGCGCTCTCCGCCGGAAAGAGCTTTCACGGGCGATCGGGCTCGTTCGGGCGGGAACAGAAAGTCGCGCAAATACCCATTCACATGACGTGGCTTGCCGTTCACCGTTATGCTCTCGCTGCCTTCACCGATCGTATCAAAGACCGTTTGCTCCGGGTCGAGTTGTTCCCGCTGCTGGTCATAATAAGCCACCTGGACGTTTACTCCCCGCAGCACTTCGCCGGAATCCGGCTCAAGCTCGCCCAGCAGCAGTCGCAGCAGAGTGGTCTTTCCCGCGCCGTTGGGCCCAATCAGACCGATCCGGTCTCCGCGCATTACCCGTGCCGAGAAATCGAGAACCACCGGCTTTGCGTCATACGACTTGCTGATGTGCCTGGCTTCGAAAACGAGCCGTCCCGATTGATCCGCCAGCTCGACCTGGAGGCGTACGCTGCCTGTCAACTCCCGGCGCGCAGCGCGCTCCGCGCGCATCGCCATCAAAGCCTTGACTCGCCCCTCATTCCGCGTCCGACGCGCCTTGACGCCCTGCCGCAGCCATACCTCCTCCCCGGCGAGGCGCTTGTCGAACTTCTCCTGCTGCAAGGACTCGTTGGCAAGCCACTCTTCTTTCTTGCGCTGAAACATCTCATAATTGCCCGGCCACGATGTCAGGGTTCCGCGATCGAGTTCGATGATTCTCGTAGCGAGCCGCCGGAGAAATGCCCGATCGTGCGTGACGAACAGGACAGCCCCCGGATAATCCGCGAGAAAAGCCTCGAGCCAGGTGATTGTGTCGAGATCGAGGTGGTTGGTGGGCTCGTCGAGCAGGAGAAGGGCGGGCTGCGAGACCAGGGCGCGGGCAAGCAGGACGCGGCGGCGCCAACCGCCGGACAGGGTGTCCACGATAGCTTCCGTGGGGAGGCTCAACCGCGACAAAACAAGTTCCACGCGCTGTTCGAGCCGCCATCCGTCCCGCTCTTCGAGCTCATGCTGCAGATTGCCGAGTTTTTCGAGCAGGGCGGAGCTGCCGGTCTCTGAAACCGCAATGGCCGTGTGATGATACAAGGTTACAAGGTTGCTCAGGTCGCCCAGCCCTTCGGCTACAACGTCGAACACCGGCCGCGTCTGCGAAAAGCGCCGCATCCTGTACCAGCCGGGCTATCTGCACTCCGGGCTGCCTCCAGACCGATCCGGAGTCGGGCATCTGGTCGCCGCTTATGATCTGCAGCAGTGTTGATTTTCCAGTGCCGTTGCGCCCGATGAGGCAGACACGCTCGTTCGCCTCGATCTGCATACCGACGTGATCCAGAAGAGGGAGGTTACCGAAAGAGATTGATACCTGATCCAGGGTTAGCAGCGCCACCGTGCAAACGTACCATAGTCGCCGTCACCCTTTCTATAGAGCGCGGGAATTATTGGTGCTAATTCCTGAGGCTAATTCTGAGATCCTCCAGAACCGGATCTGGCAATCAGGTAACCGTAAATTTGTGAATCGACGATGCTGCACTTGCATCTAAACTGGATCCTCCAAAATTTTGCGAATTTGCTATGGTTTACTATGGCCTAAATGAGTTATAGTGTTCATCTCAATAGGGTTTTTGTAAGATTTCGTTGGTTGAAGGCGCTGCAGACCCCTGATGGGAAAGCAGCTTTTTTTATGCCTGAAAGATTACGGATGATTGCTAAAACCTAATAATTTAACGATACGCCCCGACAGAGGGGTAACACACCGGAAGGATAGCAAATGAAAGAACAAGGAACAGTAAAGTGGTTTAACAATGAAAAAGGGTATGGTTTTATCAGCCGTGATTCTGGCGATGACGTCTTTGTGCATCACAGCGCCATTCAAGCGAGAAGATCAAGTCGCTGAACGAAGGCGACAGCATTGAATTCGAAGTAGTCGAAGGGCCCAAAGGACTGCAGGCCCAGAATGTAGTAAAACTGTAATTTTACAGAT
>CAVRAD010000004.1:0-27008 GCA_963718845.1 uncultured Acidobacteriota bacterium
TGGTGGTTCCCAGGGAATTTGCCTTACATTTCATACTGGGGATATCCTGCAGTCACTCTTTAGCAGTTCCGATGCCAGAATGGATTTCGGGCTTTCAGTGCGCGGATTTGGGGATATTGGGAAGCTGTTTGCCGCTTTCAGGGCTCTCAGCTCCATTCCCGTCCTGGACGACCTGCTTGCATTAGTGGTGGATACGGCGATTGAGTTTACCGGGGCCGAGCGTGGCTTCATCATGCTCAAGGAGCAAGATGGGAAATTGAGCTTCCGTTGCGCCCGCAACAACCAAAGACGGCCGCTGGATGGCTCCTGTTTTCAGACCAGCCAACGCGTTCCTCAAGATGTCTTCAAAGCCGGCAAGCCGGTTGTCATCAAAAACCTGGACTTTGGAGATGGAGCCGAAGACCACAACATTACGCGCCAGCTCGGTTTGCGCAGCATTTCCTGCGTCCCTCTGCGTTATGTCACGGTTCATGATTCCGTCCATTCCTCCGCCGCCGGATTCGGCGAAGTCATTGGGGTTCTTTATGTGGACAGCGCAAATGTCGGAGGGGGACTATCGAGCACAAGAATCGACGCGCTGGAGACCCTCGCGTCGGAAGCTGCGATGGCGATTTACAACGCCCGACTCTACAAAGATTCCCAGGACAAACGCAGAATGGATGAACAGCTGGCCATTGCTCGGGAAATCCAGCAGGCGTTGCTACCCAAGCCCAACAGGGATCTGGACTATGTGCGGGCGTGCAGCCAAAGCCTTCCCTGCTACGCGATTGGCGGCGACTATTTTGACTACTTCGACCTGGAGGGAGGAAATTTCGGTTTTGCTCTGGGTGACGTGGCAGGCAAGGGTATGTCTGCGGCGCTCCTGGCTTCGTTGATTCAGGGGATCTTTTCCGCGCAGACGTTCCTGGGCGCTTCGCTCCCCGTCATCCTCGGCAACGTTAATCGCAAGCTTGTGCAGCGAGGTACAGGCAGCCGTTTCGTAACTTTTTTCTTCGGTATCCTGGATTCCGACGGCAATTGCACCTATATCAATGCGGGACATAATCCGCCGTTTCTTCTGGGGCGCGATGGTTCGATGAGAGAGCTGACTACCGGAGGGATGGTCCTGGGGCTTTTTGCCGGAGCAAAATATGAAGCGGAGACTATCAAGCTGCAGGCGGACGATCATCTGGTGCTATTCACGGATGGCGTGATTGAAGCGCTCAATACCGCCGGCGAGGAATTCGGAATGGAACGCCTTACCGCGCTGCTGCGGGATAATGCGCAGTCCACTACGCCGCAAATCCTGGCCCGCATGCAGGAAACCGTTCTTTCGTTTTCCGCGGGTGCTCCCCAGCATGACGACATTACGATGATGGTGCTGGGATTCCGCGAGTCCCGATAGTTACGGTGGGCCTATATTATCCAGGGTATGCAGGAGGGCACTCTTTGGGACATCAGCCCCGACGGCAGGCTCTTCCTGAGGATGAAGGAATCCGGCGGCGCATATTTGCAGATCCTTGATATATTGACCATGCCCTTGACTAGCGACGGTGTGATCTCTATAATTCCTTCTTTATCGCGGGGTGGAGCAGTCTGGTAGCTCGTTGGGCTCATAACCCAAAGGTCACAGGTTCAAATCCTGTCCCCGCAACCACCGGAATCATAGACTTACGGGAATTGGGGGATTGGGGGTAAACCCCCATAAACCCCCGTTAAGAGCAAATTGCCTGGGGAGCGGGAAAAACCTGCTTCCCTTTTTCTTTTTTCAATACCATTCTGACTACTTTACTGTTTGCCTCACGCTTAATGCCCGGCATCGCTCTTCCGTAGACATTCATCGTAGTGGTAATGCTCGCATGACGCATCAACTCCTGCTGCACTTTGAGTGGAGCGCCGGTAGCATCGAGCTACGAGCGATATGTGTGCCGAAATGTGTGCCAGCCGATCTCCGGCCCAATTCCAGCAGCAATGGCTGCCTTCTTAAGAGGTTTTTTCTGAATCTCCTCCTGATGGTAAGGCCTGCCGGTTGCAGGGTTCGCGAACAACCAATCCTCGCCTCCCTGAAACGGAGCTTGCTGTCGCCATTCCTGAAGAACGGACGCCAGCTCCTGGTCGAGTGGAACAACATCGCGGGAATACTCTGTCTTGACGTCACCAATCCGACCATGAACGCTGCTGCGTTGATGGACAAGAACATTTGAGTTTTCGAAATCAAAATCACTCCATTTCAATGCCACGATCCGATGCGCATGGGAAAATATCAAAACGACTATCTGCGCGAAGCTTAACAAAGGCGACTAGGGTTCCTTGACATTCGAGGCACCAAACAGCTGCGATATCGCAGTATCCGATGAAATCGAAATGAATTTCTGCAACTTATCAAGATGCCCACTTCAGCGCCAGCTTCTTCCCTGAGTGAGCGCACTCGGTAAGATACAGATTTATCAAATTTTGATATGGAATTCCTGTCTCTGTTGCCAGAGCTTTGAAATATGCGATGGCATCCGTGCTGAGACGGAGCGTTACTTGCTTTTTCAGATGCTTTGCATATGGATTCCTTGCGGAATCCGAGAAGTCATACTCTTTTCTCATAAGAATCGTCCGTATTGCATACGTTCATTTCGGGTCGCCTTGCGAGCCGAAACAATCCGGATTTGTTTCCCGTCTTGCCTGTATGCATGGGACACGACGAGTAGCCGCAGTTTTGCGCTGAACCCCAGAAGGATGAACCGTTCCTCATCTTGAGAGTGATCGGGATCGTGTTTTAGTCGGGCGTTTTCGTCAGCGAACGCTGTACACGCCTCCTCAAACCCAATGCCGTGCTTGCGCCTATTCTCTTGATTCTTCCGAGCATCCCAGGAGAAGTCTATTTCTTCCATATTGCTATCATATTGCCATTAGCATGGAAATGCAAGAACAAGGCCAATCTCAGGAGTGGAGTGGGAAAACGATGTAATGTCGGCGACAGATGCCACAACCTACCATCAGAAATTGGAACCGATTTCTAAAGAAGGATACAGCTTATTCGACCTATCCGCGAGCGACAAGACAAGACCGAACCTGATCGGCCGTAACCACAGGTCCGGGAGCGGTGGCTCTGTCGCCAGCCCCTGTTCCCGTATTGAAGTAAGATCGCGGTGCAAATTAACGGTGTTCTAGGGTAAGATCCTCCCTGAGATTCATGCTTTGCGTGGTGACGAGCCGAAGTTAGCATAATCACTCCATTACCGATCTGTTTCTGCAGATCGGTATCGCCGAGAAGGAATTCTATGATGGGATTGATGGGATCCGCACGATTAACGAAATCATGACGCGAACATTGGACGTATGGGCCTTCTTCGAGCGGCTATCATGGTACGACCAGGTGGTGTTTGATACCTCGCGAGGAGTATCCGATGGGCGCGCATGAAAAGCCGCTGACCTTTTCTTTGCTGGGGGGACCGCTTCATCAACTGGGCCGACGGCTGGGACTTGTGCGCGGCGACACCAACACCGTGCGGCTCGGCCCTAATTGATTCTCCCATAACTCTATGCACAATCTTCTGCTGTATTAGAGTCCATCATAACCAGTCTATTGCGCCCTCTCGCTTTGGCGGCATAGAGGCAGCGGTCCGCGGCGCTCAGCAGCTGTTTCGGATCATTGAATGATGTGCGACTTGGAGTATGTCGCGCACCCGACGGAAACCGTGACTCGGATTCCCTTGTTGTTCTCGGTCAATTGAGGGCTGGACGCAATGGCGGCCAGGAGCCGCCCCCCAATTATCCCAGCCTCTTGTGCCGCTGTGTTCGGCAGGAGGCAGACAAATTCCTCGCCTCCGTAACGTGCGATAATGTCGGAGGCCCGGACCCCAGCCCTGATGATTCCGGCGACACCAACAAGCACCGTATCTCCCATCTCGTGGCCATACGTGTCGTTGACCTTCTTGAAATGATCGATGTCGATGAACAAAATGCTCAATGGCTGGCCCGATCGGGAAGCTGCTTCGAATTGTTGAGGCAGGACATCTTCCAGATAGCTGCGATTGTATACGGAGGTAAGCCTGTCCTGGCGGGACAGATCTCGAATCTGTTGCACCTGTTTTTGTGCCTGCATGCTCAGGGCTACCAGTGCCTCTCGTGCCTGATCCAGCAACTGGTTCACCATTTCCTCGCCGCCAATATTGATGTCCAGGTCGGAGGTAACCTCGGGAATCGCGGCTGCGACCTCACCCAGCAAGCTCTCAAATCGCTCGGGTGACATGCCCAGAAAATTGATGGCCGCATCACGGGCCACACCAGTGGCGGCCAGACAGGGTCCGTCCAGATCTCGGCAATTTGCCCGGCAACAGCAGCAGCCAGGCCAAGGTCGGCGGCCTCGGATTCTGATCGCGATCGACGGATTATGACTTGCCGCCACAGCAACCTGATACTTTTCGGGAATATTCCAGTGTTCCAGCAGCCAGGCGCCGACGATAGCATGGTCGGTGCCGAGGTGTTCCCGCTCCAGGTCTACCAGCTTCGGATGGCTTCCTTTCGCCTCAGCAATCAGAGGATCGTAGGTTTTCGGTATTGCCTCGTTCAGCGCCAACATTCCGATATCCTGGAGGAGCCCCGACAGGAAGAATTCCTCGCGCAGGTTTTTGTTTGCCGATCCCGCCAGTATCCGTCCGGCCGCAGCCGATATGGCGGAGCGTCGCCAGAAGGCAATGTGATCGAAGCCCGTGCCATCGGATTTTCGCAGAGTCTTTGCCAGCGAGAAGCTGAGCGTCAGGCTGAGAGTGGCATTGATGCCAAGAACGGAGATGGCCCGGTCCACGGTCGTCACCTCGTATCGAATTGCGTAGAATGCCGAATTGGATACCCGGAGCAACTTAGTTGCGAGGGCCGGATCCCGGCCTACAACCTGAGCGATTTCATCGATAGCGACATCTTCATTCCGGCAGAGCTCGAGGATGCGAACTACGACTGCGGGAACGCTTGGGAGGGTCCGGCAGGATTTCAATTGATGCTGCAGAAATTCAGGAAGATCATTTCCTGGTTTTATCATCAAACTGTCTCCCCGAATGAAACAACAAACCCGCGCCGGACACTCCAATAATCTCGGTCATTGAGAGTCTCCTCTGTGACTTTTCGTCTGACATCCGGGCATATATTAGAAGAAAAGCTAATAGCTTACTGGCAATCATTATCGGGGATTAGGTGTATCGCCGGGGTGGGGGCATTCCTCGCGTTTAGCCAAACCCCTCGGGAGGATTTCCGTCACCAAGCAATTTTCTGAAGGCAGCAAAATAAAGCTGCAAGCAGGAACCGAGCTGTTCCCGCGTTAGCTCCAAGCCTTTCACTACCACCGGAATGGACTGAATTGGGAATGCGGCAATTATGGGGTGAGCAATCCGTCGATTCGTGCCGGTACTAATGTCCGTGTGATCGCAACTAAGGACAGCTCTCGCTGGAAGGGTGCGAAACTTTGGAATGCTTGTGTGCAAATACGGTGCAAAAACGATGCTGGGCGACTTATATGGCGATCGCCTTGTTCATCATTGCAGGTTTCCCATGTGTAATATTTGCACTTGATCCCACACGTGCCCTTTCGCAATATGGTCACCGTGCATGGCAAATCGAGCAGGGCTTGCCGCAGAGTTCCGTTAACGCGGTTGCTCAAACTCGGGACGGATATTTGTGGCTGGGCACCGAGGAGGGTTTGGTCCGATTTGACGGCGGTCATTTCATGGTGTTCGACCATGCCAGTGTGCCGGATATCCGCAGCAATTCTATCCAGGTGCTACTGGCCACAGAGGACGGCGACCTTTGGGCGGGAACTTCCGGCGGCCTGACTCGTTATTGCGGCGGCAGGTTCGCCACCTTCACGACGAGCGACGGACTGCCTCACAGTTACATCACCGCGCTGTCTGCGGACGGCGGGGGCCTGGTCCGATTTTCAGGCGGCACCGGCATTGGAAGGAATTCAGTTCACACCGCAACACAGGAAGGATGATCACGTCGACGAGAGCTTTTTCTTCTACAATTCCAAAACCGGTGATATATGGGTATATCAGGAAGACAAACCCAAGGAACACTACCGAGTCGTTTCACTGGGCGAAAAGCTCCAAAAACTCAGCTGAGGTTTCAACTCGATAGGGATCAATCAATCGGATTGACTGACGCAAGCATCCAGCGGCATTCCCTGGCAAGATCTCGACAACGATGTCGCTCCGCGATTGCAGTTGTTGCATGCCTTCGATGCCTCGTCACAGCCTTTCGGATACGCTGAATCCATTTCTTGGTTCGAGCTCTGATCGAAAGACCGCCATGTAACCGGCGGCGGCCATTCTTCCTTTATCAATGCCGCACGGTGAACCACGATCCTGGTTCGGCTATAATCCATTTAGGAGCCTTAAAATGCCGATTGGATTTCCTCCCAATTTGCTTGTCGGCACGTCGAGCTGGAGTACTCCCTCAGTGGAGCTTTTCGAGAAGCTGTTCAATGCGGATGTAGAAATGTAATGAAGAGTTAGAATCTTCCGCAGCAATCTGCGTGCTGTCTGAATGCTCCATGAAGATTTGGAAATGAAAAGGCAGCGCCGGTATGAGATTTAAAGAGTGACCGAGTCCTTTGTAGATGTAAAATAGCATGAAGTTCCCTTGAGGCGGTTAGTAGGAGTGGCACATGGAAGAATATTTAGGATTACTTTTCCTAGTTATCATTCTCGGTATCATCACAGGCATAATAGGCGAATGGATCGCGAAGAAAAAAGGACGCCGCCCAAGAGAAGGATTTTGGCTCGGATTTCTGCTTTCCTTTATCGGGCTAATCATTGAAGGCGTGTTGCCTACAATTTCGAAACCGGATCCTGTGCCGCGGCTATCCGGGATTGATGGCCGGGTTTTTGATGCGTCCGTAAGCGATGGGCGCTCACGCAGAAAATGCCCGTTCTGTGCGGAGATGATACTTGCGGAAGCCAAAGTTTGTAGATACTGCCAAAGAGATGTACCTGTTGGAGAGGTCGGCCGGACCAAGTTCGCATGCCCTGTATCTCAATGAGTTGGCGCGTCCTTCCCCAAAAATAAAACCCCCCCGGCCCCTGAAAAAACGGGCCTTTCAACCCTCCAGCCGCCCATGTTCACAAATCTGGTGCGCAAGCATCGACGAGTGAACAACAGTCTCTCCAGCTAAGGAGCGTTCATTTCTGTTTGCTTCTTCCTCAAGTGAATTGAACTCCAGGCGGACTGAGGACAGATGGCGCAAGCACCGGCCCCGCCCGAACAAGTGGTGCAAGCACCAGCCCCGCCCGAACAAGTCCCCAGGTGGCGCAAGCACCAGCCCCGTTGACGTGTCCTTCCTGTGCAAGAAGGATTTCGGCCAATGACACATTCTGCTTTTTTTGTGGAAAGAAGCTTCGAGCATAGCCAGGTGCAAGAGTACACTATGAAGGATCTCATGGAGGATGGAACATGAATACGCGGGATCGCTTTTTGATAACTTTGATAATATGCCTCACCATTTTGGCCGCCGTCTGGCTTCACGGGATTCTTGCGCGATATGAAGTCCTTATACCGGATAATCCGCTTTACTATTCTGTCCGATTTGACCGCATAACAGGAAGGGTATGGGTATTGTCGGATAAATGGACCAAGCCTTTGGAGCTTGGCGTGAAGCGTGAACGGCCAAATGAAGGGGAACAAAATCCAATCTCTGTACCCTCGGAGTAGGGAGGTCCACCGTGACCTTGCCCCGTATGTGCCTGTATGTGTGTCCGTGAAATCTCGCACAAATAGGGTTCTTATGGGGTGAGGTGCAGCCTGCCGTTCATGAAACATTCATTTGGAACCTATAAAGCTTGAAGCACTGGTACGTTACAGCCGGCGCCTGGAAGTCAAAAATATTCGTATACCTTTGGAGCAACTTGGAGAACTTAAAAAATTCTACCGGCAAGTGGCTGCAGATGAGAGGGCACGAATAGTCCTCAAACCCCGGTAATCGATTGAATTCTTTTGCGACACTTTTCCTGCTCCGCGTTTGCAGTTCCGCCATAGCTTAGACCATTTCTCTGCCGCAGCAAAACTGGCACCATCATTGCAACGTTACCTCCACCCGCTGTGCAGCCACTTCTCGGCAAAGCACCCCTCCCCCAGTCGCAAGATGATACGCTGGCGACAAAGTCGGTCTTGTTTTCATGAGAACATTTCGGTTTAATTTAAAGCAAGCCGATCCGTAAAAAAGAGGAGGGCATACCTCATGAAAAGCAAAATTCTTTCTATTGGGGCGGTCGTCCTGTTGGCTCTGCAAACTTCGGTATGGGCCGCCGACATATTCGGAAATTGGATTGCACAGGGGACACTCCATGAAAGCCTCAGGGCTCAAAGCAATTTGACCAAAGCGCTGTTTGAGGCGATGGTCGAAACCGTCTTCAGTTTTAAAGTGAACGGGAAGGAATTGACGGGAACAGTTGCCGATGCTGAAGGCAAAACTGCTATCCGCGAGGGCAAGATAAACGGCGACGAAATCTCTTTTGTCGTTATACGCAGCGTTGGAGGAAACGAAAAGAAGCTGGCATATAAAGGACAAGTCTCTTTGAATGAGATCAGGTTTGCAGTTGAAGTGCAGGGCTTAAAAGGGCAACCGCTGGAGTTTATTGCCAAGAGAGAATTCCCGCGACATGGAGATATTCCTGTTCAACCCGCGCGATCAATGCCATACCCACGCTAAGCGTTGCCAGTAAGCCATAGGGTATCTCTTGAAGTTGTAAAGGGCTGTGATGCAGTGAGTGCCGATAAATCGTAATGAGCAATTTTGACCAGAGTTGTGAGCAGTATGGAACAGTCGGCGAGGCAAATCCCCTGGTAAATAGCACCATGACAGACTTCAAGATTACTGCTTGGGACAATCCTACTGATGACTGCGAATAAGGGGGGCGTTACCCCAATGACGCCTCCCTGTTTTACTCCCACTATAAATAACCACCGAAGGGCCAGCTTTTTTTGCCTACCTGAGATGAGCTATGAATTGTTCAAAGCGTATTGGTTTATAATGCTGTCGGATGAAAAGAGCGACGCTGCCGCGCAGGTTTTCGGTAGCTCGCTTTGTTCGGCCACACCGCCAGGCAATTTGGGCACAGCTTAGGAGTTTTTCAGATAGGGAGCACGCTATGGTACAAAATCCGATAACACTCAGATACGCAATGCGGTTCACCCTTACAATCGTCAGCGCCATAATGGGCGCCGCCATCTTTATTGCTGCGGCTGTTGCCCCGGCCAGGGCCCAGGCTTTCGCCGATTTAAAAATGGCACTCGTGGACTACTCGAGGGCGGATCTGGAGCCCCGCAAGACGTGCGAGGCGATGAGCAAGTTCAAGTCCAAGGAAATTGCGCAGATCACGGCAGCATTGATTCCTGCTGCCGCCACAGTGCCTGCCAATTGTCGTGTCATGGGTCTGCTCCAGCCTGAGATTGCGTTTGAAGTGAGTCTGCCCGCCAAGTGGAATGGCCGCTTCTATATGATCGGCAACGGGGGGCACGCCGGCGAGGCTCTGGACGATGCGGGCCGCGTGGCGCAGCGCAATGAAGCTTTGAATCTCGGATTCGCTGTTGCGCAGACGAATACGGGCCATGACGCACGCAAGGAGCCGGGAGCGACCTTCGTCCTGAGCAATCCGCAGAAGGCTATCGACTATGCCTACCGTGCGGTGCACCTCACCGCCACGACGGCCAAGGCCATCACCAGGGCGTTCTACGGCAAACCGGCTTCCTTCGCTTACTGGAACTCCTGCTCCAACGGCGGGCGGCAAGGACTAATCGAGGCACAGCGTTTTCCGGAAGACTTTGACGGAATTGTAGCCAACGCGCCGTGGGTAAGTCAGACGGGATTCACGATTGGCGCGATGTGGAACCAGAAAGCACTCAGTGAGGCGCCGGTCACGCCCGCCAAACTGACCCTTCTGGCCGAAAGGGTCATGGCCAAATGCGATGCCATCGATGGATTAAAAGACGGGTTGATCGACGATCCGCGTAAATGCAGCTTCGATCCGGCGCGCGATGTCCCGGCTTGCAGCGCAGGCACAGATGGCGCAGATTGCCTCACGGCCGCCCAGGCGGGGGCAATCGCCAAAATTTATGGTGGTCCGGTGAGCAATGGAAAGCCCTTTTTCCCCGGCTTTGCCCTGGGCAGCGAAGCTGTGATGCCGTCTTTGTTCGGTGGCGGCACCGGCAGCGGTTGGATGAATATGATTGTGAGTGCGCAGCCCGATGTCAAACCCGCAGATTTTGGTTTAGCTGAAAATACGATGCGGTACCTCGTGCACAAGCCACCGCAGCCGGACTACGACTATAAGACGTTCGATTTCGACCGTGACATTCAAATGCTCGACGAATGGAGCAAGCAAGTAGACGCGAAGAATCCGGATCTGTCGAAGTTTAAAAAAAGGGGCGGCAAGCTGCTCATGACGTATGGGTGGGCCGACTCAATACTGCAGCCGATGATGGGCGTGAATTACTATGAGCAGGCAGTAGTACAAAACGGGCCGGATGGGACAAACTTCTTCCGGCTGTTCATGGTGCCCGGGATGGCGCAC
Organism: uncultured Acidobacteriota bacterium; assembly: GCA_963718845.1. GTDB lineage: Bacteria > Acidobacteriota > UBA6911 > UBA6911 > UBA6911 > UBA6911. Next base: position 10,530 of record CAVRAD010000004.1, read on the forward strand.
TGCAGCGGCGGCATCGGTCCGGACCGCCACGATGCGATGACGGCGGTGATCAACTGGGTGGAAAAGGGCAAGGCACCGGAATCGATGCGCGCAAGCCGCGTCGTGGATAACAACGTAGTGCGCACGCGCCCATTGTGCCCATACCCACAGGTGGCGCGCTACTCGGGCCAGGGCAGCATTGACGATGCCGCCAATTTCCGGTGCGTAGCGCCTTGATGCTACGATCTGATTGGTTACAGGTTGCAGGTTCCAGGTTCCAGGTTTTAAGCTGCAACTTGTAACCTTTAACTTAAAATCTGCAACGGTACTTCAAAGATAATGCAGGTTGCGGCCGGACTTTTGCGGTGATAACAAAAACCAAGCGAGGAGCGGAAAATGGCTGAAACAACATACGCGAAATATATCGTCACTGATCTGAATAAGGAGCCGGATTCACTGGGAACGCGAATCTATTGCCTGCATGGAGGCGTGTTCGAAGGAGCGCCCTATGTGGACTGCGCGTGGTTTTGGCCACAGTCCAAAGAAGTAGTTGTTGTGGATACAGGCCACACGCATGATTTCGGAGAGGTGGTGACCTTTTTCGGTTCCAATCCCGATGATCCCACCGACCTGGGCGGCGAGATCGAGTTCTGGCTGGGAGACGAGCCTAACACGATTACCAAGAGCTGCGTGATATTTGTTCCCGCGGGTGTACCGCATTGTCCGCTGGTCTTGAAAAAAGTGAGCCGGCCTATTTTTCACTTTGCTACCGCTACGGACAAAAACTACAGAGGACCGCACGAAATCTAACCGAATTCCGGATTCGAGATTCGAAATTGGAACAGGGACGGGTTTTCGAGTTACAGGTTACAGGTTGCAGGTTTGTAACCTGCAACTTGTAACCTGTAACTGAACGACGAAAGCAGTATTCGGATTATGCCTGAGGCGCTCCCAGGTCGGCTGGGCCGACAATGTCCACATTCATTCGCAGCATTGCGTCCCGAATCGCGTTCGTGTAGCTCCCGGCAACCATGACATGATGGCAGCCTGCGATGCTTTGAAGGAAGCGATTCACATCCTTGATTTTCACTTCTAAATCATTGGAGCAGTACCTGCGCATCTTTTGATATGCGGGCGGCGCATTTTCAAATGAGGGCCGACTCGTATCCCTGACCCGCGCCTCGGTTCTTCCCGGCCAAATTACGAAACGGCTTAAGTCCTTGCTGAATCCGCCCATGGTTATTTCGACACCGATAGGGAAATCAACTTCCGGTGTAACGCCTCTCCCCGTTCCATGATAATCCCGAAGGTTGTACGTCAACGGCGGCGCATCACGGCCCATCAGTTTCAATGGCGCGACACAATGGCGCAACACGGCATTGGACTTCTGTTCGTCTACAGCAGATACATTGCAGAAGTAAGAAGGCTTCTGGCTGATCTCTTGCAGAACCATGGAGGATAATCCCCCGCATACATCGGCTTCGCACGGAGCGGCGATCCCCTCGTCCCTCAATCGGGTAAAAGAAAGGCAAGGATATGGCAATATCGGATTCGCATCGAAAGAGAAGCCCAGGCAATCGATCGAGATTGCGGACAATCCTTCCTTGTCCACAATCGAGCGCAAAAGGACATATAGCTTGCTTGCATCAAGAATCGCCTGATCCGAAGCCTCCGAAACTTTAACGGCCTCTTTTTTCCACCTGTCCATTTCCTTCCGGGCGCTGGCTTCATTGACACCTGCAAGGAGCGGTTTCAATTCGCTAATCGGCCGGTACTGAATCCTGGCGCCGGTGCGCTTGTAGATATAGTCTTCGTTGAGGTGACGCACGGGTATGCTGCTTGAATCGTACGGTCTGCCGTATATGACGGCCTTTTTGCCTTCGAGGATTCTGGGTGCCGATGCGATCTTTATAAGCTCCACTGCATGCGCCGGCGAATTTGCCAGCATGGCATTCATGCCTCTGGCGCGGAAGGTTGCCACGATATCCGCTTCCAGCATGATCAAATCAAAATTAACGGGATACAGCACAACAGGGACGTCCAGATCGCCTATGGCTGCCGGGATATGTCCGGAGTTTGCGGTCACGCGCGACGGATTTACCAGGAGAATATCCGCCCCTTTATCCTGAATGGCTTTGGCGACTTCCTCCGGCTTTTGGTAGTTGACCTGCACCGGGGATACTGTGAATTCGTACTCCTTGATGGATCGTATCGATTCCAGAAGTTTGTCATATTCTTTTGGCGCGTCAGACAAGAAAAGCAAGTGCCGCTTTGTCCCTTGTGGGCTTGGTTTCGACGCGCTCCTTGTGTCCAGAGACACGAGGTTCGTCGCCGGAAGAGTCACCGCCATACCTGCTAGCGTGGTTGTTTTTATAAAGTCGCGTCTTCCGACGTGTATTCCTTTTTGTTCCATTTATATCGTAACCTCCGTTGGTTTGGATAAGTCCGCCAAGTCCATCCTATGGATCCGATTTTCCTCCCGGATCCGCTGGCAGGATTCAAACGCTTCGTTTAGTGAAGAGACACACCGCCGTCGTGGAGGATTAACTGTCCGGTAATCAGCTTGCTGTCGTCCCCGGCAAGATAAAGGGCTGTCCCTACCAGATCTTCCGGATACGTCGGCCGTTTGATGCAGCGCATGGGCATTTGAACTTCATCGAGAGGAACGGAAGGAAACCTTTTGTTGCGGTCGAATTCGTCTCCGCCCTCAGAATGCGTGAAGCCCGGCGCTATCGAGTTCACATTAATATTGAAATCGCCCAACTCCCGGGCCATGCCGCGCGTAAATGCCATGACGGCGCCTTTGGATGCGAGGTAGTGGGGCAATCCCGGAACTCCTTCAAAAACAGTTCCGGAAGAGACATTGATGATTCTTCCGCCCTTCTCCTTCATATAGGGGAAGACGGCCTTTGTGCAGTGAAACGGTCCCAGTGTGTTGGTTTCCATTATCTGCATCCACTCCTCGGTCGTCACTTCCATGAAAGGCTTGATGGTCACCAGTGTCCCCGCATTATTGATCAGGATGTCGATGGCACCGAACCGGTTCACGGCGGCCTGCGCGAGGGCGTTGCATTGGTCCTGTTTGGTGACGTCCGTCTTTAGATAAAGAGCCTGGCCCCCGGCCGTCTCGATGGCATCCACAATCTTTTGCCCGTCGCGGATGTCCCCAATGACAACTTTCGCCCCTTCTTTTCCAAAACCTATGGCGAAAGCCGCGCCGATTCCACGGGCCGCGCCTGTAATGATGGCGACCTTATCCTTTAACCTCATGTTAATCCTCCAATCCATTTAATGGACTACGACTGCGGGAAACTTTCGATAAATCGGAAGCCCCGGACCCTCGCATGAACTCGAAAACAGGCTGCGCGCAATTTACGCGCACCCAAATGTTGTACCACAGAAACACGGAGACGTATCCCCAAATTCCCAAAAATTACAGGCACGATCCAAATTTTGTGATAAGGTAAAGCCAGCTCGCAGCATTTCAAATAAAATAGGATTATTAACAGCATTTCGTCCAATTGTGAGCGTTCTCCGAATGCCTCACTCTAATTGGAGGTTCTATGAAAAGGATCTGCTTGCTGCTGATAGGGATTCTTGCTCTCGCTATGTTCACTTTTGCCGCGGATTTGTCTACGGCTTCATCCCAGGATTTGCTTGGCATTTATAAACAACTCCGATCGCTCCAGGGAAGCGGTAACAGCGCTGCAACCGAGAATGTCGTTTTAAAGCGCGATGCCGCAACATTTACTTTTGCCAGCGGACGCATAACGTTCGCCGCGCCTGTTGGCGGACATATCGTGGCAGCAAAATTTCAGGGTGAAGGGATCTTTGAGCTCGAGCCGCCGGCGAATATCGACAAACGCCAGATCTCACGGGTTGCGAAAGGTCCAAAGCTCTCCGATGCATTTCGCGAAGCGGTATTCTATTTCACGGATGATACTTTCGCGGAATTGAACAAGCTCCTGAAGATTCAGTCTATCCCATCCGCCGCGCCAGACCCGACGGCATTCAGTCCCTCCCAGAAGCAACTCGCAGAAAATTATAATGACTGGATCGAGAACCAGCGCAAAGGGAATCCATCCATTCGAAACGTGGCTGCACGGATGCTATCCGACATGGTGGACGGCACAAGTAAGGGGTTTTTCCTGGCCAGCTTTAAAGGGAAAGATATCGGTGATCTGCTGTTCCATATCAGCTGGAACCGAGAACCGCTGCTTTTGCCGGAATATGGCAAAGGCGAAGAAGTCATGCTGGTGCACGCCAACGCCGGAGGCTATTACGAATGGATATCCGGATTCCATCTTTCCTCGGAGTATGCCAGATCCTTCCACCCGGATCATCGCAATTTTCTCGCCCGTTGTCCCTCAATGGTTATCAATCTGCGGATTGCTAAAGACAATACGCTAAATGCCGTCGCCGATATGGAATATGCGGTTACAGAGGGAGCACCGCGCATGCTTCCATTTAACCTGAACGGCGTGCTTCGAATCAGTGCAATTGAAGATAGCGCCGGCAATAAGCTCAGCTTTATTCAAGAGAACCGCAAACTGGACAGCGATCCGTGGCTGATTCTTTCCGAGCCTGCCAAGCCGGGAGAAAAGCGCAAAATCAAAATCACCTATATTGAAGAATCCACTAGCGATAGCCGTATCGTTTTCAATCGTGGTTCGGGACTTTTTTACGTCACTTCGCGGGAATCCTGGTTTCCGAGTTTTGGTTCTTTCGACGACAGAACGCAGTTTCAGCTCAACGCCCGCTCTCCCAGAAGGTTCAAGTTTGTCGCTAGCGGGACCCTGGTTTCGTCGGAGAAGATCAATGACGACCTGGTCACCGTATGGAAATCAGAGATTCCTTTCGGAGTATTCGGATTCAATTACGGGGATTTTGTTGAAGCATCTCAGGCTTCGCCCAATTTGACCGTCACCGCCTACTCGGGGAAGGAAGTGCCGAATGAGTTGAAAGCTCTCGAGGCGAGAATGTCTGAGCTCACGCTCATAGGCAAGGGAAGAGAAGTCAATAATTCCGGAATAATGGCCGGCGGCTTCAATACGGCTGCGAATGTGAAGCATGCGGCGGGACTGAGTTTTCAGGCTTTCAGGCTTTTCGAGTTTTTGTTCGGACCACTGCCCTATAAAACCGTTTCCATTACCGAACAGCCCGTCCGTGGATACGGCCAGAGCTGGCCAAACCTGGTTTTTTTGCCCTACGATTCGTTGTTGGATGCGACGACGCGCAACAGTCTTGGCCTCCAGGATAGCGGAGAAGCGCGTGAGTTCTATAGCCTGGTGGCCGTGCATGAAATGGCGCACCAGTGGTGGGGGCACCTCGTGGGATGGAAAACCTATCACGACCAGTGGCTTTCGGAGGGGATCGCAGAATTTGCTTCGGGAATGTACCTGCGCCAGTTCGAACCCAAACAGGTGGGCGGCTTTTGGAATATGAAACGGACCTATCTGCTTTCGAAAAACCAATATGGTTTCCGCCCTGTCGATGCCGGGCCGATATGGCTCAATACACAGGTCGCGGTCCCCAAGCTGATTTACAGCAAAGGCGCCTATGTCATGGAGATGCTGCGCACAATTATGTATGACCCGAAGTTAAAAAATCCCGATGGCCGTTTTATCGCCATGATGCATGATTTTGTCGCGTCTTACGCCGGACAAAATGCATCCACGGATGATTTCAGAAAGATTGTGGAGAAGCACACGGGCGAACCGATGCAGTGGTTCTTTAATCAGTGGATTTACGGGATGGCCATTCCCACATACGATTTCAGTTATGCGCTGGCGGATCTCGGAGACGGGCAAACCGAGTTAACGATGACGATCGCCCAGTCCAATGTCGGAGAAAGTTTCCAAATGCGCTTGCCGGTTTATATCTCCATTAAGGGAGAAATGCGCTACATGGGAATGGTTGGCGCGATGGGCACGAAGCCGCAAAAAACCAGCGTGAAGTTGCCGATGCGCCCTGAAAAAGTTCTCCTGGATCCGGGGCATAGCATTCTAGCCGAGATCCGGCAGTAAAATGGAGCGCAATTTGTCAAATAGAGTCTGGAGAAACAAAGCTCGTTTCTGCGCGGCGGTTTTTTTTCTGGCTGCGTCTATGCGGCCCTGTCCGGCCTTAGCGTGGGGCCGGATCGGGCATCGTGTGGCGGCAACAATGGCGGAAGGCCGGCTGACTCCCGCCGCGCGTGATGCCGTTCATGCCATTCTTGGGCCGGGAGTGAGTCTTGCCGATGTGTCCACTTGGGCGGACGGACAAAAGGAGGTCGAGGAAAGTTATCGCTGGCATTTCGTGAATGTGTCCATAAGCGCAGATCGCTATGATTCCCGGCACTGTTCCCCCAAGGGCTGCGTGGTAAGCAAGATCGAGGATTTCAGGCGTATACTGAAGAATTCTCAGGCAGGAAGACCGCAAAAACAGCAGGCTCTCAAGTTCCTCATCCACCTGATTGGTGACCTGCACCAGCCTCTGCATGTCGGTGATGACAGCGATCAGGGCGGAAACCTGCTTCAAGTTCGGTTTTTCGGTGTGGGATCCAATCTGCATCGTCTGTGGGACTCCCAGGTAATGGAACGCCACACCAAGAACGAAAAAGTATGGTTGTGGGATTTCGATTTCGTCGCAAATCCGAAGATGGTTTCAGAGTGGTCGAAGGGCACGCCGGCGGATTGGGCTACAGAAAGCTTGCATAGTGCCAGAGAAGCCTACCGCGTGCCCGGCAGCGACAAATGGATGCGATCGGGCGCCAGGCTGGGAAACGACTATTACCGGTTTGCATTGCCGGTCATTCGAACCCAGCTTACGAAGGCGGGCATCCGAATCGCCTTCGTTCTGAACACAATTTTCCTCTCAGCCTGATTGAGGCGAAACTTTCGGCCGCTTGCTGCCGCACTCTCATAGCCGTCAGCATGTGCTAGCAAATCATGTGGGTCGGGGCTGAAGCCCCGAACCACAGATATTGAAGGGCAGGTGAGTCTCAGCAGGCCCGTTTTGGCGACGGCAGAAAGCCGATTCAAAAGGTTGCGAGCTTGTGGTATAGCTAATTCATCAATAGAATATAGGCGTTTGCGGCGCTAAACCCGCGGCGAAGACATAGAATTGTCGAATCTTAAGGAAGGATCGCAATGAAATACAGAGCTTTGACGATATCGAGAGAATACGGCAGCGGCGGCGGGGAAATCGCGGACATCATCGCCAAGGAACTGGGTTGGAGGCTCGTCGACAAGGAGCTGATTAGCGAGATCAGCCGGACGGAAAAAGTGTCGCCGAGCGAAGTCGCCGCGTTCGACGAAAAGGTCGATCCGTGGATCCATCGCATCACGCGCACAGTCTGGGGCCTCGGAGCGGATGGGATTTCGGTTGTTGCGCCGGTCGAAATGTTTGATGCTGAAAAGGCCGCAAATCTGGCAAAGCGCATTGTGACGGAAGCGTACAATATGGGAAATTGCGTGATCGTTGGGCGGGGATCTCAGTGCATTCTGCGAAAAAAGCCCGATGCATTCCATGCCTTCGTCTATGCGCGTTTGGAAGATAGAGTTCGCAAGATCCAGCTAAGGGTCAAGCCCGGTACGGATGTTCCGGCATTAATCCGCGCCACGGATGCGCAGCGTGTGGAATATATACGCGTCCATTATAAAGAAAAATGGATGAACCCCTATCTGTACGACATCATGATCGATTCCAAAAACGAGAATGAGAAAACGGCACGATTGATTATTTCGGCCATGCAGATGGTTTCTGCGACGGAGTCGAAATAGGGAGAGCCGAAACAACCGGCAGCTTGCATGACACGTCCGGGTATGTTGATTTTTCGTCTATGCGTTCTAGCGTCTATTTTCGGTTTTGCGTATTCTTCCGCCCGTGGGTTCGCTCAAACGCCGACTTCCCCCGAAAGCAGGCCCTTACCCGAACTGAACGCTTTCCTCGACAGGATTAAGGACAATCTGAAGAGCGACAGATTGCTCCTGTGTCAATACACCTACACTATGAAATCATCCACGAGGTATCTGGATAAAAAGGGCCGGGTCAAGAAAATTCAAAACCGCGAATATGAAGTCTATCCGTCTCTCGATGAGGATAGGGCTTATGAAAGATTGATTTCCAAAGATGGCCGACCCCTCGATGCCGGGAAGCTGGAAGAACAGGATAGGAAATATAAAAAGAAAGCCGATGCAAGAGAGCGAAAGCTTGCCGGGGAACAGAAAAGCGACCAGGAGGATCGACTGGCTAAGGAAGCGGAGGAGAGCCGAAAAGAGCGGGAGACGATCGAAGACCTGCTCCAGCTATATGAATTTACTCTTCTGCGCCGTGAGATGATCGACAGCCATTCGGCAATCTGGATAGAATTCACTCCCAAATCTCAATACCGGCCGCAAACAAAAGATGGGAATATGCTGAAAAAGCTGCGCGGCCGCGCTCTGGTCAGCGATTCGGACTACCAGATCATTCGGGTCGATGTCGAGTTAAGCGAGGATCTCTCTTTCGGTCTCGGCCTGCTTGCGCGTTTGCATAAGGGGGCGACGCTGAGGTTTATGCGGCGGAAAATCAATAACGAGATATGGCTGCCCGCGGAGTTTGAGCTTATCGGTTCTGCCCGGGTTTTTCTGCTGAAGCAACTGCGCGTTGAGTCGACCAGCTTCTTTTCGGAGTACAAGAAGTATTCGGTGTCCAGCACGTTCGAATGGATGACAGGGAAACCGTCCCAATAGGACAGGATGAGTTGCGGCGGTCAGGTTTCAGCTGACAGCTGAAAGCGAATCCAAGATATGTGCGATGCGATATTGATAAACGCCAACGCGATAACCATGGATCCGGCGCAACCCGTGGCGTCGCTGGTCGCGATTAAAGAAGACCGGATTGTCGCTGTCTCCGGCGACGCAATGCTCGATCGGCTGCGCGGACCGCGAACGCAGATCATCGACTGCGCCGGCAAGACTCTGATTCCTGGCTTTATCGACGCTCATTGTCATATTCACGCCTTTGCCGAAAGCCTGATCTCGCTCAACCTGGCGCCGAGCGAGCGCATCCATTCCATTGCAGATATTCAGGACAGAATCCGGGATATCTGCAAACGCCAGCCTCCGGGATCGTGGGTGCGGGGGAAAGGCTACAATGAATTTTATCTGGCCGAGGGCCGGCACCCTGATCGCCACGACCTTGATATTGTTGCGCCGCTGCATCCGGTCAAACTGACGCATCGCTCGGGACATGCGCATGCTCTCAACAGCCTTGCACTGAAGCAGGCCGGAATCACCGCCGAAACAGGCGATCCTCCCGAAGGATTCATAGATCGCGAACTCACGACGGGAGAACCCTCGGGGATTATCTATGGCATGGGGGAATATCTCTCGGGAAAAATACCATTCGTCGAGGATGCGGAAATTGAACGGGGGCTCGATCAGGCAAATGCAAAGCTTCTCGCCAGCGGCGTCACGTCGGTGCAGGATGCGTCGTCCGCAAATGATAGAAACCGATGGAAGCGCTATGAATCCTGGAAAGCGCGCGGATTATTTCAACCGCGACTCACCGTTATGATGGGTTTGAAAGAATTTGCGGAAATAAAACATGAATCGGTTTCTTCTCCTATCGCGAGGGTTGACTTCAGGTCGGGGGGTGTGAAGATCATTCTCGGACAAGTCTCGGGCAATCTGCATCCCGGCAGGGAAGAGCTGAATGAAAGCGTTGCAGCTATCCATGCCTCGGGGCTGCAGGCGGTTATCCATGCAATTGAGGAGCCTGAGATCGAGGCCGCCTGCGACGCGATTGCCTCCGCTTTGCGCCGGCATCCGCGGCCGGATCATCGGCATCGCATCGAACACTGCTCCGTATGTCCTCCCCGTCTGCTGCAGCGAATTGCGGATCTTGGGATTACAATAGTGACACAGCCGGCATTTATCTACTCGAGCGGCGACCGATATCTGAAGACTGTTTCTCGAGAGCAACGCGCACATCTGTATGCGATAGGCTCGATGATTGGCTGCGGTTTGCGGGTGGGTTTCAGTTCGGATTGCCCGATATCCGATGCGAATCCGATCGCGGGCATTCAGGCCGCTGTGACAAGGATAACGGAAGAAGGCAATGTGCTTCTTCCGCATGAGAGAGTTTCTGTTTCGGATGCGCTCCTGGCGTATACGCAGGGTGCGGCGGCAGCCAACTTCGAGGATGGCATCAAGGGATCGATCACTCGGGGAAAACTTGCCGATTTAGTCATGTTGAGCGACGATCCGCGTACAGTAAATCCGGGCGGCATCCAAGATATCCGCGCCATTATGACGATGCTGGGTGGCCGAATAGTTTGGAGCGAAGCCGCCTTTTAAAATTCCCCCCTTGCTCCAGAATGCCTTTTTTTAACAACGTCTGGAATTCCGGCTCCGAACGCCCGAGCAATTCAACAAATACATAATGGTTATCCTCGCCCAATTCGGGCGCTGCGCTCCAGGATTCATGTTTTTCATTTTGGGGCCACAAGGCGGAGCGATCCGCGAACCATGTTCCGAATTTCGGGTGTTCGAGGTGGATGAAGAATCTGCGCGCCGACAGCTGCGGATCCTTGGCCAGATCTTCCGCGTTTTGAACCACGCCCGCCGCAATGCCCGCTTTTTGAAGGCGGATGGCGAGGGTTTGAGCGGCAAGGCCGGCTGTCCATTGCGCGATCTTCTTGTCCAGCGCTGCGCGATCTCGCCCCCTCCGGGTCCACGCTGAAAATTTGGCGTGCTTCAACTCTGTCAGATTGGAAATTTCGCAAAATCTTTGCCAGTCTTTTTCGCTGTGGAGGGCGATGACGCACCATCGGTCTGTGCCGGCGCAGGGGTAGCAGCCCCATGGAGCGAACGCGCCGGAATCGCCAAGCCGCCGGGTGACGCCAGAAGATGTTTCGAAGAGAGCGGGGCCAAGAAGCGTGCATAAGGCTTCATATGCCGAAAGGTCGATATACTGTCCTTTGCCAGTCCGATCTTTGTATTCGATGCAAGAGAGGATTGCCAAAGCTGCATAGAGGCCCGCAATGACGTCCCCGTATGCGAATCCGATGCCGGCAGGGCGGTCGAGAGATCGGGATGTCGCATGTGTGAGTCCCGAAAGCGCATGGAACGTGGGTGCAAATCCAACATAATTCTTCCATGGCCCTGTCTGGCCCATGGCGGAAATGCTCGCCATTATCAAATCCGGTTTGACAGCTTTCAGTCGCGGATAGGTTAATCCCCAGTTCGCCAGAACCCGCGGCGAGAAATTTTCAACTATGACATCGCTGACCGATACCAGTTCCAGCAGAATTTCTTTTGCCTCGGGATGGCTCAAATCAAGGCTGATGCTCCGCTTGTTGCGGTTCCAGGCGCTGAAGTAGGGCGTGTCGTTGCGCTCGGCTCCGGATGCCGTGCGCTGCGATTGGACTTTGATCACTTCCGCGCCGAAATCGCCCAGAATCCTCGTTGCGTAGGGTCCCGAAAGCATGCGCGTGAAATCGAGCACGCGGATCCCGCGCAGAATTTCTCCGCAACGGGCTGAAGGAGCCCGCGCATCATCCGTGCGTTGCAGGGAAGGCGTGGTTGCCGGATTAAAGCCCATTTCCAGCACCTGGCGGTTATGCTCGCCCGTCGACGGCGCGGGTTTTGGAGGGAGCGGAGAGAAGGAGCTGAACGTATAGGGCAGTCCAGGCACCGAAAGGGAGCGGTGTTTGCCGGCGGGTTCGGTGCACACAAAGAATCGGCGCGCTTTCAGCTGCGGGCTCCGCAACATTTCCTCGGCGATTCCACGGGTGCCCAGGGAAATCCCATTGCCTGGCCAAGGTGAAACAGCTCCCGTTTGGTGTGACGCGCCGTCCATCCGGTGACCGCGGTATGGAATAGGCGATAATGCTTTTTCCTATAAGCCGTGTCTTTCCATTCCGCACCCAGTTTTATCGTCGCATTTGTCTCGGAGTTCACGAGCTCGAGAAGCGTATCCCCGTTGCGCAGGAGCGGCATTTCGATATATCCGTCTTTGCAGGGGAAAGTGAAGAATGATTCAGGCTGAAGATTGTCTGTCGGCCTGCCGGGTGTCGTCCTGTTCTGGAAATAATCGATCGTTACATGATCGAGTGTGGACGCGACGGCTTCCTGCGTAGAAAGATCGATGTGTCTGCCGCGTCCGGTAATTTTTCTTTGTCTCAGACTGAGGAGTACCGCATTGGCGCCAAAGAGCGATGCGGCATAGCAGGATTGAGGCCCAAAAAGCTTCAGGGGTTTTCCCGCGGGGAATCCTGAAACGTGCATTTGCCCGCCGACAGCGGCCTGAACGCTGTCGCAGGAATGATAGGCGCGCTTCTGCCCGGTCTGGCCGAAGGCGGTAATGGAAAGATGAATGAGCCGCGGGTTGATCCGCCGTAGTTGTTTATATCCCAGATGCAAGGCTTCCAGATGCCCCGGCGAAAAGCTTTCCACCAATGCGTCTGCATTTCGGATCAGCGTGTGAAAAAGCGGCCTTTCTTTAGGGTCCTGCAAGTCGAGGGTAATGCCCAGCTTGTTCAGGTTGTGGTAACTAAATAATTTCGAGGCCCGGGAAGGATCGCCGTCCGGATTTTGTATTTTGATGACCGTTGCGCCGAGGTCCGCCAGAAGTTTCGAGCAGAAACTGCCCTGTTCATCCGCCAAATCCAGGATGCAAATTCCTGTCAGCAGTCCTTTCACATCCTTCTTCATTTCAAACCAGCGCGGAACAGACTAATGATGCGATCTGTGGCCGCCAAACACGTTTCAAGATTTGCAGAGGCCACGTCTTTCAGCTGTCAGCCTTCAGTTCTCAACTTCCGAACAAACACTGTTAGCATGCGTTTTATTTCAGCAGTTTCGCAAGCCAAAACATCTTCGCAGAATGGAAAGCAGTTTCTCATTATGAAATTGCGGAAATACAGCACGTATTCGGCGGCTGACAGCTGAAAGCTGAAAGCATGCGGCCTCGACCAATTTTCGAAAAGTTTTGCGTCCTTCGCGCCTTGGCCGTGCCAGTCAAGATAAAGTAAGTTCGGGCTGCAGAATAATTTATAGGGCCGGAAGTCCCGAAGTCATTTACAATAGTGTGTGATAGATGTTTGGTGCTTCGTCAGGCTATTTTCCGCAATGGAGCACGGATTATTTGCCGATAATAGAAGTTTTGCTGCGGATTACTTTTTATTCGGGCAATTCCGGCACATTTCGTGTAGATAAGAAGCGAGCGCATGCCTGCAAGAATTTTAGCTGTCGACGATAATCTGCAGATTCTGAATCTGACCCTGAAGATCCTGAAAGATTCGGGCTATGATGCCCATGGCCTGACCGATCCGCGCGAAGTGTCCAACTTTGTAAGATCCTTTCAGCCCGAAGTCTGTATCCTGGACGTTGAAATGCCTTTCATCCCGGGCTGGATCTCCTCGATTCGATCAAGGCGATTGATCATTTCACTGAAGTGATTTTGCTGACGGGCATGAACGACACGGTTCTGGCTGTCGACCTCATGAAGCGGGGCGCGGCCGATTATCTGCTGAAACCCGTCGAGCCAAGCAGGTGGACCTGGCGGTGGCGAGAGCATTGGAACATCGGCGTCTGGTTATGAAAATACCGCCTACAAAACGAACCTTGAAAAACTGGTCGAGGAGCGGTCAAGAGCCTTAAGCGACGCGCTCAGGGATTTGAGCGAGCTTCACGGCGCGACGCTGGAGACGCTGGCCACGGCAATCGACCTTCGCGACCAGGGGACCAGCGGTCATTCGCGCCGCGTGGCCGACATGACGATCCGTATTGCCAAAAAGCTGGGCCTCAATGGCGGCGAACTGACGCAGATTGAACACGGAGCTCTCCTGCATGATCTTGGCAAGCTGAGATTCCGGACAGCATTTTGTGGAAACCTTCAGCGCTCATGCCGGAAGAGTGGGAAATAATGCGCAAGCATCCCGAATATGGGTTCGAGTTTGTGCAGAAAATCGGATTCTTGCGAGGCGCGGCGGACATCATTCTTTCGCATCACGAAAAATATGACGGCACGGGCTATCCGCGCCGGCTTAAAGGGAAGAGAGATCTCTCTGGCTGCGCGCATATTTTCGCTGGTGGATGCAGTGGACGCGCTGGTGTTTGACCGTCCGTATCACCGTGGAACTGATTTCGATGCAGTGCGCGAAGAAGTCATGAAACGCTCCGGAAGCCATTTCGACCCGGATCTGGTCCTTCTCGCCCTGGACATTCTTTCCGGCTATTTTCCCAACAAGGGCAGATCAGCAGAATCCTAGTAGGCAGGCCTTTTAAGACCGCAGATTATGCATTATGCGATTTTTCTCATCTTCCAATGACCTGCAATGTAACCATAGCTTATTTCTCCCATTCGATAGGAAAATATTTTCCTGCGGCCTCGCTGCTTATTTGAAAGCCGGCCAATTGTGCGCTCTGGCGAGAACCGGATCATGATTATTAGCCAGATCTTGAGGCTTTGGCAGTAGAAGCTCATCCGGAGTAGCTCCAACATGTTCAAGACTCCAGGCTATTTCCTGTAAAGAAGCTTGTTGCCTTTGATCAGTGCATCCATTGTCCCGCCGATTTGCGCGCCGATGCCGAGTCCGGCAAGCACAAAATACGTCCGGGGGCATCTTCCTGATCCCACTTGGAGCCGCCGCCACTCGAAATCCCAGCGGTCGGATAATGGCGGCTGCAACACCACCTGCCATCCCAACAGAATGCCATTAATTTTCCTGTCCGGCACACTAGATTGCCAGACTTCAGCCACGCCGCTTCGAGGGTAAATTTTTTCCTTTTATCAACGATCAGCTGAATAGCGACATCTTGGAATATTTGACTACCCTCAATATCTGTTAATGGGGAATTTGCCGATAAAAACAGCTCACCGGAAAAAATATCATTCCGGCATCATTGATGTTCTGTGCTTCTGGAGAAATAGGCCGGTGGTTTGGAGGGCAGTGGGTCGAGCAGTCGGATATCCAGAAAACAGATTATAATTAGGTCACTTTTTATGAGCATTGAAAACACGCGAGAAAGAGAGATCCGCCAACACATCCCGGCGAAATGCTGCGGGAGGATTTTTGACAGATTACCGGGCTAACCGTCGGCCGGATCGTATCAACAAAAGAGTCTGGCCCGAATAGTAAAGGGAAGGCGTGTATTGATCAGGCGCCGATGTTTTTGCGCGGTCGGTTGCATGGATAATTTCGCTAACACCGGCCTGGTTGAATCCTTTGAATCCGTCATTCCGTTCGAGGTTCTCAAGGTGCGATCCGATGGCACCCTTAGCGCGGAACTGCTCGGCCTGTTCGGCGGTGATCGCCCTTTTCCAGCAACCGCTTGATTCGCGGTGAATTCACTTCCCACGGTTCTCCTTCCGTGAACGCCTGACGGAGATAATGGAAATCAGAGAACGGCTTCATCGTTTTTACAGCGCATTTCCAGACAGCTGTTTGGTGAGGCAATCGAAATCGAACATCGCTGCGAGGTGATGCATGCCCGACTGCAGAAACGAATCGCCGTGCAGTCCGCACCAGAGACCGACGGTGCCGAGCTTGTTTTGTTCCTGGAGGCCGTCGTGGCCGAAATCGCCGATCAGTTCGTCGGGCGTGAGGTCGACATCATTAAAGGTGATGATCCCGGTGACCGGATGCTCCATCACTTGGGCGCCCCATCCCGCTTCACGGCCCGCATAGAACCGCTCCCGGCACTGCAGGCCTAGCTTCTCCCAGGTCACACCAGGGACGCGAAGTTTTTCCGCGAGGAGCGATACGTGTGATGATCATGATCGGCCCAGCCGAAACCAAGCCGGTCCTGCCGCGCCTTCGCGTGCGCCGCTCGGTTCCGCCTCATCCAATACTCCCGCTCGGCGGCGAACCAGAGATCGCACGTCAGGTCGCGTCCGAGGTCCCGGATCGCGTTGTCTATCAGCCTGTTCGCTGCCTCAAATCCACCCTGGTCATTCTCGAAGCCCCTTGGGCGTGTCCGGAATCTCTCTGAATGTACGAGCCGCTCGACCATGTTTTCCGGTTCATGGCCTCCTGCGTCGAGGTCCCGCGTGCCGTGCCGTTCCACGATGGTTAGCGCACAATCCTGCACAGTATGGATGCTGCATGTCCGCAGGACCGCAAGCGGACTGCCGAGAATGTCGCGCTCCAGCTGATTCGCAGCGAGAAAATCGGCGACGGATTCGACTTTGATCCCGATTTCCGTGCCGCCATCCCATACCAATACTGCCGGAAATACACCACTGGGATTTACAAAAACAGTGCAGGACGTGTGCTCGCTTGCGGCTTGATATCCCACTTTCTCAAGCTGTACCACCCTCCGGTCGCGGCGGTTCAGGCGAATGTGATCGATCCAGTCGATAAAGCGCGTCCCGGTTTCATCGCGCATCCGATTTGCCAACACCGCTGCCTCAGGGCACGCCGCAAGAAAATCGTAAGCCAGTTCGCAGATGAAGCTGAAAGCCGCCGGCTGAAGTGACCATTGGAAAGACTCAAAAGAATTACCGGACTTCATCTTTATCTTCTGTAGT
>CAVRAD010000005.1:0-146278 GCA_963718845.1 uncultured Acidobacteriota bacterium
ATCCCGAGGTTCTCCGAAAGCTGAAGCCTGGCGGACTGAGCGCCGTGTATGAAGCCGTGTGGCTGTCGCTGGAGCAAGTGCTCAAGCTTGAATACGGGCGCAAAGCTCTGGTGCTCTTCAGTGACGGCGTGGATAACCGGAGCGAAACCGTGACCGAAGAAGAAACACTCGATTTGGCCCGCAAAACCGAATCGACCATTTATTGCATCTATTTCAATACCAATAAAGATCGATTCAAACGCATGCCCCCAATAATTGATCCGGCAATGGAACCGTCGGGCAATCCTCTCGTGGCCCAATGGCCTCCCATTAAGATCCCGAGAGGACGCGGCAATAATCCGGAATACACCGCCGGGCGCGAATATCTTTCCAAACTTGCCCATTACAGCGGCGGACTTCTCGTCGATGCTTCCCAGATGGAAAACCTGGGCGCCGCCTTTGGCAGAATCGCGCAGGAGTTGCGCAGCCAGTACAGCCTCGGCTATTACCCAAATACTCTGAAACACGACGGCGCTTTTCGGAAAGTGGAGGTGAGGGTAAAACGTCCGAACATCACAGCCCGAACGAAGCAGGGATATTACTTCGTAAGATAGTCGTTAGTCGGCAGTCTGCAGCAAGAAAAACCATGACTACTGACTAACGACTGCCGGCTGCCGACTGCAGACTAGATACTTATCCGTTCGCTTTTAGCGCTCTTAAAAATCAGCTGAAGCTCCCTTATTAAATCCTTTGCGCGCATCGCGCCTTCAATGCGATCGATCTCCTGCCCTCTGGAGTCCAGGATAATCAGCGTGGGGAATCCCGAGACATCATATTTCCTGGCAAGCCGCGCTCCTTCGGGCTGCGTGTCCTCAAACACCCGCACAAACACATGGCTGCGCGAAAACTCGATGAAATTCTGGTCGGTATAGACCTCACGGGTCAGCATGCGACACTGGGGTCACCAGCTTGCCGAAATATCCAGAACGACGAACTTGTTCTCCTTAGCGCCCTGGTTTAGGGCCGATTTGAAATCCTTAACCCATGCAACCTGATCACTGGCGAATACCGGAGCAAGGACAAACAGCGCCAGAGCAATCAGAAATACTTTTTGTTTTCTGCCAGGAAACATCATCACAGCCCCCGATCCCCCTCTATTTTTTATTGGGGATAGATCATCGTTGCAGGATCCGGTAATGGGATGCGGGTGATTTTCCCGCCTCCCATTTTCTCGAATGAGTTCTCGGGTTTTCCCGGATCGCCTTTCAAAATATCGTCCACATTCCCCACAGCCAGAATCACGAGCTGGTCTGGATGCAGATTTTTCAATGCGACCCGCTGTATGTCATCGACTGTCACTGCCTTGATCTTCTCGCGATACGTGTCCCAATATCCGGGTTCGCGCCCGGTGAATTCATCGGCGGCGAAGGTTTCGGCAACTGCAGAGGCGGTGGCAAAGTAGCGCGGAAAAACCTCGATCGCCTGGTTCTTTACCGTTTCCAGTTCTTCCGCTGAGACTTTCTCCTTGCGCATCCGCTCGATTTCATCGAGGACTATTTGTGCAGCCCGGGCCGCGGTGGCGCTCTTGCTCTGGAAAGCCGCGCGGAATTGGCCCTCGTAGTAAACTCCCGGCGAATAGCTCGAGCCGGCATCATAGGCCAAACCTTCATCGGTGCGCACTCTGCTCATAATGCGGGAAGTGAAACCGGAGCCTCCAAGGATATCGTTCATCATATCGAGGGCGAGTTCATCCGGGTTCCCGCGCAGGATTCCCAGGTGCCCGATCGAAACGCGGCCCTGATTGACGTCCGGCTTGTTCACCATGTAAACGCCTGCGACTGGAGTAAAATCAGGCTTGGGGACCTTGGCGGCAGGAATGCCGGAATCGTTCCACCCGGCCATCGCCTTCTCCAGTTTTGCTTTCATCTCCGCGGTCTGAAAATCTCCCGACACGGCAAAGACAAACCGGCCCGGCTGGTAGTTGTTGTTTATGAAAGGCGATCAGGTCTTCCCGAGTAATGGATTCGATGGAAGTTTTCGTGCTGAAAATACTCGTAAAATGCTTTTCGCCGCGGATAAGCCGGTTCCATTCCCTGCCTTCAATCTCCTCCGTTCGGTCGTTGCGCCGCTCAATTCCTTGCAGTTGCTGGCTTTTAAAAAGCTCCAAACGGTCCTGCTGGAAAGCAGGATTGCGAAGCATTTCGAAAAACAGTTCCAGGGCTTTGTCGCTATCCTTCGACATGAAATTGACGGATGCGCTTCCAGAGGCTCTTCCTATGCTGCTGGAGATTTCCGCTGCCAGGAAATCCGCCTCTTCATCGAACTCTTCCGCCTTATAGCGCGCAGTTCCTCCAGCGCGAAGCTGGCTTGCCACGGCTGCGGCCAACCTTCCTTGCCCGCCGGATCCAGATAGGCTCCCACGCGAATGGTCACGGAAATATTGATCAGCGGCAGGTCGTGGTCTTCAACAAAAAATCCTACGACCCCATTGCTGAGAACCTGTCTATAGGCTGAAGCTTTGGGAGGCGTATACTCGAGCGGTGGAAATTTCAGGTCGCGAGGATGCGCTGGCACCTGCGGCCGGCTGCTTTGTCCGAAGGAAAGAGCACCGGCAAAAATGCAGCAGGCGACCATGACAAAAGAACGCCGTAAGAATACGATCCGTTGCATTACTTGCCTCCGTTCTTTTGAATTTTTTCCTGCAGCAGTTTCTGAATAGCCCCCAGAAGGGCCTGCTTTTCCGGCAGGAGCCGCACTCACCTGCGGCTCCACTTTTTGCAGGATCGTCTTCGCTTCATCAATGGACATCTGGGCAACCGCTGCCTGGAATTGGCGCACCTGGGCTTTGTCCTGGTCGCTGAGCCCTGCAAAAAGCGGATCTTCTGCCCCTTCCGATTTTTTAGTGTAGAAAAGGGCGACCGCTCGCTTTTCAGGTTTGAAATAGCGGCTGGCTACACGCTGAATATCTTCGGCCGTCACAGCGGCGATTTTCTTGGGATCTTCATTGAAGCTCTGCCAGCCGCGGTTGCTGTCTGCGATGAGGATCTGCAGCATGATGAGATAGCGGCTGTCCAATCTCCTGAAATTAGACGCGGCGAACTGGTTCTTGATCTTTTGCAGTTCCCTTTCACTGACCTTTTCCTTTTGAAGCTTTTCGATCTCTGTGTAGAGGGCCTGCTCAACAACCTCTGGAGTGCTGCCGGGTTTGGCAACGCCGCTAAGCATGAAATACCCCGCCCACTTCATGCCGTTCTGACCTGCACCAACGCTATTGGCGATTTTCTGGTCAAGGACAAGCGATTTATATAGCCTGCCGGTCCTGCCGCTCAACAGCGAACCAAGCACCACCAGTGCGGGTTCGTCCACATGACCATCCGCAACGGAGTGATAGCGGATCTCCACTTCCGGGTTGGTCTCGGCATAAGCGATCATCCGCTTTTCCGCCATTTGTTCCACTTCGCGCGTCCGCACCGGCGGCTGATCCTGGGGATTTCGTTTCAGCCGGCCAAAGTAGCGATCCGCCAGAGCTTTGGCCTGCGCGGGATCGAAGTCGCCGACAAGACAGGCGGTGATGTTATTCGGGGCATAGTTCAGCTCAAAATAATCCAGCGCTTCCTTACGCGTGAGCCCATCCAGATCGCTGGGCCAGCCGACCACCGGCCAGCTGTACGGCGAAGATGTCCAGAACATCGCGTTGAATTGCTCGTCGAACTTTCCTGTGGGGGTACTGTCTGTGCGCATGCGGCGTTCTTCATGCACAACGTCTCTCTCGGAATAAAATTCGCGGAAAACCGGATTCATCAGCCGGTCGGATTCCATCCAGAACCACAGCTCCAGTTTGTTGGCAGGGACATTGATGAAGTAAACGGTGTAGTCCTCGCTGGTCATGGCATTCAGACCGCTCGCGCCGGCGTTGGTATAGATCTTGTCCAACTCGTTCTGAACGATCAGGGCTTTGCTTTCCTTCTCGATCGCGGCCAATTCCTGCAGCAGTTTGCTATGCCGGTCCGTGCGGTTCTGCGGGTCCTGCAGATTTTCGATCTGGCCCAGTCGCAAGCGTTGGATCTGCGCCTGCTCTTCTTTCCGGATCTCGGCTTTGATGTCGTCCATCCGCGCCATGAGCGCGAGATCCTTTTTGATATCCGTCGTCCCGATAACGTGCGTCCCTTTGAACATCATATGCTCGAATAGATGAGACAACCCTGTAATTCCGGGACGTTCGTTGACAGATCCCACTCGTGCGATCCATCCGGCAGCAACATTGGGATCCCCTTTTTTCGGGATCATCAGAAACCGGAGTCCGTTCTGCAGAACATATTCCTGGACTGCAACCTGCTGCGCCCAGAGCGACGGCGCCAGCAGACAGGATGGCCAGATGGCAATGACCGAGATTCGTTTCATAGAGTATCTCCACACGATTTCTATAAAGATACTGATTTGGCAGGGGATGCAAGAAGACAGGAGACAGGAGTCAGGAGTTAGCCAGAGTTAGGAGCCAGGAGCCGGAGAGAGATCTGAACAACTCCTACGGCCGTATCCCGATACTCTGCCATTAAGCATAATATATCCAATCGGGTATTTTTATCCGATACCGCCATATATTCTGACTACTGAGCTACCGGCTCCAGACACCGGAATTCGGCCCTGACACCTGGTCCTGAATCCTGGCTCCTGACTTCTGACCCTACTCCTGATCCTCCCCCCAATCCTACGGATCCAACTTGATGCCGTGCGTTTCGAGTGTGCGAGCAGTCGCCCGGTCAACGTTCGCGATCGCTTCGGCCAGGTTTGCGCGGGCGCGGACTTCGCTGCTCCGTGCGATGATATAGCTGTTCTGGCGCTGAAAAACCAGGAACATGGTCGAAGTGCCGGCCTGGAACTGGCGCTGTTCGCTCGCATACTGCGCTTCCGCGGCCGTGCGCGCGATGATTGCCGAGTCGTGACGGGCACGGGCAGAATTCCATTGTTCCAGCGCATTGCGCACATCCGCTTCCACGTACATTTCGGTCTGTTTTTTGACGATCTCGATGCGGCGGCCTTCGGCCATCGCATTTGCGGCATTTCCTTCCGCGGTGCGATTTCTCAGCGGCAGCGATATTTGCACTCCCACTTTGGCCGTCGGATATCTTCCGTCCCAGAGATTGTTAAACGACTGAAGGTTGCCTCCCAAAAGATGCGGCGGGACTTCGCCGATGGGAAAATCTCCGAATGGATTTGTCTCTTGTTTTGTTCCCGCCAGTCCCGCGGCCGCAAATGTGGCTACGGCATCGATGCGCGGCTTCGTCTGGTCTTTGTAATACTGAATATTCAGCTTGTTGATCGCCATGTTGATGGACTGTTCGGCGAGTTCTGGTCGCAACGCGAGCGCCTGCGCCAGAGCGTCTTTCAGCGCGGGGGGTTCGACGTCCGGGTTCGGGCAGAGTATCGGGAATCAGCGCCGCCTTCCAGAGAGGATTGTTCGGGTCGAGCATCATCTGTTTCAGATTGTTTTCGGCCGTGGTCAGCGTGCTCTGCGCGATCGCAAAGGTCTGTTCGAAGGTCGCCACCTCGGCTTGTGCCGCAACCACTTCGATGGGTGCGAGCAGGCCCTGCTCCGCCTGCCTGCGGTTGCTTTCATATTGCTCCTTGGCAAGCCGCACGCCTTCCTTCTGCACGTCAAGGTTCTGCCAGGCATAGGCAAGTTCCCAATAAAACTGGACCGCCTGGGTCACTCTTTCAATGACGCGCTGCCGCAATTGTTCTGAGCTCAGTTCGCGATTCTTGCGTGCCACAAGCAGCGAACGCCGCCCGGAATCGATGCGCAGTCCGCGCCACAGCGGCTGTGTGAAATTAAGCGTCACCGACGTAGGATACTGAGGATTCAACATGCTGAATGTGTTGTCCGAATCCTGCCTGGAATCGGAAAAGGTAGACTGTACGTGGACCCCAGCCAGGGGCGTATTTCCGCTTATTTTGGGGATGAAAATAAACTCATTCGAAGTCAGCCGGCCGCTCTTGGACCCGCCGATCGCCGAGGCAATTGGTATGGATGTCCGGGATTTCGTCGCATCCACGCTGACAACGGGATCGAAATATCCCTGCGGACGATTTTATATTGTACCCGGCCTGCTCGAGATAGATTTGCGAGATGGCCAGTTCCGGATCGTTCGCCAGCACTTTTTCGATCGTTTCTTTAAGAGTGATTTTGGCTTCGGTCTCGATCCCGATGCGGCCCTGCATCCTGGCTTCCTTCAGCGGCTCGATAGTGGCGGATTGAGGCGCAGGTCTCGTCTGCGCCGCTGCCGGAGCCTGCGCAAAAGAGGCCGGGACGAGTATGAGTATCAGTAAAACGGCGGCGGCGCTTTTACTAGCGCGCCTGGCTGGCCATGGGACAAGACGGCGCGAACGCAACCGGGTTCCCAGGTCTTCCCACAGCGAATAGAACACCGGGACAGCCAGCAGGGTGAGAGCAAGGCAGAGCAATTGTCCTCCGGCCACCATCACGCCGATGGAGCGGTTTGTGGTGGCGCCTGCGCCCCGCGAAAGCAATAGCGGAATCATGCCGCAAACCAGCGCCAGGGTTGTCATCAGAATCGGCCGCAAGCGATCCCGGTTCGCTTGAATGATAGCCTCATAGCGATCCATGCCCGCCGCGCGCAACCCGTTCGTGTGGTCGATCTGCAGAATGGCATTCTTCTTCACAATGCCGAACAGCAGAAGCAGTCCCAGTCCCGAAAAAACGTTGATGCTTTGCCCGGTGAGCGATCATTGCAAAAAGGCCGAATGGAATGGCCAACGGAAGCGTGATTAGAATTGTGACCGGATGAATAAACGATTCGAATTGAGCGGCAAGCGCGATGTACATAAAGATGAAACGCCAGCGCGAATGCGATTGCGAAAAGTTTAAATATCGTATTCATCTCCCCGGTCATTCCGGTCGCGCCTCCACTGTAACCCGGCTCCATGTTCAGCTCGCCCATAAAACGATCGAAGCTGTTCACAATAGCGCCTTGAGATGCGCCGGGCAAAGTGTTGCCTGTGACTTCAACGATCCGCTGGCGGTTGAGCCGCTGGATAGAAGACGGACCTGTGCTCTTGCGGTTGCGCACAACCTCGTTCAGGCCGACAGATCCCGATTTTTGTGGAAGCCACCGTCAGCTTGTCGAGACCTTCCAGCGATCCCCGGAATCGATCCTCGGCCCGTACGACAACATCGTATTGATCATCGCCGGCATTGAAGGTGCTTGCCGTTTGTCCCGGCGACCAGCGTGTTGAGCGCCTGCTGAATGCTCTGAACCGAGACGCCAAGGTCGGCCGCCCGCGACCGATCGATATCGAGATTCACCTCGGGTTTGCCGGGTCGCAGCGAACGATCCAAATCTGTCAGGCCGGGGACGGTTTTAGCCTGCTCGATTAATTTTTCCGAATACTCATCCAGCTTCTTCATATCCGGGCCCTGCAGGTAATATTGGATGTCGGACATCCCCGCCGGACCCATGCCGCCGCCAACGCCCACGGACATGAAGATGTTTTTAGGGTGATCTTTCAGCATTTCCCGCACGTTTGTCGCCATTTCGCTGGAGGATAGTTCCCGGTCTCCGATATCTACCAGCTTGACGTAGATAGAAGCCTCATTGACCGATCCGCCGGAGCTCCCGCCTACCGTGTTCAGCGTATGCGTTACGCCGTCCAGGGTACGCACAGTGCGCGCGATATTTTCGGAATACTTGGTGGTTTCGGCCAGCGAACTCCCCTCCGGAAGGCGGATGCCGATGCTGAGTTGTGACTGATCATCCCTGGGCATCAGATTTTTGCCTATAATCAGAAACAGGGGCAGGATGCTGAGCATGACCAGGATGCAGCTGACAATGATGGTTTTGCGATGCCCCATTGCCCAGATCAGGGCTTTGGTGTACGTGGTATCCAGAATATGAAAGAACCGGGCGTCCTTGGATTTGCGGCCGGTTTTATCAGTCGTCGGATGAACAAAACGCGAACACAGCATTGGAGTCAGGGTAAAGGATACCAGCAGGGAAACCACAACGGCGCCGGCACAAGTGATTCCAAAGGCACTCAAGAATTTTCCAGCCATCCCGCCCATGAACCCAACCGGAAGAAAGACGGCCAGCAGCGATACGGTGGTCGCAAGCACCGCAAGGCCGATCTCTTTGGTGCCGCGAATCGCCGCATCAAACGCCGACAGTCCCTTCTCTTCCATATAACGGTAAATATTCTCCAGCACAATAATGGCGTCGTCGACCACAACTCCCACCATCAGAGTGAGAGAAAGCATTGTGATCTGGTTCATGGTGTAGTTCATGATTGCCATGAGGGAGAACGTGGAAATGATCGATACGGGGATCGCAATAGCGGCAATCAAAGTTGTGCGCCAGTTGGCCAGAAAGAAAAAAAGCACGAGGGCAGCGAGAAGGCTTCCCTCGAAGAGATGATTGCGGATTCCGTTTATGGCAGCTTCAATAAAGATCGACTGGTCGTTGATGATCTGCACATGGACATCTCGGGGCAGAGTTGCCTGAATTTGCGCCAGGCGCTCCTTGACAGCCCGGACAACCTCTACCGTGTTGGTTCCTGATTGCTTGGCAATTGCCAACTGCACGGCGGGCACTCCGTTCAACCGAACAGCCGTGGTCGGCTCTTTGCTGCTGTCCTCTGCATACCCGATATCGCTTACCTTTACCGGATAGCCATTCTTTGATGCAATGACTACGTTATTGAAATCGGCGGGGTCCTTGATCTTGCCAGAAGTCCGGATCGTGAAATCTTCCACGCCAGCCTTCAGGCTTCCCCCGGGCATCTCCATATTCTGACTTCGCAGCGCATTGAAAACATCCGTCACCGTGAGACTGTATGCGCGCAGCCGTTCCGGATTCACGACGATGTGGATCTCGCGATTTGTTCCGCCCTGGATTTGGATCTGGCCGACTCCATTACAGTTTTCCAGCTTCCGCTTTATCAATTTGTCGGCGATCAATGTCACATCGCGCGTAGAGCGATTGGCGGAAACAGCGAGCTGCAGAACGGATCCGGCATCCGGATCCATTTTCGATACGACCGGGACTTTGGCGCTGGAGGGCAATTCATTTATGACCTGGTTGATCTTGTTCTGTACCTCCTGAGCCGCGACAATGCCGCTCTTCGAAAGATCGAACTCGATTCCAACCATGGACATCCCTTCGGCTGAAGTGGAGGTGATTTCACTTAACCCGCTGATGCTGTTCACCGCATCTTCGATCTTTTTCGTGATTTCAGTCTCAACCTCTTCCGGTGACGCTCCAGGATTGAGAGTATTCACCATCACCATGGGAGCATCGACGTTCGGCATCCGGTCCACACCGAGAGAAAAGTAGCTAAATATGCCGGCCACAACGAAGGACAACATCAACATCGTTGCGAATACGGGACGATTAATGCAAAGTTTTGCTAAGGCATGCATGATGAATAACCTTTCCCGTTACTGATGGATTTCGACGGACGCGCCGTCGTATAAATCGGCCTGATTATTAATGACAACCATCTCATTCCCTGTAAGCCCGCTTTTAATCCGCACCTGATCGCCGTCCATTTCGCCTTTAAGCACAACATTCAGGCGGGCCACGCCGTTGACGACGCTATAAACATGATTTGCATCCGTTGTGCTGTCATAGAATACGGCCTTCGAAGGCACGAAAACCGCACGCTCAGATCCATGCAGCATCAGCTTTGCATTGGCAAACATCCCTGGACGAAGCTCCGCTTTGGGATTGTCAAACCGTGCTTCGGCTATGAAGGCGCGCGAACTCGAATCGACAGACGGCACGACAGCTACAACCTTGCCGATAAAATCCCGATTTTGATACGCGGCAATTCGGGCAGACACGGGCATGCCGGTTTGTACCGCAGCGGCTTGCTGCTCCGGTATCTGCAGTTGCAACTTCACCGTTGAGATGCGCACGAGAGTGGCCACTTTGTTGTTGGATGCCACCCATTGACCGACCGATATCGGTCGGTCCGTGATGAAGCCGTCGAATGGAGCGCGCACGGCAGTGTCATCCAAAGTTTTCTGCGCTTGTGCCAGCTGGGATTCCGCTGCAGCCAGCGCTGCCTGAGCAACTTCAATCGCGCGATAATTCTGCTGGGCTGCATTTACCTGTGCTTCGTATTGTTTGCGCGCGGAATTGGCTGTAGCCTCGGCGGTTTCCTGTTGGGTCCTGTATCTCTCGTAGTTGCTTTGAGACACATCTCCACTCTTAACAAGGTTCTCGTATCGTTTGGCATCCGCAGCCGCTAGCTTGGAAGAAGCCAAGGCCGATTCATAGGCCGCGCGGGCGGATGACACCTCGGGGACCATGTCGGGATTGAACTTGTCATTCCCGCTCCATCCAACTCGCGATTTGGCCTGGCTCAACATGAACCTCGATTGCTCTAAACCGGCGCGCATCTGGTCGAGTTTTAGTTGCGCATCACGCTCTTCCAGCACGCAAATGACCTGTCCTTTCCTGACAAAGTCGCCGGCTTCCACAGGCGTAGATGCCACCCGGCCGCTTGTCGCCGGTGCAACATCGGAGGATTCTTCGGCAATAAACGAGCCGGTCGCCTGGATATAGGCTGGAACATCTCGGATGGTTGCCTTTGCCGTTGAAGCTGCAACCTTCGCGGCAGGCAAATTCTCTGCCTTGGTAGCTGTCCCCTTGGGTGAGGAACATGCAGGCAGGAAAAGAGTAAATAACAATAATGGCAAGGTAAGTCGGGACATTTCTATTCTTTCGCCTTTCTTTGGCTGTGTTCTGCGGGCTTCTGGTCTTTGCTGATTTTCTCTTTGATGGCTGGAGTTCCCTGGACGCCATGCAGCAATATCCGGGTAAATACCTGCGCCATCTCCTCGTCGGAAACAATGGGGAACGGGGCGCGGAAAATCTGGGTAATCAATCCGTATTGGTGGGCAATCCCCACGAGGCCGATCATGATTGCCTGCGGGCTGCAATCTATCAGCGCCCCTTCCCTCTGCCTGCGAGCGATATACTCCATGAACCTCTCAAAAACCGGGGCAAACTGCTTTTGCATGCGGGCCAATCCCTGTTCATGGCCTTCCAGGGCCGCAAACAGGATTACGCGCTCTATCAAAGGGTCGCAGCGATACGCGGAAAGGATTCGGCCGATGAACGCCCGGAACAGTCCCTCGTCATCATTGCGTTCCATGCAATCGCTTATTTCTGCCATCCAACTTTGTTCGTCGCTGGTCTCCAGATGGAGTTCCAGCACTGCGCTGTACAGCGCTTCTTTTGATGGAAA
Source organism: uncultured Acidobacteriota bacterium (assembly GCA_963718845.1). Taxonomy (GTDB): domain Bacteria; phylum Acidobacteriota; class UBA6911; order UBA6911; family UBA6911; genus UBA6911. The sequence continues at coordinate 11,248 of CAVRAD010000005.1, forward strand.
GTGCTGAAATATAACAGCTTCGGCTACGCCGGCTGCGGCGGCAATTTCCTTGGTGGTCGTGCCTTTGAATCCTCGCCGGGAAAAGGCATTTAAAGCGACTTCGAGCAGTTGGTGCTGCCTATCGGCTCCGGACATGCGGTGCTGCTGTAATGGGCGTTCGCTTAACATAAGTCGAATATTATAAGTGAGTGCTTACTAACTTGTCAAGCCGAAACAACTCGCATGCCCGTAAAATGAAAACATGGAGAAAACATGGACACCCACTTTTTCTTTAGGCAAAAAAAGGTGGGTGTCCACATTTTATCTGCTTTGCCGGCAATTCATCGGCAAGCTTTGTAATCCGAGTTTAAATGCCTCCAAAGAATCTCCGCGGGTTCTCCACGAGGATCCCCCGGATCTGCTCATCCGTCACTCCGGCGGTTTTCATTTTGGGAAGTATCTTCTTGAATAAGTAGTCCGGGTACCAATTGGAGAATTGCGGAGGTAAAACCCCAGGCCTCCCGAGCCACATAAAAATACAGTCATGTGAAAGCATGACCCTATCGCCATATCCTTGCGTCATCAGGGATACGATATTGTCTTCCGAAGCAGGCGACATCAGCGGATTGCATCGATCAAAGCCGAGATAGAAGCCCGGTTTCTTCAGCTGGGACAAGGCATACCCGATATCCTCCGAGTTATTCTGGTGGCCGATCATGATCCTTGCGGGATTTGCGCCAAGCTTGACAAAAAGATCCTGCTGCGCAGGTCCTACTGTCGCGCCTTCCGTATGCGTGATAATCGAGACTCCGGTCTCCTGCGCTACCCGCACAGCAGCCTTGAAAACCGCGGCTTCATAGTCGCTGATGCCCGGATCGCCTGTCGCCACTTTAATGAGTCCCGCTCGGATGCCGGTTCCCCGGATGCCGACGTTCAGCTCCGTGGCAAACAATTCGCAAAGATCCTCTGCCAGATTCCGGCCCCTCATGGACGACTGCCATTTATAGTAGCCTCCCGCGCCGACGCTTTCCGGGAAGAGCCCGGTGGAAGCGATAATATTCAATCCGGATTTAACGGAGAGATTCCTTAGCAGGACAGGGTCACGGCCGCCTACATCCGCCGCCGTCGCGTCAACAATCGTCTTCACTCCAAGTTTCTTCACATCCTCCAGCACCTTGAGGCACTCGACTTCCGCCGCTTCCCGGTTATAGGGTGCCAGGCTGTCATCTGCGAACCAGCCTGGATAGGCAAAGGTGACGTGCTCATGCATGAGGGTCATGCCAAGATCATCCGTTGAAATCGGTCCGGTTACGGTCATCACGGTGTTTTCCATTGCGCCTCCAGGCTTCGAAAACCAATTGCGCATCCTCTGATTGCTGCGGATACTATGATACCTCAATGAACCTGCGCTATCTCAAACATGCCTAAGCATACCCAAGAGTGCCGCTACGCCCAATGCCTCATGGTTTTTGTCCTGGGAACGCCGGCGTCTCGGCTAATGCCGCATACTTTTTGCGCCCTCGGGGCGCCTTCGGAGTGCGGCAGCAAGCTGCCGCACTCCGAAAGGTTTCGCCTGCAAAAAGTATGCGGCATTAGGCGGGACGCCGGCGCTCCCAGGACATACACTTTCCAAATCACGACTGGAGAGAATAAATGCGCCTATCATTCCTTGAAGTAAAGTACTTTACAATACAAAGCACAAGAGGTATCTTTTATGCCATGAAAGTTAAAATGATTCTGCCTGCTCTCACCGAAGCCAGCAGCCCTTTTTTCCGTCCCATTAAATATTCGCTCTTTCCGCCGATCGGGTTGGCCACACTGGCCGCATACCTGGACAGCAACGACGAAGCCCGCATCGTGGACGAACATGTTGAAAAGCTCGACCTCAACGACCAGCCGGATCTTGTTGTCATCCAGGTCTACATCACGTCGGCCAGGCGCTCGTACCAAATCGCAGATCATTACCGGAATCGCGGCGTGTATGTCGCCCTCGGCGGGCTCCACGTAACATCGCGACCCGAAGAAGCCGCCGCACATGCCGACACCATCTTCCTTGGTCCAGGAGAAGACACGTGGCCGCAGTTTCTGCGGGACCACAGAGCGGGCATCCCAAAGCGCGTGTATCAGTCGGCAAAGCGCACCCTGGAAGGCGCGCCCCCAGTGCGCAGGGATTTGATTCAGCACCATCTATATCTGATACCCAACTCGCTTGTGGTCTCGCGCGGCTGCCCGCACGCCTGCAATTTCTGCTATAAGGACGCGTTCTTTCAGGGGGGCCGTTCCTATTACACACAAACCGTGGATGCGGCTCTGGCGGAAATTGAGCGGTTGCCGGGAAGACATGTCTATTTTCTTGACGACCATCTCTTCGCGCATCCGGGATTTGCGGGTGCTCTCTTCGACGGAATGCGGGGCATGGGCCGGCTCTGGCAGGCGGCGGGTACGGTGAAATCCGTGCTGACTCCAGGACTCCTGGAAAAAGCCGCCGCGTGCGGCTTGCGCAGCCTGTTCGTGGGATTTGAAACACTAAATCCGGCCAGCCTTCACAGTCAGCGCAAGAGACAGAATGTGGCATGTGATTATGACCGCGCGGTCCACCGGCTGCACGATCTCGGCATCATGGTGAACGGAAGCTTTGTGTTCGGCATGGATGACGATGATGCAAGCGTTTTTGGACGAACGGTGGAGTGGGCATTGAGCAAGGGGATCGAGACGGCAACCTTCCACATCCTGACGCCATACCCGGGCACACGACTCTACGCCCGCATGGCACGGCAGTCGAGGATTCTGCATCACAACTGGGATCTATACGACACGCGGCATTGCGTCTTTCGCCCGGCCCGATTGAGTCCCGATCAACTGGAGGCAGGTTATTGGAAGGCCTATACAGATTTTTACCGGTGGGGATCCATCCTGCGCGCCGCGTCCACTAAAGAAAGCTGGGCCAGGCGATTACGGCATTTCGCATATACCGCAGGCTGGAAAAAGCTCGAGCCTTTGTGGGATGTCATCATCCGCGCAAAACAAGTCTCTCACATGCTCCCCTGGCTGGAGCACCTCCTGGCGGGATTTGAATCCGAAGGGAAACAGGAAGCTCCGCTGGGAGCCGTATCCCCAAAATCCAACTATGAAGCCCGATCTCCGAGCTGATTCATTGCCGCCAGCACGGCAGCTGGATCGATCCGTCTTTCAAACCAGACGATGCGCGAATGTGCCGGCACCTCGTCGGAGCTGCAATTCAGTCTCCGATCGATGCAAAGGATCAATGGATCGAGGAGTATGTTGCGAAGACGACTGAGTTTTTCCCGAAGATAGTCGGGCGTCCAGAACCCGACAATTTCAAGCAGGAACCGCTTTGAAGCATCCCGCCGATGGATTAGTGCAAAATCAGGGAATATTAAGGAATCGTCAGAAACAACGGGTTCAGGTTCGCGAATGAGATCCCAATCCAGAGTTGCTTTGCCGAATTCGCGGGCAAAACGTTCTTCGAGGCGGCTGTCGAAAGCGCGCGGCGGGTCTCCACCCGCGATAGGATCGCCAGAACATAAGCGCGCGTTTACAATTCGGCCGCGAAGCATGCAGCGTGCTGTCAGATTGAATCGTTCGCACCAGAAAAGCATCGGAAGGATCGAGGCAAGTGCGCGGCCATACATGATGGTATGGTGAAAAATCGAGAATGCTCCCGATATATGCAAACGCACTGTCTCGGGTTCTATGCGCCGGACAATACATAGAAGGCGCCCCAGGTGTATCTGCCGGACAACCGCACGGACTCCGCCATAGAGATCGATAGTGACCTCGGATGCCAGCCTGAGTAAGCCTTGTGCAAGAGCGAGGTTTGTACGTATCGCAAGCGAATGCGGATCGGGAATCGCATTGGGAAGATGGACGCATCGCTCTCGCGGAAGATCTGAAAATAGTTGCGCGTCAATCGCCGCGACGGATAATCCGAGGCGCTGTGCACCCGCAGCAATGACCTCAGACCGATCGAAACGTCCTTCATCCCGGGCTTTTTGCGCTTCTTCAGTGATCACAGCTCGTAGCTTGCCCACATCAAGAAGCGGGCGTTGACGTGTACACATATCGAGAAGAGTCCATATCGCCATCTGCCGTTTACCGGCGGGGGAAAACACTCTCGGCGGATTGCGCAGAAAGGATTCAACCTCGTAAGAGGGGTGGCCGTCAAGTCTGGCAAAGTCGGCAAGAAGAGCACGGAGCCAAGGATGATCTTCGGTTCCAATCCAGACAGGCATTGCCTCGTTTCCGACAATCCGGACCTGGATGCGATTAGCCGGAAGCAAGCGCCCTCCGATGCTCATCAGCACGTCGTACCTCGAAAGTGCCGCGAGCTACAATGTCATAAACGATTGCCTTCTTCCCTTCCGCAGGTCGCAAGACTCTCCCAACGCGTTGGATATACTCGCGAGAACCCTGGCTACCGCCGACTACTATGGCAATGTCAGCGGCCGGAACGTCAATACCCTCGTTCAGTACGCGTGCGCTTACAAGGATTCGCAACTCGCCTTTGCTGAAACGTTGCAACGCTTGTGTCCGCTCCCGGGGCCCAATATCACAGGTAATCGGCTGCACAAGATGCTCACGCGCCACGTCATATGCGGTGTCATTATCGGGGGCAAATACGAGGATGCGTGAATCGCGATGGCGCCGAAGCAGGTCATTGACAATACTTCGCTTTTCTCTTGTGTAACGGACGATTGCATGGGAATGCCGCCAGGCCGCGATGGCTCGCCGTCCTGCATCACTTCTTGCTGCCGAGGTTACGAAATCAGACCATGAAGCCTCGGGCGCTGATTTGAAGAATGCGCGGCATACCGGACGGAACACCGACATAGCGGCGTCATAGGCCTGACGTTCGGAATGCGTCAGCCCGACGGAAATTGCAACCAACTGAAAGGAGGCAAGATATCGACCGGCAAGTTCCTCAATGCTTGCTCGATACACCTCGGGCCCGATGAGCGCATCCAATCGGTCTCTTCGGATTTCACCGTCCGGGAGCGTCGCACTCAGACCAAGTCTTGCGGCAGCTATACACATCTCAAGTGTTTCGTCTCCAGCACCCGATCCGAAGTGATGCACTTCATCGACTACCAGCAGATCGAAGCGATTGCCAAGAGTATCCATATGGCGGAATGCGCTGGCAAATGTGGCGACCGTAATGGGCTGTTCGATTCGGCTTCCGTCCCCGTACGCTCCAATAGGTTTTCGGGCGGCTTCGCTTAGAGTCTTAATCCACTGGGCCATCAACACGCGTGTCGGGACAATACAAAGTGTTCGGATGCCGGATTGCGCAATTGCCGCAATCGCCACACGGGTTTTGCCGGAACCCGTCGGGAGAACGATTATTCCTCTGCGACCTGACAGTTCCCACGATGCGATTGCCGCCGCTTGATAGGGACGTAGTTCCGGTTGAGGGATGAACGGCGGCGCCGCAAGCTGGGGATGGACTTCATCCTGGAAGGCAATGTGCCGCAGCGCTAGCTCGCAGGACAGCTCTCTGTAATAACGCGCCGGCGCACGCCAGGCCTTAACACGAGGATCCCAAAGAATTCCAGGAAGGCTCTCTGCGTCCGCTAAATCTCCAAGAAGCAGGAGAGTACCGCGATCGAAAAGCAACCGCATGATGCAATGTCCTCGAATGGCTATACCGCGCAGTGGCCGAAAGCTACATCGCGTGTTCCATGCCTAACTGCACACTATCCAATTGCCATCAGCGGATTTGAGCCAAAACTTTTTGATTTATCTTCAGTATGCGAGCTGCAATCTCTCGACGCTTTTGACCAAGACTGCAGATGACGGCATCATTCAGAGCAATCCGGCGCACCTGCGAAATACGCAAACGTGGCCGACAGCATAGCTCCATCGTGAAGTCAGAACGGCACATTTCTTCATCAATTCATCGACTACCTGATGTGCGCATTATTGGCTTTGGGCTGAATATTGCATCATCATTTCTGTGTTTTTCAGGTGAATTAATGAAGCAGATAATCCCAAGGCAATGAGGATTGAAGACGCTGGAACTCTATAAGTATATGCACTGGAATGCACTTATGCGGCTGGAAGGGTATTATCGATGACTTTATCTTTATTGAGTAGGAGCAACTATTATAAAGGCCTGCTTGTGTTATTGAGAAGGGACCGAAGCATTGATGCTCGCGAAAGGAAGCTTATGCTTCGAATGGGGGCAGTCCTTGATTTTGATAGGCGATTTTGTGAAGCAACTATTGATGACCTGCTATCGAACGCCCACATCACGAGAGAACCGATCATTTTCGCCGATGAACGAATTAAGAAGTGTTTTTTTCGTGATGCGCTGCGCCTAGCATTCGTTGACGGCTGTTTTCATCCAATGGAATTGCGTTGGCTTAGGATAGTGGCGCGCGCCAATAATCAGAGCGAACAGTGGTTTGACGTTATTGCGCGGGAATTCAAAGAAAAGAAAGCAGCCTTGGATCACTCCGCGCCCTTCGAAATACAACGGTATCTGTAAAGCACTCCTTAGCTCCGCAGCTTTTTTCGGATGGTTGAGTCCATAACGTTTGATTGGCTCATTGTGGCAAATCATTTGCAGCATAAAGGTCATTACAAACACAGGATCCGACGCTTAAGAGTAATAAACATACCCTAAGGATTAAGGGCATTTATTTCAAATGTGTGCGCAGATTTATAGCTCTTCTGGCGCGTTTTGCCAATCTTTACTGCACCAAATGGTACGCCTGCGTACGAAATGGTACAGGCAAAGAATCGTAGCCGAATAATTGAAACCTTCAGCCGGCAATCTTGCCAAGCCCTATCAATACAGCAGCCGCGCTACATCTGCAGAAACACAAGCAACAGGGTAGTTCGACAACGACGAGAGTATTGACTGCAAGGGAGCCGGAACAGCTTGCCTATTCCTCGCAAAACAAAGGCTTCATAGATCTGGGCATCAAATTGCTAGTGATTCATTGTGTAAGGATACGTTTTTCCCGCCGGTGAGAGAATAGGGTGCGGGTATCCACACGAATACCTGGCGTTGAGTTGTAGTCAGACTATGGATGGAGCCCCATATTTTTGATCATGCGGCCGCTATCGGATGTCACAACGCCTTAGGAGAATATCTCACAGGAAACAGCATCAGAGAAGAAGCCGACAGTGCTTCATAGCGGGAAGAATTGAATGCATCTCCACAAACTGAAAAAGAAATGTGCAAAGCTGGCCGTGGCGGGCTGCGGCTGCGTGCTGTTATTGATGCTGGCAGTCGGCTTTATTGCGCTGGCAAGCACAACTGGAATAAAGGATTGGGCCTACGGATTGGCCAAGCGTGCCTGGTCAAGTATTCCAAGCCAAGTTCAAATCCCCAAAGAGATCAAGCTTCCTGCAGAGCTGGGGCTCCCCGAATCCATCAAACTGCCGCAATTGCCCAATCTGTTCACGCTTTCACCCCAGGAGCAAATCCTGCTTGGGAACGAAGTAGCGCAAAAACAGGGGCTTGAAACGGAGTCATTCATCGATGCCCAGATTGGCGCGGTGGGGATGCGGCTTGTTGGCGCTTTGCCTGCTGACTATCGCGGTCCCGCTGAATTGGGAGGATGGGCCTGGGAATTCAAAGCTTTGCGGACGAAGGATGGGGCTGTAAACGCTATTGCGCTTCCCGGGGGAGAATCTATCTCTATGACGGACTCATCAAGTTAACCGAAAGCAATCCGAACCAGCTCGCTGCCATCATTGGCCATGAAATGGCTCACGTGGTGAAAGAACATTCCGCAAAGCAGCTGAGAACCGAGGGCTTGCTACAGAAGGCATCAGCGCTGATTCTTGAAAATGCAGGCGGCGAAGGAGAAGGCCCTCAAAGTCAGATTATTAAAGTGCTCGCCGCTCAAATGGGGAAGCAGCTCACTCAGATGCAACTATCTCAATTCGCAGAATACCAGGCTGACAGCCTCGGCTTGCAGTTCATTTCAGCCGCGAAATATGACCCTGCTGCGTTTCTGGATGTTCTGGCAAAACTGAATCGCCTTTCAACGCAACGCAACGGCGTTCTAAGCGGCGTTTTCAGCACGCATCCGCCGACGGAGAAGCGAATTCAGGAAATTCAGAAGCGTATCAATACCATTGGCGTGGAGAATAAAGCGAAAGCGGAGGATTTCTAATGTGCTTCCACCGACAGGGATACGCGAGTCCTGCCAACCGCAGACCTGAAAGGAAATATGTAATACGGCAGATTGGCTGCGTCTAAAGCAGAACGGGGTTTATCTGCATTGGATTTGCGGCAGAAACGGAAGGGTAAACGGATGAAGCGCACGCTCATCATAATAGGAGTTGTTCTCGGCCTCGCCTCAATCGGCGCCATCATACTTTTGGATCTGGACGAATGGTCTCCTTTTCGCAGGTCTTTAACTGAACCGATTGCCAAAAGCGAGAAGGAAAATAAAGTGCTGGCAGTGCTTAACGAAATGGAGTCGGCAGGCAAAACATACCTAAGCGTCAGTGCCGCGGATGGAAGGATGCTGCGGCTCATGACAGAGGTGGCCGATGCTAAAAACGTCGTTGAGATTGGCACTTCCACTGGGTACTCCGGCCTCTGGATCTGCCTCGCTCTTCAAAACACGGGAGGCAAACTAACAACATTTGAAATTGACCGCGGACGCGCAGAACTGGCCCGGGAACATTTCAGAAAGGCTGAAGTAGAGCAACTGGCAACAGTGGTTGAGGGCGATGCACATCAAAACATTGCCCATTTGGCAGCGCCCATAGACATTGTGTTTATTGATGCCGACAAAGAAGGATATCTCGATTATCTGAACAAATTATTGCCATTAGTTCGTCCCGGCGGCCTGATTATAGCGGATAACCTAAGCCAGGCGCCTGAATATGCAAAAGCGGTCTCGGCAAATCCTGAACTGGATACAGTGTATTGCGGGGATGGCGAAGAGCTGGGTATTTCGCTTAAAAAGCGATGATTCCGGTGTCTCTGACACCGCTGGATTTTTTTTGCCGGGCAGAATCAATTCCATGGCTTTCGCAGACTCTGACAATGAAACATCAGCTAAATTCAATGAAAGGTGACAGATTATGAAATGCCCAGTATGCAAAGAACCCGATTTGGTAATGTCCGAGCGTCAGGGGGTCGAAATCGACTATTGCCCTACCTGTCGTGGAGTCTGGCTGGATCGCGGCGAACTGGATAAGATCGTTGATAAATCGCTGCAACCGACGGCGGTGCGACCCGTTTCAGGAGAGGTCCCTCGTCCTGTGGCCGATCCCTATTATGAAGGCCATGGCTATTATGATGATCACCAAAAACATGGCGGTCGTCACGGCTATAAACGAAAATCCTGGCTGGGAGATATTTTTGACTAAGCGTTCATCGTCGCAAGTTGATGCGGAGAGACGATGTATCGCCGAGGACTCCACTGCTTCCATGGACAGCAAACGGGATGGGCTGACCCGTCAGATGCTGGCTATTCTTGAAAAAGCGGATGGGGATGGCATTGCATTGGGAACCATCGTTGCCACTCTTTCGCGGCGCAACCACGCGGTGCTGTTTGTTTTTCTGAGCTTCCCGCTTTGTCTTCCCGTGGGCATCCCGGTGCTCTCTACGACGCTGGGCCTCACGCTCGGGTTGCTTGGATTCCTGATGGCAATCGGACGCGATGTCTGGATTCCAAAATTTATCGCAGTAAAAGTCATTCCTCATCATCGGCTGTCTTATATCATTAAGCGGCTTCTTCGAGTTTCTGCGCGGATGGAACGATGGTTCCATCCGCGCATGCTTTTCTTTGCCGCCAACGGCACGATGATTCGTACCCATGGAATATTTGTAATGCTAATGGGATTAACGGCGGCGATTCCCCTCCCGCTTCCATTCAACAACCTGATTGCAGCCTTGCCGATACTGCTGCTGGGGCTTTCACTGCTTGAGCGGGATGGTGTACTGGTGATTGTTTCTTACCTGACATCCATTGCATGCTTTCTCTATTACGGTGCACTCGTATATCTCGGACATGCTGGATTTCAGCGCCTGATGGGATTTTAGCAGCCTTGAGAAAAACCCCTGACTACTCTTCTGAAGGACCTGAGTTCTCTGCAATCTTGGGCTTATGCTGATAAGCCGCGCCGGCAAGCGTTCTCTGATAGAGACGCTCTTCATTCCAAACGGTCCTCAGGCCTATGTTACAATCGGATCACTTGGGCTGCTCGCAATGGCGCTCTTCATCCCATGGCTCCAGAAGCTTTTTATGTTTACGTCCATTCCTCCTGAAGTTCTTGGACTTTCCATAATTGCATCCTTCACCAGCCTTGTGGCAGCAAACGTCGCTTGGCGATGGAACGTCAGTTAGCAAACTTTTTTTGGAGGATGATAGCGGCGCTTTCTAACTGCGGAGAAATTAGCAGCGAGAATATTTGCGATCAGGGGAATTGCAATTCAGTCTGACGACGGGGCGGCGCCGGTTTCAACTGCATCTTTGCGGATGCCGTGCTTCTCCATGCGATAGTTAAGCGTCCTTCGGCTTATATCCAGGTATCTGGCCGCCTGCGTCTGATTCCAATTGAATTTTTTCAGGGCTTTTATAATGAGGTCCTTTTCTATTGCCTCAAGACTTATTCCTTGAGGAGACAAGTCCAACCGGATTAAGTCCGGGAGAGAGCTTCCTCGTATTAGAAATTCCGGCAGATCATCCGCGGAGATTTTGTCTCCGACAGCGAGAACGACCAAACGTTCGATAACGTTCTCCAACTCCCTTATATTTCCTGGCCAATCATAATTCGAAAATCCAGGCAACAGTGATTCCGGCAGGTGGAGTTCGAGTGCGGCCATGTTTCTGTTTGGATTTCATAAAAAGATGCTGTACCAGTTCCGGAATATCTTCGAGCCGCTCTCTGAGCGGCGGCAATTCCAAGGGAATTACTGCAAGTCGATAATATAAATCTTCTCGAAACGTGCCGTCCTCAATCATAGCTTGAAGATTCCGATGCGTCGCGGCGATGATGCGAACATCCACTTTGCTTGAGTTGCTTGCTCCGACCTTCTCAATTTCTCCCTGTTGAATGAGTCTCAGCAACTTTATCTGTAGATCGAGCGGGAGTTCCCCAATCTCGTCAAGAAAAAGGGTTCCTCCGTCGGCCGTCTCCACTCGTCCCTTTTTTGCGGTAGTTGCGCCGGTGAAAGCCCCTTTCGTATGGCCGAAAAGCTCGGATTCCATCAGGTTGCTTGGAATGGCGCCGCAATTGATAGTTACAAAAGGCTCATTTTTGCGACGGCTGTTCTGATGGATGGCTTTTGCCAACAATTCTTTTCCCGTGCCCGTCTCGCCGCGGATCAGTACAATCGAATCGGTTTGGGCGACTCGAGACGTCATTTCCAGAACTCGAAGCAGTATTTTCGAACGGCCGATTATGCTTTCAAAACCATATTTCTCATCCAGCGTAAGGCGAAGATTGCGTACTTCTTCGAGCAATTGCTGGTGCTCCAGCGCTCGATTGACCACCAGTGTCAGCTCATCATAATCGATGGGCTTGGTCAGATAATCGTAGGCGCCCGCTTTCATCGCTTCCACGGCAGTTTTGACGGTTCCATAGGCAGTAACCATAATGACCGTCAGTTGCCGGGTGATCCGTTCGGAGCGATTTTAGAATATCCATGCCTGACATGCCTGGAATTCTTAAATCGGTTATGACCAGGGCTGGGAGTGATTTCTTCCAACACCCCCAAGGCTTCATTTCCGCTGGCTGACCGCAAGTACATCACAGCCAATCTCTTCCAGTTGCATCTCCATGACTCGCCGCAAACTGGCGTCATCATCAATTACCAGTACTTTTCTTCGCTTCATATAGATTTTGTTCGGATGCATCGGCATCAAAACGGAAAAAGTCATCCCACGGTCTGAATTTCTCTCGGCTGTAAGGGTTCCGCCAAGCTGCTCGATAATTTGATAAGCGACAGATAAGCCCAGGCCCGTGCCATTTTCCTTGGTAGTAAAGAAAGGATCGAAAATCTTATCAAGATCTTCAGCACTCACACCGCTGCCTTGGTCCTTCACCTGAATAAGGAGATCCGACCCGCGAATTCGAGCTTGAAGCAGTATTTCTCCTCCATCGGAACTTGCCTGTATGGCATTTATGAGAAGGTTAACAAGAATTTGTTTGAGTAGCTCCGGATCACATTCCAGAGAAGGCAACTGAAGCGCCGTCTCCTTTCGTAAGGAGATAGACTTTTGGTCAAGTGTATGTGAGACCAATTTGGTTACCGAATCGAGGACAGACGAAATATCTATTTCAACCAACTTAGGGGGACGGGGTTTGGCATAATCAAGAAAACTGGTCAGCAAATTGTTAAGGCGCTGGCATTCTTTTTCCATAATATCAAGGCATTCAGAACGTTTCTCGGCAGCTGACGGATTGCGCCGCAGAATCCCGATTGTTCCGGAAAGACTGGCAAGCGGGTTACGAATTTCGTGAGCCAACCCGGCCGAGAGTTGTCCAATTGCATAAAGCCGCTCGGCCCGTTTCATACGCTCAAAATTCTCCTGCAACTCTTTATATACCAAGCCCAATTGCTCAGTTGTCTTTTGTAGTGCTGTCTTCTGCTCTCGTTGGCGATCGGCGAGAATGCCAGCCACAAGCCCGACCAAAATAAAGTCCACCATTTCTGCCGATTGACTAGTCAGCTGATCCTGAATGGATCCCTGCGCAGCCAGAGTGCCTAATGTGAAGAGCGTATCGCAAAGTCCCGAAAAGATTGCTGCAAAAAGCCCCCCTCGCCACCCTCGATATAAAGCCACGATCACAATCGGCAATACATATAAATTCTGCAAAATGTTATGCAAGAGAATGGCCGTATGCGGAACGAGTTGTCGCACCATGCTAATACAAACGATGCTGGCTGCTATCGTTGTAACACCGGTCCAGTCGTATTTAGGCTTAATCTCCATTGCTTTTATCCCTTGGCCGCCTTCTCGTAAGGATTGTAGCCATGTCCCCAAGCTCCAACAAGGTAATTCCCCCAAATCATGCTGGCGCAGGGCAATATCAAGGACATACCCTGAATCTGATCCCACTAATGAAGCCCATATTCTGCTGCCCTCTTATGCCAAGAAGCCAACACATCCCTTCGATATTTCAGTACAGAATAAATAATCCAGGCAGCCTGGCCCTGGGTGCGGTATGGACCATGCCTATTGCGCTAACATGGTAGCAATTGAGCATTTGGGTGTTCCAAAAGGTACACCTATGCACGAAAACGCACCCCTGAATCATTCATCGGACTTCACAACAGGCATGTTTGCCGCCCTATTTTTTCATTTTCTCAGGATGGTACCAGCACCTAAATCTTTGCGTTAAAGAAATAACCTGGATCCTCAGCCATTTTTTGCAGGCCGTAGTTCTTCGAAGTCATTTATGGCAATCAAATTGCAATACAGACCATGCCAATAAAGGAAACTTCATATCAACCATTGGCAGGGAATCGAAGATGAATCAAATCAAGGTTGTGATGCTCTTATCTGTATTAACGGCACTGATGCTGTGGATAGGGCAGGCGCTTGCCGGCCAGTCAGGGCTGATAATGGCTCTCATATTTGCCGGCATCATGAACCTATGCACATACTGGTTCTCGGATCGGATGGTATTGCGGATGTATGGCGCCCAGGAAATGAGCGAAACAATGCTCCCGGATTGCATGTCATCGTCCGTGAAATAGCAGCACGGGGTGGAATTCCAACGCCGAAACTTTATCTCATTCCCGATGAGGCGCCCAACGCCTTTGCCACTGGCCGGAATCCCGCGCACAGCTCAGTGGCCGTCACAGAGGGCTTGATTCGAATGCTAACCAAGAACGAGTTGGCAGGCGTCATTGCTCACGAACTCGGACACATTAAGAATAGAGACACACTCATCATGACCATCGCCGCAACCTTTGCCGGCGCTTTGAGCATGATAACCAACATGGCGATGTGGGGATCATTTCTGGGTGGGTCCACTTCTTCTAACGACGAGGATCAAGGCCCCAGTCCCTTAGCCGGTCTCCTGGGAATCCTGATTGCACCACTCGCCGCGATGCTCATTCAAACTTCAATTTCCCGATCGAGAGAATTTCTGGCCGACGAGACCGGAGCGCATTTAAGCCGCAATCCATTGGCGCTGGCCAGCGCTCTCCGGAATATTTCATCGTACACTCAGATCGCGGCACGGCCTTTAGGTTCACCGGCCACGGCCCATCTTTGTATTATTAATCCATTTTCAGGGGGTGGGCTGTCTCGGCTTTTCAGCACCCACCCCCCCACGGAGGCGCGCATCGCACGCCTTGAAGAACTCGCAATCCGGGGCACAATCCAAGGTGTTTGATTGCCGGCGCTTTAGTGGAACATTTTTAAAAGCATCCGTATTTGTTTGGGAAATGTAACGCTGCAATGAGCGCAGAGTACTGGGATTTTTTCTATACGGTTTTTAAATGAGGCAGGCATGAATCATTGGCTGTTGATGTCAGTTATTAGGTTGGCAAGTGTGATCGCAATTATCCATTGTATTCAAGTGCAGCAGGCATTTGCACAATCTGCGAAGGCGCAGGCTTTCTCCATTAGCGAGCGCATGCGCGTCGACGGCAAGCTGGACGAGCCAGCCTGGAAATCCGCCGTCCCCATCGGAGATCTGGTCCAGGTCCTTCCCAAGGAAGGGGAAAGCCCAAGCGAAAAGACCGAAATCCGTGTTCTCGTCAGCAAAGACTCCATATTCTTCGGCATAACCTGTTTCGACCGTTCGCCCGCGTCCATCATCGCCACTCACCTCACACGCGACGCGGAGTTGGATGTGGATGACAATGTTTCGGTTGTGATAGATCCATTCTTCGATCACCGTAATGGTTTCTTCTTTAAAATCAATCCCAACGGGGCGCGCGCGGACGGACAGATTTCCAACAGCGCCGAGTTTGCAAGCCTGGATTGGGACGGGATCTGGAATGCTCACGCCCGCATCACAAGTGATGGTTGGGTTGCTGAAATCGAAATCCCCTTTAAAACCTTACGCTTCAAGCCCGGCCAGTCCGTGTGGGGACTGAATATTGAGAGGGCGATCAAGCGGAATAACGAGACCAATCGATGGTCCGGCGCCCGCCGGGACATATGGATGAGCAATCTTGCGGAAGCCGGGCAATTGGAGGGCATACCGAATGTTCGCCAGGGAATGGGGCTCGATATCCGTCCGTACGGACTGGTGGTACGCAAGGAAGGAAACGATTGGAAAGCCGATGGCGGCCTCGATGTCTCGAAAAATCTGGCCCCGAATCTCAACGCGTCTCTTACCATAAACACCGATTTTGCAGAAACGGAGGTTGATGCACGGCAGGTGAACCTGACCCGTTTCGATCTTTTCTATCCCGAAAAGAGAGCCTTTTTCCTTGAAGGCGCAGGCGTTTTTGACGTGGTAACCGGAAATCCCATGATGCCGGACCTTATCCCTTTCTTCAGCAGGCGCATAGGATTGATGGAACAGGACGGGATCCCGACCGAAGTGCCGATCATCGCCGGCGCAAAAATCACAGGCAGGCAATCCCGATATAACATTGGCTTCCTTGATGTCCAAACCGGTGATGTCGATGAGGTAGGCCTCAGCGGACAAAATCTGCTTGCCGCACGCGTCAGCCGGGATTTCTGGAGGCAGTCTTATGTGGGCGGGATTTTCACGCGCGGCAATCCCTCCGGCCTCGGAAATAATACCCTGATCGGCGGCGATGCGCGCTTTGCCACCTCGAGTTTCAAGGGGGATAAGAACCTCAGCCTCAGTCTTTTCGCTTTCCGCACGGACGACGAGTTCAGCGACACCACCGACTATGCGGGAGGATTTTCCATCGATTACCCCAATGACCGCTGGTTTGCCAATCTCTCCTGGAAACAGATCGGCGAAAATTTCAGCCCGGCCCTGGGATTTGTCCCCAGAAACGGCATACGCAAAACAAATGCAATGTTCATGTTCAGACCGCGCCCGGAAAAGGCGGGAATCCGGCAAATCACATTCCACGCGTTCCCGGAGCTGATCACGAATCTGGACAATCGTGTGGACAACTGGAGAGTGGACATTTCTCCTTTTGAGGTTGAATTCAATTCAGGGGATATATTCGAAATCCAGGTCACGCCGGAATTCGAACGTTTGCCCGATCCTTTCCCCATCAGCGGAGACGTTACGGTACCTGCGGGTTCATATCAATTCACGCGCTATGGCGTCAGTGTTGAAACGGCCACCAAGAGGCCGTGGGTAGTCAATTTCGAGGCGAATTTTGGAAGCTTTTACAACGGCACGAGAAGAGATCTGGAGTTTGGACTCACACTCAAGCCCGGTCATCACCTGCTTTTAGGACTCGCGGCGGAGCGGGCCGATGTAGATCTCGTTCAAGGCAAGTTTTTCACACAGCTTTTCTCCCTACAGGCGGATTATAACTTCACTCCAAATATATCCTGGGCTAACCGGTTCAATACGATACCGAATCAAGAATTCTTGGCTTTCAAACACGCTTCCGCTGGATCCTGAAACCGGGCAACGATCTTTTCCTGGTCTTGAACCGTGGCTGGTTTAAAACCTATGAGCACGACTATGTTCCAAGCTTCGATCGAGGAACGGTCAAACTGCAATATACTTTCCGTTTCTAGCTGGAGATTTATGAATTTTCGCAAAAGCTGTATTTTGGCTTCACCTCTTCTGCGGTGTTATCACCGGAATCGTTGTATTGATAATGTCTGTGACAGGAGTGGCCCTTACCTATCAAAAACAGATGACTGCATGGGCAGATAAGAAGACGTATCGCGTGCAGGCAGCTGCCGATGCGATGCCCCTTTCAACCGAGGCACTTATTGAGAACTTCCGCAAAGCGCAGCCAATCGCGAATCCCATAAGTCTCTCGCTTTCATCCGATCCGACGATGCCGGCAAGCATCACGACAGCGCCCAATAAAACAACCTTCGTAAATCCGTATACAGGAGAGCTTTTAGGCGCTGGATCGCATGGCGTCCGCACTTTTTTCCGGGTCATGACCGATTGGCACCGTTGGCTGGCGCTCTCGGGCGAAAACCGCAAGATAGGAAAGGCGGTGACGGGCGCCTGCAATTTTATTTTTCTATTCCTTGCGATCAGCGGATTGTATCTCTGGTGGCCGAATAAGTGGACACGCGGAATAGTTCGCGCCATTGCATGGTTTCGTGCCGGATTATCGGGTAAGGGGCGCGATTCCAATTGGCACTATGTGCTCGGCTTCTGGTGTATGGTGCCGCTGATATTGATCATTCTCAGTGCAGTAGTCATTTCCTATCCATGGGCCAGCAAGCTGGTGTTCCAAATGGCAGGCAGCCAATTGTTGCCCCCGACCGGTCCGCCGGGGCCTGGAGGACTGAGGGGCGGGCCGCCGTCGGGATCTGCCGCACGCAGCGCAATGCCCGGAGGTGGGCCGGATCGCCAACAAGCGCCTTTGCAGCTGGAAGGCCTGGATAAAATGCTGGGAAATATCCAAAAGGGAGCTGGCGCATGGAAGACGATCAGCTTTCAGCTGCCGACCATTGCGAACAAAACTGTTGCCTTCTCTGTTGACGCCGGTTTAGGAGGTCAACCGCAGCTCAGATCGACAATTACCGCAGATAAATCCACGGGAGAAATTGTTCGGTCGGAACAATTCAAAGATATGGATCCTGGCTTGCGAGCACGGCTGTGGATGCGATTTGTTCACACCGGCGAATATTATGGATTCCTGGGCCAGACAATTGCAGGAATCGCTTCCGCTGCCGGAGTGATTCTGGTATGGACCGGCTTGGCGCTCACCTTTCGCCGATATATTGCATGGACGCGACGCCGAATTCAGTCATGAGCGCTGAGTTTAAAATCGTGGGCTATTAACATTACACAATGGAATGAGCTCCAATAAATGTATCTGCTAACTGAGATGATCCTTTTCTCTCCTCTGATCCTCTATGCCTGCATTCGTGTCTGGAAACTCATCCCGAAGCCCGCGCTCTAAAAGCAATTTTTCTATTCCTTTTTATTCTCCTGTTTCTCGGCTATCCAATCGCGGAAGTCGCTCTCTCACAGCGAAATAAGCGGTTGGGCGCGCCCCCTCGCGATCGTCGGCTATTACTGCCTTCCCTATCTGCTCTACTTCACCTTGTTGGTAGTGACAATCGAAATTGTGATCGTCTTGGCACGAATCGTAAAGCTTCTGCGTACGGAGATGATATCCAGCCCCGAATTTCGAACCATTCGCCTCGGCTGTTGCCTGATCATTCCAGCTTTGATTGTATTTGCAGGGGCAATAAACAACAATAGCCTGCAGGTAAAAGAATATTCAATTGAACTCCGTCAAAAGTCCTCAACGATAAAAGAATTGAAGATAGCTTTTGCGTCGGATTTTCACTTGGGCCAGATCACAAATGATCGACTCCTTGATAGATTCGTGAACAAGGTTAACAACCTGCACCCCGACATCATCCTGATCGGCGGCGACATTTTGGAAGGACACGGCAATGAAAACTTAGGCAGCTTCGAAACGCAGTTCCGCAGGCTCAAGGCAAAGTATGGCGTTTATGCCGCTCCCGGCAATCACGAAAGCCATAGCGGCAACTCGAATGACTTCTTTGTGAATTCCGGAATGAAGTCTCCTCGAAGATGAACTTGAAATAATCGATAATGCTTTTTATCTGGTGGGTCGCAAAGACGGGCGCACTTCAAGAAAGAAACCGATCGAGGATCTTTTAAAAGCTGCTCCCGATGATTTGCCTATCATTTTATTAGACCATAGTCCCACAGACATGGAGAGCGTAAGCCGAAGCCGGGTGGATCTGCAATTATCGGGTCACACTCATAACGGGCAACTGTTTCCCGTAAACCTTGTGGTTATGCCATTTCAATATGAACTTGCCTGGGGGACCAAGGCAAAGCGCAATACTCAATTTATCGTAAGCAGCGGTGTTCAGGCGTGGGGTCCGCCGATCAAAACGGCAGGTGATTCGGAAATCCTGTTTATCAAAGTTACTTTCCGGTCAGATGTCGAACCGCCAAGATTGCGGCCGCAATCTAGATTCTAAATAACTAAGGCAACATATTTCAGATATTGTTTGCCCTAGCATGATGCTTCGTTTATTTGAGGAATGCATTCCGAATCCTAAGTATATAGTATCTTACATAATCCTCATCGAAACAGTTTTGAAACATAAACCTCTACGATCGTATTTAGTAAAGATTGTTTTGAATTCTTGGACTAGCAGGATCAGGCAAGCCGGTCTCGGTATTGAGTAGCAGGTTGACTGGAGCGGCTTCATATTTCAGGCAAAGAAAGGAAATCATCCATTGAATCCCAAAGACTCCAAACCGCATGATTTGCAATCGATTACAACAAGATCTCGATTGAGCCGCCGGGAATTGTTACAGCAAGCCATGGCCGCCGCCGTATTCTTGCCTCAGGATTTTCCGGGAGGATGGGGAGGGCGAGGACGCCGGCAAATGCGCCCGCGTCGAACGGTCGATCCCTCTCAAATTCCTTCTTATAAATATCGCACCTTGCCCGTAGGCCGTTTCCCGGCGCTTCAAAACGAGTTTAATACCGCGCGGAATAACAGCCAGCTTGGCCGCAATAAAATGTATCTCGATCAGATTGCTGCCTTTGAATTTCAAAGTGCCCGGCGATTTTCCCAATGCAAAATCCGTGGTTGTGGTTGCGGCGTATTCCAAAAACATGTATTCGAATTTCCGGCTGGACGGAAATTCCCACCGGATTATGATTCCATTCCAGTACTACATCGACGATTTAAATGCAGAGAAGCTTAAAGGCATTATCCAGAAGGACATCATAAAAGTGCCGGGCAGGCGCATCGTGGACATCTCCCAACACACTCCCCTGAAGCTGCTGGCTGCACGCAGCGGACTTGGCCGCTACGCCCGCAATAGCTTGGTTTTTGTGGATGGGATGGGTAGTTATAATGTGCTCTACGCCTTTCTTACCGATCATCCATTCGCCGAAGACAATTGGACCAACCTTGAAATTCTGGAAGAATGCAACCGTTGCCATGCTTGTGAACGAACGTGCCCGACTCGATGCATCAATCGTTGGAACTATAGCACCAATATTGATAAATGCCTGACGCTCTTCAACGAAAATCCCGGAGAATTTCCCAACTATATTCTCGGAAGCATGCATCACGCATTGATGGGTTGCATGCAGTGCAAAGCTCCCTGTCCGGCCAATGAGGGGATCGCCGAGCTTGCCGGAAACCTGGAAGACATCTCAGAAGAGGAAACCCGAAAAATATTAAAAGGCACGCCGGATGATGCGCTCATGAAATCCTTGCAGCGGAAGCTCCGGCAATTCCGGGCTGCCGCTTCAAAAGATCAGTTTCCAATCCTAAAGAGAAACTTGAGCGTATTGATCAGGGCCTGAAGAGATTGAACCACGGATTTTCACGGATAAAGCATTCTGCCAAAGCAGCGTTCTTAGGAAACTGAAGTTCTTCTATTTTGCTTCCGGGAGAAATATTGTCTTGGCCAAGAAACGCTCATTTGTCCATCGACTGCTCCAGGTGTTCCGGATTTTCAGTCAAATTATTTTCTTCTGCCTGTTTCTTTATTTGCTGCTGGGAACGCATTTTTCGGGGAAGGATTATATTGGGCAGGTCGAGCGTTTCTTTCACTTCGATCCATTGTTGGCTCTGACAACTTTCATTGCATCGAGGGAGTTCCTAAAAGTATTCTTTTGGGCTCTCATTCCCGTTACCCTGACGATTTCTATTCGGTCGCTACGTTTGCGGTTGGGTTTGTCCATTTGGCGCTGTGCTCCAGTTTTTTTCGTACCTTTTTAAAAAGATGAAGTGGCATGCGCCAAAGCTCGCAGGGAATCGGCTTTTGCATTTGAAATATGCCGTCCTGATTGTAGTCCTCACTGCCGGCATTTTTACATTGGATCTTGCCGGTTACCTGGATCCCCTCTCCCTCCTGTATCGTTCTTTTATTGCGGTCGTGCTGCCGGCAGCGGCGATTGCAGGCGGTGCAACCGTATCCGTTCTCCCGGGCATCGGAATGCCTGCGCTTGCAGACAGCCTTGGCGAGATTCTGCAAAATCTGACAATCAACAAAACGTTCCATCAGGGAATGATCATAGGATTGGTTTTTCTGGCAATCATTCTTCTGAATCTGTATCGAGAACGTTTCTGGTGTCGCTATCTATGCCCCGCCGGAGCACTGCTCGCTCTGCTGGCACGATGGAACCTGGTAAAAGTTAAGGTAAATGAGGAGAAGTGCACCCAATGCAAGATCTGTACGCTTCATTGCCAGACCCAGGCGACTCCCTTTCCCAATAAAGACTGGCAGCCAGCCGAATGTGTATATTGTTATTCCTGCGCTTCTCAGTGTCCCACAAAAGCCATCACCTTCCCGATCCTGGCGTCGCGGGCTGACACAAAATCCATCGACTTCCCCCGCCGAAAATGGATCTTTTCTACCGTGCTCGGCCTGTCGATAGTTCCTCTGTTCCGCCTTTCAGCATCCGCAAAAAGACCTTCAGGGAAGCTAATCCGACCTCCCGGTGCGCTGCCGGAGCCGCAATTCCTTGCCGCATGTGTAAAGTGCGGGGAGTGCATGAAGGTTTGTCCGACAAACGCTCTGCAACCTGCATCCACTCAAGCCGGGCCGGAAGGTTTGTGGACTCCGGTGCTGGTGCCCAAAATTGGATACTGTGAGTACTATTGCTCGCTTTGCACTCAGGTATGTCCAACCGGCGCTATTAAGGAGCTTAAGATCAAGGAAAAGACAAAAGTCAAAATTGGCTCAGCCTGGATTAATAAAAACCGCTGCATCCCCTATGCCCTGGGCCGGTCCTGTACCGTATGCGAAGAGAAATGCCCGACTTCTCCCAAAGCCATCAAGATGATGGAAACAGAAATGCTCATGCCGGACGGCACAGTGGAATATCAAGGAGTTCCCGTTGTGGATCTTGATCTATGCATCGGGTGCGGGATTTGCGAGACTCAATGCCCGGTTTCTGACGATCCGGCAATTTACTGCACCAGCCTTGGTGAATCTCGTTCGCCAATAACCAGTGCCTTCACATAGAGCGATTTTTCCGGAGAGTGAATGTCTTCCCGTCTATCCGCCGATTCGTCCTCTGACCTGAATCATCCTAATGAAAACCCCGGCCAGTGCCAGAAGCAGCAGTATTTGTATGAATCCACCCAAAGCGAAGAATCGGCTTAATAGCCATAAAGCAAATAGAATCACAGCAATTATCCAAAGCATGGCGACTCTCCATTCTAACGGCCGCTGGCTTTTTCCCAACCGGTCCTAAGCGGCGGATCAAAGTTTCATGTCTCTGCTGTCACAGGATGAGCTACATGGCCGTCCAAGATTGACCGCACAACTGATCAAAAGTGCTCATGGCAGCCTTGCTCAAAGGGACCATGGAATCTATCAATTTTCTCCATTGATAGATTCCAAACTATTCTCCAGGGGGCGCACTCCTGTCACGCAAAGCTGGGACGATAGAACCGGTGCCGGCAGCTTTGACAGCGGTAAGGCAGCAAAAACAGCAGCGCGAAGAACACCCAGTCCCTCCCGCGGCGGTGCGAACGGCTTAAGCGTGCAGATTGGCACTTTGGGCAGAATATCATCGCAGGAACCCTCCTTTCCCAATCTATCCGTGCGAGCTATCCCTGTGGCTCTCACGGATATCAGGCACCCTGAGAATACTCAGGATGCCCGAATAATCTATGTTTCGACAGCCGTCGTTTCTGCTACTGCAGGGTCTACGGCTTCTCATTCTGCTTCCGTTGTTCATCCTGGAGCTTCTTCTCATCCTGCTTCCGTTGTTCGTCCTTGAGCTTCTTCTCTTCCTGCTTCCGTTGTTCGTCCCGGAGCTTCTTCTCTTCCGGTGTCAGCGGTTTAGGCTTTTCCGTCATCAGCGGTTTGGGCTGGGACCGCTGTTGCTTCTGCAGTGCAGGCTCAGTTTTCGCAGGAGGCGGTGCGAGTTCGCTAAGCGGAGGAGCCTGCAATCCCGGAGCGGGCGCGGGAAGCATTGGCTCCGGCTGCGGATTCGGCTGAACAGGATTCGTCACCTCAGGAGGCTTATTCGAATCAGGCCGGTTGCCCGGCCGATTCACAGGCGACGTATTGGCGGGCCGGCCTGGCCTTCCGGCGTTCGGCGCATTCCCTGGCTGATTGTCCGGTCGATCCACAATTGGTGATTTCTCCGGAGGCGGCGCAGCTACGCGTCCCGATCTATTGGCCCTCGATCCCAGCACGCTCTCTCGCGAGGGCGCCACGGCCGCCCGCGAGCTCACAGGCCCGGAAGCTATCTCCCGCGCGTTCACGGCGACTGCCACTGCGGCCACGGGTTGTGCGTTGACGAAGGCGCGCTGCGGAACCACAGTTACTGCGCCCGCAACATTCTTGTTCAGATAGTTAACATTGGTGATGTTGGTAGATCTATTGACTATGGTTGTGTTATAGACGTTTGTTATCGTTGTGTGGTTGACTGTCGTATTGCTGCTATTAACTCGGGTCATGTACCCCCGGCTCACATTGTAAGACGGGACGTAAACTTCCCGCGGGCCCAGTGGGAACCATCCCACATTGCCTCCAAATCCGATGCCGCCGCTGCCGAGGAAGACCACAAGTGCAGGCGCATAAACCGGCGCAACATTAATTGGTCCGGCTACCCAGCCCCAGCGACTTCCAACGGTCACCCAACGTCCATAGTGAAAAGGTGCATAGCCCCACGAAGCGTCATCCACCCAAGTCCAACCCCAGGGAGATATCCAGTCCCAGTGGCCTTCGCGATAAGGCGCCCATCCGGCAGAAACCCGCGTGGGGAACCAAACGTGTCCGTAGTTCGAATCGTCGCGCCAATCGCCATAATCATCCAAATCAGCATAGCCGACGACATCCTCCGAGAGATACTGCGCCGAGCGGGATCCCTCGTGGCGGCGGTCGCGGCTGGAGGCCCAGTTGTCAAATTCATCGGGGTCGCCGATGTCGACCACGTCTGCGTTGAGCGACTCCGTACCGCTGAATGTGGCTCTCTGCCCGGCATGCAGCGTGTAGGACTGACCATTGCCGGTCGACTCGCCCTCGCCTTCGCGCACGCTTACGACGGTGTAGTTTCCGTCTTCGCTAGCCTCTACCCGGTATCGTCCGGGCTGGAAAACCGAAAATGCCAGGTTGGGCGTGTCCACTTCGAAAACATCGTTGCGGTTCAACCGACGCACACTAAGACTGAGCGAACCTGATGTGAGCTGGATCTGCATCGTCCGATCATCCAGGTTAAGAAACGAGAAGCCGGTGTTTCCTGCCAAACGTATCACAGCAAACCCTAGTTCCACTTCGACTCGCGAGTTCTGGTCCGCCCAGAGCATGTCGCCGGTTGTCATCGGCCGGTTCGAAACCGCCTGTACCCAGTCCGATTCACCCGCAGGCTGGAATGAAACCGAGCCCTTCATATACCCCAATCGGGCCACTCGGCCAGAAGGATCATCCTGGTCCTGCGCAGCCGCTTGCTGCGGCAATGCTGCAGTCAGAAGAGCAATCCCGACCAACAGGCTTATCCAACCCAGTATTTCTTTCAGTGTTTTATCCATAGCTTCCTCGCTATCTTCATTTTGAACCCCCGGGTTGTCGAAGGCATCCCGCCCCGGAGAATCATAATTTCATGACTTTTATAGCCGATTGGAAATTGCGCGTCAGTTCAGTACAGCTCACAGGGGTGATCACAAGTGCTCATTTGTCCGAGAACACGACAAGTTCACGGATCTTCGTGACCCTACGGGACGGCCTCGCTTGCGACGGCGAAGCCCGTCGAAAGCATCATTGACCGTCGTCGCCGCTTTCGTCAGGCGAGATGACATTGTACTACTCAAAATGAGACACGATGGGAGCTGGGTGGACACTACAACCTAGGGAGAAGTTGGTTTGATGGGAGAGTCAGGCTCGGTAAGAAGGAGGCGCCGGAGGCTTCTTAAGTCATTAAGAATACGGCTGCTGCTGGTCAGATGAATAGAAAGCAGGTTGAGTTGATGAGCTACTACGAGGAGAGCTTCTCTGCGCCGCTTAGCATTATCCAATTCCGCCGCGTCTATATCAGAGTCTATCTCTTTGCGTGAATTTTTCACGTCTTCAATCATCAACTCTATTAATTGCTTCGCGCTTTCAATGCTTTCGAAGGTCAAGTTTTCCATTGGCAACTCCTTCGCGTAGAAGACTAATTCCCTTCAAATCATTTACTATTATACACAGGAAACGTAGCGGCATCAGTCAACTCCCGAAACAAAGGACACAGGATCGTGAAGGCTACTCCATAGCTTTTGGAAAGGAACAGCGACGATGTAAATAATGCACGCCTGCTCTAGTATGTCCCAATCCCGCAATAATTCATAGAAAATCGGGATGTTATTTCTACCGCTAAGATTTAAACGGAACCGGCCGCGCGGGCTTGGGATTAGCCATCGCGCTTATCAGCCAGCTAGTCTTCGCCGCTACTTATTTACTATCCCTACGTTTTGACTGGAGAAAGTAAACTCATTTCCTTGACAGGTCAGCTTTCCCGGTCATAGTATGCGACCAGTGCCGATGAGCTTGGATCCCAAGCCGCATGGGAATTCCGGCTTATCTCCAAAGGGGGTAGTTATTTTCTTCTTTCAATCTGTCGCTAATTAGGAGGAGGGAAAAATGGGCAAGAAAACTAGGCTAATAGCCCTGCCCGTCTGTCTGCTGTTGGCAGGATGGCTTGTTATCCGGGCCCTGGCCGATGAAAAGACGCCTCAGATCATTCAGGTCAACGTCAACCAGCTCGGCCCCCAGAAACTGGGCCCGCTCCCAACAGTGGTCTCGCCGCCAGGGAATCCGACATCGAGCCTGAAGATCCACCTTGGCAAAGAACTCTATTTCGATCCACGGCTGTCGGCCGATGGCACAGTCAGTTGCGCCTCTTGTCACAATCCTGCGCTGGGTTGGTCCGATGAAGGTCCGACCAGCAAAGGCATCCGCGGTCAGTTCGGCGGACGCCGGGCGCCGCCGGTTTCCAATGCCGCGTATAGCCCGCTCCAGTTTTGGGACGGACGGTCTCCCTCGCTCGAAGACCAAGCCAAGGGCCCTATCCAGAATCCCATTGAAATGGGAAATTCTCACCAGGCCATGATTCAGACGGTCTCCAAAATCTCGGGATACGAGGAGGAATTCAAAGCCGTATTCGGGGAAGGGCCGATTACCGTTGACCAGGTTGCGGACGCCATTGCTGCCTTCGAACGGACCGTCGTCACAACCGATTCGCGCTTCGACCGTTACGCCCGCGGCGATCAAGATTCCCTAACCCGGCTGGAGAAGCAGGGCCTTGAAATCTTCAATGGCAAAGGACACTGCACTGCATGCCATTGGGGCCCTTATTTCAGTGACGGCCGATTTCACAACCTGGGTGTTCCAGCCAAGGACCCCAAGAATCCCGACGTCGGGCGCTACGCCATTACCAAAAATCCGCGAGACATGGGAGCCTTCAAGACGCCCACTGTTCGCGATGCAGCGCGCCGCGCCCCATACCTCCATGACGGTTCGGAGAAGACCCTCGAGTCGCTGATTGATTTCTATGATCGAGGTGGCGGAAAAGATCCCAACCTTGATCCGCTTATGGTTCCGCTAGGTTTGAGCAGCCACGAAAAAAAGGCTCTCGTGGCTTTCATTAAAGCTCTGGATAGCCTCAATCCTGAAGTTGCGGACGTCAAACCAATCGCCCCGCAAGAATTCCATAAGTGAGGAGGAAGACATGAAAAATACATTGACCAGGATTCTTGGTGCCGCCTTCAGCCTTCTTATGCTTAGTCAGGCTGCAATGGCCATTCCGGCATTCGCCCGCAAATATGGCTTTAACTGCAATATGTGCCACGTGGCCTTCCCAAAACTCAACGACTTTGGCCAGCGTTTCCGCGACAACGGCTATCAGATCCCAGGCCAGGAGGGACACGAGAAAACCGCCTTTGATAATGCAATCCCTTTCGCCGTGCGGACAACGGCCGGATATAGCGTTTACGGTTCCGACGGGCAAACGGCTTCAGGTTCTCACCTCTACGGTTTGGACTTACTGGCTGCGGGCGTCCTTCACAAGAACATCTCATTCTTTTTTGTTTACACACCGCGCATCGACGAACCAGCCGCCGATTTTACCGGACCCGGCAACGGGGACAATCCTGCTCAGCTTGCCGCCATCGAATCGGCTAATGTCGTATTCAGCAACATCGTTCAAGATAAACTCAACCTGCGCGCAGGCCGATTCGAGCCGGGATTCCAGCTGCTCAGCTCCAGGCGGCTTTACTATGTTCTTCAGCCTTACGAGATTTACAATTTCAGCGGCTCGCTGAACAATTTCGATTTTTCAACAAACCAGATTGGAATTGAAGCTACGGGGCGGTTTAAGCCCGGCCTGAAGTACGCCGTGGGCTATGTTAACGGCACCGGAGCTAACCCGGACAACAATAGGAACAACGATGTCTATTTCGCTCTGTCCAAGGTTTTCGGTGCGGGCGAAGGCCAATCGGCCGGCCAACGTGTCGGTTTCTTCAGCTATTTCGGCCGTCAACCGACGGATTTTACGGATACGATCGTATCGCCGGTTGGCGATATCAACGGCCGGGAGAATCGCTCGTATAACCGTATCGGCGGCGATTTCAGCCTGAACTGGAAAACGCTAAACCTCCAGGGTATGGCTTTCCGGGGCGTTGACAACCGTGCTTTCAATAGTTTTGATCTGGGAAAAGATTACTCATTCTGGGGAGGCGCCGTTCAACTAGACTGGGCAGCTCTTGCCAACAACAGGTTAGTGGCATCGGCGATGTTCAACTGGGTCCGCCCGCCCGGCTATGACGCGGACCACAAAGTGGACGCCTATTCTATGCTGTTGCGTTATTACCTCGGGAGTTGGTCCGCGGTGAACGTAGCCCTTCATGGCGAATACACCCATCGAGTGCTCGGGGCAGACAACTCGACCAACGCAGTCAAGGATGACCTGTTTACAATGCTCCTGGACTTCGATTTTTAGGCCGAGCGAAAGCGCAGAGATGGATTGAAGTTATGCATCGTTGCACAACATGAGCAGCGATCTGACTGCAACTCTGTTGAATGGAAGAAGTGTAAACGGCGGCCGGACAACGTTCGGCGTGATCTATCGTCGTGCCGGCCGCCTCCGAAGAATGACCTTTGGAACCTTCCCTCCACTCAAACTCGCGGATGCTCGAGATTGAAGTTAATCGGACCCTGGCAACAGCAATAAAAATCTACAGCTGGGCAATCTCTCAGGATCCCGTCGAGAACAATCCATAATAGACCAGAGGATTGACCGAAAAGAACGACCGCTCAGCCAAATCAGAAACCCACTTCAAGGGTCTGCGTCCTGACCCTGAGGGCGTACCAACCCACCCGAAAACTACGGAAACATTAGAGCTCGAAATAAAAGAGTTGCTGGGGTCCAACCGCATTCTACAAGTCAGCGGAGGGCCGGCGCGGCGGAGGAGGCTCCGGCAGGCTCTCGGTGACTTACCTGCTGAATCCACTCGAGGGCTGCCTCGGTTTCGCGGAACAAAGTATCGGTGCCTCCGCTGAAACTGTGGTTCGCTGATTCTACGGGGACAAGACGTCGGAGCTCGGTGTCCGCGCCGAAGAGGTTGCGTGCGGAGGAAGCCGGAATGTATCCGTCTCTGGTGGACTGGATCACCGGCACAGGCGCAAGACGTGGAAGGTACTCGTACGTTTTAATCTCAACAAGTTCGCGTTCCGGCGCACCTGGCTTCTGGCCGGCCGTTTTTTGACGGTAATGCACCACGTGCTCCTCTTGCTTCGTCAAGGCAACGGCGACCACACCCATCAGACGCGGACGCAACGCCGCCTGTCCCGCTGCTACCACCGAGAGCCCTGCTCCCCGGGACATTCCCACGAGGATAACAGGAGTGTCTGGCCGTAGCTCCAGCTGCTGGCAGGCGGCATCCATGATCAGCTCGAAATCTCTCACCAGCCGCTCCGGGGTTGTCGTCGTTGAGTAGTACTCGAGGATTTTCAAGTAATTCTTGGCGCTGAATCCCGCTACAGGGTAGCCCCAGGACGATATCCATTCAATAAAGCTCTCATCCTGATGGGCGACAATTACATTGATCAATAATTCACGCCTACTCTATTAAGTATGTCTCAACCCTTCAATATTTCATAGAAAATCGGGATGTTATTTCTGCAGCCAGAATTCCGCTCGATTCCCTTCCCCTTCAAGCAAAATTCTTGATTGAGGCAACGGGGGGGATTCATTGTTGACGTCAAACAGAGTTGAAATAAGTGAACACTCCACCCGCAGCGCGGGTGGCATCAGGAAGCCTCCCCGAGGGAGGCACGCGGGATCGGCTGACGAAAGCAACGGCGTTGGGCCGTCCCGTTAGGGACGGAATGATAATAGCCCGGTACGCAGTGCCGGGAAATAGTCGAGAAATATAGATTCGAGTCCCATAGGGACTCCTCCCTGTTTTCATTGCATCTTCCCGGCACTTACGTGCCGGGCTATTATCAGCGCGTCCCTATGGGACGCAAATCTGAACGGCTGAGCCTTTTCGCGTCTCACCGCCTGAGGCGGTGGTTTGCCTAAATGGAATCAGAATTGGGAAGTTGAGTGAGCAAAAGTGAACAGCTATCCGGAACCTCTCCTGTTATTCTTTTGCAGATTTTGAATAATCGGTGTTCTTCGGCCTGTCCCGGAGCAACACCAATAATAATCCGATTAGATAGGTGGGAACGTGAAAGAACAAGGCACAGTAAAGTGGTTCAACAATGACAAGGGCTATGGATTTATCAGTCCTGCTTCTGGGGATGACCTATTCGTGCACCATTCTGCAATACAAGGGGATGGTTATAAGTCGCTAAATGAAGGAGATTCCGTTGAATTCTCCATTACAAAAGGTCCCAAAGGCCTCCAGGCTACCGAAGTAGTGAAACTCTAGATTCGTTATCCTCATAGAGTTCCAAATTCACATAAGCGGGAGCCAGGATCAGTTTCATAATGGGATTGAACCTGCTTCCGCAGTGTCGCCTCTATTCAGCTTTTTCTTCCTTACAATGCCACTTGGGCAATGATGGATTCACCAATAGTAGATTGCTGAAGCACCGAAATTTTTCGACTTCAGGAGCTTCAAGAACGATGGGGTGGTTAGAATTCCAGGCATCAATCCGTGTCTGAGTTGAGGCGCCTGTTGCGCTCATTACATGGTTTCATCCTACTGGGCCGAGGCTGACGATTTCACATGTGGCGGTGTGCCGGCCGAGATGACAGAGAGGCTCAGCGGCGTCCGCCTCGTCATGAAGGGCACGAACCAATCGAGCCCGCATTGCTCGGCGCTGATAGGCGAGCTTGGCCACCGTGTCGAATGCGCCATCTATCCCAATCGGCCACAGGTCTGCCGAACTCTCCACCCGTCCTGGTCGGCGGGCCGGGCGGATGAGAAATGCGACAGGGCTAGGATGGCCATTGGCTTGGCCCCCCTAGAGCCGGAGTCCATTTGTTGAGGCCATCGTCACCCACGATTGTTGGTCTCTCAGCTTTTCGTCTTGATCTCGCATGACTTTGGGATCTATTCCGCAGTAGTTTCATTCTTTCACTTTTTGCTATACTCCCTAACTTCGTGAGTACAATGCTTAATGAAACGGGGGGCGAATGAAAACTCTAATCTGCTTGACTTTCCTATGCTATTCAATTCAAACGTTTTCCCAAGAAAAATCCGGGCCTTTTGGATTTGAAGCTGGGATGACAAAGGAACAAATCATTGAAATCGTCGGGGCCGGTGCGATAAAGGAATCAAACGGGGATACTACAATTTTTGGCAATGCACCCAAAGCCGATCCTATTTTTGAGTCTTATGCCTTGAGGATTTCTCCGGAAAATGGGCTGTTGAAAATTGTGGCTATGAGCAAAGACATCAACACAAACGGCTTTGGAAATGAAGTGAAGAGTGCCTTCAAAGACATTCGAGCCGCCCTTGCAAAAATCTATGGCAGACCGGTTCACGAAATGGATCTCCTCAATAATGGAAGTATCTGGACAGGGCCAGCGGACTGGATGGCGGGACTGCTAAAAGGAGAGCGCATCTTCGGCTGTAATTGGATAGATATCCCCCTACCTAATAGAATCAGCGTTATACGCATTGATGTGACTGCTAAATCAAAGGAGATTGGTTGTTTATATCTAACCTATGAGTTTGAGGGATATACCGCGTACATGAAGGGAAAAAAATGAGAGGACGCAAAGGTATTTTAGTCCCTCATACCCTAATGATATTAGCTGGAAGCGGGGGCGGGATGAGCTAGAACTGGAATGGGTCGCGCGGGGCTATATAAATAATTCTCGTTATTCGTCTACGATCAAGTCAGCCAGTTCTAGGCCGACCGCTTTGGCGAGTGCTTGGATCTTCTTTGGCGACCCTCTCCCTCGTTTCAAAATTGCAGACACGGTAGCCCTGTGAAGTTTGGAGTTATTGGCAAGCACCTGCTGTGTCCAGCCACGAATCAATCGCTCCCTGACGATGCGATTAAGGTCATAACGCGCAGTGGACTCCTGCGGCGCGTTCAATTTGCCTCCAAGCTCATAGAGATCCCGGCAAATTTCCTCCAACTTCTCTCCTAGGTCTGCAATTTCTTCCTTCAGCCTTCCTTCAACGTCTTCACTTGCGTCTTTCAACTTACCCTGCAACGCCTGAAGCTTGGTCATTATAATAAAAAGTCGTCCCTTTTCTTGTCTGTCCATAGTTAGTTTGATCCGGTGGCGTTCTTCTGCTCCCTATTTCCCCTCCATCTTGTTTTTGATAGCGAAACTAGATGGCTTTCAAATATATGGCGCTATCAACTATTCATATCGTCCCGTAGCCTGGGTGGAGATAGGAAATTGTCTGCTGACTGTTCAGATGACGGGCGCTGGCGAGAAGATCCGTAAGCGGTAACAGGGGGGGGGCGGGTGAACACTTCCGGCGGCACTTGGAGAGGACAGCTATGAGCAAAATTCTATTGCTTCAGCGCGGCAGATGCGGTCGATTTTCCTGGGGGGTGATATGGGGTGCTCCGGAGCGTGTTATGGGTCGCGCAGCTCTATATAATAAAATCATAAAACCAGTGGATCGCGTTGTAGGCGCGGCCATGGCGGATTAGGAGGCGCAAAGCCGACAATCCGCCTCTGACCCCGACAAAAGTATCGCCGTTCACCTTGGTGGCCTGAAATTCCATCCGATATGGCGTTGATCGCACAAAGGAACACGGGGACATAGTCAAATAGGGATGTATAATCCGACAAATCGAAGGTATTCAAGCAGACATATTGGAATTATCAGAAGTTGCCGACGCCGATTCCAAAAAGGTGCAGCGTATTTCACTTATACGCACCCGATGCTCCTTGACCTCCGGGCAGGACCCTATTCTTTCGGCATTTTGATTGAATCGCCCTTATCCTGAATGATGTGCCGGTACCAGTCATCCGGGTAGCGCGGGTGCCCCCGCTTCGAGCTCTGGCCCTTTTCCATATGCAGGTTGCCGTCCAGGTATTTCCAGAGAAGGAATTCCCCAAGCTTCTTCCAGCCCGCCAGCACCAGATTCGCCTGCGACGCGGTGTAATCGGTTAAAAACCTCCGGGCTTCCGCAGGGGACCGCTCGTGCAGCTTGACCGCGTGCCCTTCAACCTCCTGCTGGTCGGCCATGAATTTGCCCTCGAATTCCCTCTGCACCGTTTGAATATCTACAATCATATCGCTGTAGCGGCCGTAAGCCGTATTCGCCACCCAGTTAAAAATCCAAAAAGCGCTACCCCAGCTGAATTCGTCGAAGCTTCCCGATTCGCTACCCCAGGCTTTGGGAATCTCCTGAATGCCGCAATAGAAAGGAACATAGACGCTGCTGTAGGAATCATCCATTCCAAACCAGATAATCCCGCCCACAGGATCCGGCAGCCAGGAACGGGACTGTGTGACGAACGACGCGGCTGTTTGCTGCGTGCTGATCGCACGTTCGTGCAAGTACTTCTGGCCATCGACCTCCCACTCCATGGGACGCCAGCGGTATGGAAGCCGGAACGGACCCGCGCCGACGCCCTTTGTCATATCAAATTCCGTATCTTCAAAATGATCGCGCATGAGCTCCATGACATCCCGTACGGCAAGGCTCCTGTCGGCTTTGATCCACAGGGGAGGCCGGCTGGCGCCCTTGACGCCCTTCATGAAATCGGAACTGAGATTCAGGCTTGGAGCCGCTCGGCGGAAAACGCTCCACACGCGTCCCTCGCAGAAACGCAAATCACTGAAGTCCGGAGGACAGTATGTGTCGGCAAAGCTGAATTCCTTATCTTCCCCTTTGAACCATCCTTTCTCCCGGGCGAATGAGATTACATCTTTGGAATACAGGCAATTCTGCGGATCGTTGAGAGGAAACTGGCGAATGCGCGCCAGATTGGCGTGCGCACTGATGTACCCATCCGGAACTTTCACCGCCACCCATACAGCCCCCTTCCGGTCTTTGCCCTTGCCGATTATTTCAAAAATCCATGTTTCGTTGGGATCGGTAATAGATATGGATTCGCCCGTAGACGCATACCCATATTCGTCGACCAGCCTGGCCATAGTTTCGATTGCCTCGCGCGCTGTTTTCGAGCGCTCGAGCGCCATCCACATGAGATTATCGTAATCAATGATGCCGGCCGGTCCCGCCAGCTCGTCGCGGCCAGTGAACGTTGTTTCCCCGATTGCCAACTGGTGTTGATTGATATGCCCCACCCGGGCGTAGGTAAAGGGCTCTTCTTTTACACGCCCCAGAAACTTGCCTGTTTCACCATCAAACAAATCGCGCATCGTTCCCGGCAGGTGCAATCCGGCAGGTCGATACGCCACTTTGCCGTAAAGCTCGTGGCTGTCCATAGCATAGGTAATCATCGTGGAGCTGTCTTTGCTGGCACCCTTCGTGACCAGAATGCTGGTGCAGGCAAGCGCCTGCGGAACCATTAAAGACAGGACGAGCGCCCCTGCAACGGCACAAGGCACCTTTTTCATAAATTTCAGTCCTTTCATAACAAATTTCCATCCCAACACTTCGGTGGAAAGCAGTGTACCAGTAAATCAACCGCTGTCCGCAAGCGATTTCTTCCTGCATCAGCCATATCCGCCAGAATTACCGGGACGCCGTCTGAAAGGTGATCAATAAAAGCGTCGAGTCCAGCAGGAGTGTGGATGTTTATTTTGGGAACGCGTCCGCTGAAAAAGTGAGTCAGCGATCCGCGCGCTTTGTTTTCAATATCGAGGTCCAGCATCTTGACGGGAATCTGGTTGTCGTCAAACCACTCGGTCAAACTTGTCATGAGGGAGGTCTTCCCTACCCCACCTTTCCCGCCCATCGATAGGACGACTCTTTTTATGACATCTGCTGCGGCCCCTGGAGATTTAGAATTGGATAATTCAGATTTGTTCATATTTCAGACTCCTATGAAAAAGCCG
This sequence comes from uncultured Acidobacteriota bacterium, assembly GCA_963718845.1. Taxonomy (GTDB): domain Bacteria; phylum Acidobacteriota; class UBA6911; order UBA6911; family UBA6911; genus UBA6911. The sequence continues at coordinate 45,714 of CAVRAD010000005.1, forward strand.
GCATCCTGCGGAAATGGTGAAAGCCTGGTCGTATCCATCTTTGCTGATTTGTAGAACACTGGATCATTCTTGTGCACAAGCGCGTTTTTGAATCCACGCATCGACCTCGCTTTCAAGCCAGGCCGTCGCCACTTTCCCGATCCGCCGGCTCTGCGGAAACCGGCCTTCCCTATCAGAAGTTTGGCATGGATAGGAGTCGCATTCTGAAGTTGCATTCAAGCTAGTACAGTTGCGGGCAATTCCAGTTCATGAGCTATAGAAGTCATTTCTATCGCTCAGCGCACGGCTATTTTTGAGTTATGGCCAATTCCTCTAGCTAATTAAATGCTTTTATAACTTATTGTATTACAATTACTTAATAATCTTTTCATTAATATTACTATTTTCAACATATGCTGAAATTATTGCTTTCGGTGAAAATAGCTTGACTTGTTTTCAGCAAAGAGATATTTTTCAGCAATTGCTGAAAGTGGTAATTACAATGAAACTAGAGAATGTCGAGGAACAAGCCAAAGAGGCGCTGCTGCGGTGCCTCAAAGAAGTACCTTTCTTGGACGTCGAAACCCAGACTGAATCGGGCAGCAAGAATGACAAAGCGGATTTTAGGCTTAAGGCAAAAACTCCCACAGGCGCGCGCACACTGCTCGTGGAAGTGAAGGCTATTGGTCAGCCGCGCATTGTCCGAGATGCGGTGAACCAGTTGCTTCGCTATCAACGCGAAGTGCCGGATGCCTATGGCATTATCATGGCTCCCTATATATCAGCTCAGGCAGCGGAAATTTGCCTGAAAGATGGTTTTGGATTCGCAGATCTGGCCGGGAACTGTAGGATTTCATTCGATCAGGTTTTTATTTCAAAAGAAGGCAAGGAGAATACGTTTTCTCGGAAGCGAGATTTGCGCTCGCTGTATTCTCCCAAAGCCGAGCGAGTGCTTCGTCCGCTGTTCTCTTCTCCGATACGTTCCTGGAAAATGCAGCTTCTCGCCAAAGAGGCTAAAGTAAGTCTCGGTCAGGTCGCCAACGTAAAGCAACTGCTCCTGGAAAGAGAATGGATTGAGACTGGCGGAGATGGTTTCAGACTGATTGCTCCGGACAAACTGCTTGTAGAGTGGAGTGAGAATTACGATTTTGGTCGCAACACGGTGCGGGAATATTATTCATTGCGATCCGTTGCTGATTTGGAGCGTCTGTTGGCCGATGATTGCGAACAAAATAACGTGCGTTACGCCTTGGCAGGTTTTTCCGGCGCGGCGCGTTTTGCCCCCATGGTCCGCTATCAACGTGCCATGGCCTATATTTCCGGCAATATTGACGAGGTAGCACGCCGGCTCGAACTGAAATCCGTTGCCAGCGGGGCCAATATCAGCCTAGTAGCACCTTACGATGATGGAGTTTTTAGTGGCGCGGAAACCAAAGACGCGGTTAATGTAACTTCACCGCTGCAAACTTATTTGGATCTGTGCCGGATCAAAGGTCGCGGGGAAGAAGCAGCAGAATTCCTTAAGGAGAAAGTGATGCAACCCGCATGGCCGACGAGCGCGTAGACTACACGTCCGAAGCAGTAAAAGCCGCGAGATCCGTGATCATTGAATTGGTGCATATTCTCGGCGAGTATCGGACAATATTGTTCTGGTTGGCGGATGGATTCCGGATCTGCTCTTGCCACAAAGCAAGGATAGCCACATCGGAAGCATTGATGTCGATCTGGCGCTGAACCACAAGCAACTGACAGAGAGCGGATATCGCACAATTAGCGAAATCCTGGGACATAGCGGATATATTCAAGACGAGCAACAGCCGTTCATTTTTCACAAGGAAGTGCATGGGCAGACCGTTAAGGTCGATTTTCTGGCCGGCGAATACGGCGGCACCGGAAAGAGTCATCGCACGCAAACAATCTTAGAAATGCGGCCTCGGAAAGCACGAGGGTGTGACTTAGCCTTCGAAATCCCACCCGTAAAAATTGCGCTAAAGGGTCAGTTGCCGGATGGGGCGCTGGATGAAGTACAGGTGCAGATTAGTTCAGTCGTGCCATTCCTTATAATGAAGGGGATGGCCATGGAAGACCGGCGAAAAGCTAAGGATGCCTATGACCTTTACTTCGTAATCCAAAATTATCCTGGCGGACTGGATGAGGTAGCAAACGCTTTCGAGCCATATCTGAAAATGCCCTTGGTTCAAGAAGGCTTAAGAAAAATCGCCGGGAAATTCGCGTCTCTCGATCATATCGGCCCAAGAGACGTCGCCGATTTCTTTGATGCGCAGGACAACGAAGAACGCACCCTGCGGCAACGGGATGCCTATGAAAAGGTAAGCTATCTGCTGAAGAAATTGGGTGTCCTCTAAAAGATTCGCCGGCATTCATACCAGTACCGCTAATCCCGTCATGCTCCAACTCTCAATCACAGTTAATGAAAATGCCGCGTGGGATCTGTGAGTATTCCCGACTGGCCCGAGGATCAGCCAGGTATTGTTGTGCCGGCAATCCAGGCCGTAAAAAAAATGAAAATACAAACCGGGCATGAAGGACGGCAATATGGAAAAGATGTCCATCAATGTTGAAGTAGTGTTTGAGAACTAGCCTCAAATCCAATGGCATATCGAGCCAATAGCCCCCACTTACGAGGAGTTTTTTGCTACCCCGGTGCTACCCCGAAGGTTTTTGGGATTTTTAAGGAAGCCGTAAGTCTTTTGTTTTGAAGTGGGCCCAGTAGGACTCGAACCTACGACCCGCTGATTATGAGTCAGCTGCTCTAACCAACTGAGCTATGGGCCCAAATTGTATGCGTTAAGGTAACACGGCTGCCGATTGCGGTAAAGAAAGAATAGCAGGGCTGAATCGGGGTGTCTCCGATTGCTTCTTGCTTCTTGACAGCTTATGCGGCTCGGGGTCGAATCGTTGAGGCAATTCGCTTTGCTTGCGCAAGTTCTGCTAGGCGGAGGCCGTAGGCTGCCTGCAGGTTTATCCATGATCGAGCATCCGTTCCAAAATAGCGAGCCAGTCGCAGTGCAGTATCGGCGGTAATTCCCCTCCGCTCGCGAACGATGTCATTAATTCGTGCCGGGGTTACATTTAGAGCCTTCGCCAAAGAACTAACCGACATGCCGAGGGGCACCAAGTACTCCTCGCGAAGAATCTCGCCCGGATGAATGGGCCTCATTTTGTTCCCAGCCATGACATTCCTTTCCTAGTGATAATCCACGATCTCGACATCCCATGCATCCGTATCTTCCCATCGAAAGCAAACTCGCCAACGATCTTTAATTCTGAGGCCATTCCTCTAATTATCCGTCGTTGAACTACCGCGTTCGCGCCCGCCGCATCAGCTGGCGGAGAAGGCCATTGATTCGCGTTTGATAACCACTACCGGAAGCCTTCAGCCAAGCAAGAACATCGGCATCGATTCGAATCGTAACGGTTTCTTTTTTCGGCCGATAGAACTTGCCTATAACAGCGTCTGAGGGTATTTCCCGAATCTCTGGGATATCTGAAAGATCGATCTCCCGGTATGGGCGGGCAGCGAGTTTCTCGAGTTTTTTCCGTTTTTCAGCCGATAGCCTGGGCATATAAATTCCTTTCATGCCGGGTTGCACGGCGGGCTGAGATTATGCGAATTACTTCGTCCGAAGCCTCTTCCCGATACGTATGAACCACGACAATCACAATAATATTTTCGATTGAGCCAATGGCATGCCAGCGCTCCTCACCATCGTTGACCCGCTCGACAAATGATACGCAATGGGGATCATCAAAGACAAGTTGCGCCGTTTCAAAATCGATACCATGTTTTTTCCTATTGCTCCGATTTTTTGCCTCATGCCACTCAAATCGAATCATATGTATTTACATTATCGTAAATATATTATTGTTTGTCAAGAAACTGCGTTGCTTTGAGTTAGTGGCTCTACTGCTCGGCTACCTATTCACCAGGATTCTCCTTCTCCGCCTTTCTTTCTATCCGGAGTGGTTCATTGGGATCATATTGGAACAACTTAGAGCTTTTGGGTCGCTGCTTGACGCAAAAATATAATTTGCGTTTTGTGCAAGCTGTATTATGGATTTGATAAGTTGATCAGGAACGCCCCCCGATCAGGCAGTTTATGTTCTTCCCGTCTTCCACCACATGATCAGCTTTTTCTGCTGTCGCATCTCACTCAACTTGTGCGAAACATAAACCTTTTCCCCGGTAAAGGGGTCTTCGCCCGTATAATACATGGACGCCGACACGGTCATGGGAAGTGGCATGAACTCCTGGACCTGGCGCGCTTGGATGTTCCTTTTTTTAAGGAAGTCTCCGAGCATCTTGGCGTCCGCCAGGGTACTCCCGGGGTGCCCCGCTATTAGATACGGAATAAGAAACTGTTTTTTTCCGGCTTTTCTGTTTGCCGCGTCAAAAACGGTCGCGAACCGATCCCACCCGCACTCCTCGGGTTTGCCCATATGCTTCAAAACATTCGGGGAAATATGCTCCGGCGCCACCGACATCTGTCCACCGACTGCGGTCTGCGCGAGAAGCTCAATAATTTCCGGCCATAGCAAGGCAAGGTCCATTCGTATGCCCGAGTTGACATACACATGTTTTGCCTCGTGCATGGAACCGATGCGCCTGATGAGATCCGCAAATTCAGATTGATCGCTCATCAAGTGCGGGCATGGCTTCGGAACAAGACAGCTTCGCCTGCTGCATTTCTGGCTGGTTGCATGGCGTTTGCAAAAAAGGCCGTACATATTCGCCGTGGGGCCGCCGAGGTCGGACACGACGCCCTTCCAATCTTTTCCCTTTGCCCTCTTTTTTACTTCGCGGGCTACGGATTCTTTGGAACGGCTCTGGATTGTTTTTCCCTGGTGAAGACCGAGACCGCAGAAATTGCACCCGCCGAAGCAGCCCCGCACAATGGTAAACGAATCCTTGATCTGCTCCCATGCGGGAATCGGTTCCTTATACGACGGATGCGGCGCATAGGCGAACGGCAATTCGCACACCGCATCAAATTCCTTTTGAGAAAGTGGCGGCGCCGGAGGATTGACCACAATCCCGGTATTCCCGCAACGCTGAATGAAGACGGCACCCTGGTTATCAAAAAATAATTTTGTCATTTCGGAAAAGGCCCGCTTCGACGCGGACACCTCTTCGAAGGAAGGAAGGGGGCACAAGCCTCCGACGTAAGGCGCGGTGCCGTTATCGAATTTTCCAATTCTTCGGACGGTCCCCGGGATATCGCGCATGTCGGAAAGTGGGATTCCGCCCTTAAGCCGCTTTACGATTTCAGCAAGCGGTTTTTCGGCCATGCCGTATACGAGCAAATCGGCCTTGGCGTCGAGCAAAACCGGCCTCCGCACGGTGTCCGACCAATAATCATAGTGCGCGATTCTTCGCAGCGAAGCCTCCACGCCGCCTATGATGATAGCGCAGTTCTTGAAGGACCGGCGGATTGCGTTGCAATACGCGATAACGGCCCGCTCGGGCCGAAGCCCCGCCTTATCTGCCGGAACATACGGATCGTCAGTGCGGATTTTTTTCTGCGCCGTGTAGAGCGCGACCATGGAATCCACGTTGCCGGACGTGACACCGAAAAAATACCGGGGCTCGCCGAGTTGTGAAAAGTCGGCCGGATTATTGACATCAGGCATGGAAATAATGCCAACGGTCAGGCCGAGCGATTCGAGATACCGACCCACAAGCGCCGCGCCGAAGGACGGATGGTCGATATATGCGTCGCCGGTAATAAGGATTACATCCAGCCGGTCAATACTCCGGATGGTCGAGCAGGACAATGGCGCGGACCGTCCTTTGAATGATGTCGACATCTCCATCGCCCCCTCTAAAATTCCCTACGGCGGGTTCTTCTCCATCACGGCTTCAAGGCCAACATGTCAAACGCAGCCTTCTTAAACGGCGTCTCGTTTAAGCCTGCGCCCGGCACCCCTCGCACCCTCTCATTATAGCGTACTACAACCCCATCGGTCAGTCCCGCAGACACGCGGCGCTTTCGCTTATACGCAGTGCCATCCCAACTTTGGCGTCGCGCTTATCGCTTCTTTTGAAGTAACATTACTGTTAGGCCAGGAAAGGAAGGCGGCGCATGTACGAGTTCAGACCTGCAACGGACCGCATTCAATGGATGCATCAGCTCATCCGCGACCGGGTGATTCAGACCGACGCCGAGCGGGCGCTGATCACCACCGCGTCCTCCAAGAGAAACGAGCACGTGGTGCCGGTCATCAAAAGAGCGCGCATCGCCTATGACGTCTGCTCGCAGATGACCGTTCGCGTCGAAGACTTTGAAATCATCGTCGGCAACAAAGGCAAGAACTTCCTGGGTGCCGGATTCAATCCCGAGTGGAGCGGCGAAGGCTGGATTCCGGCGATGGTCGAAAACGGGATCTGGACTCTCCGGGAGGACGGGCTGTATCACAATCCCGACGGCGAAGAGTTAAAGCTGACCATCAGCCCCGAGGATGTCGAGGCGCTCCTCTCTATCCGCGATTATTGGAAAGGCAGAACCATCACCGCAACCGCGGATGCATGGCAGCCGGACGGGATACGATGAACTCTGCCGCCTCAACGTATGCACCAACGTGCCCGGCGCGCCCCTCATGATGATGACGGCCGGCCACCTGACGCCCGGCTTTCAAAAAATCATCAACATAGGCTACGCCGCCATCCGCAAGCAGGCCCAGGACTGGCTGGACGCCCACAGGAATAACCTGATGGGCGAGGACGTGAACAAGTGCATGTTTTACACGGCCGCCACCATCATGTGCGACGCAGCCACCGCGCTGATCAAGCGCTATGGCCAGGCCTGCCTCGACAAGGCCGCCGAGTGCAGCGATGAGGCCCGCAAGGCCGAGCTAATGAAAATGGGCGACGGCCTGATGTGGATTTCGCAGAATCCCGCTCGCACCTTCTGGGAAGCTTGCCAGGCGGCCATACTGTATCAGCTCTTCCTGGCCCTGGAAACCGGCTATCCGGCCAACTCCTTCGGCCGCTTTGACCAGTACACCTGGCCGTTCCTGAAGGCCGATCTGGAGGCCGGCCGCATTACCCTGGATGAGGCCCAGGAAATCGTCGACGCCTTCTTCCTGAAGGCCAACTGCTTTTACGGCGCTGCGCCTCCGGCAATCGCTCATCATCACCGGCATCGGCAACACCTACCAGCACACCACCATCGGCGGCGTCAATCCGGATACCGGCGAGGATGCTACCAACCCGGTCACCTACATGGTCCTCGAAACCATCGGCAGACTGGGACTGCACGATCCGACCATTTCTCTGCGCATCAACAAGAACACTCCCGACGAACTCTGGAGTTGCGCTCTCGAAACGACCAAGCGCGTCGGCGGCCTGCCCCTGTTCCAGAATGACGAAGTCATCATTCCCGGCATGATGCGCGAGCTCGGCTTTGAGCTGCGGGATGCCCGCAACTACGCCGTCATCGGCTGCCAGGAGATCACCGGTTCCGGGAACGACTATCCTGCGTGCAACGGCATTTCTCCGCCGCACGCCAGCGTGCACTACGGCGTTGTCCTCGGCATGGCCCTCAACAACGGCGTCAATCCCTTCAATGGCGAGCAGTGCAGCATCCGGACCGGCTATCTCTATGAAATGAAATCCCTGGAGGAGGTCAAGGCTGCAGTCAAAGCCATAGCCGGCTACATACTCAAAGCCCAGGTAAGCATCAATAACTACACCGAGTATCTGACGACGTATCACGCCCCGCTTGTCGGGCTCTCCATCTCCATGGAGGGCTGCATGGAATCCGGGCAAGGACTGCACGTGGGGCGGCTGCAAGTACAACTCCTACGGCGGCACCGCTACCGGTCTTGCAACCATCGCCGACTCCCTGACCACCATCCAATACATGGTCTTCGACAAGAAGCTCTGCACGGCCCGGGAGCTTTACGATGCCGTCATGGCCAACTGGGAGGGATATGAGCCGCTGCGCCAGCGGATCCTGAACGAGGTGCCGCATTACGGAAACGCACGATCCCTATGCGGATGAGCAGATGAAATGGATTTGCGACACCTACTATGAGATCTGCCGTGAGTGCTACAGCACACGGACCAGGCACTTCAAGGCCGGTCTCTACAGCGCATCCGACCATGTCTTCCAGGGCTATCATACCTGGGCGACGCCTGACGGCAGGAAGACCGGCGAACCCATGGCGGACGCCACATCGCCCGCGCAGGGAAGGGATCGCAACGGCCCCACTGCCGTGTGCACCTCTGCCCGCTGCTATGACCACAGCAAGTTCATGGACGGTCTGGCGCTAAACATCAGGATCCACCCGTCTGCGTTGAGCAGGGAGGATGGCCTCGCCAAGCTGCGCGACATGACCAAGGCATACCTGGACTACGGCGGCATGGAAGTTCAATACAACGTCGTAAGCTCGGAGACCATGCGGGCGGCTCAGAAAGATCCGGATTCCTATCGCAACCTGGTCGTTCGTATCGCCGGCTACTCGGCCTACTTCGTCGAGCTGAATGCGGATTGCCAGAACGACATCATCCGAAGGACCGAGAACGCACTCTGATAATCCGCTTAAATTATGCGTGGAGGAAGATCCGTGACCAGATTGCATGCACTCGTTCTTATGTGCCTCGCCATTTTTTGGCCGCATGCTCTCCGGCGGCACGCGAATCCGGGAAAATACAAAATAGCATTGGTTCCGGATCTGGCCGGACAGCACGGGATCTTTGCGATCAATTCAGACCAGACCGGAGGCAGGCTCCTGACGCCGGATCCGAGCGCGAAGTTGCGCTCAACCTCATGGTCGCCAGACGGCAAAAAGATCGGGTTCTTCGCCGCGCGCGACGAGGACTCGTCGATGCAGCTAAAATACCGGATACCGCTTCACTTCCCGCTGTATTGGATGGACTCCACGGGCGGCAACCAGAAACGGCTGCTCGATTTCCCTGTGAGCAGCTTCGAGTTTTCGCGCGACGGCCGTCAGCTGCTCTTTGTGTCCGCGTATGAAGATCCGGCCCATAGCGATCCGGACATCGTCAAGGGATTAAAAAACCCGATGAGCGCCGTCTATCTTCTGGATCTCAGGACCGGCTCACAAAAACGCGTGACCGGATTCGGGCAAAACTGCAGCGGATCCTGGTCTCCCGACGGCGGGAGCGTAGCGCTCAGTTTCGGCGACGCGCAAAGCAGCGACCTCTACACTGCCAGCCTGGACGGCAAACACACCCGGCGCCTCAACGGCGATTCTCCCGGCATTAAGTTAAAGCCGGCATGGTCCCCTGACGGCAAGAGAATTGCCTATATCTCCTTTGTCTCCCGGGAAACCGGAATGATTTCGAACGCCTATATCGTCGATGCGGACGGATCGAATATAAAGCAGATTGCGAATGCAAATCCCTATGAGGTCTCGTGGTCCGTGGACGGAAAGATTCTTCTGCTGCGATTAATCCGGGGCTTCGCCCTGGTATCCGCGGAGGGGAATACAATCGTCGACATGGAAAACAAAGTGATCCAGCCCGAGGACGCTGCTTTCACGCCTGACGGCAGACATGTGATGTTCCGGTCCAATCATGAGGGGCCATCCTATCTGTATGCGGTGGACCTCAAAGGCACAAATATCAGGAGGATTAGCGGCCGCCTGAGCGCCTCCATGTTCTGCCTTTCCCCTCTAAAACCGTAAACTGCATTATTAGCGGCCTTGCCGCGAATGCGGGAAGGGTCCTATGTTGCTCATCGACCGGAGTGTGATAGGGTAGAGTCACAGCTATTCGCAGAGGGAGCCATGATACAACAAAATGGAGAATTAGATAACGGGCTATTTCAAACGGACCCTTGCCGGTTCATTGAAAACGCTATAAAGGACTATGTTCGCACCAGCCCTCTTAACCACCTTACCGCTTTCGGGAACGCGCCCATCGTCGACGAGCCGATCGTCGCCTTTGCCGATGGGGATGATCCGATATTTCAAGAGTACAAAACCGTCATCGGAGATTTCCATCTGACGCCCCGGGAACTCCTGGAGAAGTACATCGCCTCCAAGAGGTGGCGGTTCGGCGCCAAGGGCGGCATCGACGGCGTTGGCGTCGTATCCTGGGCTTTGCCTCTCACGCACGAGACGCGGCTTCATGAGCGCACATCGCCTTTCGGAGGCTCTCCCAGATACAACCACTCCAGGTGGATCGGAATAAAACTCTATGAGTGCGTAGAACAATTTGTCGCTTCGCTGCTGGAAGTGATGGGATGCAATGCGGTCGCTCCGACGCAGTCGCGCTTCTTTGAAATCAAGGACATGCCCGGCGGCTGGATGGCCGCGAACTGGTCGGAGAGGCATGTTGCCTATGCCTGCGGCCTGGGAACATTCGGTCTCAACGGCCTCATGATTACTTCCCGCGGCTGTGCCGTGTATCTGGGCAGCGTGGTATGTGACAAAGCCCTGACTCCAACCTTGCGCGCGGCCAGCCGCGTAGCCAATTGCCCCTACTTTCAGGATGGATCGTGTGGGCTCTGCATCGAGCACTGCGCCGGATTTGCAATCAACAACGAAGGACGAAGCAATGTCGCGTGCCTGAAAAATCTGCGCGACGAGCAGGCAGCTCAGGTAATACGAATGGGTTTGGACAAGGGCCTGGTCGGCCCTGCCCCCGCCTGCGGACGATGCTCAACCGGCTTGCCCTGTGAAGAAAAAATACCGCCCATGGTCCAGAAGCAGCGCATATGACCCGGCGGTCCTGAAGCTGGCTTGCCTGCGGACGCTCTTCTGCAAATTCCCTATTGCCGCTGATTGAGCCAGTTCATATTGGTCTTGATCATTTCAGGAATCGGAAGACCGTAGGGGCATCGCTCAAGGCAGTCCCCGCATTCCGTGCAATTGGCAGCCTTTTCCACCATGTTCCGCATCATGGGCGTCTGCATCATCGCAGTCCCTGTTCTCTTGACCATGGATCGCACGCCGAGGACAAACTGAATGGGAATCTCTGCCGGGCAGGGCTGGCAGTAATCGCAGCGCCGGCAGAATTTCTTGTCAAACTCTTTGCGTATCTCCTCCATCTTCTGTTTTTCCGAATCCACCATCCCATAGTCGCCCTGGAAGACTTTCCAGTTTTGATCGATAAGCTCTTTGTGCTCCACACCCGCAAGCACCAGGATGTCGGGAAAAGACAGGACCCACTTTAATGCTGTTTCCGGCGCTTCGATGACTCCGCCCGAGAAGGGCTTCATGGCGATGACGCCGACATTTTTTTCGCGAGCCTTGGGAAGGATCTTTTCTTCGGCCGCCGGCTCAAGAAAGCTGAGACAAACCATGATCGTTTCAAACAGGCCGTCCTCCAGCACCTTTTCAAGCAGATCAAGACTGTGGCTGGTGATCCCGACATGGCCTATCAATCCCTGCTCTTTCGCTTTGAGCAGTCCGGCCAGAGCCCCGTTCGGGGACGTGACCAAGCGGTATTCCTCGTCGCTGCTTATGCCGTGGCATTGATACAGATCGATATAGTCGCGCTGGAGTTCTTTGAGACTGGCTTCCACATCTCTCTGAATGCCATCCGCCGAGCGGGCAAACGACTTGGTGGCTACCGCCACTCTTTTCCCGCTCTCTTTCAGGGCTTTCCCAATTCTTGTTTCGCTGTTGGTGTACATCCTGGAGGTATCGATGAAATCCATGCCCTTTTCCAGCGCATACAAGACGACCTCGACCGCCTGGGTTTCGCTGACGCGTTGAATTGGAATGCCACCGAAGCCCATTCGGACGGCTTCAATACCTGTTTTCCCCAAAACCATTCGCTTCATATGTCATGACCTCGGTCAAAAGAATAGATCAATGAAAACGCTATCACAACTCTTTCAGATAACACATGTAATCCGGGCTTCACCCTCAACACATCCACCTGTTCTTGTTGCTTACATAAGGATTCGATGTCCAGCTGTAATTGTGCATTCTTTCGGAGTGCGGCAGCTTGCTGCCGCTTTTTAGATACCCAAAGCGGCAGCAAGCTGTCGCACCGAAGGCTTCGCCTTTACGCCACGACTGTAGGTTAAGCAGTATAAGCTGGTCCGAGCTTCAGTCCAGGCCCGCTGGTATTAGCGGAAGAACCACGCGAAGCCGTTGCAATCACCTATCATATTTGATTGAATAGCGTCCCGTTATGGATCCGACGTCGCGTTTTTCCAGCCGAGTTGAGAATTATGTTAGATACCGTCCCCGCTACCCCAGGGAAGTGGTCGAAACGATGCGCGAGGAATGCGACCTTGTTCCCTCCTCATCGATGGCCGATGTGGGTTCCGGCACCGGCGTGCTGACCGAACTGTTTCTGCAAAATGGGAATTCGGTGTTTGCCATCGAGCCCAATCGAGAGATGCGGGAAGCCGCCGAGCGCCTCCTGAAAAAATTTTCCGGATTCCAAAGCATTGCAGGCAGAGCGGAGGCCACGACCTTGAGCGACCAAAGCGTGGACTATGTCGTGGTAGGACAGGCTTTCCACTGGTTCGCCACGCAGGAAACGCGCCGCGAATTTCTGCGCATTCTCAAACCTCCGTACTGGACGATGGTAGTGTGGAATGAGCGCGAATTCAACACGACGCCGTTTTTGACAGCCTACGATCAACTGCTGCAGCGTTATGCGCCCGACTACGCCCGTGCGCAACACAAAACGGTTTACGACACAGCACTGAATGATTTTTACGGATCCGGCGGATTTACAGCCAGGACATTCGGCTACCGGCAGGAAGTCGATTTTGCGGGATTGAAAGGCCGCATGCTGTCCTCCTCCTACACACCGGAGCCGGGCCATCCCAATCATAAGCCAATGATCGCAGAACTATCGAAGATCCATCAGACACACGCAGTCAACGGCATGGTGACATTCGAATATGGTACCAGGATGTATTACGGAAAGTTGACCTGCTGAATCAGATCTTTTGGAGGTGGTCGACGGCGTTGCGGAAAAACAGCAAGCCGAGGCCGTTTTCAGGCAGTGCACCCCGCAGTTTTTGAATATCCCATTGCGGGATGATTTTGGGGATACAGGTACGCTTCCGGATGCGGCATCAGCCCGAATACCCGGCCGGTAGGATCGCACAGGCCCGCGATAGCGTTGAGAGCACCGTTGGGATTGTAAGGAAATTTCTGCGTCGGCTCTCCAGTCACCGGATCCGCATAGCGGCAAGGCACGCATCCCGACGCTTCCAGGCGCTGCAGCAGTTTTTTATCCAGCGTAAAAACCTTACCCTCGCCGTGACGCACGGGAAGGTCCATGAAATCCAGTCCGCGAGTAAACACGCAGGGAGAAGAAGATTCAAAGCGCAGTCGCACCCACCGGTCCTGAAAGGCACCGCAGTCGTTCTGGATTATGGAAAGCTTCTGCGTGAAATAGTCGTTATCCAATCCCGGCAAAAGCCCGAGTTTAACCATGATTTGAAACCCGTTGCATGCGCCGATGATCAGCTTGCCCTGGCTGATGAACGCATCCATTTCTCTGCTGAGGCGGTGTTTCGCCCGCAACGCGAACACGTGACCGGAGGTCATGTGATCGCCGTAGGCAAACCCTCCAATAAACATCAATGCGGCAAAATCCCGCAGGCGGGCAGGCTGAGCAAGCAGATCGCTGAAGTGGACAAGTTCCGGTCGAGCGCCGGCCAACTGCCAGGCGTACCTCGACTCATCTTCACAATTCAGGCCATAGCCGGTAATGATAAGCACCGGGATTTCAGACGCCATACAACGTTTCCTTGAACGCGCGCCGGAGCGCATTGAGTTCCATATCCACGAGCCTACGGCCGCCCGCACCTGCAATATGCATGCGCTTCTCTGCGGTCACTGTGCCGACACGCGCGCACGGCAAACCACGGAAAAGGGCTTCGAGGGCAGCATTCGCTGTCCGGAGCGCACGTCACAACAAACCGGCTATTGGACTCCGAAAACAGCTTCGCATCATCCTCGAGGGCTCCGTCGCAAAGCAGCAGAGACAGGTCGATTTCGGCGCCTAAATCCCCGCCGATGGCAGCGAGGGCAAAGGCAACAGCCAATCCGCCCAGCGTCGGGGTGTGCGATGAAAGCAGCAATCCGCGCGCGACGGCTTCGTTCATCGCACGATAGGTTGCGAGCGCAGCGTTACTATCCAGTTTCGGTACATCGCCGCCATAGGAAGACGGCGTTCCCTGTTCCTGTGCCAGCAGTCGGAAAAACTCAGAACCGCCCAGTTCTTCTTGTGTCGTGCCCACAACATAGAGGGAATCACCGGCATTCTTGTAATGCATGGTAACCGCGCGTCCGACGTCGTCGATTTTCCCGATCGTCGAGAAGAGCACGGTCGGAGGAATCGAAATTTTGCGCCCGCCGCGCACGGAGTCGTTCTTCATGCTGTCTTTGCCGGAAATCGCCGGCACACGGAATGCAGTGGTAACGTCGTAGAGCGCTTTGTTGGCGCGCACGAGCTGCGCCATTTTATAGAGCCCATCCGGATGTTTTCTCCGAAAGCACGGGGTCGGGCCAGCAGAAATTGTCCAGTCCCGCGATCTGCTCCAGTCGTCCGCCCGACGCTGATCACGCGGCGCACGGCTTCGTCGATAACGCTCGCCATCATGGGATACGGTGTCCAGGTCGGAATAGAAAGGATTGATCCCTTCGGCGAGGACGATGCCTTCGCGGCAGCCGTGTTCCACCATCATGACCGTGGCGTCGCTGGGCACATCGCTGTTTACTCCGACAAAAGGCTTCACCACGCTCAAGGCCTTTGACTTCCCCGTCATATTGCCGCGATTTGTATTCCCTGGAGCAGACGTTCAGCGACCGGAGCGCTTCGGTCAGATACCGGTTGCGCAGTCCCTCTGCGCGGCTTTTCCGGAGAAGGAATTTGCGGCGGCCGCCACCGGGCTTCCAACAGCATGCGCGGACCGCCTTCATGCAGGAAGTCGAGCTCGAGGTTCGCGACTACGCGATTCCCCATAGCGCACAATCAGCGCACCGGTGGAGGTAAAAGTCCCGAGAGCCGATGCCTCGACTTCGCGCCGCGCGGCGAGCGCCAGCAGCGTCTCAGACTTTCTCGGGAGGCACGGCCAGCGACATGCGCTCCTGTGCTTCGGAGAGAAAGATTTCCCATGGCTGCAAGTCCTTCGTACTTGAGCGGCGCTTTCGCCAGATCGAGATCCGCTCCTCCGCTCAAGCGGCTCATTTCGCCGATGGACGAACTCAGTCCGCCCGCGCCGTTGTCGGTCAGCGCGCGGTAACAGGCCCGCGTCGCGCGCCTCCACAAGGAATTCATACATCTTGCGCTGCGTAATCGGGTCGCCGATCTGGACCGCCTGCGCAGGCGACTCCTTGCGCAGCTCCTCGGAAGAAAACGTCGCCCCGTGGATCCCGTCTTTCCCGATGCGCCCTCCGCACATCACGATGACATCGCCGGGAAAAATCTCCTTTCGCTCGGAAGGACGGTCCTGCAGCAGCCGCGGGATGCGGCCGACTGTGCCGCAATACACCAGCGGTTTGCCGATATAGCGCTCGTCGAACCGCTCGAAGCCGCGCGCATACGGAATGCCGCTCTGGTTCCCGCCGTCGATGACGCCCTGATGCACGCCGTCGCGGATGCGGCCCGGATGCATTAATCCCTCGGGCAGTTGACCGGAGTAAAAGGGCGAGCCGAGGCAATAGCCCCATACGTTGGCGAGCATCTCGCATCCCATGCCGGTTCCCATCGGGTCGCGATTGACTCCGACAATCCCCGTGATCGCTCCGCCATAGGGATCCAGCGCAGACGGCGAATTATGCGTCTCAACCTTATAGGCGATGTTGTAGCGGTCGTTAAATCGAATGATGCCGGCGTTGTCGCTGAAAACCGAAACCAGCCAGTCGATCTCTTTTCCTATTTTGGTCGGTCGCGGCACGAATGTATGTCTGGAAGAGAGAATCGATCCACTCTTCCTGCCCTGATTCATCCACATAATGCACGCGCCCGGCGAAGATCTTGTGCTTGCAGTGTTCCGACCACGTCTGGGCGATGCACTCCAGTTCGACATCTGTCGGGTGCGCCGGCAGACCGAGCGCTGCACGCGCGCGCTGCACCCCGTCGGATGCGAAATAGTCCCGGATCGCGTGCATTTCATCGAGGCTCAGCGAAAGGATGCCTTCGCTGCTGATGCGAAGAAGTTCCGCATCCGACCCGCCAAGATCATACGTTCCGACGCGGATATCGGCCGCTTCACGGATGGCAGGGACCACATCGTCGACAGGGGCGGAAGCCCATTCTTCGGCGGAAAAGACCTGGATGGTGTGAATCAGAGGATTCGCCAGCAGGTCCCGCCCGATGCGCCAGGCATCGTCTTTCGACAGCGCGGGGCCGCGGAAAAAATATTGAATGGAAGTGTAGACGGACTCGAGCGCAGAGAGCGGGCGATCGAGCACATCCTGCACAACGGCTTTGGCCGTTGTCCCAACGTTATCTGTCACGCCCGGCTTGAATCCGACTTCAACCATCCAGTCAAAAGCGGGCTGCGGCAGCCGTGAAATGGCGGAGCGCGAAGTGACCGGGTCGGTAAATGCCTTTTGCACCGCACGCAGCTCTTTGGGAGTGAGCGAAACATCTACTTTGTAAACGTCCCTGGTCTGACAGGAATTCACCGGCAGGCGAAGAAAACGGCGTGTCTTGGCCGCTATAGCGCGGCCCCGCGCATCTCGAATTCCCCGTCTCAATCCTATCTCTATGCGATACGCCACGGTTGTTTCCGATCCATTAAAGGTGAACTAGGCAGGATATGTGGATTTGCAGTGAATTTCAATATGCGCAACCGCAATTATTCGGGGTCGGGTTTCGGTATCGGCGGTATGACTGCAAATGACGGCCCCGATGCCAATTCCGGCCCCGACTCCGAACACAGTCTAATAAACCTTCGGGATGAAATTCTGGTCCGACATGGGAGGGCGGACATAGCTGTCGTCCTTTTGCCGTGGCGGCAACTTGATGCGCTCGGGAGTCAGATCTTTATAAGGGATCAGGCTCAGCAGATGGTGGATGCAGTTGAGCCGCGCGCGCTTTTTGTCATCTGCATCGACGACATACCAGGGCGCCTGTTTGATATCCGTATGCGCAAACATCTCATCCTTGGCCCGCGAGTAGTCGACCCATTTTGCGCGCGATGCGAGGTCCATGGGACTGAGCTTCCACCGTTTGGCGCGGTCCTTCAGCCTGGCTTGGAATCGCGCCTCCTGCTCTTCGTCGCTCACCGAGAACCAGTACTTGATCAGGATAATCCCGGAGCGGACCAGCATCCGTTCGAACTCGGGACACGACCGGAGGAATTCCACATATTCCTCCTCCGTGCAAAACTTCATGACACGCTCGACACCGGCGCGGTTATACCAGCTGCGGTCAAACAGCACCATCTCTCCCCCGGCCGGGAGACGGGGGGCGTAGCGCTGGAAGTACCATTGAGTTTTTTCGCGTTCCGTCGGGGTACCGAGAGCTTCGACTCTGCAATAGCGCGGATTCAGGCTTTCCGTAATGCGCTTGATCACACCGCCCTTGCCGGCGGCGTCGCGCCCTTCGAAGATGACGACGACCTTCAATCCCTTGAACTTAATCCACTCCTCGAGCTTTACCAGTTCTATCTGCAAGCTTTTCGAGTTCCTCTTCATAGAATTTCTTGTCGAGCTTTTTCTTGGCCACGGGAATCACCTCCATTTGCATCAGTACTCCTCTATAAACACAAAATGCACGAAAAACTCAAAAGAATTTTTTCGTGCATTTTGTGATTTTCGCGTTGTTCAGTCTATTTATTCGTGAACGGCGGTGCCTTCCAGAAAGGCCATCAGCATACGGCTGCGTGAAGGATGGCGCAATTTTCTTAAAGCCTTCGCTTCAATCTGACGGATCCTTTCCCGTGTCACGGAGAAACGCTGTCCCACTTCCTCGAGCGTATGTTCGCTGCCGTCGCCCAAGCCGAACCGCATCTTGATCACCTGTTCTTCGCGCGGCGTCAGCGTTTTGAGGACCGATTCCGTCTGCTCTTTCAGGTTGATGTTGATGACGGCCTCCGCAGGAGAAATCACGCCGCGGTCTTCGATGAAGTCGCCCAGATGGCTGTCTTCTTCTTCCCCGATGGGCGTCTCGAGGCTGATGGGCTCCTGCGCAATTTTCAGGATTTTGCGGACCTTGCTGACCGGGAAGTCCATCTTCTTCGCGATTTCGTCACTGGTCGGTTCTCGGCCGTATTCCTGGACAAGACTGCGCGAAGTGCGGATCAGTTTGTTGATGGTTTCGATCATATGGACAGGAATGCGGATAGTGCGCGCCTGATCTGCGATGGCGCGCGTGATCGCCTGCCTGATCCACCAGGTCGCGTAGGTCGAAAACTTGTAGCCGCGGCGGTATTCGAATTTGTCCACGGCCTTCATCAGACCGATATTTCCTTCCTGTATCAGGTCCAGGAATTGCAAGCCTCTGTTGGTGTATTTCTTGGCGATGGACACAACCAGTCGAAGGTTCGCCTCAACCAATTCCTTTTTTGCAATGTCCGCCTCAAGCTCGCCCGACCGGATTGTTGCCAGCGTCCGTTTGATTTCCAAAGCACCTCGCGAATGCGGCCTCCTCGATTGACGTGCAACTCGGATTCGAGGTGTCTGATTCGCTTCCTGATCCCTTTGGCATCATCCAGTCGGCGAGGAGTTTCGAGGCTCCTCTTGAGCTTATGGATCTCCCGTTCATAGGCGATAACCTTGTCCACAGTGTCTTTGATGACGCCAATGAGCCTATCGTGCTGCAGATTGCTGAGCTCCAGAGCGCGCACCTTCCAGGCAATGGGGATGCGATAGCGTGCCAGCATGGATAGATGCTTTTTGTAAAGACGGGATTTCTTGCGGCAATGGCTGAGTTTCAGACGGATCTTGTGCGCGGCGCGTTCATGCTTGCGGATGCTTTCGATTACTTCCAACACGGCCGCCGCTTTTTCTTCGAGTTTTTCCTCGGTGATTTCGTCTTCGTTGAAAGGAACGACATCGCGAATCGATATCTGTTTTTTCTTGAGCTGTTCCCCGACATCAAGGATTTCCTGAACGACCAGCGGCGAGCGGGACAACGCCTTTAAGATGACCCTTTGCCCGTGCTCGACCCGCTTGGCGATCTCGACTTCCCCTTCGCGGCTGAGAAGCGGAACCGTTCCCATTTCCCGAAGGTACAACCGGACCGGATCATTGGTCTTGTCCAGATTGAGGGCGCTGAAATCGAACTCGCTCTCTTCTCCGGCATTTTCTTCCCTTTTATCCTCCCGCTTGCTGTCATCCTGAAACTTCTGCTCGGTATCGATCACTTCGATGCCCGCCGAGCCAAAAAGGGAGAAAATGCTGTCCAGTTCATCCGAGGAGCAAATGCCTTCGGGCAGAAGATCGTTCACCTCATCATACAGAAGGTAGCCCCGTTCCTTTCCCATTAGGATCAGCTCTTTTACTTCGTCGTACTTTTCCTCAATAGACAAGACTAATGTCTCCTTTCGCTGCTATTTCCTGGAGAGACTGACCATTTCCCGATCCACGACGAGCGCGCTGCTCGAAAAGCTGGTTGAGCATCGCATCGTCGTTTCGAGTTGGCCGCATCAGCGATTTCCGACAGGATCTTCTGCTTATAGGCAGTCAGCCTCATCGTTCGCAAAGCATTATAAAAAGCTCTCCGCTGTTTCCTTCGACGGAGTCTCCGGCACTGTCCTCGATCTCCAGTTGAGCAAGCAGAGCTTGCTCGGCCTCGCCCGCAAATTGACGATGCAGGCTTTCATACGTAACCTGCTGATTTCGGCTGAAGCCGTCTATTAGTATGGAGAAAATTCTCTCGGACGCCAAGCCCTCAAAATCCTGTTTTGTGCAGAGCGGAAGAATCTGGCGCTGCAAGTTCGGTATTATTCCAAAAGGAACTGGAGAAGCCTTTTCTCCGCCAATTTCATCGACTGCGCACGGAGGCAACGGGTTCTTCGGCCAGCCGGACTCTCTTCTGCTGTGCCGCCCGCTTGGTTTCCGCAAGCAGCTGCTGGTCTTCGATCCCCAGTTTGCGGGCAAATTGAGATACATACTCCGAGCGTTCTACGGCGTTGGGCAGCTTTGCCAGATAGGGCAGAATGGCATTCACAACTTGCACCTTTTTCTTCGGATCGTCCAGTGCGCCCTGCTTCTGAATAGCTGCTTCAAGCACAAATTCGAGGTAGGGGACGGCCCCTTGCGCCCGGTTTCGATATTCTTCCGCTCCCGCCGTGCGCACAAACACATCCGGATCCTGCCCTGCGGGAAGCCTCAATACCTTAACGCTGAAATCCCCTTCCAAAAACAGGTCCAAAGATCTCTGGGTCGCTGCGAGCCCCGCGGAATCGGGGTCATAACTGACCACGACCTCCCGCGTATAGCGACCCAATAATTCCACCTGTTGCGGCGTCAAGCTTGTCCCCAGAGATGCCACCAGATTCTGCGCTCCCGACTGGAAAGGCACAATGAAATCCATATACCCTTCAACCAGGATTGCCTGATCACGGGCTTTGATCGCCTCTTTGGAGAAGCTTAAACCATAAAGGTTACGGCTTTTATTATAGAGCTTGGTCTCCGGTGAATTCAAATACTTCGGCGGCCGGTCTCCCATTGCGCGGGCGCCAAACCCCACGGTTCTTCCCTGAATATCCGTGATGGGAAACATGATTCGCTCGCGGAAGCCATCATAGGAGCGGCTTCCGTCCTCGGATCGCTTGACAAGGCCGCATTCCTCCAATGTCTGGACCGAAAATCCCTTGTTCTTCATCGACTGAAGCAGGGCATCCCCGCCGGCAGGCGAATATCCCAGTTGGAACTTCCCGATCGTTTCCCGCGTGACGCCTCTGTCGAGCAGATATTTTAGCGCCGACTTTCCCTCCTGCGAATCGATCAGACAGCGGTGATACATGGCTACCGTTTCAGCCATAGCTTTGCGCAATACGTCCGTACCGGACGTCGGGGTTGCCGGACTGGAAGCCTGGACTTCAGGAAGCGAGATGCCGTAGCGCTCCGCGATAAAGCGGATGGCTTCGGGAAATGAAACGTGCTCGATCTGCATGACAAATCGGAAGACATCTCCGCCCAGGCCGCAGCCAAAGCACATGAAGATCTGCTTTTCTTCGCTGACGTTGAAGGAGGGGGTCTTTTCCGTGTGGAACGGACACCGGGCGACGTGATTTCTTCCGCGTTTTTTGAGGGCAACGTATTCGGAGACGAGCGTTACGATATTAACCGCACTCCGCACTTCATCCAAAACGTGGTCAGAGTAAAGGGGCATGGGAAACAGCCGCCGCTTTCTTCATATTGCCAAACCGCCAGGATCCGGGACTTAGCCGAAAATAGCTCGCTGGCTGCCGGAAGAATAATCTCATTGAGGCGCGACCGCAAAAGTGGCGCAGGAATCCATTCACATCCGGTCCGCATTTTTCAGCGGATCAGGCATTCTTCCTTTTCCGGTTTATGAGGCTGGCAACATAGCCGGCGCCAAAACCGTTGTCGATGTTGACCACTACCACATTGGAGGAGCAGCTGTTGAGCATCGCGAGCAACGAGGAAAGTCCGCCGAACGAGCTGCCGTATCCAATACTGGTTGGAACCGCAATAACCGGGACACTCAATAATCCGCCGACCACGCTTGCCAGCGCGCCTTCCATTCCGGCCACAACCACAACCACGCTTGCCTGCGTCAGCGCTTCCCGAATATTCAACAGCCGGTGAATTCCCGCGACGCCGACGTCATAGGTGGTCTCGACCCGATTACCCATGATCCGCGCGGTAAGCGCCGCTTCTTCGGCAACCGGGATATCCGAAGTCCCGGCGCAGACGATATAAATTGTGCCGTCACCGTAAACCTTCGTATCCTGAACAATCGAGATGGCACGGGCTGCGTCGTGGAACTGAGCTTTCTTGGTAAGCTTACGCACCTTGTCGAAGGTTTCCTGATTCGTATCGGGTAACCAGGACGTTCGACTTTTGGCGGAGCAGGCTTTTCACAATGGCAACCACCTGTTCCGGCTTTTTCCCGGGAGCAAAGATCACTTCGGGGAATCCCTGCCGCAGCGCCCGATGGTGATCCACCCGCGCGAAACCCAGGTCTTCAAAGGGCAGGTTCTTCAGCCTGTCGAGGCCCTGCTCCGGAGTAATCGTTCCCTCACGAACTCTTTCTAATAGTTCCAATACCTGTTGTGGTGTCATGGTTATTAGTTACAGGTTTACAGGTTTACAGGTTGCAGGTTACAGGTTACAGGTACAAGTTACAGGTTACAGGTTACAGGCTCAGGTTACAGGCGGCAGATAAAACCTGCAACCTGGAACCTGCGAACCTGGCAACCTGGAACCTGAAACTTAGAACACGTTAGTAATTGCGACGCGGAGGTCCGCCCCGGTCTCCTCCACGCGGATGCGAGCGGTCGCCGCCGCGGTCCCTATCCCGGTATCCAGGGCGTCCACCGCGATCCGAATGCTCGCGCCGTGGGGGCCGCGGAGCGGGATCCAGCGGAGGAAGCCCGGCCTGTTCGCGCAGTACCGCCTTGCGGCTCAACCGGATCTTGTTCGGGGGCTCGATGCTGATTACCTTCACGGGAATCTGATCGCCGACTTTGAGCTCCGAGTTAATGTCCTCAACCCGGAAATCCGCCACTTCCGAAATGTGCAGCAGCCCTTCGGTGCCGGGGAATATTTCCACAAAAGCTCCGAAATCGACTAGCCGGGTCACCGTGCCCAGGTAGGTCTTGCCCACTTCAGCTTCCATGACCAGATCTTCGATCATGCGGATAGCGCGCTGGGCGGAATCCGTATCCGTGGACGCGATGTTGACTTTGCCGTCGTCCTCGATATCGATCTTCACGCCGGTCTGTTCGATGATACCCCGGATGACTTTCCCTCCGGTGCCGATGACTCCGCCGATCTTATCTTTGGGAATCTGAATGGTGATGATGCGCGGCGCATAGGGAGAAATTTCCGACCGGGGAGTCTGCAGGCATTCGGTCATCTTTTCAAGAATATGCAGCCGCCCTTCCCTGGCCTGAGCCAGAGCCTCGGCCATGATCTTTTTGTCGATGCCGCCGATTTTGATGTCCATCTGAAGGCCGGTGATGCCTTTCTCGGTGCCCACCACCTTGAAGTCCATGTCCCCGTAATGATCTTCCGCTCCGGCGATATCGGTAAGGATCGCGTAGTTATCGCCTTCCTTGACCAATCCCATGGCAACACCAGCCACGGGAGCTTTGATGGGAACGCCGGCATCCATCAGCGCAAGAACTCCTCCGCACACGGTCGCCATGGAAGACGACCCATTGCTTTCCATGATATCCGATACAACCCGCATGGTGTACGGGAAGGCTTCTTCGGTAGGCATGATCGGCAGAAGGCTTCTTTCCGCCAACGCGCCGTGGCCGATCTCACGCCTGCCCGGTCCGCGCAAAAACTTGACCTCTCCCACACTGAATGGCGGGAAATTATAGTGAAGCATGAATCTTTTGAGAGATTCGCCTTCGAGCGTGTCCATTCTCTGTTCGTCGTCGGCAGTCCCGAGAGTGGCGGTAACGAGAGCCTGGGTTTCCCCGCGTGTAAATAATGCGGAGCCGTGGGTTCTCGGAAGGAATGATACTTCTGCGGAAATAGGACGGACTTCATTAAACATGCGGCCATCGGGCCGGCGTTTCTCTTGAAGCATTTCCTTGCGGAAGATCTGCTCCATCACATGGTGATAGATCTTGTCCGCCTGGCCCCTTCGTTCCTTTTCCTCTTCGGGCACAGAGTGGACAATCTCCTCATGGACAGCATCCAGCTGCGCATAGCTATCCAGTTTCCCGCGGACGTGAAGCGCATCGGAAATCTTTTTGGAGAAATCCCTTTCGATTCTCTGCCACTTCGGCTGCATCAAAGACAGGCTTCGTGTATTCCCGCTTCTTGGGCTGGATCTGCTCGATACAGATCCTTCTGCAGCTCGATCAGTTTCCGGATGATGCCATGGGCAAAATCCAGAGCTTCGACCATCATATCTTCTGAGATTTCATTGGCCCCGGCTTCAACCATGACAATCGCGTCTTCGGTTCCGACAACGGTGAGGTTGAGGCTGCTTTCTTTGAGCTTGCTGACCGGGGGATTCACGACGAACTGACCGTTCATATAGCCGATCCGCACTGCGGCCACGGGATTATAGAACGGAATGGGCGAGCAGTAGGTCGCCGCGGAAGCTCCCGTGATGCTCATGATATCGGGATCATTTTCTTTGTCCGCCGACAGCACGAAGGCGATGATCTGCGTCTCGCAGCTGAAGCCTTCCGGGAAAAGCGGCCGGAGCGGACGGTCGATCATGCGGGATGTCAGAATTTCCTTCTCCGTAGGTCTTCCTTCCCTCTTGAAAAAGCCTCCCGGGATCTTACCGGCGGCATAGGTGTTTTCGCGATAATCCACGGTAAGGGGGAAAAAGTCCTGCCCTTCCTTAGCTGTTTTGGCGGCGCACGCGGCCACCAGCACGACGGTGTCTCCGTAGCTCACAAAAGCCGCGCCATCGGCCTGTTTGGCAATTTTGCCCATTTCTATGGAGAACTCAAGTCCGCCGATATCGGCAGAAACTCGATAAACCATTGTTACCTCCTGCTATTGAAATTGCCGGGTATTCTGGAAGGCGGGAATTATGAACCAGGAATTATGATTATGAGTCCTGAGTTAAGGATTATCGCGGAATAACCTTTAACTCATAACTCATAATTCACAATCCAGCCGAACCCCAGCTGTCAGTTGAAATGCTTTAATCTGAAGCCAACAAATACGTCAGAACTCATGTGCACCAGGTTTGGCCCCCCCTTTATGCTCCCCGTCCAGCCGGACACTCACGAAATCCAGCGAGGCCCGGCAGGCTCCCGGAGGGCGCCTGAAGAGCCATACCAATCTTTATTTTCGAATTCCAAGGCGCGTAATAATGGTCCGGTATCTGGCAACGTCTTGGTCCTTCAGATAATCGAGCAGGCGTCGCCGCTTCCCGACCATCATTAAGAGACCCCTGCGTGAATGGTGATCCTTCGCATGCGTCTTAAAATGTTCCGTCAGGTAAGCGATCTTTTCGCTTAAAATGGCGATCTGCACCTCGGGAGATCCGGTATCTGTAGGGTGTACCCGATACGCATCGACGATTTCAGTCTTCTTTTCTACTGTAAGTGACACTGCATCCTCCGCACAAACCTTGTAATTATGAAGTGTTAAATTACCATATGGATTGCCGCTCTGCAAATACTCAGTCGTCAGGTATTAGTTTGCGGGCTGGGGCAGGCAGTGAAACGCCGGCCTAAGCCACCCACGTCATTTAATGTCAACTGACGACTGCCGATTATCGGATGGCGGTTTCCGACTGAAGCTTATACTTTTAACCTCATTTGCGGTCGCGGCACGCAGTTTTTCCAGCAAAGCCTGTTTCACACTTTGTGCAGCCTGCTCCCATTCCTGATCGAATATTTCAATCCGCAGATCTGATTTTTCGAACAAGGCTGGCCGGCATGCTGCGGCCAGCCTTTCTCCAAGAATTTTGGACCAGGAACCTTCAAGGCAGGCAACCACCCATTGCCCATGATTGGGCTGTCCTCTATAGAGCGAATAAAGCACGTGGGACAGCGGCTTCATTTATGGCTCCGGGACAGAGTCCGGGTAAGGGACTGGCGGCAGCGACGTCATAAACTTGAGATCCCGCATGTACAACATCCCAAAACTATGCAGCGGCTGATTCGATCGTATCCGGACATTGCCGGGGCGAAGACTCACATTTCTGCTAAATAAATCACTCAAAGACATGGCAATGCTCGATCCAGGAGGTATGGTCTGCTGGACGAATCGTCCAAGTACCGTCCGGCGCACACAATTCCACGTTGACGGTAGCAGCAAGGGTGCCGCTGTTGAGCAGGGCAATTTGAGTTTCATAGGTGGAATCCTCGGCAATCAGCGGGTACACGAAGCTGCGGATTGGAGTTCCAGACAATTCAAAGGTAGCCAGGTAATTAGTTATTCGGATCGGTAAAGGTTACCGTTCCGACAATGCGGTCCACCGTGCTTGACACTTCAAACCATCCCACCCGGTTCAGCAGGCTCGGATCATTTTCCGGAAAAGATCCCATACATTGCCCTTGATCTGACGCGTTAACCGGCGAGCAGGAAAGTGACGGGATGGGCCAAAACGTTGCCGTTATCCGCGTGCAGGGTCAGGGTAACGGTTGCCCCGCTGTCCTGATTGCCATTAATAATGTTCACCAGCGTCACAGATTGCGATGAAATGGCGAACTTAGGCGAATAGATCCTGGTGATGCCGGCATATTTATCGACATCTATACCGTTCATTGAAGCAGGGGACCCGCCCTTGGTATAAATTTCGGTGAAAAGCAGGCCGATAGGGGATTTTACTCTCAGATAGCCTTGTTCTCCGCTAGTCTGAAGAGTGGCCGTATGCCCCTGGCGGGCAACGGTCATTCTGTTCGCTATCAAGGAAAACTGTTGAATCGCAGGATTGTAATACTCGGCGTCATCGAGCGTCTGGGCAGCATAATTTTTGCTCGCTGCAGCGTCATCGCTGTTGTAACCGAATCCGCCTACGATCAGAACCCTATCATTCACGCCGTCCGTATCGTCGTTCAGGAGTGTCGCGGTATGGGAGTACCGGCTCGAAGTCATGATGGATTCGATGAGCGAAAAATCGCCGGTCATGGGGTCATAAATCTCACCGGAGTCCAGGGGTCCGGATGAATTCTTGCCTCCGACTATCAGTACTGTGCCGTTTGAAAGCAAAGTGCCGGTATGATTGCTGCGCTCCGCTATCATGGGCGAAGTCGGAGTAAACACTCCCGTCGAGGGGTCATAGATCTCGGCAGAATGCAGATAGCTGCCGTTATAGCCGCCCGCGATGAGAACTTTTCCATCGGGGAGAGTAACCGCCGCGTGGAATACCCTTGCGGTGTTCATGGTTCCAGTCGCCTGGAAGGTGGATGTGTCCGAATCGTAGAGCTCTGCGGTTGCAGAAATCGCGACACCGTCGATGCCGCCGGCGAGCAACACCTTCCCATTGCTCAAAAGCGTTGCGGTATGCGAATCCCTTGCCGACGTCATGAGTCCTGCTGCATACTTAAATGAACCGGCAGTAGAATCGTAAAGCTCCGCCGTGTTATTGAAGGATCTGTGAATTCTGTCCGCCTGCAATCAGCACTTTCCCGTTCGGCAATCTGGTGGCCGAGTGCCGATATCGTCCGACATTCATCGTGCCCGGGGCCGGCAAAAAATAGAGTCCATCCGGATGATATATTTCAGCGCTTTTTAAAATAGTCGCGCCGTTTCTCCCGCCCGCCATGAGGATTTGATCATTCTGAAGCAGCGTCGCTGTGTGCCCATAGCGGGGCGTTTTCAGAATCCCGTTTGTGTCCACGAATATTCCGCTTGCAGTAGTGAACTGATACGCGGAGTTCGTGGTTTTCCCTGAATCATAACCGCCCGCGACCAGCACCTGTCCCAACGCCGAACTCACTACGAAATCCGAGACTTGCTTTGCTTCACGGTGCGCCCCTGCGAGGCTTTTACTTTGAGCCGTTTTCGTCCCCGTGCCGTCGGTAGTCGTAATGGGTCACTTCATAATAGGATGTGTTGTAGTTCGGATTGACGAAATTGAGTTCGACTGAGGCGTTGGCGTCTCGAGGAATTTCGGGAATGATAAAGTCATGAAGTGATTCGCGATAATCCGGAATACAGCGGAATGCCTACCATGCTGCTCAAATAAGGATCGAAAAAATTGCTGCCGATCTGCCCGGAAGCAGCTGAATCCCGCAATGGCAGGCTGATCGGATTCAATCTGCAACCGTCCTATATTCGATACATCCGCCGAATTAAGGCTGAAAAGCTGCGCCACATCCACCGATTCCTGGGCATTAGGCGCCAACAGCACGGTAACGGGATTCACCAGATCATCGGCGGTGTCAACCGTACCCTTAAGATCCACCTTCGGCGCTCCAATATTGTTCAGAAGCGTTACGGTCAAAGTTGCGGCTGCATCGGACAAATTAACAAGGGATAATCCCGTGAACAAATCACTCTGGCTGATGTATTTGGTTTGCCGGATCAACAGGCTATCGGAAAGAAGATCCAATTCATTGCTGGTAAAATTCACCACAGCCATTGTCGCCCAATTGGGAGTAATGGTTACTGCTCCAGCCTGGTCTACGAACAGATTGGGATCGTCGCCCACCGGAAAGGATCCGACAACGCCCTGAGTAGCAAAATCGTGTTGATTAACCACATCCGTAGAGGCAACCCCGTAATAGATGTATTTCTGATCTTGCGATAGCACCATATTCGCGGACCCAAGGGTTGCGCCCTCAAAAAATACCGTATCCTTGACATCGTTGGCGGCGTTATTTACAGCGCCGTCTATCGTATTCACTATCAACCGTCGGGACGATAGAGAGGCTGCTCTGGCCAAGCACCAGCCAATAATCCCCGTTCGGCGTAAGGATAGTATCCGCCGGGATAGCAGGCAATCATCTTGGTGTTTACGATCTTCCCGGAAGCAACTTTGAACACAAACAGAGCGTTGGCGACGCACGATGCGGCAGTATCGGAATCCATGCTGGCAATCACGCCAAGCGTCTCATCCGCATTCAGCACCGCCTTGTTCGATATCGTGAAACTCGCCGCCGGGTAATCGGCCACGGGGGCGACCTTATATTTTGCGGTCATTGTCGAAGCGTCCGCAAAAACAACCTCGTTTGCCTCTACGTCGACTATCAGCAGGGTGCGGCCATCTTTCGTGACGGTTATCTGCGCAGGTCCCTGCAGGCCGGTTAGTTTTCCCAATTCACTCCCGGTGGAGACGTCGAATTTGATCACCGTGCCGGTTGGCGTGGAGGAGATGTAGCCTTTGCTCCCGTCGGGAGAAAGCGTGATGCGGCTGCCGAATCCAAAATATCCGTTGAAGGTATACGTGGTCTTCAACGCCAGATCCTGCATGTCAATAATAAATACCTTATTGTCCAGGACCGAAACAACGGCAAGGCTCCTTCCATCTTGAAGTGGCGTAATGAATTCAGGCTTGCCGCCGGTAACGATTCTTTTGATCACCGCTCCATTTTCAGCGGAAAAGGCCAAAACAGTACCGGATCCGGCATAGGCAACAAATCCAGTTTTCGAATCGGCCGAGAAAACTATATTAGGAGAGACGTTATCAGACGTGCTCTGATAGTTCGTGTCGAAAAATAACAAGCCGGCTTGCGCGCCTCCAACCAGCAAAATTGTGCTGTCCGCCAGCTCGACTGCCGCATGCTTGGATCTCGGAACGGTCATAGAAGGCGCGGCTGTGAAGGCTTTTGAGGATGGATCGAATATTTCCATGCTGCTGAGGGGTTGATCTGCTTCGCCGCCCGCAACCAGCGCTTTGCCGTCCGGAAGTATCGATGCGGCGTGGAATTTTCTCGCGGCGGCGAGATTGCCGACCGGGGAAAAACTGCGCGTGCCCGGATCATAGATTTCAGCGGAATCCAGCACCGCTACACCGTTTGATCCACCGGTCATTAATACTTTGCCGTCGGACAGAATCGTTGCCGCATGATTAAGACGGGGCGTTTTCATGGAGCCCGTTGCTGAAAATGAATCCGTGGAAGGGTCGTAGATCTCCGCGGAATCCAGGAATCGATCGCATTTGATCTCGCTGCTATTGACATTATTACATCCGCCTGCGATCAGCACTTTCCCGTCTGACAGCAATGTCGCTGTATGCCCTTCACGGGCAGAAACCATGGCCCCGACCGTTTTAGCAAAGCTGCCACTGGACGCATTATAAATTTCGCCGGAATTGAGGAAAGCTCCGTTAAAGCCGCCCGCTACAAGGATCTT
The DNA here is from genome assembly GCA_963718845.1 of uncultured Acidobacteriota bacterium. Classification (GTDB taxonomy): domain Bacteria; phylum Acidobacteriota; class UBA6911; order UBA6911; family UBA6911; genus UBA6911. The sequence continues at coordinate 75,531 of CAVRAD010000005.1, forward strand.
TCCGCCACTCAATCGCGTGGCGGTCGCGTTTTGACGGGCTACGGTCATAGCAGAAGTTAGGGTAAAGGTTTCGGTCGCAGGGTCGTATATTTCCGCTGAAGATAGATAGCTACCGTTATAGCCGCCCGCAATCAGAACAGTACCGCTCTGCAAAAGCGCGGCTACCGCTCCGCCTCGGGCCGTCACCATGTCATACTTACCGGGCGCAAAAGTCCCGGTCGCAGGAGAGAATATCTCTGCCGTATTCAGATAGCGGTTGTTAAATCCGCCGGCAATGATAACCTTGCCGCCAATCATCCGAACAGCAATGAATTGTTGCCGGGCTACGCTCATTGTCCCGGTCGCAGGAACGATAGCGCCCGCCGCCGGGCTGTAGACATCCGCAGTGCCGTTCAATGCCGTTTCATTCGGCTTAACGGTTGCGAATACGCGTTTCTGCGCATTGGCGGAAGGTACAAATAAAAGCAACGGCCATAAAAATAAGATTGCGGACCGGAAACGCATAGGTATCTCCAAAATGAAGGACAAAAAACTGCACACTTCCCTTGTCATCTTTCCGGGTTTTTGCCGGTCAGATCGTTACTGTTCCAAAAATAGTTTTCATTATATACGATCTCAGGTCAAGTAAGTTTGTGATAGTAGAGAACGGTTCCCTGAATCGACGTGCGACCCGGCCGGAATGTTCGGCAGCTATCGACAAAAGGGGAACATTAATGTAAAAATTGTGCGTGCATTGTTTCAGGACTCGTTAAAAGCTTGTTTGCTAGTTTGCAGGCGACGATTATTTACAATCAAGGAGGTGTAGGGTGACGCGAATTGCCTCTCCCAGCATTCTGTATTTCTTCATAGCCATATTATTGACATCCGTATTTGCCATGCCTCTCGGAGCTCAGACGGCATCGGTACGCTTGGAAGGGATTACATGGAATCCTTCAGGGGATCCTATTTCTGGAGTGCTGCTGACGGCGGTGGAGAATACTACCGGGCGCCAGCATGAAACTGTCAGCGACAGTGAAGGATATTATCGATTTTTGGCGCTGCCTCCGGGAATCTATACCATCACAGCAAAGACAAAGGATTTCAAGGATGTCATCCATCGCGGCATCGCACTGTACCCGCCTGATACCATCACAGAAAACTTAACATTCGAAGTCTCTGCTATCGATAAAGTAGTCCCCGTGAGCGATTCCCTCCGGGTCAATGATTCGGCAAGTTCCGGAGCGTTCCCGCGGCGTGAAATTGAAGGGTTGCCTCTCGTGGATCGCAATCCCCTCTCGCTTGTGATTTATCAGCCGGGAGTTCAGATATACGGAGGCAAGGAAAACGAGTCCACCGTAAACGGCACGCGAAAAGGGATGAACAGGACCATTATGGACGGGATGTCTGTCTCGGACCCCGTCAATCCGGGGATGGGGTCTTCACTGCTGTCCATGAATCCGGATTCTGTCGCCGACGTTCAGATCGTCACTTCCGGCGCTAAAGCAGAATATGGCGGGTCCGGGGGAGGCTATTTTGTCGTAGCATCCCGTACGGGCGCCAAATCATGGACCGGGACCCTTTATGATTACTTTAGAAACAAAAATCTGAACTCCAATGAGTTTTTTACCAACGCTGCGAACCTTCCCCGAACCGGACTCACACGCAATATCTATGGAGGCACCGCGTCCGGTCCTTTGGGAGATAAGACTATTCTCTTTGCCAACGTCGAAGGCACTCGCATGAATCAGACGAGGCACATAAACAGCCTGGTTCTTAGGGAAGAAGCCCGGGCCGGCGTGTTTCGCTGGTATGAGCCGGATGACATAACGCGGAATGACACGACCCGGAGGTCCTTCGACATTGTGGCGAACGATCCACGGGAGATCGGCATCGACCCCACGATAGCAGCCCAGATCGCCAAATTTCCCAATGAACCGAATAACAACTATATCGGGGACGGATTGAACACCGGCGGGTACCTGTACGAAAGTCCCACCCATTATCACCAACAGCGACTAGCCGTCCGTGTCGACCGGGAAATCAATAAGAACCATAGGCTCTTCTTCCGCTTTAACTGGCAGAATACCGATGCAACAGATACGCAGAACGACGCGTTCGCTACGTATGCCGATACGCCTCTCCCCGTTTATAAAGATACCGTCTGGGCCCTCATGGGGGGATCGGATTGGACCATCAATTCACATATGGTTAACGAACTGCGCATCGGATACATAAGCCCCGACATCGACATGGAGCGCCCTGCCCGGTCGACCGATGCTATGACAACACCCAATTCCTGGTCGAACCAGCAGGATCCATCTTTTCCAAGCTCCTATAAAGTTCCGGGATTAGATATCACGAACAACTTTTCCCACTCGATGAACGTGCATTCTTTCAAATACGGAGGCGCCTTCAGAAGAACTCAGCAGAAGAGAGTTGATTACCGCGGCGTGTATCCCAACGTGACGTTAGGAACGGGTAATGGCAACAACGTGCCGATTTCCATCGGCCCATCCGAACAGTCTGAAATCTCCGCTCAAGACCGGCAAATTTTTGAATCTCTTTATAATGATCTTCTCGGAAGAATGGAGAGTGTGAGCCTGACGTATAATTCAAGTCTGACTTCAGTGCTGCCGGCCGGGACTCAAAGTGAGCGGAGTTTCGCATCCAATGAATTTTCCGCCTTTATTCAGGACGACTGGAAAATCCGCCGGAACCTGACGCTGAACCTGGGACTGCGGTACGACATATTCACGCCTCCAACAGAGTCCAACGGATTCCAATCGGTGCTGGACAAGGCTTCGCTGATCACTACTTCCTCCGAAATTCCGGACTTTACAGTTGCAGCCGGCGACAAGTGGTATGAGAGAGACTGGACAAACTTTGCGCCGCGCGTGGGTTTTGCCTGGGACATTAAAGGGAACGGGAGTCTTGTGCTCCGCGGCGCCTACGGAATGTTCTTCGACCGCCTCAACGGAGCGGTCACAAAATTTGTGGATCAAAACAGCTACGGATTTTCGCAAACCCTTTTGACATATCCGAACGAAAACGGAACCGATTTCAGGCTGAGCGACAGCATTCCTGTTCCAGGGCAGCCCTCCGCGCTGTCTCTGCAACCTTCCGCGACGCGCTCCACTTCAATTGCGTTGATAAATCCGAATCTGAGCACGCCGCGCGTAGACCAGTTCAATCTGACCCTGGAAAAGCGTTTTTGGGGAGCGGTTTTTGAATTTAGCTATACAGGCACGCGCGGGAAGAATCTGTTCCAATACACGAACCTTAATCAGACGAAAACCGGCGGAGATTACCTCCAGGCCTTCCAGGAACTGCAGCAATATCGCGATATGGGCACGCCGGTGTCGGCTTCCAATACTCTCGTACGGATATTCGGCACGCCTATGGCCGCTTTCAATGCCATGAATGGATACAATTTTGACACCGGTCAGGCAGGCACCGCCGCAGATGAACTGGACCTTAATCACTTCGGGAAATATGCGACGGCCGCGACTGCCCCGGTATCCGATTTCTACATCAGGAACTTTCCTCAATTCAACAAAGTCCTTTACGGATCCAATACGGCCAAATCCTGGTTCGATTCATTCCAATTTGGCCTCCGCAAGAGCGCTGCCGAGTATCAGATGCGGTTTTATTACACCTGGAGCAAATCTCTGGACACGATGTCGTCCAGCGGCGAAACCTACGTAAGCCCGATCGATAGCTTCAATCCTGACTCCAACAAAGCGCCCAGTGATTTCGACAGAGAGCATGTTCTTAACCTCGCAGTGGATTACGCACTCCCGTTCGGCACAAGCCAGGAGGGCGATTCCGAATCGACTCCATGGCTGCACAGGATTTTGGGAGGATGGAACCTAGGGGTTCTGTATATTTGGGAAAGCGGGCCTCGTTTCAGCGTCTATTCCGGCCTTGAAACTCAGTATGCCGGCGTCCAGAGCCGGGCCAGCTATGGCAACACACCCCCGGAGGGCGGTATATCCAAAAATGAAGGCGCCGTGTATTGGTTCACTCCTACTCAGGCGGACCAATTCACGTATCCGGCAGCAGGAGAAGCCGGTTCTTCAGGCAGAAATTACTACTCTGGCCAGGCATATTCCAATATCGATGCCGTGCTGCGCAAGACGTTCAAATGGGACGAAAGGAAGTCCGTTCAATTGAGGCTAGAGGGCTACAATCTGTTCAATACCACTCATTTTGGTCTCCCGATTACTACTATGGGAAGCAATGGTTTCGGGACGATACGAACGTCTCAAGGCGCGCCGCGCTCGTTCCAAATAGCGCTGCAACTGGGATTCTAACGAAAACTGTGAGGGAATGCAGGCAAGCGAAGCGGAGAAAAAAAATCAGGCCCGTTTGGGTTCTGGCATCCGCTTCGCCCCGCCGGCATGCGATCCTTAACCGGCTGGGGATGCAGTTTCATGTCGATCCGAGCGGCATAGCGGAACCCGCCCGAACATCCCATGAGACGCCGGCCGCATATGCCGTCCGTGTAGCCCGGTTGAAGGCGAAAGAAGCGGCCAAAAAGCACCGGACAGGCCTGATACTCGGCGCGGATACGATTGTAGTGCTCGGCAATCGCATTTTGACAAAGCCTGAGTCGCGAGCGGATGCTCGATGCATGGCCGAGCGTCTCAGCGGCCGGTGGCATGAGGTTATTACAGGCATCTACCTCTGGGATTGTGCCTCAAAGCATGGCTTTTCAGCCTCCAGTCGCACACGCGTCCACTTCCGCCGCTTATCCTCCTTAGAGATCGAATGGTATCTCAAAACCGGCGAATATCGGGACAAGGCCGGTGCCTATGGCGTTCAAGGCTATGCCTCTTTATTCATCGATCGTCTCGAGGGCTGCTATTTCAATGTAGTGGGATTTCCCGTCGCGGTGTTCGAAAAGCTCTGCCGGAAATCAGGCATCGATCTGCTCAACAATCTGACCGTTCGCTGATCCCCTCGAATCCGGAATCCGGAATCGGATACTACCCCCACCTCAGCTTTTCTCTTAGCAGCTTAAAAAATGCGCCTCCGAAGGGCAGAGCCAGTTTCAGGGTCGAGTGCGCCCGGTGCACGCTAAGATGGTCCTGGGGCTGCAGAGGCATGCCAACCTGCCCGTCCACCGTCAACATCACGTCCGCGCCGTGGCGCAGGCAGACGCCAACGGTATCCCTATCGGAAATCACTACCGGACGGTTGGCTAGAGCATGCGGGCAAATAGGAGTGATGATAAAGGCTTCCAGGGTTGGATAGAGGATCGGGCCGCCCGCCGCTAGCGAATAGGCGGTGGAACCGGTGGGCGTTGAAATAATCAGCCCGTCGGCGCGCGTAAAAAGCACCGGCTGCGAATTGACGCTGACCTCGAGATCAATAATGCGGGCTAACGCTCCCTTGTTGATGACGGCATCATTGAGCGCCCGGTATTGCGCAATAACAGCGCCGTTCCGGACGACCTCCACATTCAAAAGCACGCGTTCTTCCAGACGGTATTCGCCTGAGAGCAATCTTTCAAAAGCGGCATGCATCTCATCCAGTTTCACCTCGGTAAGGAATCCCAGAGACCCGAGGTTGATGCCAAGTATGGGAACGCCTTTCGCTCCGATGAGCCGCGCCGCATACAGCAAAGTGCCGTCGCCGCCGAAAACACATACAATCTCAACCTTCCCGACCAGTTCTTCCGGCGGAGCAAACCAGGCACTGACCGGGCACTGATCCGCCGCGGCCTTGTCCACAAATACTTCAACACCGCGGGATTGCAGCCAGGGAATGATATCTCCGGCAATGTCGCGCACACGCGCATCCTGTCGTTTGAAAATAATTCCGATCTTCCGTACCTTTGGATTCATGGCGTGGATCATAGCCCCTTTGCAAGCTGAAGGTACAATAAAAATTCCTGGTTTCCCTCCGCTCCGGCCACAGGCGAGGGGATGCTGCCTGCCACAACGAATCCTGCCTGGCGGGCAAATTCCGAAACTGCTTCAAGCGCGCGGAGGCGCTTGGCCGGCTCACGGACAATACCTCCCTTGCCTACTTCACCTTTGCCGACTTCAAACTGAGGTTTAACCAGCACCACAATATCAACCGAAATCTCCGCATTGGTTCCATCGGACGGGCCGCATTCTGATTCCGGATTCCGGATTCCGGATTCCGGACTCTGACTCCTGACTCCTGACTCCTGACTCCTGACTAGCGAATCTCTCAATGGAAGCAATATCTTTGTGACAGAAATAAAAGAAAGGTCGATACAGACGAAGGATATATCTGCAGGCAAGTCCGCCGGGCTGAGATTGCGGACATTGAATCCGTCCCGGATCACAATGCGCGGATCGGACCGGAGTTTCCAGTCCATCTGCGCGTGCCCCACGTCAAACGCGTAAATCCGCGAAGCGCCGTGCTGAAGCAGGCAGTCGGTGAATCCGCCCGTGGAGGCTCCAAGATCGGCACACACTCGACCCGCCACGGAAATTTGAAAATGATCCAGCGCACCCTGAAGCTTACCGCCTGCTCTGCTGGCAAACTGAACCTGATGCAGCACGCGTATTGCGGCCTCTGCATCCACCTGCTGGCCGGGCTTTTCAATCTTCTGCTCATTGACCAGAATCCGGCCTGCCAACAGCAACGCCTGGGCCTTGTGCCGGCTCTCGGTGATTCTCCGCTCTACCAGTAGTTGATCGATGCGTCGTTTCATCGATTCATGCAGTGCGACTGACGATGAAGGTGGCGATGCCGCGCAGAAATTGCGCGCCTTCGCCAAAATTGCGAATATCTTCCATCGCCGAGTCCGCCAGTTCTTTTGCCTTTTGCTTTGATGCTTCTATGCCGTAAAAAGCGGGGTAGGTTGCTTTTTTTACCTTCTCGTCCTTGCCGGCGGTCTTGCCCAGTACTTCGCTGCTGGAGGTGATATCCAGGATGTCATCCACAATTTGAAAGACCAATCCGATTTTTTGTCCGAACTCCGTCAGTGCATGCAATGCCGGCGCATCCGCGCCCGCGGCCAGCGCACCGCAGCGAATGCATGCTTTTAGCAGTGCCCCCGTCTTGGAGTAGTGGATATATTCCAGGGCATGCGCGCTGATGGGCTTCCCTTCTGATTCCAGGTCAACCACCTGTCCCCCGATCATTCCGTTGACGGTTCCGGTCGCCGCTGCAATCTCGCGGATGACACCCAACCGGATCGGATCGGAAAGCCCTGGAATATCCGCCAGCACCTGATAGCACCGCGTCATCAGGGCGTCTCCGGCCAGAATGGCGATCGCATCGCCAAAGATTTTGTGACAGGTCGGGAGCCCCCGTCTCAGGTCGTCGTTATCCAGCGCCGGCAGGTCGTCATGGATCAGGGAATAGGTGTGCATCATTTCGATTGCGGCGCCAAGATGCAGAAGAACGTTGCGGTCGCCCGCAAGGCTCTCTCCCGAGGCCAGCACCAGAATGGGACGCACGCGCTTGCCTCCGGCAAAAACGGAGTAGCGCATGGCTTTGTGGATAGTTTCAGGCTCTTCGCTTTCCGGCGGAAGCAGCCTTCCCAGGCAATCATCCACCAGCCTTTTCGACTCGCTCAGGTATAATTGTATGTCCATAAAATCAACTTAGAAATTACGAATTACGAATGACGATTTACGAATTGAAAAATACATCTCACTAGGGGATTCGCCCGCAGAGTAACCGCTATAGTACTGTATGTTTCAATTCGTAAATCGTCATTCGTAATTCGTAATTATGAGCTCAGGGTTCGATTGCGTCGGGGATTTCCGAGAATGGCGATTCTTTCATTTCACCGTCCGCCGTCTTGATCAGAATCTCCACCTTTCTCTCCGCCTCTTCCAGTTTTGAATTGCAGAAGCGGCTGACCTTGACGCCTTCCTCAAAAAGCTCCAGCGCGCGGTCAAGCGTCAGATCGCCGGCCTCGAGTTGAACCACAATATCCTCGAGCGATTTCAGCGCTGATTCGAAGTCTTTCACTTTCAATTCCATCCCCAACCCCCCTCATTGAATTACGAATGACGAATTACGAATGACGAATTACGAATGACGAATTAAAACATACATCTCAATAGGGGATTAGCCCGCAGAGTAACCGCTACGGCATTGTATAATTTAATTCGTAATTCGTAATTCGTCATTCGTAATTGTATTTTCGATGCGGCAGTCCAGTTCGCCTGAACCCAGAGTTACCCGCACGTTGTCGCCCGGGGCGACGTCAGCGGCCTTTTTGACGATTGCGCCCTTTGAATCGCGGCAGAGCGCAAACCCGCGCTTGAGAATGGCCAGCGGGCTGAGCGCATCAACCTTCCCGACCGCCAGCTCCAGGCGGGCCCGCTCCTGATGTAGCCGCGCATTGGCGGCAGAGATCAGTCCTTGATACTCCCGCGCCAGAATATCCTTTTTATGCCGGATGATGCTACCCAGATCGAGTGAATTCAAACGCGTGAAAATCACTCGCTCCCGGTGCCGGACTTCATAGGTAAAACGGTGCATCGCCTGCGATAAGCGCAGCGTGCTTTCGTCGAAGCGCTGCTGCAAATCGCGGATCTTGTTGGGCGCTACCGTGAATGCCTGATTGTGGGCTAGGCGTTCGAGATACAGTCGGCGCCGCTCCAGTCCCCGGCGCACGGCCTGGGAAAGGCGTCCTCTCAGGGAGCTTACGCTCATCCGCAGATCGTCCCGCGCACCCGAAACCATTTCCGCCGCCGCGGAAGGCGTCGGCGCTCTCAGGTCCGCCACAAAATCGGCAATCGTGTAATCTACTTCGTGCCCGACTGCCGAAATCAAGGGCAGCTCGGATTCATAGATCGCACGCGCAACGATTTCCTCGTTAAAAGCCCAGAGATCCTCAATGGAACCTCCGCCGCGCCCGATGATGATGACGTCCATGTCGCTGCGGCCGTTCAGGCAGCGAATCCCCGCGGCAATTTCCTCCGCTGCCCCCTGACCCTGCACCTTGACCGGATACAGGAGCACATCAAGAGACGCGTTGCGTCGTTTGAGAATCCGCAGCATGTCCCGGATCGCCGCACCCGTCGGGGACGTTACAATACCTACCTTTCGCGGCAACAAGGGTAATGGAACCTTGTGGGCATCCTCAAACAGGCCTTCCTTGCGCAGTTTCTCTTTCAGCTGATCGAACGCCAGCTGGAGCGAACCCAATCCGACGGGCTCCATGTATTCCACGATGACCTGGTAATCGCCCCTGGGTTCATACACGCTCAGCCGGCCGCGGACGACAACTTCCATCCCGTCTTCGGGGCGGAACTTCAGGTACATGTTGTTGTTTTTGAAAAACGCGGCCTTTATTTGAGCGCGCGAATCTTTAAGAGAAAAATACAGATGACCCGAAGTGTGACGCTTGAAATTGGAAATCTCTCCCTGAATCCAGAGGATACCCATCCCGTCAAGCGATCGCTTGATTTCCGATGTAATATCGTAGACAGAATGTATTTTTCGTTGCGAAAAGAGATCCACCGCTCATGTTTATCATGAAGGGTGGGGATTCACAATAGTCTGCAGCCGGCAGTCGTTAGTCGCCAGTGGAGAATAGGCTCCTAGCCGGAAAAGATGAATCGGTCTGAGTCGGGATTTGCGATCCAGGAAGAGAGCGAATGGCCATTCCGGTCCTTATCCGTCATCAGCGGATCTGCCTGCGCTACGGAGTCAAACTCCTGTTTCAGCCGCGGGTCACAAAGCGACCAATCGATATCGGCGGACAACGGAGAGATGCCGGCCTCGCAGCCGGGGCTGTACTCGCCTGAACAAAAGTACTCGATGTGCGAATCCTCTCTGAAATAATTGCCGTGCGCAAACCCGGGAGGAAGCCAGATCCACTCGCCGAAATCCGCATCTTTTTGGGCCGGCATGTCGTAGAGGATTATTTTCCCAAACGTGAGAGAACCTTTGCGGATATCCAATACCAAGTCTGTCATACGGCCGCTCAGGGTTCTAACGAGCTTTCCCATATAGGGATTCCACTGAAAATGCAGTCCCCGAATGGTCCCCGGCCTTGAAAAACTCTCATTGCACTGCAAAAACTCAACGCCCGCCATGAAATCCAGCTGAGGATGGACCATAAAGTCGCTTTTGCGGAAATGCTCGGCAAAGAATCCGCGGTGGTCGCTAAACCGACCAAATCGAATAACCTTAATGCCCGGAATCGCCAGGCTCTTCACATCCAGAATCTTCATCCTCGCCTCTTAGTGTAGTTCCCAGTTTAGAGTTCCCAGTTCCCAGTTGGATATTCATTAACTGGGAACTGGGAACTCTAAACTGGGAACTCTGATCATATCCAAGGGTTTCCGCCTGAACAACGCTAATTACATTTAAATACAATTAAAAACATTCTGATGACAACAGCTTGGTTCTCTTACCCTAGACTAAGGCCTTTATTATAGGAGAGATTATTGTGATATTTGACCCGGCGGCCTCCGCATACGAAAAGTTCATAAGGACTGGCAACCTTTCATACCTATACCGGATGGATACCTTCGACTGGGTTGTCGTCGGCATATATTTCGGGATTCTGGCAATTCTGAGTTTCTATGGCCTGCACCGATACATGATGGTGTTTTTATACAAAAAACATCATACCAAGGCGACTGCCCCTCAAGCCAGGTTCGAAGAATTGCCTCGGGTCACTATTCAGCTCCCTTCCTACAACGAGATGTACGTCATGGAACGGATCATCGATGCGGTTTGCGCCTTTGACTATCCGCGCGACAAGATGGACATCCAGGTACTGGACGATTCGACGGACGAGACACAGAGGATTGCGCAGAACGCGGTTGAGCGCTGGAGCAACTTGGGGCTGGATATTCAATACATCCACCGGGATGACAGGACCGGCTTCAAAGCCGGCGCGCTGGAGAACGGACTGCGCACCGCCAAAGGGGAGTTTGTTGCGATATTCGACGCCGATTTTGTGCCGGAACCGGATTTCCTCCAGAAATCGATCCACTACTTCACCGATCCGAAAGTGGGCCTGGTTCAGGGACGCTGGGAGCATCTGAATCGCGAATACTCGTTCCTCACTAGGACGCAGGCGATTTTTCTGGATGGCCATTTCATGCTCGAGAGCTATACCCGGTATCTGAGCGGGCGCTTTTTTAATTTCAACGGAACCGCAGGAATTCTGCGCAGGAAGACGATTGAAGAAGCGGGCGGCTGGGAACACGACACTTTAACCGAAGACCTGGACTTGAGCTACCGCGCCCAGATCAAGGGATGGAAGTTTGTTTTCCTGCCCGACCTGACCTGTCCCGCCGAGCTTCCGGTGGAAATTAATTCGTTCAAAACGCAGCAGTGCCGTTGGGCAAAGGGCGCGATGCAGACCTGCAAGAAAGTGCTCGGCCGGGTCCTGCGAGGCAACTTCGAGGGCGGCGAAAAACTCGAAGCCTGGTATCACCTCACCGGAAATATCTCCTACCCCCTGATGGTGCTTCTTTCCATCGTCCTGTTCCCTGCCATGATTGTCCGGTACAACCAGGGGTGGTTTGAGCTGGTGACGCTTGACTTGCCGCTATTTATCCTGTCATTTAGCAGCGTATCCGCGTTCTACGTCACCTCTCAAAAAGCCCTTCACAAGGACTGGTTGAAGCGAATTCTTTACCTTCCAGGTCTGATGGCCGTGGGCATAGGGATGACGATCCCCGGAACCAAAGCCGTGCTGGAAGGCGCTTTCGGATTTAAAACTCCTTTTGTTACGAACCCCTAAGTTTTCAGTTGAGGGGAACAAGGGAGAATGGATGGGCAAGAAGTATCGCTGCGACATCAATCTCCTCACCATTGTGGAAATAGTCTTCGGCCTTTATTTTGCGTATGTCACAGTCTACGCCTGGAACATCGGGATCTATGGCGTCATCCCGTTCCTGCTTTTATTCATGTGTGGATACCTCTACACGGGCCTCTGGGCGCTGGCGCAAAGCGTGAAGCGTTCGTACGCTGTGGGATTCCGTAGAGCGTTTCTTTTCCTCGCTCCGCCCTTACTGGCGCATGACAGATTACGATTAGAAATTTGTTGCCGCCAGCGCTGCTTCAAGGCTTGTGCCGGTTAGCGCCAGGTAGTCGGATCGGGTGTCGATGTCCTGGACTGCGGCGGATTCTTCTGTAATCAATAAAGCATAGGAATATTGTTTCAGGATGAAGTGCCCGGGCATACGCCCGCGATAACCGAAAGGCGATGATTATCAGTTCTCCGTTCGTTCCTGCGGAAGGGGGGCTAGTGATACGGAATGCGTTGGCGATGCTTGTGTTGACAATAGGCGCACTTGCGGTGTGTGCGCGGGCTGACACCGCACAGATGAACACCCAGGTGCAGACCTCGGCAGTCTCGGAACTCCGTGCGCGCGCGGAGCGGGGCGATGCGGAGGCGGAGTTCAAGCTGGGCCGGATGTACGCCAAAGGAGACGGGCTGCCGCGCAGGGGTACGCAAAGGCGCAGAACGGCTTGGGAGTGATGTACGCGATCGGCCAAGGCGTGCCGCAGGACTACACTCAGGCTGTGGTGTGGTTTCGCAAGGCCGCCGAGCAAGGGTACGCGGCAGCGCAGTACAACCTGGGCAGGATGTACGAAACCGGCCGCGGCGTGCAGCAGGATCTTGTAGAAGCATACATGTGGCAGGACATTGCAGCGGCGCGGGCGACTGGCGAGAGTCAGAAGGAATTCGCTGACGGCCGGGACGGCCTAGCGAAGCTGATGACGCCCGCTCAAGTCATGGAGGCTCAGAGGCGGGCACAGGCTTGGACCGGAGGTTTCGAACAGCCGCGCACAGCGCAGGCCAATGTGGGATTCGGTCAAACGGCGCTGCAGGTTGCGGAGGTGACGATTACCCCGCGGGCGGTGCGGCCGGGCAATCCGATCAGCCTGGAAATCGCCTATGCCGCCACCGACCCATCTGCCGCCTCGCGTCAGGCGGCGTCACGATGAGCTTCTCGATCCTGTCGGGAGGGAACACACTATTGGATGAGCCCGGGGAGCTGGAATGGCTCGCCGAGTGGATGGCCGACAAGCAGGACTTTTACGTGAATCTGGATATGGAAGCGATTAGGCCTCTGCCCGATATTATAAATTTTATGCTGTTCGAGTTGGTTCGTGAACTACTATTCAACGCAGTGAAACATTCCCATACGCGTTCAACCGGGGTCAAGCTGGGAACTGCTGATGGCTATTTGCGGCTAGTTGTGTCTGACCAGGGATGCGGTTTCAATCCGTTAGAAATACTGCTGGAGGGCAAATCTGGTGATGGATTTGGACTCTTCAGTATTTGTGAGCGCCTGGAACTGATCGGCGGGCAATTTGAGATGGAAGGCGTCCCAGGCAAGTGGAGCCGGTTTGAGCTATCCATGACTGTAACATAGCCTGCGGCCGTCAGGCTTGTTTCAATTTTGCTTCCGTGGCCAAGCCCTCGGCGCGGAAAAAATTGGCACACAGGTCAATTGAACGTGAATCTTTTTTACTGTAGAGATAAAATCACTTTAACTCCCCAAGCCGGGTTGTGGGAAGATACCCTCCGCAGATTCCGTCTTGTATGTGTCATTACTCTTACTGCTTTTGCACTGGACTGTAATCAAAAGGATCCGCCTCTTTCCCCATTACCGGATACTTCAGATTACGGGGAACAATCCACGCTAACGACATCCCTGCTGGAAGTAATCCGAGACAAATCGGCGGGTGGACAGGCCAAAATGAATGCCGTCATTCAAATGGGAGAACTGAAGGATCCGAATGCCATCAAACCGCTGATAGACATTCTCGAACAGGATATGAAGGAGCGTACCGGGGTCTGGGCTGCCGCTATACCCGCTCTTGGAGGACTCGGCAGATCCGAAGCCATTCCTGTTTTGCTTGAAGCGCTAAATAATCGGAATGATGACTGGTTCGGAAGAGAAATGGCGGCCGATGCACTCGGACACATTGCAGACCCGATATCCGTTGACGCACTGATAACATCATCAAGTTTTGCAGACACACGGGATAGTTCAATCCGGGCTCTCGCTCGAATAGGAGATGTGCGTGCCGCCGAAGTTCTGGTCGGGGCACTGGACGAGGCTGAAAACCGCGAAACAATTGAAGCAGCCGGAAACGGCTTATTGAAAATGGGCGACGCGGCATTGCCTGCTTTGCAGAAAGAACTGCAAAATTACTCCAAAGAATATCCCAATCGATACCGGCGAGAAATTGCGGGAAAAATCATTAATCGATTCAAAACTTCCTACCCGCCTGATGCAAAGCAAAGATAATTCTCATTATAGTAAACCAACGGCTCCTGCAACTATTGGCGGCGAACCGGCTGCCCGCACTCTCCCCGGATTCTCCTTTGATCGGCCATGTCTGTTGCCTTTCATGATTGGAATCGAGATTTGATACATCCAATGGTCCGGCGCAGGATCATCGCAAGCGCAGAAAGCGCTAGTATGGTCGCTGTTGCGCCTGCGGTGACACCATAGTACGTCCCGTACTCATTCGGGAACTGACGTCCGACTATGAAGCCGGGTATTTTGTAGTATCGTCCCTGCACGGGGTCGGGCCGGGCAACGTGCAGAATTCCGGCCGCCGTCGTAAACAACAATGCCGCCAAAGCTACAATCAAGGTTATCCGAAGCGATCGGTTGAGCATTCGGGGTGCATGCCGATACAGTATGAGCGATAGAAAAAACATGCCCCGAGCACGATCCACCAAATCCATATCGGTGCGCCTTTTTCCATGAACGGATCGGGATCGGACGCCAGCTTCTTCCAGAGCCCCGCTGCTTCGAGAACCGTAGCGGTAAGCCCTGCAGCCAGGAATATTTCGGCAGCGCGGCGGATGAGATCGACACGACGCAACCACGCACTTCCACTCGCGGGATGCGCTTGATCGCGCAATTGCAGATAGGCGGCTGCAGATCCCGCCGAGGTTACAATCAGCAGCGCAGCAAAAAACATTAAAAGAAGAATATCGACGATGACTCCACTGCCGTGACTCCCGGAAGGCATCTCGGCGGAAAGAACCAACCTTGTCCAACCGCTGGCGAGCAAAGGCTCAGTCCATTCTAACGGCAGATTTTCCAGCAGCCGAGTTAACGAGAAACGCCTCGTGACCCCACCGAGGAAAACTAGAAGCATCAGGATAAGAATGAATGCACTGAATATGGAAAGAGATGCAAGAATGCGGTATGCGTTTGGTCTTGAATCGGCCATTTGTTTCTCTGAAAAACCGTTCCGGGTTGAAGCCCCTTCGCGTACCCGATAATTGCGGCCAGATCCAGCTTGAAGCCATCCTGCACCATCGATCGGCCATGGTTCCAATCGGCTCTGCTCTTCAATAAAAGCCTCTGATTCCGGAAACACTGTAACAGAGACGACCGAAAATCGGCCTCTTTATTTACCCATCCTGGCTGCTTCTTTTCGCGGAAGAGAGAGGCGAATCTTTTCTTCCCCACAGCATTCCGCTATGATCAAAGCATGGGAGGATCGTTTCAAGACGAAGCGGCCGGGCATGCGCCCGTGACAACCGATAAGTAATTTCCTATCAGTTCCCCGTTCATTCCTGCGGAAGGGAGACTCGTGATGTGGAAAGCGTTGACGTTGCTCGTGTTGACAATAGGCGCACTTGCGGTGTGTGCGCGGGCTGACACCGCGCAGATGGACACGCAGGCGCAGATCACAGAAGTCGCGAAAACTCGCGCGCAGGCAGAGCGGGGTGATGCGGACGCGCAATACCGCCTGGGCCGGATATACGCCAAAGGCGAAGGCGTTCCGCAGGATTACATATTTGCCGTGGAGTGGTTCCGCAAGGCCGCTGAACAGGGCAACGCGAAGGGACAGAACGCCATGGGCACAATGTATGCGAGCGGCACAGGGGTGCCGCAAGACTACGTGCAGGCCATCGCATGGTATCGTAAGGCTGCCGAGCAGGGAGAGATGATGGCGCAGGCCAACCTGGGCGTGATGCATGACACCGGTCGGGGCGTCCCGAAAGATTTTGCTCAGGCCGGGGAGTGGTATCGCAAGGCTGCCGAGCAAGGATACGCCTTGGCGCAGTGCAATCTGGGCGTGAATGTTTGCCAACGGTCAAGGCATGCCGCAGAATGATGTACAGGCTGTTGTGTTATATCGCAAAGCTGCCGAGCAGGGATTCGGGCTGGCACAGTACCACCTCGGCGGGATGTATGGGGATGGCCGGGGAGGCTTGCCTCAGGACAATGTGGAGGCCCTCAAGTGGCTATTCCTTGCGGCTGCGGGGGCGACCGGTGAAGATCTTCAGAAGTTCGCCGATGGGCTGGACAAGCGGGCGAAAATGATGCCGCCCGCGCAGGTCCAGGAGGCAACCAAACGCGCGCTGGAGTGGACCGAGGCATCTAAGCGACGGCTCGCCGCGCAAGTCGATGCGGAACCCAAGCCGCCGGCCCTGCAGATTGCCGAGCTCATGGTTACGCCCCGGACGGTGCGCCCAGGGCAGCCGTTCAGCCTTGAAATCGCATATACCGCCACAGATCCGGCGGCAGCTTCACGCAAAGCCGCCGTCAATATGAGCCTCTCGATCCTTTCGGGGCGGATCTGCGCTGCTGGATATGCCTGGGGAGATCGTGGAGTCGGACAACGGTCAGTCGTGGAAAATCACCAAGCCGCTGACCGCGGCGACGACTCCCGGCACCTATTTGATCCGTGTTCGCCTGGTTCTCGGCGCGACGGTTATCACCCGCGACGTCGAGTTCGAGATTACGCTCTGACCATGCATACGGTGTTCATGCGCTTGCAGCTAACCCCGTTGCTCCCGGCCGTTGTGTTGCGCGCGGTAAGCATTCGCGAGAAGGTCCGGTTCACAGACCCTTCATCACCTTCCAACCGGCTGCGCTTGCCGAACTAACGTAACGCCTCCCGGAAAAGTCGGCAAGGTGAGTGTCAGGGCGCCGCCCTGCAGCTGCATGTTCGCGTCAAACAGGGGCTCGCTTTCCGGCATCAGAATGAGCCGGCCGTTATCCAGGCGATAGGCCCCGCTCATCCGCTCGACCGTCTGCCCGCCCACCACGACTCCGAATGTGAAGGCTCCAGCGTTTCCGAACATTACCATGCAATGGTAGGAGGACCCGCTCGAAGTGGGGCCATCTGCAACCCACGTGCCCAGCAGGCTCGCTTGCATGGAGCTTGGGGCGTTCTCTGCCGGGAAGAATCCACCACCCGGCGGCTGTCCAACCGGTGGAACGTTCCCCGGCGGCGCGAACCCGGATGATCCGCCAGAAACGGCCAAGCGGGGATTCCGGTCAGCCGCCTCCTGGATGGCCTGGAGGATCCAATCCGGGATTCCCTGTTGCCGCAATTGCTGAATCTGCTGGTCAGTCGGCTTGGCGAACGCCAGCGGCGAGTTCTTGATCAGGTTCACCGCCAGGCCAGGCGGATACTGGAACTGAAGCATCACCTGGATCTCCTCCATGGAGAGCGGGGCCATGGGAAACTGCTGCGCGCGCGATGCGATCTCCGGAACATTGTTGAGGAGGACGGCCAGGCGGGCGCGGGCGCCGGCCAGACCCGAGGCTTGATGTTCCTTGTGGATCGCCGCCAGATTCAAGCTCTCTGCGGCGGCCCCCTGCCCGTTCGGATACTCGCCGAGATATTGAGCTAATACCGGGATCGCGTCTACGCCCCCCGGCTGCCCCATCAAAATATCGCCCAGCCTGACAAGGACGAATTCCTCCGCTGGTTGGCCAAGGTCGCCCGATCGCTTACGGGAGTATTGCAGGGTCTTTGCCGCGTCTGCCGGGCGACCCGCGCTGAGTTGGCAAACTCCTATCCGCCCGATCACTTCCGGGTTCTCCGGAAAATCACCGAGGATCCTGCTGTACTCGGCCAGTGCCTGGTCAAACTGATTTGCGTTTTCCAGGTAAGCGGCGGCCGCGAGGCGCGCCGGGAGATACACCGGGCTGATGCGCGCGGCCTCGGCCCACTCCTTTCTGGCGTTCTCGATGTCCCGCATCGAAGTGTAAATGTTGGCGGCGGCGACAAACGCGTTGACAATCAACGTGCCGGTTATCTCTTTAGCTTTCTGGACTTCCGCCAGCGCCTCCTTGAAGTTCGACTGGCGAGAATAAAGATCGGCCAGCAAGAGATGCGCCTGAAAGTCCTTAGGGTTGTTCTGGACGGCGCGGGAGGCGAGCGCAGACGCCTGATTCAGCCGCCCAAGACTCATTTCCATCCGGGCGTACGCGGCGAGTGTATCGGAATGATGAGCATCGCGCTGCAGCGCCTGCTCGAAGGATCTCCGGGCGGCATCAAAGAGAGCGTTTGCTCGTTGAGAATCACGCGCCTCCTGTGCCTCCGCCGCCTGCCGGACGCGGATTTCGCCCAGTCGCATATACGCAAACGCCTGTTGCGGCTGTAGCGCCACGGCCCGCGTAGCGGCAGTATCGGCTGCGGCCAGGGAACCTATGTCGAGGAAATATTTGGCCAGAGCCAGGGTATCGAAAAAGTCGAGGTTGTTCGTCTGCGGGTCCAGGCCGGGGATGGTGAAGAGCGGGAAGGCGCGGACGGCAGCGTCGATGGGTACTATGCCGCGGTAGTTGATGAGATCGTTCTGCTGGTTCCTCTGCGGGTCCAGTTGAACCGGGTTGCCGAATGTGTTCAAACCAATTACGCCTCCCGTCACCAGGCTCACGGAAGGGCCGCCGCTCGAACCATGGGTAAACGCCGCATCAGTGAAAAGAGACTCCACTTCCCCCTGCGGGCCGCGGTTAAATCGTGTAACAACGCCTCTGGTGACTGTAAGCGAGACCCCTTCGAGCATACCTCTGCTGGGAAAGCCCAGAGTCACGATGTCGTCGCCGGCTTGTACGTCGGCCAGCGATGATAGAGGCATCGGTTCGTAGTTGCCTGGGGCTATCTTCAGGAGTGCGACATCAATGCCGTACAGGGAAGGGATGGCGCTCTCTCTCACCTTGTGAATTCCGCCGATGAGTTGTGCCGGGACTTTAGGCAGCCTCAGGGATTCGTCCCATTCGACCATGAACGTCCTATTCGGCTGGCCGGTTTGCACATCATAGGCAACGTGATAGTTGGTCAGGACATAACCGTCGCGGCTGATGATGAAACCGCTGCCGGTGGCAGAGAAACGATCGTTGGTGGTCAGGATTGAGACCACCGACGCCTTATATTTCTCAACGATCTGGCGCGCTTCAATCGATTGTTCCCGGCGAGGCAGACCTGATGTCCTGCCGAATCGCGAGTCGGCGGCTATCTTCACGAAGACCGGCCGCAGGGATTCATACTCTTCTTTCGGGGCGAATGTGGTGAGCTGGAAGGCCACGCCATCCTTGACCGCAACATACCGTTCCCGAACGTACTCGCCGGACAGCTTTTCTCGCGGGCCTTCCGTCGTGCACTTGGCGGCTTCGAGCGTTCCCAGCTTCGCCGTGGAAACGTCGGAGACGAGACGCGTTCCCGGTTCGTCTCGAAGAATGCTTGGCAGGAGCAGTTTGAGCGCCTCGGTGGCGGTCATTCTCTGGCGCCGTAGAAGATCGCCCAACACAACGGTGATGACACTGACTCCTGTGCGTATCTGTGCGGGTGGCGTCTGGCCCGCCTCGGGAGAAAATGTGTAGGAGATCTCTTCGTGTTCGATCTTCCGAACAACTCGCCATTCTGAGGGAAACCGAATGGCAAAGAGCCGCGCCGGGTCTTCGTACACGCCGCGCTGCCGCAGCTCCGCGACCGCGTATAAAACACCGCCGTCCTGTGCTCGGCCTTCCGGCGTTAACTGCTTGCCGGACGGGCCAGCCTGGGTCGCGCCTGTTTGGAATCCGGATGGTGAAGGAGTCTTGGCTGCGCTGGCGGCGGGGCCCGCCCGCGTCGTGCCTGTTTGGAAACCGGATGACCGGGCAGACACCGGATTCGATGTGCCGGCCATAATCGTGAGTATCTTCCCATCGGCGGTTGCCGCAAGGATGGTTTCTTTGCCTGCGCGGGGCGCCTTTTCTCGCACCAGGACGTTCGGATCATCGCCGGGCTGAGCCAGGGTGAAGCCCGTCTGTGCGTCGATATCTGCACGCGATCGAAGTCCGGCTTCTGATCCGGGGACGACGAAATCGGATAGATTGGCGATTAGGCCTTCAGCGTAAAGGTTCGATAGTTTCTCGGGTTTCCCGCCGTCGTGGATGGCCTGATAGGTGGTGATGGCCACCGCAAGATTCTCGAGCCGTTGACGGCAGGTTGCATCCGGGTCGGATTGCGGCGCAGTGATAGGAAGAACCATGGACACTATCAAAAACAGAATCGTGGCGGTGCAAATGGCGCGTCTCATGCAGCCACCCTCCACTCCACGCGAGGAACGCGGGCAGTCGGCTCCGCTGGCGCTGGGAATCGCAGCAGTTGGGATGTGTTCGTTCTATCCGGCAGCCTGATTCCGTTGCGTTCATTGAGATGATTGAGAACCTCCGGCAGCCGCTGCTGGCGGAGCCGCATCGTCTGGATGGTGTCCTTGGCCATTTTCAATATTTCTTCAGCCGTCGCGTCGATGCCTCGGGATTCCCGGTAGGCGTTGGTCAGTAGGTCGAGGAGTGCAGCCTCGTTCTCAGGCGCCAGCAAGCGCTCGATCTTCCTCACCATGGCCTGCGCGCCGTTGGCCGTCAGCGATCGTTCGACGAGATTGGCTTTCGCCCAGCTCAGGAACTCGGCTTCGCCAGCTGTGTCGTTTCTGTGGGCCGTTAACTTCATCTTCGTGTAAGAACGAGCGTAGTAGTGGTCCAGCCCCCAAAAGCCTTCTTCATAGAGGTGACGTTCGTCCCAATTTGGATTCTTCAGCATCTCTTCCTCGAGGAGCTTGGCCTGACCCGCATCGATATAGTAGATGCGTCCGTCCTTGCCGAGCATGTAGTTGCCCAGTTTGCGATCGTAGTCACGGATGATGATGCTGAACGCACGCTGCGCGGACAACTCGTCCGCATATTGCAGCAACTGCCCTGCGGTCAGTTCGCCCAGCTCTTGGCCGTCGATCTTCCTAATCACCAGACGAATCGACTCGACCTCTCCCGTCGTCGCGCTCTTCACGACGTGGACGCCCGCGCGCGCGGCGGGAATGCCCAACGCATCCATAAGCCTCGCGCCGACAATCTCGTTGTCCGCAGCGCGGTAAAGCGCCTCAAGGGCGTCTGCCTTTTGCTTGGCGGTCGGATTCGGCAACGTCCTCAGCGTGAGCTCCTTCAAGATAAAGGCGTTGTCCGCAGAGTTGAAGACATTGCTCATCACAGCCTGATCCGAGCGTGGCAGCGGCGTCTTGAGATCCCAGTGGTCGACGGCCTCCCGATGCACCTGGCCTGGGGCGAACTCGGCGGATGTTTGCTGCTTGGGACCACGCGGGGCGCGGGAAGCTTGAGCGAGCTTCCACGCGACGCCCACTCGCGCATCGAGGACTTCCCAGAATTTCTCGCTGATCTCGTGGTTGTCAAAATAGGCCGTGGCATACAGCTCCTTGGCTCTGACGTAGTCGCCGTCGCGGAGTGCCTGCTCGGCTTGCGCCCACGCCGACCCGGGCGCGGGTTCGTTGGGAATCTCGTAGGTCCCTTGGTTTTTGGGAGCCATGCGAGGGACGACAGTCGCGGACGGGCGACTTACCGCGGCGAGCTTCAGCCTGGCGGCTTCGGCTCGTTGCACCTCGACGGAGATACTTGTCTTCTTCGTGATGAGGTCGTTTTCGAACTGCTGGCTGACACGGGCGGCGTCGCTGGACGCGCCGGAGCTGACCTCCTCGGCGAGATGAGCGCGAACCAGGGCGGAGTCGTGCAGCGGATCGCCATTGGGAATAAATGTAGCGCCGAGCTGTTCCGCCTTTTGCACGGCGGCGGCGTCTGCGGGAAGGATCGCCTGTCCGGCCGGTCTCGATCGCGACAGCTCGCGCAGACGCTTGAGCGTCGCTCCGCCCTGTTCCATTCTCTGGACGTCGGCCTCGGCTTGTCGAATGGCGGTCGCGATAATGCGCGCGGCCATCTGGGGGGACACGCGTCCGGCTTCCAGCCACTTGGTGAGCAGGTCGAGGTCGGTAACCATCATCGTCAAGGCGGTGGCGACGACAGCCGCGGGTTCGCCACCCTTCGCCTCGGCGAAGGTGACGGCATAATGCCCCGCCAGCATCATCGCCATCATTTCGGAACCCTTCAACGCCGCAAACTTGCTGTAGCTCGAGAGTGTTCCGGTCTTGATCAGAGTCTCTTGAAGGAGCTGGTACTGCTTGAGCGGTTTTAGAAGACGCAGGCCGGTGTCGGTGCCGCCGAACCATTGCACGGCTTTGTCGAGCCTGGTGATGTGACCGAGGAATTCGGTAACGGTGCCGCCGGCACTCAGTTGCGCCATGGGCAGGGCCAGAAGAATCGCCTGCTCGACGACCATGGACCCAAACTCATCGACCCACGTGGCGACCATATCGGACGGCGCGAAATAGGGTTTGTCGAGGACGCTCTGCAAATCCTCGACGTCCATGTTCTGATTCCTGAGAGCAGCGATGTCCTCGAACAGGAGCGCCCTCTTGATGGCCACACCGAGGCGCGTGACCTGTGCGTCGGTGTACGGCGCACCCCCCACGGTGTTGAGCGGGATGGCGGCCTTCAGCGCGGCCGTGTCCATCCTGGCCATCTGCTCTAGCGTGAAACCCTTTTCGCGGAGACGCATCATAATAGGCACGGCCATGAAATTGCCAGCGTATTCCCGTTCCGATTCGCGAAGCGCGCGCGCCTCACTGACGGTGCGGCCGGTGCCCCTGTCCATGACATTGATAGCCGTGTGAGTGACCCTCTCCCACGCTTCGGTGAAGAGCCAGTCAATCCCGCCCGCGAGGAGCTTGATGGCATCCGGAGCAGATTCAGGCATCCAGTCGGCGGGCTGAAGCGCACGATCGGCGTAGCCGGCTGCATCCAGCAGGTTGTTGAAAGACTCGCGCGCAAGGCCCAGCGCGCCGCCGGCCTTCTCCATCGACAGCTTCATCACGACTATGTCCGCGCGTGCCAGCAGCACCTTGGCGTCGGCGTTTTGCGGTTCCACCGCGAGAACCCGGCGAAGCTGATTGATAGCGAGCGCCAGTTCTCCACGGCTGATCATGGCCTTTGCCAAGTTGACCCGCAGACTGCCGGGTAGCGTCTGCGTGTCGGATCGTTCCACCGCCTCGCGCAGACGGACGTCTTCACCCGCCGCAATGGCCATCTCGAACGGGAGCGCTGCCGTAACGAGGTCGAATTGTTCGCGCCAGCGGATCCACATCGGCAGGTCGTCGCCGGCGTACGCATCGAACCCCTTATTGAATTCGGCCATCACTTTGTCCTGGGCGGACTTGGCATCGGCGGAGGAGGCATCGAGCTGTGCTAGATATTTCTGGCACTCTTCCGACAGGCGGCGGCCTTTCTCGGCCAGACGATCGGTGATTTCGGTGCTGGCCGTCGGCTCACCCGCCTGCCGCGCGCGGATCGCCTCGGCGACAGCCCGGACCAGGCGCTGCTGATCGCGCCGGGCGCTGTCCAGCGGCAAGGCTATAGTGGCCGCCACGGCGCGGGCATCGTTGATGCGGTTTTTTGATTCCTGGAGAAGCCGGGAGAAACCAAGATACCAGGTAAGAAATTCGTTGTGGGTTTTTGTCTCGGGGGCAGGCGGCGCGAGGGAAGGCGGCGCAGGAGCGCTGACGGGTTTCAGCGCAAACATCCAGTCGTCCCGGTATGAAGGCCCCGTAACCATTTGCACTCTGTATTCCGACTTGCTGTATTTCGGCTCCTGCAACTTGCGGACTTTGCCAGATTGGTACCAGTCGCTGGACGTAACAAGGACGGGGCCCTTTGACTCATTCTCATACAGCAGCGGTTTTTCCTTGTTGTCGCTCGTAAGACGCATCTTTTCCCGGTAGCCGAGCAACGCATATCCCCCCGCGTTGGAGTCGAGACTAAAGCTGCCCGGTACGAAACTCCACTCATAGCGGTAGTATACGGATTCGTCATAGTAAAATTCCTGGCGATAGTCATCCATAACCCGCCTCTTTTTGGGTTGAACCACTATTTCCATGACAACCGGACTGATGCTCACCGAGTCATTTTCCGGGGAAATAACCATCCGTATGGGATCGCATTTGATGCTGACGAGCTTATCCCCGCCGAAATGGCCGGGGTCTTTCCATAGAGAGGCAACAAATTCTTCTCTAAGCGTGCCCTCGTAAATGACCGGGCCGGTCGGTCGCTGGGGATCAGGCGGTTTGGCCGGCACGGTCTTGGGTGGCACCTTGGTCGCGCTGCGCTGTTGGGAATCACGCTGAGGATCAGTCGAGGGTAATAGCGAAATCTCGGGCGGCACCTTGGACGCGATGCCCGGCTGAGGATCACGCGGGGCATCAGGAGGCCGGGCCGGCAAGGTCTTGGGCGGCACCTTGGTCGTGATGACCGGCTGAGGCGCAGGGCTGGCGCGCCCGGCCGGTTGCACGAACAGCTCCGTGATCCAAACCCTGCCGTCTGTTCCAATCGCGCAGCCCACGCCGATGGTGCTCACATCAGTGGCGGCTGCTACCGCATAGTTTGCGCCGGTGAGATTCAGCTGCATGTGCGCATCAAGCGCGAGAAGCTCTTCGGAGAAAGCCGGGTCGACGACCGTGACCAGTTCTTCGATTTTGCCCGCTGCCTTGCCGAATGCGCGCGCATAGCGATCCGCCGGAGTTCTGCGTCCGTCGAGCGCCGACTCGTGTGTCACTCTGCCGGAATTCATCATCTCGACGCTATGATTGCGTGCGACTTGGCTGAGGATCGGATCAGGCCTCAACGCAGCCAATTTCGCGTTGCGGCGCATTTCGTTCACGTTTTCAAGCATGCGCATCTCGCACACAGACTTCGCAGGCGGCTCAGTCTGCGATGATGCCGCGGACGCAACACAGCAGGCGACCGCCGCGAGCAAAAACGCTCGCCACATGCGCGCCGGATCATATCGAAGCAACGTATGGATGAGGGCCATCTGCAGCTCCTCTCTATCAATAGGCAAATGTTTGCCCCTGTTGGTACGATCATACGACGGATCGCTGATATGAGAATGCAAATTCTGATATTCTCGGGCGACCTGAATACTATGCACAAATCAAAATTCGAAACATTTATTTTCAGGCGGGTTGCCCGCCAGCGCAGCTTCAAGGCTTTTGCCGGTTAGCGCCAGGTAGTCGGATGGGGCGTCGATATCCTCGACTGCGGCCGATTCTTCTGTGGGCAATTCCTTTGTTTCCTGCTGATGGCGCAGCAAAATGCTCTTGGGTCCCTCCTTCAGCGGCGCGTCCATGAACTCCTGAAAAAGATCCCGGTGAAAAATCGCCGGATGCCCGCGCTTTGCGCCGCATTTTGGAAAAACTATCCGTGATTCCGACGAGAGAAACAGTTCCGCAAGACGGCGCACCAGGTCTCCGGATACAGCCGGCTGATCCACCGGCCAAATCATGCCTGCAGCATATTCAGGACCGATATTCGCGAACGCCAGCTGAATCGAGGACAGCTGTCCCCGGTCGGGATCGGGATTGATGCGGATATCCGCGGGCCAGTCCTGTATGCGCGGCTGAATGGCCGCAGCGGCCCTTCCCAAAATAATCACGGGGCGCGGCAATTCTGCGTTTCGCAGCACCCGCAAAATGCGCGTAATAAAAAGCTCCTCACCCAGAGGTAGCAGCGCTTTCGGATACCCCATTCGTGTGGAATCGCCGGCGGCAAGTACAATCGGCAAAATAGTTGCTAGCGGTCGCATGCGGGCAAATCCTCCGGCCGTCCGAAGTAACGGGCCTGAGTGCAATACTATAGACTGAAGACGTGGACTTCAGCACATTATTTACCTGCGGCCAATTTGCTGTAGAATGGAACCTATGAAGCAACGTACGCGCCTGCCGTTCACTTTCCTATTTGTGGTGTGCCTTGCCCTGCCGGCCTACGCCGCCGATCCAGCCAAAACTCTGCGCGCGGACCTCACCCGGATTTTTTCCGACAGCCGGCTGGCGGATGCGCAGCTGGGAGTGGAGATCTTTTCGCTCGATCGTTCTGAAGTCTTGTATGAAAAAAATCCGTCGAAACTCTACATGCCCGCATCCAATAACAAGATCCTTACGGCCGCAGTCGCATTGACCTGTCTAGGACCCGATTATCGCTTTAAAACACAAATCCTGACAGACGGCCAAATTCTCGATGGAGTACTCAAAGGGAGTCTGATAATCGCTGGATTCGGCGATCCATCCAGCTCGTCGAGGATCCCGCCAAAGGATCCGTTTCGGGCTTTCAGGGACTGGGCTGCAAGACTGAAACAGCAGGGCATCTATGCTATTTCGGGAAACTTGCTCGGGGATGGGGGCGCTTTTGAAGAGACTTCATACGGACGAGGGTGGGCATGGGATGATCTTCCCGAAGGCTATGCCGCACCAGTCAGCGCCCTGCAGTTTAACGAAAACCTTATCTGGCTCGAAATCACACCCGGCTTGAAAGAGGGCACCTTCGCCTCCATTAAAATGGAGCCGCTGACGACGTATTTCACCGTAACAAACAAAGTGGTGACGGACGCCGCGCGCAAGCCCGCCCATATCGAAATCGCCCGCAACCGGATCGATGACTCGGCCGTGGTCACCGGCACAATACTTCCCGGAACGGCCGCCGTCGCCCGCGCTGTTGCCGTGCAATACCCCGTCCGCTATTACCTGTCGGCGTTCAAGCATATCCTGAACGAAGAAGGCATCGATGTTTCGAATTGCGAGACAAGGGAAACCAGAGGATATCGTCCGCCAACCGCATCTCCGCTTTGGATCCACACGTCTCCTCCGTTATCGGAACTGATTGCTCCTATAATGAAAATGAGCCTGAATCTAAGTGCCGAAACTCTTGTGCGCACCTTGGCGCTTGAGCTCCGCGGTGAGGGGAATTTTGCCCGGGGCAAGGACGTTGTCGAGGAAACTCTCGGCAAGATGGGCATCGGCAAAGACAGCTATGCGTATGCCGATGGGTCCGGGCTGTCGCGCCTGAACCTTATCAGTGCGGACGCATTGGTCCGCATTCTGAAATATATGCACCAGCACCCGCACTTCCGCTGTTTTTACGATGCCCTCGCAATCGCCGGAGTCGATGGCACGCTGGCAACGCGGATGAAGAAGACGAAAGCGGAAAATAACGTCCATGCCAAAACCGGCACTTTTGCAAATGCATCCGCTCTGTCGGGATACGTGCAGACGGCAGACGGCGAAATGCTCGCGTTTTCTATCCTGGCCAATAATTACGTTGCATCCAAAGATGCTGCGGAATATGTACAGAACAAGGCTTTGGCCAGGCTGGCCGGCTTCTCAAGGAAAGGAAAAAAATGAAACCCTCCATTCTGATTCCGGATTCCGCATTCCGGATTCCGGATTCCAGCCACAGATTGCAGGAAATCCAAATCTGGGATCAGGAATCAGGAATCAGGAATCAGGAATCAGAGAAGACATATGATCGGTCTACTCTTATTGTTTTCTTTCATCGGGCAGATTCCGGCAGACCTATCGAATACAGCGCCGCCGGGTAATCGGCCGCTCGAGAAAAGCGCCTATTTTGCCTTTGTCGACCGCGACTATATTTTTACAGTCGAAGTCGTCAAGCCGGGGATCCCTCTGCTGAACTTCGTGTCCGTGACTGATCAGAACGCCAAGCTTCAGGCCAAAAACGTTCGATTCACCCTGGAGAACCGCAAGGCTGCAGCCAAGACATTCTCCATAGAAACAGGCGGCGCATCGCCGGCCATACCCACGGTTTTCTTGACCATACATCCAAGATCGTCTTTCGGGGTCCGCGTAAACGGAGACTTTGAAAATGCACAGGAGTTTCTAGGCGTTACCATCCGGCTGGGCAGCGAGGAACTGAAGCTGGCGCCTCTTTCAAATTTCGATTTTGAGATTCTCGCGTCGAAGGTCAATCAGATAAATCTCGGGTCGCCCGATTTCAGCGATGACTGGCGGGTTCTTAAACTGCGAAATTTGGGAGAACGCACTCCAGTCCGGGGGCAATGATTCCTGATTCTTAGTTCCTGATTCCGGATTCTGGCTCCTGTACTCCTGACTCCAACCGGAAACGCGCAACGGCTTAAAGCTTGAAGCATTGCGCCAACGCTTTCATCCAGGTATCGAGGCGGTCTGCAGGAAATCCGCCGGCTTGGGCAAGTTCAGGCCTGCCTCCGCCTTTGCCGCCCAATTCGGCGGCAATCTTTTTTATGGCATCTCCGCAATTCCCCGGAAGGTCTTTGCTGCGTGCCAGGACGATCTGGCATGCATCGGCGATACCCAGGATTGCCACCACGCCGGGATTCCCCGTCAGTTTCTGGGCCAGTACTTTGACGCTTTCCAGTTTGCGCCCTGAAACAGTCCTGTAAACCACGCATCCGCGTTCCATTTTTGACGCGCTCCGGAGTAAATCAGCGGCTTCCATTTCCAGCAGCCTGTCCTCCAGCAGATCGTTCTCCCGGGTCAAAGCCGTACGTTCCTGCAAACACTTTTCGGTAATTTCAACAAGCGTATCCGGAGCGGCGGAGTGAATCCGCGCAAGGTGCCTTAAAAGCGCGTGGTCCTTCTGCAGGAGTTTCAGAACTCTTCCGCCGGCGGCAAACTCCACGCGGGTCCCTCCCTTGTACCGCTCGAAATTCGATACGAAAATGGCGCCGATTTCGCCCGTGCTCCGGATATGCGTTCCACCGCACGGGGAGCGGTCGAATCCCTCGACATCGATAACGCGTATTTCCCCTTCCCGCTGAGATTCCTTTCGAACCCCGAGGGAACTCAGGCTGTCCCGGTCGGTTGCCAGAATGTGGACGGCGCGATTTTGAAACACCACCGTTGTGGCAAGCGTTTGAGCCTCCTCCATCTGCGCGGGCGAAGGCTGCGCCAAATCGATGTCGATGGTCGAGGTCTCCGCCCCCATGTGGAACGAAAGCGTCTGTGCCTGCGCCACCGCAATGAACGCCTGGGAGAGGATGTGCTGCCCTGTGTGCTGCTGCATATGATCAAAACGGCGCGCCCAGTCGATTATCCCGGAAACAGCGCCGGCGTGGATCTCGCGATCGAGGACATGAAGGATTGCACCCGATTCATCCTCAAGCACTTTTAGCACGTGCGCGTCATTCAGCGTTCCCGTATCGTGAGGCTGTCCGCCGGATTCAGGATAAAAGGCCGTCTGGTCCAGGACGACCGCGGGCTTTGCATCCATCTGCCGGCATTCCAGCACCGTTCCGGAAAATTCTTTTAAATAGGAGTCTGCGTAATATAGCCGTTTCGTCATTATTCTCTCGCCCTCAAAATCCGCAAAGCGCATCTCCTGAAATGAATTTTCATGCGCCCCGCCATTTTTCAAATTTGACACGCATTCCGTGCGATGTCTATACTGCCCCGTTATGAATTCAAACGACAGAGTATTTCATGGGACTACAATCCTGTTGGTCAAAAGAGGCAATCAGACGGTTATTGCGGGCGACGGACAGGTGACGCTGGGAGACACGGTTATCAAGCAAAGCGCGCGCAAGATACGGCGCGTGTATAATGACCGCGTCCTCGTAGGCTTTGCCGGCGCGACGGCCGATGCATTCGCCCTCTTTTCGCGGCTGGAGGCAAAGCTCGAGCAATTTCAGGGCAACCTGAACCGGGCCGCCGTGGAACTGGCCCAGGAATGGCGCACCGACCGGGCATTGCGCCATCTGGAAGCGCTCCTGCTCGCCACGGACGGCAAATCAATGTACATGCTGTCCGGAACCGGGGACGTCATTGAACCCGACGACGGCGTACTGGCGGCTGGGTCGGGAGGAGTTTTTGCGCTTGCGGCGGCGCGCGCGCTGTTGCGCCACACAAAGCTTCCGGCCAGCAAAATTGCGCGCGAAGCTTTGATAATCGCCAGCGAAATATGCGTTTTTACAAACAGCGAGATCATCGTCGAGGAAATATGAGCCTTTCATCACAGGGCTTCCGGCGACTCTCACAGGTCATCCTTTGGGGGGATTAGTGCGTTCTCCTGAAAGCAGGTTTCGCGGGGATTTTTGAATCCCTTCAATAAAGCGCGAAATTTGCCGTTTCCCTCCTTTTCCATTTGTGTGAATCCATGCAAGAAAGATTAAAGCGGCGCAAAGACAAAGCTCGCGGTTTGGATGAAATGTCGCCCAGGGAAATCGTCGAGCAGCTCGACCGGTACGTCGTCGGGCAGCAGGCAGCGAAGAAGGCCGTGGCGATCGCCCTGCGCAACCGCATACGCCGTCAAAAACTGGACGAGGAGATGGCCCAGGAGATCGCGCCCAAGAATATCATCATGATCGGGCCTACCGGCGTGGGCAAAACTGAAATCGCGCGCCGACTTGCGCGGCTGGCGAACTCCCCGTTTCTGAAAGTTGAAGCGACCAAGTTCACCGAAGTGGGCTACGTGGGACGCGACGTTGAATCCATGGTGCGCGACCTGGCAGAGATTGCGGTGGACATGGTCCGCGAAGAGAAAATCAACGAGATTGAAGAAAAAGCGGAACTGAACGCGGAAGAGCGGCTGCTCGACATGCTGTTGGCGTCGATCCAGAATATCCCGGGAGAAGGGAGGCGGAAAGCGGGAAAGACCTGACTCGCATCGAGTCCATGCGGGAAAAACTGCGCAAACAGCTCCGCGCAGGCAAACTGGACCAGCGCCTGGTCGAGCTCGAAGTCCGGGATCATCCGATGAACCCGATCTCACTCCAGTTTTTCGACGGTTCCAGCATCGAGGAACTCCAGTTCAATATGCGGGACATGCTTTCAGGCATGATAGAAGGCAAGGCAAAAAAGCGCCGGATGCCGGTAGCGGAAGCCGCGGATTATATCGTGCAGGAGGAAGAACAGAAGCTGGTGGATATGGAACAGGTCGCGCGGCTCGCGCTTGACCGCGTTGAGCAGAACGGCATCATATTTCTCGACGAGATCGACAAGATTGCCGGACGTGAGTCGGGTCACGGGCCGGATGTGAGCCGCGAAGGCGTGCAGCGCGATATCCTGCCCATCGTGGAAGGCACCAGCGTCAACACCCGCTATGGAATGCTGCGCACGGACCATATCCTTTTCATAGCCGCGGGCGCGTTCCACGTCTCGAAGCCGACAGACCTTATCCCGGAGCTGCAGGGAAGATTTCCCATAAGAGTGGAAATGAGTCCTTTGAATGAAAACGATTTCATCCGGATCCTGAAAGAGCCAAAGAACGCTTTGATCAAACAATACACCGCGCTGCTGGGGACAGAGGGGATGAAGCTCCGGTTCACCGCGGATGCGATCCGCGAAATAGCCAGACTGGCGTGCCTGGTGAATGAAAGCTCGGAAAACATCGGCGCCCGCCGACTCCATACCATCGTCGAAGCGCTGCTGGAAGATGTGTCCTTCGAAGGACAGCAGCGCAAAGTGAAACATGTTGAAATCACGGCAGAATTTGTCCGCAAAAAGCTGGGGGGCATCATTCAAGACAAGGATTTGAGCCGGTATATTCTCTAATGCGGAAAACGCGATGTAGCAAAATTCAAATTCTGAGCGCAACGATGGTCCTCGCTGCGTGGGCGGCTTTCAGCGCTGGTTGCGCCAAAGTAGGAGAGCCGCAGCCTCCGGAAATTCACATTCCAAAACCGGCGGCAGATCTGACCGCGCATCAGGTATCGGATGCGATCGTGCTTACATTCACAAAGCCGGTCCTGAATACGGACGGGTCTTCGGCAACCACTCTGGCAAGGGTTGAAGTGTTCCGTCTTCTCGAAGATTTACAGCCAGGGCCTCACGCCAAATCCGCTGCCGGAAGAACAGTTCGTTCAGAGCGCGGTGCGCATCCTGTCCATTGCGTCGCCCAGTTTTCCCGGTTTTCTGCAGGAGGAATCCTTTGTTGTAGGGACACGCCCGAGCTTCCGGATACATCTTCTATTTATTCTCATGCGTTTCGCTACGCCGTTCTTTTCATAAACAAGAAAAACCAGGCGGCCGGCTTCAGCAACCAGGCGTTCATCGCACCCGTCGCCATTCCGCTTCCTCCGGCAGGGATTTCGGCAAGCGTGAGGAGAAGATGCCATACGGCTAGGCTGGGTGGAGCCATCGGAGAACATGGACGGATCCAAACCACCACGTTTCGTCGGGTACGACATTTATAAGTCGAAGGATCCGCAGACGCTGCCCTCTGCGCCGGTCAATCCCAACCCTCTGCAAAAACCCGAATTTGAGGATCGCGACTTTCAGTTTGACCAAACGTATCACTACGCGATCAGAATGGTGGGGAGTCGTCACGAACCCTATGCGGTAAGCCGTCTATCCGATATTCTTCGCGTTGAAGCGCGCGACACTTTTCCTCCGGCTCCGCCGGAAAGCTTCAACGCAGTTCGTGAGGGCAGCGACGTCGTTCTGATGTGGGTGCCACCTGAATCGCCGGATGTGGCCGGCTACCGGATTTACCGGCTGGACAAGAAATCAGGATCCCGCGCGCTGCTTCAAAAGAATATGATCACGGCTTTGAGTATTCGCGACAGGCAGGTGGAATCCGAAAAGCAATACGAGTACTCTATACAGGCCGTGGACGCGCACGGCAATGAAAGCGCTCCGGTTCGAACGGAAGTGGATATCCGCTAGCATGCATATACGTTGTTTATCTTTTGACTCGGAGACGCGAAGGCTCCAATTTGCTTTTGAGCTAAATGAGAAACAGGAGAAGGTTTTATGAAATTTTTCTTGGACACCGCAAATATTGACGAAATACGGAACGCGGCGGAGTATGGATTGATCGATGGAGTGACGACCAATCCATCGCTCGTCAGCAAAGAAGGGCGCGATTTTAAAGAAATCCTGCTGGAAATCACCAGGATCGT
Organism: uncultured Acidobacteriota bacterium; assembly: GCA_963718845.1. Taxonomy (GTDB): domain Bacteria; phylum Acidobacteriota; class UBA6911; order UBA6911; family UBA6911; genus UBA6911. Next base: position 108,294 of record CAVRAD010000005.1, read on the forward strand.
GGATGGCCCGATCAGCGCGGAAGTCGTAAGCACCGATGCGTCGGGAATCCTGCGCGAGGCTTACGAATTAGCGAAGATTCACAAGAATATTGTCGTGAAAGTCCCGATGATCAAGGAAGGGATGAAGGCGCTCAAGCAGCTGTCCAAAGACGGGATCAAGACCAATATCACTCTTGTTTTTAGCGCAAACCAGGCTCTCGTCGCAGCAAAGCTCGGTGCGACATATGTTTCGCCGTTCGTCGGCAGGTTCGACGACATCAGCGAAGTGGGGATGGATCTGATCGGCGACCTCGCCCAGATCTTCGCCAATTACCAGTTCCCGACCCAGATCCTTGTTGCCAGTATCCGCAATCCGCTACACGTGCGGGAAGCCGCGCTAATAGGCGCCCATGTCGCCACCATGCCCTTTAAAGTGCTGGAACAGCTTCTCAAGCATCCTCTGACCGACATCGGGCTGGAGCGATTTCTGAAAGACTGGGAAAAGATGCCCAAGCCTTCTCAGAAGTAGACCTAATCCCCTGCTTCTTGTTGCTGTCCCAACGTTACGGGTTTCAAGTTGCAGGTTACAGATTACAGGTTGCAACTTGGAACCTGAAACCTGAAACCTGAAAACTGGAACATGGAAGGGTCGGATACGTTTAGGACTTTGGTGTTTTTGAGTTGGCTTGAACAAACGGCAGCAGCTCGCCAACAAGATAGAGCGATCCGGTCACGACAACAAGCCCCGATGCCGAACATTCCTTCCACGCGGCACGAAGAGCCTCGCGCATATTGGAATGAATTTTCATGCGGGGGGCATAGCGCGTATGCATCGCGGCCACTTCTGCCGGAGCGGCCGAGCGTGTGTTGACCAGGGGGGTGAGATGAATGCTTGTGGCAACGGGGAAGATTGCGCTGCCGATTCCCCGTATGTTTTTGTCGCGCACCACGCCGAAGACGAAATGCACTTCTTTTTCCTTCTCTTTTATCAAAAAATCCCGCAATAGCTGGGCGCCTTCAGGATTGTGTGCTCCATCCAGCAACGTGCGCCGTCGCGATTGATATTCGTCCAGTCTGCCCTGACCAGACTGTGCCGGCGAGGCCTGCGCGAATATCTTGAATCTTTATCGGGAAAGATTGCAGAGCCTCGATCGCCAGGACGGCGAGAGTCGCGTTACGGACCTGATACTCTCCGGCGAGAGACAGCCGGAGATTCCGGTACTGGCGTCGCGGAGTGCGGAGATCAAACGAAAAGCGCCCGCGTTTTCTCCCTCTGATTTTGGATGGCGCAGTCCTGAAAAGCTTCCAGGATCGGGGCTCGGACTGCTTTCGCCTGACGGCAGATGACGCGCCGCGGCGCAGGAGTGCTGCAGCCGGAGATTACCGGCACGCCCTCTTTGATGATGCCCGCTTTTTCGCCGGCGATTTTGGTGAGGGTGCGCCCCAGATAATTTTGATGATCCAGCGAAATTCCCGTAATCACGCTTACCAGCGGATGGATGATGTTGGTTGAATCCAGCTTCCCTCCCAATCCAACTTCGAACACTGCGATATCGACCTTTGCCTTTGCGAAATTCAGAAAAGCGGCGCAGGTAAGAAATTCAAAAGTCGTCAGAGGCCGGTCGAGAATTTTATTCTCCAGCAGCAGTTGTTTCGGTTTTCCGGATGCGTGTCGCCAGGGCGGCAAAGCGACGCGCGGAAATCTGCCGCCCGTTGACCCGGATTCGCTCCTCTACCCGCACCAGGTGGGGCGACGTATAGAGACCGGTGACCAGGTGTGCATGGCGCAGGATGGACTCCGACATGGCGGCAACGCTTCCCTTCCCGTTTGTGCCGGCGATGTGAATCGAAGGGTACTTGTCCTGTGGATTGCCCAGAGCCTCCATCATGGCGCGCGTCCGGTGCAGGCCGAGGTGCATCATCTGCACTTCATTCCCTTTGCTTGCTAAATATTCCACTGCTTCGCTGTGGTTCATGGGTTTCAGGCAGAGGCCAGCTCTTTTATTATCTTCATCACTCCTCCTCGGTGTGTCACTTCTCTCGCGGCTTTAACGCCGAGCGCAGTTTGTCGGCGAGTGTCCCAAATCCCTCGGCGGAAGGAGTCTTGCGTTCCGTCCACTCGCGCACTTCCTCGGCCTCGCGCGCTTCCTGCACCGCCTTCGCGCTCAGGCGGATGCGCCGGCCGGCCGGATCGACTTCCAGCACGACAACCTCGACGTCCGCTCCGACCGGAAAGGCTCGCGGGACATCGCCTTCCTTGGTGATCCCGGTTTCGCTCATTGGGATGAGGCCGGTACGACCGGGGGTCAAGAACACGAAAACGCCGAATTTCTCGTGGCGCTCAACCTTTCCAGTCAGGCGCGCACCCGGAACGATGCCGGACCGGACTCCCGCGGCCTGCTCGGTCGGCGCCAGGCCTTCCTGAACGAGCGCCACGCCGATCCGTTTCTGTTCGAGGTCGATGGATAGAATCTCGAATGTGCCCGTCATCCCTGGCGTGACCTGTCCCGACCAGCCTCCCGATCCTCCGGTCGGCGCGAACGTCGAAACGTGGGCCAGCGCTTCGATGCCCGGCTCGAGTTCCACAAACGCGCCGAATTGTGCGATGCGCGTGACCCGGCCAGGCAGCAGCCGGCCTACTTCGTACGTTTCGCTCACCCTCGACCACGGGTCGGCAGAGAGCTGTTTTAACCCAAGGGAGATCTTCTGCTTGTCCTCATCCACGCGCAGAACCTTGACCGTGATCTCCTCGCCTGATCTCACGATCTCCGAAGGGGCCGACACACGGGACCACGACATTTCCGACACGTGGAGCAGGCCCTGGACCCCGGCGCCGAGATCGACGAAAGCGCCGAAATCGCGGACCGAGGTAACGCGGCCGGTCATGACGGCGCCGGAGACGATCTCGGCGCGGACTTCAGCGGCGTTCGCCTGCTGCTCCTCCTCGAGGAGTGCCCGCCGGGAGACGACGATATTCGAGCCGCCGTCCTTGTACTCGATAATCCGGAATTGGTAGACCTGCCCTTCGTGCGCCGACGAATCTGCGCCACGGACGTCGATTTGGGAAATCGGGCAGAACCCGCGCTGGCGGCCAAGGCGCACCTCGTAGCCGCCCTTTATCGCCCGCTCAACCTTCCCTTCCACCGGCAGGCCGCTGTGAAAAGCGTCTTCAAACTGCCGATCAGTCGCGGTCGCTCCCGCCAGCCTTCGGGAAAGCGTCAGCCCGCCAGCCGTCGACACCACCATCGCCTGAATGCAATCGCCAATCGCAACCTCGACCTCGCCATCGGCATTCCTCAATTCATCGATCTGGATGACCGCCTCGCCCTTGCCTCCAACGTCAACTAGCGCAACCTCCGGGCCGATGGCAACGATCGTGCCATCTACGATTTCGCCCTTCTCGAGTCGCCTGGCTTGAAGCGACGCCTCGAACATGGCGGCAAAGTCTTCCTCTTCCGGATCACTCACAGCACTCTCCTTGTCTTGATGGGTCCGCTACCGCCGGCACTCCTACCTTGGCGCGTGCACGAACGGACTCAGCGATTGTACCAGCAGGATCAAATCCCAAGAAGAGAGAACTCAATAGCCCGGCAGAACTCCCGAAGGCAGTCCCGTTCGGCCGCAGGCAGCGGTTGCCGGCAGAATATAATCACATAAATGCTCTTCTTCTCCGAAGGGGGATTCATGAATATAATAAATAGGACAAGCTGTTTCTTCACGATGGCAAAGAGGTGAATGATGGAAAAATACCGAGTGAAACCAGGGAGCAAAGTGCGCATAAAGGATTGGGATCCGGACGACCGATCGGCCTTTGATGTGACAAAAGAGCAGGCAAAGACAAAGTTGATTGCATTAAATAAAAAATTGGAAGCGCTCCAGGAAATATTATATGCGGAGCATAAGCATAAAATCCTGATCGTGATTCAAGCGATGGATACCGCCGGGAAAGACAGTGTGATCCGATCGGTGTTTGAAGGCGTCAATCCACAAGGGGTGAGAGTCGCGTCGTTCAAGGCACCAACGCCGGAGGAACTGGATCATGACTATCTCTGGCGTGTACATAAGGAAACGCCCGGCAAAGGACAAATAGTGGTCTTCAACCGAAGTCATTACGAAGATGTATTAGTTGTCCGCGTTCATCAGTTGGTTCCGGAAGACGTGTGGAAAAACCGCTACCGGCAGATCAACGAGTTTGAAAGAACGCTGGTCCAGGAGGGGACGACTTTGCTGAAGTTTTACCTGAACATCAACCTCGCGGATCAGAAGAAAAGGCTGCAGGACCGCCTAGACGATGAGACTAAGCATTGGAAATTCAATGTGGAGGATTTAAAGGAAAGACGCCTTTGGAAGCAATATATGAAGGCTTATGAAGACGCCATGGAAAAAACAAGCACTCCGTGGGCTCCCTGGTACATCATTCCGTCGCGGACAAAATGGTATCGCAACCTGGTGATCGCTGCCACCTTGGTGAAAGCGCTCTCGCGGTTGGAGTTGCGTTATCCGCCGGCGGCGCCGGAGTTGAAGAAAATCATCATTCGATAGATGTCGGATTTATTAAAGCTGGGGACAAACAGTATTTCGCTCGACTCGATCCTCATGCATCAGGATTTGGACTTTCCCGGCTTATTAAATACCTGCTTTAGCGTTGTAACTCCCCGCGGAGTGATACTCATTGTCTTGATGGTCAATTTTTTCCCATTTTTTGATATTGCATATTCTTCCGTCAGGGAAATTTCAGTTCTTTCATCCCGGATTGTTCTGGTCTCCGTGCCTGAATTGATCAGCTTGTTATTTTGCCATCTGGTCCTGGATGTGAATCCGCCCCGACCGTCCGAAGCAACATTAATGCACTGGCTCCCATCCAACGCGAATGTCTGAGGAACAGTCCATTCTTTGCCAGATGCTGTGAATTTTCGTGTTACCTGTAGCTCCCCATCTGTCTGAACGATCATCAGCGTTAAATCTCCCAACTGTCTCGCCGGTGATTCCTCGGGGGGGCCATTCCTACCGGATCCATTTGGATTGTCCGGGTATCCTACGCTGCCGCGAGAGACATCTCTACCTCCGCTAATGTTTATCTTTGGGGGCTCCGGAGATGTATGTTTCGACTCGCTCTGATCCGGATCGATGATCCAGACCCCACTTAGGTTGACCGCTTTTTCAGCAGCCGGCTTCGCGCCTGCCAGACTCACCCCTGCGATGATGATTAACCACAGAGTTCTCATTGCCTTGCCTCCGGAGAACTTGTCCAATAATCATTGGGAGACGCTATCCAGGCACAATCCCTTCACGCTAAAGTTGGTGGCAGAAAATCATGAAATTGGACTAAATCAGAAATAGTCGGACGGCTGGAAACTCTTGCCAGCCGCCCATTTGATTGGTTTGCATTATTTGCCGGCAACTGCTGCCCGTCTCTCTTAATCAGTGGCCTGAATTGACACTGGCTACAGATGGGACGTTGAACACTAGCCCTTCTTCAGCATCTTAATCTCTTCGGGCGAATATTTCGTACGAGGGTGCGAAGGGTGCAGCGAAACGTCACCGACTGTCATGTCGTATTTGGGGGCGAAGAGAACGTGCATCCACTGAAAAGGTTTATTCACCTTCGTGATGGCAACCGGACCATGCACTAATCCCTTGGGCATGTAGAGAATACAGGTGGTGTTAACGATATGTTTCTCCCCCTCCTCGCCAAAATGCACCTCGATTTCGGCGTCGAAATCGTAGTAATTCTGGGAGTTACTGCCAAAGATGAAAAATATTTCGTCGCCATCGTGGGCGTGGGCTGGATGAGGAAATGCGATCGGTTCGGTGATGCTAAGCAGCTGGACTTCAACAGGAAAATTGGGAAACTTGGTGCCATCACAACCTTTTTCAGAGCATATGTGCAACGATGGCGTCCTTCCTTTTTCCAAGGGTTCTCTTATTATGTACTTCCCGTACTTGGTCTCGGCCATTTTAAATCCTCCTTTTCTTTAGCTTCGTCAATAACGGCAAAAGATACCGATAAAACGGAACCAAACTGCATCCATGGCAGTTTTTAGACGATAGACAGAATACCCATTTTTTTCAAAATCCTTTATCTATCAAGCCAATCTCTGGCTTCGATCCTACTACAGGTTGGAGCTAAGTAATGTGAAATTATGCACACCAAATCAGATTCAACTGATCTCAATTGAAATTACGGAAGGGAAATTGCCCCGCTGTCTTGCCTGAACAAATATCTTGGAAGCTATACAAACTATTTTTATGCAGATTGTTCCTCTTTTATGCTCTTATTGAGAAAGCGATCAGTTCGGTGCTATACATGTGTTTGATTCCAATCCCAAAGCTTCCCTGCCCCTTTGAACTGGATAAGCGTTTATGGTGGCAAAGCTACTAAAGGACTGTGTATATGCGAAATTTCATTTGTCTTGTGGCGCTCTTTATTTCTCTGCTACCCGTTGGGGCGGTCAGTGAAGACCTCCGTTATAGTCTTGATTCCCACGATGTCATCAAAACTCGGATGGAGAGATTCGCGGGCAAGAACAAGCAACGCAAGGAGACGCTAAAGCAGATGTTCAAAGAGGCTGGCTGCGACGATCAGCAACTGATTGAACAGTCGGTTAAGGGGTCAAAACTGCCAAATGTGATCTGCATGCTTCCAGGCAGTTCCGAAAATACGATTATCGTGGGGGCGCACTTCGACCATGCTGATGCGGGAGATGGAGTCATTGATAACTGGAGCGGCGCATCCCTTTTGCCGTCGCTTTATGAAGCGGTTAAGAGTGAACCCAGAAAGCACACCTATGTCTTTATTGGATTCACTGACGAGGAACGCGGACTTGTTGGCTCACGCTATTACGCCACACAGATGACAAAGGATCAGGTCGCCATGACCGATGCAATGATCAACATGGATACGCTCGGCTTAGGTCCAACGGAGGTTTGGGCTGACCATTCGGACAAGAACCTGACTGGCGCACTCGCTTATATTTCTAAACTATTGAAACTGCCGTTGACGGGCATGAACGTCGGTCAGAATTCTTCGGATTCCGAGTCGTTTGCTGATCGGAAGATTCCGCGTATCACCATCCATTCGCTCACTCAGGAAGCATGGGATGCACGTATCCTGCACAGTTCGAAAGACAGGCTTTCTGCGGTCCGGTTTGATGACTACTATCAGACTTATAAATTGCTGGCGGCTTACATCAGTTTTCTTGACCAAGCACTCCCCCAAAGATCGACGAACAATTGACTGGGATTCAGACTCCTCTGAAACGTATTGTGGGAAGTTATCGCAGGTCTGCAATATTCTATAAATAGGAGTTATTTATGAAGGATAAACACATAGTAATGATGCTTGGGATATTGTGCGCCTTTATTACTGCCTGTAGCAGTCAGTCCGAATGGACGCCTGAAGAGAAGTTAAATTTCAAACACTTCATTAATGCTCAAAAAGCCGACGCTGCCGCAGTTCTTCTTTCTAACTCTGGAGTGCCAAATTCAGCGACATCCCCCAACACAGCGAATGAGAAACTTCAGCTTATGAAAAAGGCTCTCGGGGAAGCCCGGATAATCCGCGATGATGTACTCGCAAAGGCCCACCCCGATTTACCAGAACACTTCAGGCGGGAGCTTCAGCGCAGCCTTGAGTTGCAGATCAGGAATCTTGAAGTGGGAGATGCTTCTGCCGAGATGGAAGGCTCCAGGCTCCACTATAAGTGGATTTACTGGATTAATAGCCACAAAAGTGAAATCAAAGCTCCCCAATAGATAAACGCTTGCTACGTGCAGTGGTGGTGTGCGCCTTTTTTTATGCCGCTCCCTCAAACAGATATTCAGGTCCATCAAAGACTTCGCGTGATCTGACCCCGTTGTATGACAACTGCGCAAAACACCCAAAGACAGATAGGCACGGGTCGCTAAACCGAGCCAGGCATAATTACTCATTTCCTATCCAACTGCCTTGAACCTTAGCGACGTCAAGGTTGAGGAACAATTCAAAATGCAAAGTATTTGGTATACTCAGAACAGCGGGTCGGAGTTTTACCCATGAACTAATCTTTGGGAGGGACAGCATGCATGTACTTATCGCGGATCAGTTTGAAGAGTCTGGCCGGGAAGGTCTTGCTTCGTTGGGGTGCGGTGTTGTCTATCAGCCTAAACTCAAGGATCAGCCACTGCTTGAAGAAATGCAAAAGCTAAAGCCCGACATCCTGGTTGTCCGTTCAGCCAAAGTCAATGCCGCAATGCTTGCAGTCGAACCTCTAAAACTTGTCGTCCGTGCCGGCGCCGGCTATAACACAATAGATGTTCCTGCAGCTTCAAAGCACGGCATATTCGTGTCTAATTGCCCCGGGAAGAACTCGATTGCTGTGGCCGCGCTTACATTTGCCCTGATCCTAGCTCTGGACCGACGGCGGCATTCGTCGTGGTAAATAATGAGACTGCTTTTATCACTTTCATTATTCCAAAGGGTTCTCGCGAGGTTTGTAGTTTGTATCAAAGCGGTTCGGCATGCGGCCGTCGGCGGTGATATAGCGACGCTTGATAAGCCACTTACCATTTTGTTTGACCAGCTCGGTATCCTCGCGACCCTGCTCGACGATCTGGGGTAGTTTGCCGATCCCCTCGTTCATTACACCTGTCCAGATAAAATGCGCCGTGGCCCTGTTGCCGTTGATTTTGATGATCGGATTGCTCAGCAGCATGTGCATACGACGAGCTGGCGCAGGTGCCGGTTCCTTCGAGTTCGGCGCGGGGTTCTGGTACAGCTTGGCAATTTCTGCGCGGCCCTTCGCAATCGTGCCATCTACATCAAGCAAGGCGTCTTCAGTGAAGTACTCGGACAGTTCGTGGGCATTACTCCGCGAGAGATCGTAATAGTAGCGCGTCAGAAGATCCTCAATCTGGATGCGGTCGAGCAAAGTTTCCATGGTAACCTGCTGAGCGATTACCGGCTGCGTCAAAGAAACGAGCAGGATTGCCGCACTAACGGCTAATGTGTAGACGATTCTGGCACTACCACCGATTGTAAGTTTATTCCTGGACATTTTGCGTTCCCCCTCAATTGTTTCGAGTCGATGATTGTTAGCCCTGAATTCCGATGCTATTTAGCTACTATTGGGCGTATTTATCAATATTGAAAACGCTTCTGAGTCCGATTACACCTAGGGAACTGAATCACCTCAGCAGCACTACTCATGTCTTCCGTGAAGGCCCAGGCGATCCGGCTTTGGCCCAGCTTGCCGCCACAGGATTATATGGGAATAATATTGATAGGATGCCTTGTCACTAGCAATCCGGCGCGATCGCGGCGGCAAAGCCCACGAAGTCGGGGGTTCTAGGAAGTTGCAATCCAAACTACTTTCTGCGATTCGGATGAATAAGGCGAAATCGGATCACCATTCTCTGCCCTGTACAATAATTCAGATCGCTATTAAAGCCTTGGATTGCAGGCATATGGGATTAACGCGGACCTTACCAATCCAAATTGCGGTCATTTCGTTTTGGTGTTGGACTTGTGATGTAACTGGCTTGAAATCCGCACCCTAGACGCACGCTCTAATCTCGGCAGCTGTAAGTGGTGGGCGGTGCAGGATTTGAACCTGCGACCCTCGGTGTGTAAGACCGATGCTCTGCCGCTGAGCTAACCGCCCAAAGAGCAGTGATATTACTCGACTTAGCTCGAAATTCCAACCCATAAAACATCGTTTAAGCAGCATCTTGTGCCGTTTTTGTGCCGTTTTGGTTGCCCTCTAGAATCCGTAGGACCGCTCTCGAAGCGGATTCGGGACTGAACCTGGCATATTGCTTTCGAGTGTAATCAATTGAGTGATGCCCCATTACTTCACTGATAAAATGCATGGGACATCCTCTCTCTGCCAATTTAATTCCATACGCGTGGCGTAAGTCATGGATCCTAAGCCATGGATAACCTGCCGCTTCACGCGCAGACTCCCATACCTTGTGTGCTGTATCCCACCGGGTTTGAGACTCCGGGTGATAAAAGACAAACTTGAAACCGCCAGGCATTGCTCTAATCGAATCAATAGCATTTGCCGTTAGCGGAACCTGACGATCCTTGCCATTCTTGGTGTTGTCTGAACAAACAACCACAGGCGGTGTGGCGTTTAGAACGATTTGATGATGCTTGAGCGATAAACCCTCCTCTCTCCTGCATCCAGTTTCACGCAGGAACGTAAACAATGGAATGACCCGCTCATCGAGTTTGGCAAAGACAGCATCGATAATTTCATCTGTTGGCCGCTGCCCCACCCACCTGATCTCATTCAGCTTCTGGATCTCCGGTAACGGGTTGCGCTCCAGGTATTGCTGCTTGACTCCCCATGCGAGCATATGCCCAAGCACGATTAAATCATGGTTAATCGTGATGTTCTTAACCTTACTCTTCTTGCGCCAATTGACGAACTTAGTGACATGCTGCTGCTGAAGGCTATCCACGGGGATTTTGTTCATAATTTGCCCAAGGATTCGAATCCTGCTTGCCTTGTCGTCGCAATCCCGGTTATAGGACTTTACGTATTCCTCAAGGTATAGCTGACCAAAATCCTTGAACGGCATTAACTGAACTGCCTCCTCCAGATCAAGTTTTTTACGCAACTCGGGCCATGTGCCGTCTACTTTGGCAGCTTGAAATCTGATCGAGACTTCGTTTGCCTTATGCTCTGCCGGCATCGTCGGTCTGTTTCTGATTCCATCCGGCCAAAGCAGGTCAACAATCCATTGCCCTCTTTCATTCTGACGAACATATTTTTCACTCATGCCGAACTCCCTATTACGGATTCGGCTGGTTCACGCGCGACTATTTTATACCCTGGCGTTGATCGAGTGAAAGCGTCAAGTTCTTCCTTAAACTCATGAATTCCCAGCATGGCGTATTTCGCGGCTGTTACACCATGCACAACTGCTTGCGTTAGCAGTACAAGCATATTGACTGCCGGAACGAATACCATTTTTTCAACGCTCATAGCCGTTTATCCTTGGGAAAATTTCTGTCATGACTTTGCCTAACCATAAAATCTGGGGTGATTATTGACCATTGACGCACTCCCCTTATCTGGATGCCTTTTTTCCAAAATCGTCCGAGAAAACCACACCACGGTGTCTCCCCGTAGGATATTTCGGGCTGTCTAGGCGTCGTGCGAATCCGGTTTTTCGCTTCTCTGCCTTCATGATCTTTACTCGGTCGCACGGAACCGTGAATGAAACATAGCCCCACGGGTTTTCCTGCTGGTCGCGCTTGTACCCCTGCTTTTCCATCTTCCTTATCATCCGGGGATCCGCCGTGCAGATGTCCCATTCCTTGCTTGAGGCGTTTCCGCGGATTATGGTTTCCATTTCTTCGCGTGTTAGTTTGAAGTCACTGCTCATAATTTTTCCTTAAATCTCAGCGTATAGAGATCCGGCTGTCGCAAGCCTTCAGATACGGATCTTTTAGCTGAACGGAAACACCGGGCAACGGATTTACTATCCTGTGCTTGTTTCAGCTCTATGTTCCGATCCATCGTTTGCAGGTTCACTGTGCCCATGCGCTGTCATATCCTCGACCGATTATTTCCAATGCCAATCCATGCCTTATCTGCATGGCGCTATCGTGTACGTGGATTTTTCACAGGTGTTCCAGATACCAGATAGGGGCTGCGATTATTTTTGTACTAACCCGTGATTCATTTTTGAGGAGGAGGCAAAAAGGGTCCGCCCATCAGCCTTGGATGAGATTCATAATTTTTTCAGCCGTTGAAAACATAGCGAAGGCGGGCGGGCTGCTACATGATTGCTCAACTTTTGCTCAAGAAGTGCTCACTTTTGCATCAGTTTCTGGCGAAGGCGGAGGGTACTTTTGCATGATTGCTAAACTTTTGCTCAAGAAATGCACCACTTTTGCATCCGTTTTGCTCCATTTTTCAGCTGCGGTGCGGTTGCGTTTATTCTTGCCTTTCAAAATAGGAAATATCCATGCCTGATGAGGCATAGGTATAGACTATCCGTACTCTCTTCCCGTGCGGACCCGTATAGCCAAAAAGCAATCCAGAAACCTGAGATCCACGTATTCCTGTAGTGGAACATAAAGGAGTGGCGGATTGCTAAGCGATTTTCGTGGCTTATCTGCTGCGAGGAGAATGATTTAGTATGGCGGACAAATCAGTATGCGTGTCCGCCAATTGGCGGACACGATGATGTGTGATTATGAGCACTATTTTGAGCCTGCCAATAGCTGCACTTGTAAGACCACATTGGCGCTTCCAGTTGAAAGCGTCCAACGGGAAACCCTCCTGTCACGTATTCGATGCCTTTCACCCGAAAAAGTTTAGCTCAAATTGACCCTGCCCCGGTTAGTAATACGGCGGGCACCCGGAGCCGCAGAAAGGCCGGCGCAGGATGGGGATGTATCCGGCAGGAGTTATCGCGGGAAACATCCAACCGGAGACGGGCGATTTTGTATGCGGCGGCAGGGGCGCTGTCATGTGCGAATCCGCCTGCGAGTACCGGCCGCGGCGGCCTGAAGAGAGCGTACTCTATAGCGTCGTGGCCGGCCATCTCGAAACCTTCCTGGCCCGACAACGGGAGCGTGGCCGGGTGGTCCCGCGGTTTGTGGAATGGGAACTGCGCGCGTTTCTCGATTGCGGCATCCCGGCCCGGGGATTTATTAGGGTGCGCTGCGACGCCTGCGGCTTGGACCGGGTCCTGCCTTATTCATGTAAACGTCGTGGCTTCTGCCCGTCGTGCGGTGGGCGGCGCATGGCGGACACGGCCGCGCATCTGGTGGATCGTGTCTTTCCCGAAGTTCCGGTCCGGCAGTGGGTGCTGTCGGTACCCTATGGCCTGCGCTACCGCCTCGCCTATGATTCTTCGCTGCTGCGGGACGTGTTGCAGATCTTCGTGCGCGCCGTGTTTGCCTCGATCCGCCGCAGGGCGGGGCTTAGTGCATCGAACCGCCGGGCCCACTGCGGTGCAGTCACCTTCATTCAACGCTTCAGCGACGCTTTAAATCTCGACCCACACCTCCATTCGCTGGCACTGGACGGGATCTATGTTGAGGACGGCAGCGGCGAGCCGGTTTTCCGGCGCGTCCCCCCGCCGAGTGATGCCGAAGTTGCCCGAGTGGCGGACCGGGTTCATCGTCGTGTCGTGAGGCTCCTCGAGCGCCGCGGTCTTGGGCCGCAGGCCGATCCCGCCGAAACCGATACGCTATGGCACCACGAACCGCTGCTTGCGGAGCTTTATAGCGCCTCGGTTTCGGGTCGCATCGCCACTGGGCCGCGCGCCGGCAGGGGCATCATGAGAGTGGGCGATGGGGAGGACATGAGCGACACCGCTCTGCCCACCGGCAAGTGCTGTGCGGCGGTCGCCGGCTTCAGCGTGCATGCAGGCGTCTGCGTTCCAGCCCGGGACCGGATGCGGCTGGAGCGGTTGGCGCGCTATGCGGGCCGGCCTCCTCTGGCTGCAGAGCGGTTGTCGGTTTTGGGCGACGGCAGGCTGCTTTATCGCCTCAAGCGAAGGTGGCGGGACGGAACGACGCACGTGATCTATGAGCCATTGGAATTGATAGAACGGCTGGCGGCGCTTGTGCCTCCGCCCAAGTTTAACAGGATCCGATACTCAGGAGTGCTTGCGCCCACCGCGGCTTTCCGATCGATGGTTGTTCCCCACCCGGAGATTTGCGTTCCTCTGAATCATGTGGGTTGTCCGGCAGCGGTGCCCAAAACCAAATCGGGCAAGGCCGGGGAGCAGGGCGGGCGCCGGGCGAGAAATTATGCATGGGCTCAACTGATGGCCCGGGTATTCGAATTGGACGTTCTGAAATGCGTTCGTTGCGGTGGCCGCATGAGGATGCTTGCCGCGATAGACACACCCGACATCATCCGGAAAATTCTCTCCTGCCTGGGCCTGCCCACGAGGCCTCCGCCCGTTGCACCGTCCATGCCGGATGGGGATGCGAGCAACCCATGATAAGCGGAGCGGCCAATCTACCCTGCAATAAGGTAAACGTGTATCAAAAAGCCATTTTCAGCAACAGGATTCCGCTGTAAAATACCCCTGCAATCGAATCAAAGGCATTCAAGTAGACATATTGCATATTATCAGCAGTCGAGTGAGGGCATGGAGAGAGGCACGTCCGAGCTCCAATGATGAGACTTGAAGCCAAAACGGCAGCCAATGCTACCTATCCTGAATGCTCAGGGAGCATAAACTCCCCGCTTCAAACTGAACGATGAATACATACGAAAGGAGTACGACTGATGGCAGGTACATTTTGTGTCACGATTACCCATTGCCGGACAGACGATGACAAGGCAACGCTAGGTTTTGTGGTTGCCAATGCTGCGCTCGGCAGCGAAAAAGATACGATGATATTTCTGAGCACTGACGGCGTGTGGTGCGCAGTCAAAGGCGAAGCAGAGAAGATCAGCACGGGCGCGCCTTTCGCCCCGCTGAAAGAGCTGGTGGATAAGTTCGTGGCGGGGGGCGGCAAGATACTCGTTTGCGCACCGTGCATGAAGAAACGGAACATCAGTGAAGATCAGCTGATCAAGGGCGCTACTCCGGCCGGAGGCGCTGCACTGGTGGAATGGCTTGCGAACGGCTCGCCGAGTGTCGCGTACTGACGGTCTGGGAAGTTGGCGAATCATGAGCGAAAAAAACGGCCTTGAATCGATTGAAGCGAACCACGTTTTTGAGGGAGGGGACCTGGATTGTGGTTCAGGGCTAATCCTGCTCATTCGTGAGAACATGCTCCTGGTCCCTGAACAGGGCATTCTCGAAATGCGCAGCCGGGAACCGACAGTAAAGAATGATCTACCGCCGTGGTGTCGAATGGTGGGCCACGAGTATCTTGGTTTTCTCGAAGGTGACGGCTTTGCCCGATATTTTATCCGTCGAAGCCGGAGTTCCCCTGACGAAGAGAAAAACCTAGAGAAGGACAAAACCAGAGCAAAAGAGTATGTATGGAAAGCCAGAGCCCGTTCCACGGGCCATTTGAAGAGCACTGTCTACTGCAGAAATTTCTCGATCGAGGTGGGACAACCCGCCAGTTTCGAGGAGTCCGACAAGCATCCCTCCGCCGTTGAATACCTGCTCTCGGCGCTTGCCGGGGATCTTGCCACGGGATTTGCCACGGAATGTGCAAAGAGCAGCCTCAAGGTAGATGATATTGAAATGACGATCAGCGGCAAACTCCACAACATCCTGGCTCATCTTGGTCTTGAGGCAGGGGACCCCTCCTTCGCATCTATCGAGATGAAGTGTTTCGCCTCCACTTTCGAAGACGAAGCGAAAGTGCGTGAAGCATGGGAGGGGACGATCAAGCGTTCGCCTCTCGCCGCGACGCTCAGCAAAGCGGTTGATATCAAAATCAAGCTTGCTATTCTGTGACATGTCCTTGATATAACAGTCGTTTCAAATGGAGAGAATACAACAATGTTTCAGGTAACACAGGTCGGGAGCTGGCCTCGCTCAAGAAAGCTCTTACAAGCCCTGCGCGCAAAGCAGGCAAATCAAATCTCGGGCGGTGAGTTCAATGCTGTCGCCGATGAAGAAGTGCGGCGTTGCGTGCAGATTCAACTCGACGCGGGCGTTGACATCATCGTCGACGGAGAACAAAGGCGAGATAGTTTCTACTCGTTCATCACAGATAAGGTTGCCGGCACTCGCCTCATGTCGCTGGCTGAAATGCTTGAAACCGTGGAAGACAAAGCCAGTTTCGAGGAGATGCTCACAACACTCGATGTCCCCGCCTCGGCGATTAAGAATCCCACATGCATCGGCAAGCTCTCGCGGCGCGAACCGCTGGCTTTACAAGAGCTTCGGTTCGTCCGGCAGCTCACCGACAAACCGGTCAAGATGACTCTTCCCGGCCCCTACCTGCTCACGCGAGCCATGTGGGTCGGGCATTACACATCAAAGATCTATCGCGACAAACAGGAAATGGGCGACGATGTGGTGAAGTTTCTCAGGGAGGAACTCCACGATCTGGCGAACGAGGGGTGCGAGTTCGTGCAGTTTGATGAACCGGTGCTCACTGAAATCGTCTTTTCCCAAGAGAACCAGCGTCGGACATTCATGTGAGCGACCCTCGCCACCCGCCGTGATGCGGGTTCTGAACTGGAGTACGCGGCTGAGCTCCTGAACCGTGTGATTGAAGGCGTGCAAAACACACGGACGGGCCTGCACGTCTGCCGCGGCAACTGGAGCCGCTCCGAGGAGGTGCTTCTTACCGGAGATTACGAACCGCTTGTCCCTTGCTTCAAGAAGATCGGCGTCAAACAGTTTGTGCTTGAATATGCCACACCACGCGCGGGCGACGTGGACGTCGTGGGGAAGACCCTCTCGGGCCGCGAGATCGGCCTGGGAGTCGTAAATCCGCGAACAGAAGAGACTGAGACCGTCGAGGCAATCATGCATAATGCGGAAAAGGCTTTGCCCTACTACAGGCCGGAACAGATATTCCTCAATCCAGATTGTGGCTTTGGCTGCTTTGCCAATCGTTGCGTTAACGATGAGGAAACCGCTGGGCGCAAGATGAGAAACATCGCTGAGGCGGCGCGCCGCCTGCGCGAAAAGTATGGGTAGGAGATGCGCATTCGCGCATCGAAAGGCTTTCAGAACCATCTGATGCACCGAATATGCAGATTTCTAAGGGAGGATTTGCCTGCCGTCAGAATAGACAGCTATAATCATTCCCTTCAAACGGTTTGAGCGGAACGGCCCATGAATGAAGAGATGGATCCTCAGGATCGGATCAAGATCGAAGCCCTTCTTTGCGATCTGAATCTGATGCGTGAGAGCCGCTGCAGCGGCTGTGGTGTCGCGGTTTGCGGCCACGAGACGCTGATGAGCCTTACCATGGGGTTTAAGGACGCGCCTCAATGCAGGGATTGCCTCGCTGCTACTATGGTAACGGACAGAGATGTTTTGCGGGATCACATCTTTGCCTATATCAAGCAGCGGCCTTGCCACTATGAAGGATGGTTGTGGGCTAACCGGGAAGAAGGATTCGAGCCCGATGCGCTCCCCGGCTGCCTCTGGCCATTCGCTGCCGCAACTGGCAGCGAACAGATGCCGCAGTGCCCCCAAACCGACCCGAAAGGAGCATCGGCCGCTGATGGCAATTCACATTGCGATGCCGAGTGGGATGCCGGCGACATCGGATGTGGAGACCTTGTGCTCGAACTGCGCATGAAGCTTCGTGCTCTGGAATTCGGACAAACGATCAAGGTTATAGCCAGAGATCCGGGCGCTCCGGCAGATCTTCCTGCCTGGTGCAGGCTGACAGGGCATGCGCTTGTTGCCTCCAAGCACCCGGCATACTGGATAAAGCGAAAAATGACCTAAGGAGTGTCTCCCGGCAAAGCCGAGAGCTGTCCCCTAATATCCTCCCTGGATTCCCGGCAAGGAGTGGCGCATGACCATCGAAAACCTCCCGCCTGAACGATTGGAAGATATCCGGAATGCCGTCAGATCCAAATACCGGACCGTCGCGATGAAGCCCGAAGGACACTTCCCTTATCCCATCGGAAAGGAAAGCGCCCTGAAACTGGGCTACGATCCTTTGCTCCTTGAGAAGATACCCGATAAGGTTGTAAGGCAATTCGTGGGCGTGGGAAATCCCTTTAAGATACGAACGCCGCGTTCCGGCGATTATGTACTGGATGCGGGGTGCGGATGCGGCATGGATACTTTTATCGCGGCATTGCTGGCAGGACCCCGGGGGCGAGCTGTCGGCATCGACCTAACCGAGGAGATGCTGGATTCGCCGCGTTCGGCCGTCGCGGCTTTTGAACTTGGAAATGTGGAATTCCGGGCAGGATCGATCGAGGCGCTGCCCTTCGATGATGCCGCATTGGACCTGGTAATCTCCAATGGAGTGATGAACCTGGTTCCGGATAAAGCAGCCGCTTTTGCTGAAATAGCGCGGGTTCTTCGTCCGGAAGGAGCTTTTGTAGCGGCGGATTTACTGGCAGTTGATGCTATTCCGGGCGATGTGTTAGAAAGCATGGATGCCTGGTCGACTTGAATTGCCGGCGCGCTGCCGGGTAGGTCCTACCTGGCAGCACTCCACGCAGCCGGGTTTCGCTCAGGAGAGATCCTGGACAAGACGGGCTATGTTACGTCCCGATTCACTGAAGCAAGCTATATTCTCGCAATACGCTGATGTGTCGATTCTTCCAGTGAAGCCATTTCTGGAACTGCTTCGGTATCAGGCGACACAATCCCGGAAATTTGTTGCAGGCATAGCACGTTAAAGCCCACTATCAGCCAAAGCCTTTCCAGCTGCGGCCAATGAAATAAATGAATTCTGACTCCTGTCTTCGGTCTCCTGAATTCCGCCTTTCAGTTCCTAGTGATAATGCGAATCCTTTTCGCCGGCGCGGATTGCAGCGGTCAGCGTGTTCGCCTTCGGCGGCACCGGGCAGTTGCAGTAATTCGAAAATGCGCAGGCGGGATTGTAGGCCGCGTTGAAATCGAGCAGGTAATTCCCGTTCGGGAGTTTTTTCACATCCACATAGCGTCCGAGCTGGTATATTTCCTTCCCGTTCGTAGCGTCGCGGAAGAAGACGGACAGATCATCTGCGCCCGAACCGGGTTCGAGTAGATGCGTCGCTTCGAGCCTGCACGGCGTTTTGCCGACGAGAAAGTCAAACCAGCCCACGCGCTCAGCGCTCCGGCGGCTGCCGCGGGTGGATACGATGATAATCTTTTCCGGCTTTAGAATGCGCGTCAGCGGGAGCTCATAACGGTACGACAGATCGACCGGAAAATATTCAATCCCTTCAATAAGGTAAACGTGTATCAAAAAGCCATTTTCAGCAACAGGATTCCGCTGTAAAATACCCCTGCAATCGAATCAAAGGCATTCAAGTAGACATATATATTGCATATTATCAGCAGTCGAGTGAGGGCATGGAGAGAGGCACGTCCGAGCTCCAATGAAGAGACTTGAAGCCAAAACGGCAGCCAATGCTTCCTATCCTTTAAGAGAGTCCGCTCCTCTTGCTTAGGATCTCAAATCAATCCGAGCTTCTGCCGTGCTTCAGAGCGAATTGTTTTTGCAAGATGCAGCGCTTCACGCGCTATTGCTTTATCAGCAACCTCGCCTGGGTAGCGAACAGAAACGGAGTATGCATTAAGGCTTTGCAGTTGTGGCCTTAGCAACTCCCAGGACCGCTCAACGCATACTACAAGCTCAAGAAGCGCAATCAGGTGATGGGTCTTGCCGAAAGGAATCTCCGCTTCCTGTAGAAAGGCCTTGAGGTACTTTTCCGCGCATTGCTGTGTATGGAAACAAACCGCGTCGTAATTCGGAGATTTGCGCACGCGAATTTCTCTCGAAGCGGTGGCAAAATCGCCTTCAGCCTTTTCAACCCACTCACTGGTTAGGGGCTTCATAAAGCACCCTCCCGTGGTTCATGATTTCGGCAAGGAAAAAGTCGTTTGCCTTCAACCTGCTTGTGATTTCTTCAGAAGTGCGCACAACCAGATCGACCGGAAAACGCGGATTGAGCCGGTGCAAAATTTCGGCGGCTTTCTTCGGACCCGAGCCTCTGTGCCCGAGAATGACCAGAATATCCAAATCGGAATCTATCTCCGGATTCCCATACGCATAGGAACCGAACAGGATTATCCGCTGGGGCCGGAATTCCGCCGCAATACGATCCCCAAAATCCTGAATGCTCTTTTCGTCGATCATTTTCGTCGCTCTTTCGATCCGATTATACCCGCATCATAGCCGACAACTATGACATTTTTTCTGGACAAGAGAGGCAAGCGATTTCCATGATGTCATAACCAACCGGAACCAGACAAGGCGAACTAGATTGCAGTGTTTTGGTGAAATTTGCTTGTGCCAATTTTGTGCCGTTTTGGGCAAAGCTTTTAGTCGTACCGATTAGGGATGATTTGCGCGAACCAGCCATAATCCGCTGAAAACTAGTTAATTGTGGATTAGTACGGGTTTGGAATTTGTGGCCATTCCGAAGTGTAAGACCGATGCTCTGCCGCTGAGCTAACCGCCCAAAGTCCGTTGATTCTATTCGATTTATACTCAAAATTCCATCCCATAAAACACACTTAATTTATGATTACGTTGAAAATGATCACCCACAGCTAAGCCGAATGTGGGACAAACGACCGCGTGGCTGTCAAAGCATGGGAGATATGATCCAGCGACGAAATGCGCTTCTTTTCGAAAACCATATTCTTCAGAATAGCCAATGAGTGGACATCGACCGGATGATTATGGAACGGCAGTCAGCCGCAACTTGGGACAAATCAATGTCCAACAACTAGTTGGCTCCCTCCAGGGGAAACGAGCCAGGAAGGGTATTTTCATTACAACGGGCAAATTTTCAGCAGCGGAACAATTTCCTGAATACGCCGACCTTCGGTGTCATCTCCGGAGCCGATCCTTCGCGCGAAATCGAAATCGCCCTCAAATAAACCTTCTAAAGAATATCTTCGAGTCTTGGAACCTTTACTCTAAGACTCAAAGGTTCCAAGACTCAAAGAATTACTTTTCGGTGTCGATTGGGACTTCCGGAATGGTGAGTATCAGGCACCACGAGGCCAGGGTACTGATGGCGCTGATCAGGAAGATCATCTTCAGGCTGGCTTCCAGCGATTTCCGAATTGCCTGAACGGTTTCTTCAAAAAGCGCAGGACCGCCTTTCTCCACGCCAATAATCGCCTTCTCCAGTGACTTCATCGCTTCTGCCGAGAGAAGCACCTTGGGATCCGCCAGAGATGCTAAGGTCGCTTCATTGACAACCTGACTCAGCTCAGCCGGCAACGTTTTTTGCAGCGTCTTTGTGTAGGTCTGGTTCATGGCCGAACCGAGAATAGCAGGAGCGATGGCATTCCCCATAAACACAAATGCGAATATGGCACCCACTGCGACTCCCAGCAGCCTCTTGGGAACCGCAAACTGGGAAACAAGCGTGTTAATTGTGGGAATGGCACCCAGGCCAAATCCGGCAATCCCCGTAACGAACATGCCCATCCAGATGGATGTCGCGGCATGAAACGAAACCAGAGCAAAAGTCGTGCAGGTAATGATGGCGTAGCCGGCGATCAGAATCCATTTATACCGCTTCGTTCTGGCAATGAAATAACCGGTCGGGACGCCCATGAATGACATGATTATACCGAAGGGCGTGATCACAAACCCGCTTAGGCTTGCACTGGTTTGCTGCACACCCTGCATGAAAAGCGGGTAATACATGTTGATGGACAACAATCCAAAATAAGACAGGAGTCCCGAAAAGGCCGCGGTAAGAAATGTTCGGTTGGTTATGACGCCCGGATCCAGGATCGGTTCTTCCGCCCGGCGTTCCACCCATAACAGTATTGCCCATAAAACCAGAGAAACGCCCAGCAAACCTGCCACCTCGACAGAAGCCCATGGATATCGGCTCCCGGCCCAGGAGAAAGCCACAATCATGACAGCCAATGTGATGGCCAACAGGAAGGATCCCAGGTAATCAATTTTGCGGGAGGTTCGTTTAGCTGGAGCGGGCACTCCTTTTGCCACTAACGCCAGAGAGATGGCGGCAAGCAAACCGGCAAGCAGGAAGAAGTAGCGCCAGCTCAATCTGTCTGTGATCATACCAACCATGCCCGGGCCAACAATCGCCGCAATCCCCGAGGGTATCTGAAGAAGTCCACTCCATCGGCTTCGCTCAACCGGAGAATATAAATCCCCGATCGTCGCAAAACATAAAGAGGAGAGGGCGCCGTGTCCCAGAGAAAGGACAATGCGAGCCGCGATGAACAGCACAAAACTACCGCTTGCCGCGGATAGAATCGCGCCACCCAGGTAAAGCGCAAGAGACGCAAGAAGCAGCCGCCGACGGCCATACATGTCGGAAAGCTTGCCGAATACCAGCGTCGAAAAGGCAGCGGCGAGAGCCGGCAGCGAAATAGCCCAGGAAAATAGGGCCATGCCGTTAAGGTCGGCAGCCACCTTCGGCTGTGAAACTCCAATGCCGCGGAATAGAAAAATGGTCGCAAAGTAGGTGACGAAAATAGCCGAAAGCCCCAACACGGTGCTCTTCTGGAGCGCGGATCCCTGCTGTACTGCAGCGTCTGCCTGATGCATAAAACCGATCCAATTTGACGATTGATGATTGGCGACTTGACAACCAACCCTATCGTAAATCGTCAATCGTTAATCGTAAATATAATTATTGGTTATTCCATCTTTTTGCATTTCATATCACAATTGTCACGAAGGGAGGTCAAGAGGATGGCTGAGAATCCAATACTTGAAGTTTTCTCCGACTACGTCTGACCGTGGTGCTATTTCATTACCGGGCGTATTGAAAAAATCAGTAGCACCTATGACATTTCAGTACGATGGCGCGCGTTTCCGCTTCATCCCGAGACGCCGGATGACGGGGTTTCACTCGAAGAGCTTTTTGCCGGCCGGACCGTTGATATAGCGGGGATGGCGGAAAAACTGAGGAAGGTGGCGGCGGAAGCCGGCTTGCCGTTCAAGGGCACGAACAGGCTTTATAACACCCGCCTTGCTCAAGAATTGGGGCTGTGGGCGGAATCAAAGCAGCGCGGGGATGAACTCCATGCGGCAATCTTCAGGGCTTATTTCGTCGATGGCCTGAACATATCAAACATTCCCGTTTTAGCGGCGCTGGCTTCGTCCGTTGGTCTCTCCAGCGATGAAGCGTCGGAAGTCCTCGCGACAAGATCCTTCAAGTCCGCTGTGGATGCGGATTGGGAGCTTTCGGCAGCACTCAGGATCAGCGCGGTACCCACGCTCATCCTGAATCGAGAACGCATGGTCGGCGCTCATCCCTACGAGGATTTTGTGAAGCTGATGGAATCCAACGGGGTGAATAGGAAATAGATGATTTCTTAGAGTCTTCGAGCCTGCAGGAACGAAGTCTCTTCTTGATATAGGAAGCCGAGAACTGAATTCAGGAGGGGACTGCGAAAGTTTAGACCTATCCCGGCAATCCATGGAGCAGCAACGGTACCGCGCAACCATGTAGTTTCAACCACTGGCTGCTTTACTTTGCATTATCCTTGTTGAGGATGAAAATAGAGCATTCCTCGCCGATCTGTTTCGGTGTCAGGCACCATAACCTCAAAATTTTCCGGGATCTGCCGATAAGAGTATCTGCATACTTTCGAGGTTATGGCGTCCACCACCGAAATTATTGTATGCTTGAATTAAAAAAGGAGCAGCAGACATGGGCATTTGGGACAAAGTGCGCGGCGAATTGATCGACATCGTGCAGTGGATCGACGATACGAATGACACGATGGTGTATCGCTTCGAGCGCTATAACAATCAAATAAAGTATGGCGCGCAATTGACAGTCCGCGAGGGCCAGACGGCTGTTTTTGTAAACGAGGGCAAGATCGCGGACGTCTTTCAGCCCGGCATGTACACTCTGGAAACCAAAAACCTGCCGATACTCTCGACACTCCAGGGATGGAAATACGGCTTTAACAGTCCTTTCATGGCCGAGGTTTATTTCTGCTCCATGCGGCAGTTCACAGACCTTAAATGGGGCACCATGAATCCGATCATGATGCGCGACGCGGAATTTGGGCCCGTCCGCCTGCGCGCATACGGCAGCTATGTCGTAAAGGTGAACGATCCGCAGACATTGATCCGCCAGATCGTCGGGACGGACGGACGTTTCACGGTCGAGGAGATCGTCAACCAGCTCCGCAACCTGATCGTCTCCCGGTTTGCGGAAATCGCCGGCCAGAGCAAGATTCCGGTGCTTGACATGGCTGCCAATTACGGCGAGATGGGTGAGTTCTTAACCAAAAGAATTTCTCCCGAATTTCAGACCTATGGTCTCGAACTTGCCAAAGCTGCTGGTGGAAAACATTTCGCTGCCCGAGGCGGTCGAAGAAGCACTCGACAAACGCACAAGCATGGGCGTGGTCGGAAACCTCGCGGCGTATACCCAGTTCAACATTGCCAATTCGATTCCGGATGCGGCCAAAAATCCCGGCGGACTGGCGGCTGCCGGCGCCGGCATCGGCATGGGAATGGCTATGGCAGCACCGATAGGGCAAGCTCTGTCAGGACAACAGCCGGCCGCTTCTGCATCCGCAGCCGACGCCGCCTCCTATCCCGGGAGCAGCGTCCTACTTTGTTGTAATCGAAGGGAAGCAGACCGGCCCGTTCGATATGCAAACACTCGCATCTCAGGCTTCGGCAGGACGTCTGACGCAGCAGACGCTGGTTTGGACGCAGGGAATGGCACAATGGATGCCGGCAGGCCAGATTTCTGCGCTGGCGGCGATTTTCGCCAGTGTTCCTCCGCCTCTGCCACCGAACGCCTAAACCATTTAGCCGACATCTCTATCGGTCGCAGGCTTCATCAGTTCCAGGTTACAGGCTTTGGCAGCTGTCATTTGCAGGCTAAAACTTAAAACCTAGAACCTGTAACCTGAAACCTGAAACCTGAAACCTGTCGAACTTGGAACCAAACTGGAACCTGAACTTGGAACCTGCAACCATAGAACAGCATGCATGCAGCCAGTGCGGCGCAAAACTCGATTTTGCGCCCGGCACATCCCTGCTCAAGTGCCCGTATTGCGGCTTCGAACTGCCAATTCCGAAGTCGGAGACACCGATCCACGAAGTAGATTATCGTGCTTTCCTCGAAAAAACCGGCCAGGAAAAAGAGTCCTACGCGGCACAGAGAATTCATTGCGAGAAGTGCGGCGCGGAAACCACTATGCCCCCCGAAGCCGCTGCAGCGATCTGTCCTTTCTGCGGCGCGAACATGGTTTTTTCTCAAAGCGCGTCCCGCCTGATCAAGCCCGAAGCGCTCTTACCATTCAAGGTTTCCTACCAGGACGCTTTCGAAAGCTTTCGGAGCTGGATCCGGAAGCTGTGGTTCGCGCCGGGCAGTTTACATCAATATGCGCAAACGGAAGGAAGGCTCGCCGGGGTTTACGTCCCGTACTGGACATACGACAGCGATACAACGACTGCCTATGTCGGAGAGCGCGGGGATTACTACTACACGACTGAGAGTTACGTGACCACAGAACAGGGCCGTTCAGTGCAGCGTACCCGCCAGGTGCGGCACACGCGGTGGAGTTCAGCAAGTGGAACCGTTTGGAATAACTTCGACGACATGCTGATTCTAGCCAGCAAATCGCTGCCCCGGGAATACGCAGAAAAACTGGAGCCCTGGGATCTGAATAATCTTGTGCCCTATACCGATGAATATCTCAGCGGATTCCGAGCCGAGAGCTATCAGATATCATTGCCTGAAGGATTCGAAGAAGCCAAAAAAGCAATGGCTGGCATCATTCAGAACAGCATCCGGCAGGACATCGGCGGCGACGAGCAGAGGATTCATTCGGCTGAAACGCAATACGGAAACATCACTTTCAAACACATCCTGCTGCCAGTCTGGCTCAGCGCCTATCGCTTCCGGGAAAAGATATACCGGATACTCATCAACGCACGCACCGGAGAAGTACAGGGTGAGCGGCCCTTCAGCGCATGGAAGATCGCGGGAGCGGTTCTGCTTGGTCTCATCTTTGTTGGGATCCTGATTATAATAGGATCGAATAAATGAACGGGGTAAATGATGACCGAAGAGCAAAAAAGAAAATCCGTCTACAATTGCCCGAACTGCGGCGCTGCCGCCACGCCGGAGAGTGTCCGCTGCACCTATTGCCATTCCAGTCTGGCAACTCTCGTATGTTCGAAGTGTTTTGGGGCGATATTCATCGGAATGAAGCACTGCCCCTGGTGCGGAGAAAACGCAGCCGGCGGCAAACCGCCAGAAACAACCACGGCCCAATGCCCCCGCTGTAGCGTGCAGCTCCTGATCGTGAAGGTGGGTAAAAGGACAATCAACGAATGTCCTGCTTGCGGTGGATTATGGGTATGCAATGACACATTTCAGGAGGTCTGCGCAGACCAGGAGCAGCAGCAATTGGTTATGGGATTCGATTTTGAGTCCACAGTTGCTACCGGAGTTGCAGCAACCCAATCGGGAAGGACTTATATTCCCTGTCCCGAATGCCATAAGCTGATGAACCGCCAACAGTTTGCAGGCTGCTCCGGCGTCATAGTGGACTGGTGCAAGGCGCACGGCACCTGGTTCGACCGCAACGAGCTTAAGCGCATCGTCCAATTCATTCTGGCCGGCGGGTTGAATAAATCGAGAGAGCGAGAAAAAATCAAGATTGAGGAAGAAAGGCAAAAACTCCGCGAAGAGAAACGGAATCTGGAAGTGCTTTCCCGGATGGGAAACGACTCGATGTATGGCAACCCACCGGATAATCGCGACCTGGATCTGCTCAGCATCATGGGCGGCTTGTGGCAGTCTCTTAAATAAGGCCGCAGCTGGCTCTGAACCTTATACGTACCTTGCTCATTGTAGACAAGAACATGCGGGTCGGGGCTGAAGCTCGAACTTAGCGGCGCCAGAATTATTCCCTATCCTCCTTTAGTACACTTGGACTTGGACTTGGTCTTGGACCTAGACGTGGTCGTGGACCGCTTTGAAGCAAGCATTACTGAGCGAACCCTATTGAGGGGGGGGGGAATGGTCTAGGACTACGTCCAGGTCGAAGTCCAAGTCCAGGTTTTTAGCTGCTTCGTATTTGGACAATCTTGGGCTGAAGCCCCGACCCACATGATTTGCTGGTTTACGATAATGGAAATGCGCATAGAGTTCAGAGCTTGCAGCCGCACGAAAGCTTCGCGCCCCAAATAACTATGCGGCATTAGTGGCCCCCTCCACTGTTGGAATCGCAGGGTACCCGCCTTACTGGGTTGTGTGAATGCGGAGCCTGTGTTAAAGTTTTTCGACTTTGTCACTTGTGTGCCGGGAGGAGACCCTTTGGAATTTCGCAAATCGACGACTAGAGAATACTTCGAGTCAATCGTTATAACTGCCATCATTGCGTTGTTTGCGACTACCTACGTTGTTCAGGCCTTTAAAATACCCACCGGATCCATGGAATCCAACCTCCTGATCGGGGACCACCTGCTGGTGAATAAGTTCATCTATGGATTGGGGTCGGGATTTCCGGCCAAAGTCCTTCCATACAAGGAGCCCAGGCGCGGGGACGTTATTGTTTTCAAGTATCCCAATAGCCCGGAAGTTGCCTATGTAAAACGGTTAATGGGGATGCCCGGCGATAGCATTGAGATGAAGGGACGAAATCTTTATATCAACGGCCAGGCGCTGCAGGAAAACTATACTCAGTATATTGATCCGGGAAGCGTAAACGAACACTACGGACCGTATGATGTCCCTCAAGGCCATTACTTTGCCATGGGCGACAACAGGGATAACAGCCAGGACAGCCGTTTCTGGGGATTTGTACCTCGCGACTACATTTTGGGTAAGGCTCTCGTTATCTATTGGTCTTTTGAAACACCGCGAGACGAATATCTTCAGACGAGCATGCCTGATCGCATTAGGCAGTTTGCCGATGTCTTCATCAACTTCTTCACCAAGACGCGGTGGCTCCGAACATTCAAGGTCATCCGATAATTTGAAAAGCCCGCTCCGATTATTTCAACGGTCCATTACCGCCCGTCGCTTTGGTGTGGTTTTATTTCTGGCAGGACTTCTGCTTTGTTGCGCCGCCTCTTTTGCTGCGGCACAAACAGCGCCCTTTACACCGTCCAAAACAGCAGCCGCAGAATGCCGCTCGAAACTGAACAAATTGGAGGCATTTCCCGGCAAACACATATCGGGCGAAACGCAAACGACGAAGTTGTCCGAAAACGAAATTAATTCTTATCTTGCTCTGGATCTTGGCACCCGCTACCACCCTTGTCTTAAAAGCCTGGTGATGGTCTTTGAAGAGAACCGCCTAAAAGCCACGGCGACGATAGATTTCGATCGCCTGGGGATGGCATCGTCCAAACTATTGCCCAAATTAATCAGCCTGATATTTTCAGGAGTGCACACGATAGCCGCCGACGGACAACTCGTGACTAAGTGACGGGAAAGCTCATTTCAAGATGAATCAGGCCCTTTTTGACGGAAGTGCATTGCCGAAACCGTTGATCGAAGGAATCATCTCCGCTGTCGGACGAAAGCAGAATCCGCCCTTCGATCCGTTGCAGCCTTCAGAAATGCCTTACGAAATCAATAAGGTGGACGTGCATCCAGGGTATATTATTGTTTATCAATAGCTGGGGGATTCTGGTGCTGTCGCCGGATTTCTCGGAGTCATACAGGGGGGCAAGGATGAACAAACAACAATTTACTGCCAGATTAAAAAGCGCAGCATCCAATGAAGAACGGATCGCGCTCATGGATGCCTATGCAGGAGACCTATTTGAAAAGGAGCGCTATTCCGAAGCCATCCAGGTTTATTCCCAGGCACTGAAAATTCCCAAACAGGCGAATGTGAAAGCCTATTTTGCCGGCAGGATCGGCATTTGCCAGTTCAATGCCGGGAATGATAAAGAAGCCTTCCTGTACCTGGTGAAATCCGAGCGCATGTTCGATCCGGCGCAGCCGGAATTTATGCGCGACATGTGCGGCTTCGTAGCGTTCCACCTCGGTTCGCTCTATGAGTACTACGGGAAGACTGCCAAGTCTCTGGAAGCACGAAAAAAGTGCGAAGAATATCTGGACAGCCAGGAAAAAGACACGCAATGGATGCTATATGCCGGGCTCAGCCGGAACTATGAGGCCCTCGGCAAGCATGATGAAGCGATCCGGTATTCCCAAAAAGCCATTCAGGTTCTGAGCGACAATGATCCGGGATTGAGCTACCTGTACGAGAGCATGGCCAATAACTATATGGGGCTGCAGCAATACCACGAAGCCCTGAAACACTTTTCCAGGGTCCTGGAACTGGATCCGAAGTTTGAACGGCGGAGCGAGATCCAGCTGAGTATGGCCGAGTGCTATCGTCATCTCGCCAACTACTCAATGGCGCTGGAAACCTATGAGAAGATCCTGGAATTAAAGCAAATCAACGGCAAGAAACAGGACCTGATCTGGCTCTATCTGAAAATGGCCGAGTGCCAGTTTCGCCTGGAAGCATTTGAAAAATCCCTGCTGATTGCGCTGGAAACGTTGCGCCGCAATCCCAGGAACAAGGTTGAAAAGGCCGAGGCGAGAAGCTACCTGACGAACTGCTATTACGAACTGGGCCGATACAAAGAGGCTGTGGAAGAAGGCAAAGAGACTCTTCTGCTGTCGAAAAGATTCCCCAACGACGATCTCTTTTACTTTCAGGATGGCTCTTGGCTACCACAAAGCAGGGAACAAGAAGGCTTTGCAAAATACCACGTCCTTTGCCAAATAATCCTGGACAGCTGGCCTATTCAAGAAAATGCATCCGGTAAGCCCGGGCGAATCCGCAAGGATAACGAATCCACCTGTCCGGGCTAAGGCTGGACCTGATCTATTATTCATTTCGAACCTGCAAACGGATGACGGCAAAATGTGGCGCCCGCTATTATAGGTATTCAAGTCGATGAAAAAGCTGCGCGGCGAATTGTTGAGAAGCTTCGTCTGCACGGACATGAGGCCTTTTTTGCCGGGGGATGGGTGCGGGACTTCCTTCTGCGCCGGAAGCCGAAGGACATCGATATCGCCACCGACGCTCTCCCGGATGAAGTATGTCAACTGTTCCCGCATTCCCGGTCGGTGGGTGCGCAGTTCGGCGTGATTCAGGTCCATCTGTATGGGCATATATATGAAGTGGCCACATTCCGCAGTGACCGTGATTATCTGGACGGACGGCACCCGTCTTCGGTGGCATTTTCGGGACCGGAGCAGGATGCGCAGCGGAGAGATTTCACCATCAACGGGCTCTTTTATGATCCGATGGCAGACCGCCTGATCGACTATGTGCACGGCAGAAACGACATCCAAAACCGGATTATTCGGACCATCGGGGACCCGCAGGCGCGCTTTGCGGAAGACAAACTTCGCATGCTGCGAGCCATCCGGTTTGCATGCAGCCTAGATTTCAGAATCGCGCCCAAAACGTGGAGTGCCATTCAGTCCTTTGCAGCTGATGTCCTGCAGGTAAGCTGGGAAAGAATCCGCGATGAACTGGTTCAGATCCTGACGGGGCCCAATCCCGGACTCGGACTTGATTTACTGCATGAGAGCGGGCTGTTGCTCCATATCTTGCCCGAGGTTGAAGCGATGCGCGGCATTGTGCTGTCGGTGGAAAGCCCTGCCGGCATCGATGTTTTCGCCCATGCGCGGGCTGCCTTGACTATGCTTCGCAAACCTTCCGTACCGCTGGCGTTCGCGACGCTGCTGCACGCTATAGGCAAACCTCCGGCCCGTTTTGAAAGCGCTTCCGTTTCTTTAGAAAACCATGCGCAGTCCGGCATGAAGATCAGCAGGGAGATCTGTCGCAGGCTGAAAATGTCGAACGAGGAAACCGAGCGGATAGCGGACCTGGTGTCGACGCATGTGGAATTCCTCAGAGAAAAGGAAATGCCTGAAAGCTCCCTGCGGCGAATCTTCCGCAGGCCGGACTTTGCCGATCATCTGGAATTATTCCGGGCACATTGCCTCAGCTATAAATTACCGCTCGACGCTTATTTTAAATATTTGGAAAGAACAAAGAGGATACGAGCAGGTTCCTGAAGCGCTTCTCTTTGTAACAGGGGATGACTTAATCGCCATGGGATATTCCCCCGGCCCAATTTTCAGCCGGATCCTTCGCACGATTGAGGATCTGCAACTCGATGGTGTTTTGCGATCCCGCGAAGAAGCTTTGGAGCATGTCCGGACGGCTTTTCCGGCATCCGCTGAAAACCAGCTGTAACTCGAGGTGACATTGGACATTTTTAAGATCAAACATCAGGCGCAAATAACAACCGCCGCCGTTCGCCGCATCCGCCGCGGTCATCTCTGGATTTATTCGGGAGAATGGGAACATGAACCCACGGAAGTGGATTCCGCCATTGTGCAGGTCGTGGATTCCGCCCGCAATGTTTTGGGATATGCGTTCTACAGCCGTCAGTCTCAGATTCGACTGCGCCTCTTTTCTCGTGATCCCGAACCGCCTTCGCCTGAGTTTTTTCGATCACGTATTGTAGCGTCGATACATCGCAGACAAACAGTGTCGGGTTCGGACTCCGCCTATCGCCTGGTATTCGGGGAGGGAGACCTGCTTCCAGGGATTATCGTTGACCGGTACGGCGACTACCTGGTTTTGCAGACTCTGTCGAGCGGCGCCGACGCTTTAAAGCCGCTGCTGGTCGAGATTCTCCAGGAAGCTGTCCGGCCAAAGGGCATTCTGCAGAGAAACGATGCCAAGGTGCGGCGCCTTGAAGGCCTCGAAGAAATCCGCAGCGTTTTGTGGGGAACGGTTCCCGATGAAATTGAAATAAGCGAAAATGGGGTCCGCTTCGCAGTCGATTTGTTGCGGGGACAAAAGACCGGATTCTTCCTCGACCAGAGGGAGAATCGCCTTGCTGCATGCGCCTACGCTTCGGGCAGGGCGCTGGATTGCTTTACGAATACCGGAGCGTTTGCGCTCCAGTTTGCCCGGCATTGCGAATCTGTTCTGGGCGTGGACGTTTCCGCCGAGTCTGTGGAACTGGCACGCCGCAATTGCGCGCTAAATGGATTCAGCAACGTTGAATTTATCGAGAGCAACGCATTTGATTTCCTGCGCGAAAAAGAAAGCGCCGGAGAAACGTTTGACGTCATTTGCCTTGACCCGCCCGCATTTGCCAAAAATCGCAAAGCGCTGACGGGCGCACGCAGCGGATACAAAGAAATCAACCTGCGGGCACTGAAGCTTTTGAAGCCGGAAGGCATTCTGATAACCTCCAGCTGCTCCTACCATATGTCGGAGTCGGACTTTTTCGATTTGATCTGCGAAGCGGCTCAGGACTGTCGCCGCTTTATCCAGGTATTGGAACGCCGCGGCCAGGCCAGCGATCACCCGGCGCTGGCTGGAATGCCGGAAACTCACTACCTCAAATGTTTCATTCTTCGCGCGTTGTAGGGAGAGCTGACGGCGAGTGACTTAGAGCGGCGCGGCGGAATGTGGATTTGCCTGCAATGATCGGCATCCACCGCCGCGCCACATAAAGCTTAGGCTGACTCTTATTTAACCTTTGCTGCTTTTGCCGCATCTTCAGGAGTAGCATCCTTGGCGCATCGGAAGCCAAAATCGAACAGGGCTTCCGGGGCATAAGCGGATCTTATAGAGAGATCTCCCAACTTCGCCTTAATGCTATAGGAAAGCCCACGAAGCACACGCCACTGGCTTCCCGAGTGAGGGTCTTTTTTGAGGGTCCCAGGGTAGTTGACGAACCATGATCCGGTCCATTCCCTAACATTGCCGAGCATGTCATGTACGCCGTAGATACTGACATCCTCATACTCCCCGACAGGCACCGCTTTGGACCTTCCCGCTTCCCATGTATTGGCACGATCGTTGATCCATTCGTTCCCCCAAGGATATTTCCTGCCATCCGCTCCCCGGGCGGCCTTTTCCCATTCCGCTTCCGTGGGAAGTCTCTTGCCGGCCGATTTGCAGTATGCGGCCGCGTCATTCCACGAGATATAGAGGACTGGCAGCTTAGCTTTTTCCGGAGTTGCCGGCGTAAAGAAACGCCCTCCAGTCTTTTCCTTCCTTGGCACCTTCTCCCACATAGCCTGTTTTTAGGGAAAAATCCAGGAATTCCATATTGGTGACTTCATATTTGTCAATCCAATAGGCGGGCAAGTTTACCTTCTGTTTGGGATAGGATATGGATGTTTTATCCTCCGAACCCATGATGAATTCTCCTGCGGGGATTATCGCCATTTCACCCAGCACTACGGCCGGCACAGCCACTTCAGTATCAGTGGTTTCCCCCTCTGCGGCTTCTTCTTTCTTGCTGCAAGCACTCAGAGCGAGCATGACACTCAAGAGGATAATGAAAACAGTTAACGGCTTTCTAAGCATTGGTTTTCTCCTTTAGATGCCCATTATTATGAAATGCAATCAGGATTTATACAACACACCAGTCCGGAGAGTCAATTGGGGCGGGATTAATAGCGGTGGAAACAACGGCGATTCTTTGCGCGCATCTGCGCATTCTCATTGCATTTATGGCTGTCTATTACTATCATGCGCAACCATACGCGATATCGTTTCCGCGATCGCCGCAACTCTAAAAGAGGCTCGAGATGGAAGAGGCATGTGTCCAGTTGCGATCGGATATCGAGATTCTTCCAGAATCGAATGGCGGCGTCATTATAAAGGATCCGCTCACCCACGGTTTCTATCGCTTTACTCCGGTGCAGGCGTCTGTCCTTGAACACCTGGACGGACAGCAGGACCTCCAATCCATTGCTTCCATCGTTTCTCTGAAACATGAGACCGAAGTTCTCGAAGAACAGCTGAAGGATTTCACGGGCAAATTGCAGGCACTGCTCTTGCTGGATCACCCCTACTGCTGGGCAAAACTCGAAGGCTCTGTCCGAAAGAAACGGCATCGCATACTTCACAACCTTTTATTTATTAAAATACATGCGTTCAATCCGGATGCGCTTTTGGGCAATCTCGAACGGAAATTGCGGTTTTGCTTCAGCCCCGTTTTTGCGGCAATGAGCTGGGGAACGGTTGCCATTGCCCTAATAGTGTCCATCCTGAACTGGGAATCACTTTTTATATCGCTTGGCACGATTTTTTCACTGTACTCGATTCCGCTGATTGTAATCATTGTCTTTGCAATCATGACAATCCATGAATTTGCCCATGGCCTCACGCTGAAGCACTTCGGCGGTAAAGTGGATGAAATGGGTTTTATGGTTCTTTATTTCATTCCGGCTTTTTACTGCAATGTCAGCGATGCCTGGATGCTGAAAAAGCGCGAACGGATCCTGGTTTCGTTTGCGGGAGGATATGTTCAGTTTCTTATCTGGGCTCTGGCCACGATTTGTTGGCGGTTTCTGGCTATCGAAACGCCTGCCAGCCGTGTTTGTCTCATAACCATCGCTTTTTGTGGGATTCAGACTTTTCTGAACTTCAATCCTCTCATCCGGTTGGACGGATATTACATGCTCAGCGATTTTCTCGAAATCCCCAATTTGAGACCCAAAGCAATCGCTTACGTGAAGAATAGGATCAGGAGCCTGCTGCTGGGAACGCCTCTCAGGGAACAGGAAGGATTGACTGCGCGCGAAAGGACAATTTTCTTCTTTTATGGGACGGCTTCGGCTCTATTCACAGGCATTCTTATCTGGATCATGGCGCAGCGCCTGGGCGGCTGGATCGTCCATGAATATCATTTCTGGGGGATTTTGTTGGTTTCCGTGCTATTTTTTATAGCAATGCCCGGCGCAAACAGGGAAAATAGGACCGTTTCTGGAAAAGGAACCCAACGAGTGAAGCTACGTATCCGAAAATTTCCCATAGCGCTATTGGCCTTGATAGTAATCCTGATCGCCTGTTTCCTGCCTTGGGAACTAAAGATTTCGGGCGATTTCACGATAATCGCGTCACAGAGAGTTTCCGTGACGCCGCAGGTTTCCGGAAATTTGAAGAAGATCCATGTTGAGCAGGGCCAGCAGGTGGCAAAAGAAGCGCTGCTGGCGGAAATCGAAAATCTCGAGCTGTCAAACAGCTACGAAGAAACCAAGGGCGAACTGGCAACACAAAATGCGGCATTGGACTTGCTTATGGCTGGATCCCGCCCGGAGGAAATTGAAAGAGCTAAGCGGCTTGTCGATACCAAGAAGGCGGAACTCTATAATGCGGCGCGTATACAGCAGGAAAAGGCTGTGTTGCTCGAAACCGTTGCAAAAAGAGAAGCTGAGCTGGAAAATGCGCGCGTTGTAAACGAGAGAACCCAGCGCCTCTCGGAAACCGGTCTTGTCGCCAAAAATGAAGCGGATCGCACCCGGACAGCTTTTGAAGTACAGCAAAAGATGTTGTCGGAGGCAAAAGGACAGCTGAAAGTCCTGGAAGAACAAACGGATCGCAGCCGCGACATAAAGCGCAAGGAACTGGCTCAGGCTGAAAGTGAGCTCACTATTCTCCGTGCCGGATCCCGCAAAGAATCCATCCGAGCCGTAGAATCTCAGGTCACAAAGCTTGAAGAGCAATTGAATATATTCGGGCGGCAATTGGAGCTCTTGAAAATACGGAGCCCGATTGACGGCGTCGTAGCCACGTCCTATCTTCAGAACCGGATCGGAGACTTCCTGGATAAGGGAACTATGTTCTGCGAGATAGTCAGCGAAGGAACGGTAATCGTTGAGATGCCAGTGCCGGAAAAGGAGATAGGCGACGTCCAGGTTGGATTTCCCATCACCATTAAGGTTCGCGGATTTCCAAAGCGATGGTATAAGGCGACCGTTCGAAACATCGCTCCCGTAGCGGCAGCGAGCGGCCTGGAAAAAATCGTGGTCGTGAAGGGAGAGCTGAAAAATTCGGACGGGAGCCTTAAGGCCGGAATGACAGGCGTTGGCAAAATACTCTGCGGCAAACGAACCATTTTTGAAATCGCTACACGGCGGGCAATCCGCTGGCTGCGCACCGAATTCTGGGAATACCTTCCATAAACTGGACTTCCATCCAGCATAAAAGACAGCGCAATCCGAAAGCTAAATCGTCTTAATTTATACCCCTCACTACGCACACTATTTTCTGCCAGCGCGGCTTAATCGTCGACGGATAGAGGTTAACCCTAAAACAGGGGAATTAAGATTTTTGTTGACAAGAACTTGAGGGGTTTGCTTAGGGTTCGATATATCAAGAAGTAGCTTGGGAGGAGCACATCGGGGATTCATTTGGATCTTCGGTTTTTGCCTGTTTCAGGTGTGAACCCCAGGCAGTAGCATCAGCATTCTCGAATAGCTCACTCACCTTGATGAGTGTCTGAGTTTTGAGCCCTAGCGGCAAAGGGATTCAGGCACAGACTCCAATCTGAGCAAGAGCACAACGCTGAGGCTGCATTAAGCAATTTGCCGTTCCGGCATGTTGTCGGGCCATTGCTTTCTAGGTATGGCTCGATGGTGTGCTGGATATGGTTCTGGTTGCATTTGCATCGTATGCGAATGCATTGCTTTGCCAAAAGCACTGCGTCGTTGCAGGCCATTTGAATAGGAGGAACACCTTATGGCAAGCGCGATTCTTTGGTTATGAACTGGACTCGCAAGAGTTCATCCATGATTAACAGAACAGCTTAAATTGGAGATTGAAATGCAGACTGAAATCGAAATCCTTGAACCCCGTGAAAATCCAGCTATTATCTGGACATAGATCGGGTTCGCCTGCAAATGGTTGATTTGCAGGCTTAAAGCAGCAGATTAAAATATTGAGGGCATAGTGTTTGTGACCCCAATGGCATATAATCCAGTTTGGTTGGAGAGTATGCAATTCTGTGCTAACAATGCAAGGGCATGCTGCCGATACATAACATGGACTAAGAGTGGTATCGTGTTATGACTTGGGGCGATTTGCCAGTTAAGCTCAAAGTGTATGTAGTAACGGTGGCATGCCTTGCATTTCCCATTGTTTTATGGGCTGGATGGGATTTAGCTACTCATCCTTACGCCAGCCATCGGCTGGCTCATTTTAGCAATCCTAGCTTTTGCGACTATACCATTCTTCCTTTTTTTGCCCTCTTTCAGCGCTACAATCACAATAGGAGATGCATACATCATGGCAATTGCCATGATGTACGGGATTGCTCCGTGCATAATGGCTACATTTCTTTGCATAGTATCTATCTCTATTTTTGCTCAACGTCCCAAAATCCATATATATAGAGTTGTTTTTAACACGGCAAACACAACATGCTGCGCTTTCTTATACAGCTCCATTTATCACTTGATGAATCAGGGAAGCAATCAATTGCAGGATGTTCTGCTGCCTGCCGTGGCCGTAGTTGTCACATTACTTTCTTTCCAACTCCTTGCTGACCTCAATAGCAATTGCTTGGTCAAGCGGAGAAAGTATTCTTAAGTTTTGGGTGAAATCATGTCTTCCCCTTGCTAATGATTATTCCATTTCAGCCGTTTCCGCCATAATCATAGTCGCTTTGAATTCTTCTGATACATGGTGGATCCCTCTCGCAGTTGCACCACTAATAGGATTGGCATGGGGATGGAACCAAGTTAATAAAACCCGAGTAATGGAAGCCGAAAAGCATTTGAAGGAACAGGAACAGCTGTATCTGCGAACCGTGGAGTCTCTTGCTCTGGCGGTTGATGCTAAAGACCAGACAACGTATGGCCACATCCGCAGAGTGAGGATTTATGCGACTCGGATGGCAAAGCTTTGCAACATCAAAGATCCAAATGAGTTAAAAGCGATTGAGACCGGAGCGCTGCTCCATGATATCGGCAAACTGGCAATAGACGACTACATCCTCAATAAACCCGGACGGCTTTCAAAAGAAGAATTTGAAAAAATTAAAGTGCACGCCGCTGCGGGAGACGATATCCTGCAGCATGTCCACTTCCCTTTTCCGGCCGCAAAATATGTCCGCCACCACCACGAACGATGGGACGGGAATGGCTACCCTGACGGCCTGAAGGGCGAGGAAATACCCCTGGCGTCCAGAATACTCGCGGTCGCCGATGCTTTCGATGCCATTCGTTTTTCCCGGCCCTACAAGCTCTCTATCCAGACAGAGGAAGCGCGGGAGCTTTTGCTGGCCCAATCCGGAATCTTTTACGATCCGGAAGTGTTAAAACTGTTCGTCGATCACATTGAAGAAATAGAGCAAGCTGCCGTCAAAGAAGCGGAAAACTCTCCGGAACCGTCCTTCCGGAAGTATTTCGAAACGGTCAACCGGGCTCTGTCAG
Source organism: uncultured Acidobacteriota bacterium (assembly GCA_963718845.1). Lineage (GTDB taxonomy): Bacteria > Acidobacteriota > UBA6911 > UBA6911 > UBA6911 > UBA6911. The sequence continues at coordinate 146,039 of CAVRAD010000005.1, forward strand.
CTGCGGATGTTGCGGCTTCAGTTCCCTCGAACGCTATGGATATGCCGGCAGAACTTATCCTGCTTGCTGAATTCTGCAGCACAATTGCGGGACATCTTGATCTGAAAGATCTGCTCCCTATATTCGCCTCCCGGATGAAGAAAATTCTGCCATTCGATACGTGCGCCTTCTATTTGCTCGACGGCAATGACAGTCTGCGCGCTGTACATGCAGGCGGCATTTTCGCCGAGAAAATAGGAG
>CAVRAD010000006.1:0-408104 GCA_963718845.1 uncultured Acidobacteriota bacterium
AAACCGGGCTTCAGCCAGAGCTCGTACGCGCTCTGGGCGCAACCTACCACTCCTGCAGCGTTGCGGATGTCAGGGTTTGAGCCGGACGTCATCATGGAGTGCACCGGAGTGGGGCAGATCATCGGCGATTCGATCTCAATCATCGGAGCGAGTGGGATTGTTTGTCTTACAGGCGTCGGGCACGGCGGCACGCCGCCCAAAATCGCCACGGCGGACGTGGCATCTTCGGCGGTGTTGAAAAACAACGTTGTGTTCGGCAGTGTCAACGCCAACAAGCGTCACTGGTACAAGGCAGGAGAAGCTTTGGCGCGAGCGGACCGATCGTGGCTGGCACGTCTCATCACGCGGCGCGAGCGGCCGGCCGACTTCGCTAAAGCTTTGGAGCGACAGTCGGAGGACATGGAAACCGATAATTCAGTTCGCCGAAGTGTAATATCGGCGGCCGGTCCAGGCCCGCTCTATGTCTCACAACCGGGAAAGGATTCACGCACGATGAATGATTCAAAGAATCGGTCTGTCCCCTGGCAACTGGTGTTATCAGAGCTGGCCGGCACTGCCTTGTTAGTGTTGGTCGGCCTGTCGCTGGTCATCCTGATGTTTGGAGCCGGCAGCCCCGTCGTGCACGCTTTGCCCAGCGAAGGATTGCGACGACTGATCACCGGCTTCCTGTTCGGAACCACGGGCGCGCTGATTGCGCTTTCCCCGGTGGGGAAAGAAAGCGGAGCGCGCGTGCGATACCGGCCGTCACCATGGGATTCTGGCTTATGGGCAAGCTCGAATCACGAATTGCTATTGGCTATGTTTTGGGGCAGTTGGCGGGTGCGGTACTCGGCGCCCTGCCCCTCCTCGCTTGGGGTTCGATGGGCCGGAGCGTGGCATTCGGCGCCACGCTGCCTGGTCAGGGTTACACAATCCAAGCCGTTTTGCTGGGCGAAGTGACCACCACGTTTATCATGGTTTCGTTGTTGGCTGTTTTCCTTGGATTCCGGCGAATCCGTCCATTTACCCCGGCGATCTTTCCGTTTCTCTATGCCGTCATGGTGTATGCGGAGTCGCCGATATCCGGCACCAGCACAAATCCCGCCCGCAGTCTCGGTCCGGCGATCATATCCGGACAATGGCAGGGAGGGTGGATTTATTGGGTTGGTCCGCTCATCGGAGCCTTCGCAGCAACCCTCGTCTGCAGTTTCTTGGCGAAGCGGATTGAGGTGGCAAAACTCTATCATTTCGAGAGCGACCGTCGTCGGGTCTTCCGCACCGGAATAGGATTCCATGGCACATCAGACCCCAGGCAACAAGGAAGTGATACCTTGGAGTAAGCAATGGAAATAATTGCATCATTTCTTAGCCAGCAACCTTTTCTGGCCCTGTCCCTGGTTATAGCTCTCGGCTATGCAATCGGCTGCATTAACATAAATGGTTTTTCTCTCGGTGTCGGTGCAGTTATTTTTTCGGGCCTCTTCATTGGCTCCATCGCCTCGAAATGCCCAGACCGCCGGCTATGATCGGGACACTTGGATTGGTGATGTTTCTCTATGGCCTGGGCGTGCAGTTCGGCAAGCAGTTCTTCGCAGGTCTGACCGGCGCGACCGGGCGCCGGTACAATATGCTTTCCTTGCTCGCGCTGGCCGCCGCTTCCCTTGTAACCGTGATAGAAATGATCTTAATGAAAGTTGCCCCTCCTATGATGGCCGGCCTCTTTGCCGGTGCCGGCACCAATGCGGCGACTATGCAGGCTGCCATGGAGGCCGCAAAAAACAGCGATCCGGCGGTGGGCTTTAGTGTGGCGTATCCCTTCGGCCTGGTTGGCGCGATCCTGTGCCTGTATTTCATGCAACTTTTCGTCAAACCGAATCTCGAGGCGGCATCCGGAGCAGGATTGGAGACAGTGGAGGTGGCGATCCGCTCGTCGGAAGCAATAGGCCGAACCCTTGGGGAGCTATCATTTCTCGTATACCCGAAGGAATAAAGTCCTGGCCGTACGAGTCGCCCATGAAAACAAGCATCCCGAACCAGGGCTGATTCTCGGCGAGGGCGATGTGCTATGGCTGGGATGCAGTGACCGTGCAGCACTCGATGAGGTAGAGCAGATGCTTGGCGATCGTGCTACGGGTCGTATCTTTGGGAGACCGCAGCATAATCAATACCTGCATGTGTTTGTGTCGAAGCCTCAGTTGGTGGGCGTTCGAGTGTCGGATCTCAAGTTTCCAGAGGGTGTGGTGGCAACGATCACCCACTTACAGAGAGGCGACGCCGAGATGCTGATCTCGCCGGGCCTCATGCTGGAATTAGGAGACCGCGTCGGCCTCCTGACCAACCGCAAGACGTTTCAAGCTGCTCGGAAGTTCTTCGGCAACTCGATCAGGGGAACGGCCGAATTCAGTTATGTCTCACTCGGCACCGGAATGGTGCTCGGGGCGTGTTATTCTGGGCAGTCTGCCGATTCCGGTTCCCGTGCTGGGCACGATGAAGGTGGGGATTGCCGGGGGGGCGCTCATCGTAGCGCTGGTTCTCGGAAGGCTGGCCCATACGTGGAAGTTCACATGGGTAATGCCTATTTCGGCCAACCTCACGCTCAGGAATTTTGGCCTATCGATTTTCCTGGCCCAGGTCGGCATGAGTTCGGGCGCTCCTTTTGTCGAGGTTGTTAAGAACAGTGGTTTGATCTATCTCGCCGCCGGTGCCTTTATCCTGTTCGCCCTCGCGCTAACCCCGCTACTGATCGGTCATTTTGCAATGCGCATCCCATTTGACGATCTTCTCGGCATCACGGCCGGCGTTACCGGCAATCCCGCAATTCTTGCCTATGCGTACCGATCCTTCCCGTCTGATCGTGTCGAGATCTGCTACTCGATGATCTATCCCGCGGCCACGATCCTGAAAATCGTGATCCTCCAACTGCTGATTGCAGTCGGTGCCGGCGGATAGCCATACCAATAAAAGATGAGGATTGAACATGCGTAAATTTTCCATTCTCATTATCTGCGGGCTCATATGGGCAGTCACGACGGCAGCCGTGCGGGCAGCGGATGAAGATCCGGAAGTCGTCCGGCTTCGCCAGCACGGCGCGGAACTCGAGAAACAGAACTAACGCATACTTCAAATATTGGAGGAGATTCAATCTCGTCTGCGGGAGAAAAACCGCGCTCCTGCGCCAGCCCGTTCCTGCACCCTCACGGCATCCAAAGCAGCGGACGAAGCCGTGCGTTCAGGCCGGACTCAGTAAGTTCTGTTTATGATGAAAGATCAGTTTATCAAAACAATAATTCTAGGTAACACATAGGTAACAAAAAACACTCGATTGCAGTGAACAGGTGAGAACAGATGGGAACTGAAAAACATCCCGTATTTACAGGCTTTCCAAGAGGATACCACTTTTTCGGATTTGTTCAATAGGAATTAGCACAGTGCGGAAAAAAATCATTCGTAATCAGTAGGTCGCCGGTTCGACTCCGGCCGCTGGCTTCAGAAAACAAATAACTTACAGCTTCAAAGAAAAATCCCCTAAAGCCAATAGGTAACACATGCGTAGCAATGCGACCATGCTTCATCTCCTATTTCAGACTCTTCTACTCTTTCATTGTTCATTTCCATCGAATTTGGCTCTATTTCATCTGGAGAGTGATTGGGAAAAGCCGCAAAGCGGATTACTTGTGGGAAGGCCTGTTTTCGGTTGGCTTATCTTAATCAAAATAGCGGGCAATCACGAGGGTGTCGTTATTTCTTTTTCAACGGCACACACGCAGTAATGGTTCCGCCCTTAAGGGAATTGATCGGCGTCAACTACATTGATGGCGCATTGACTCATTAAAAATCCTACTACGAGGAATCGTTGCCTCATCGAAAATCCTACTAGTTGCCGAGAGTTCAATGTGCAACTGGAGGAAAGGATGAGGCAAAAAATGAGTTTGGGATCATGTAGGGAATTGCTGGATCGATTAGCGCCAAGATATCAGATGTCAAGCTGGAAAGAGAAAGGGCGCATACTTGACGAGTTCGTATCAAGCACCGGATACCATCGCAAACATGCAGTGGAACTGTTTAATCATGGGATTCTGAAAAAGATCCATCCAAAAAGCGGATGCCGCCGCGCTGTTATGATGAAGACGTTCGTCTGGCATTGGTCTCGGTCTGGAAGGCCGCAAATCGCATTTGTGCCAGACGGTTAATACCATTCCTGCCGGATTTCGTTGCCGCGCTGGAACGCTTCGGACACATCTCGCTCAGTGGGATGTGCGCAAGCGTTTGCTCACAATGAGCCCGGCAACCGCCGATCGGCTGCTGTATCACGAAAGACACCCGGCGGGCTCGGCCATATCGACAACACGTCGCGGCAAGCTACTGAAGCACCAGATCCCAGTCCGCACTTTTTTCGACTGGAATGATCGGGCGCCCGGGTTTGTAGAGGCAGACCTTGTGGCGCACTGCGGCGACAGGGCCGAGGGTGCATATCTAAACACGCTAACTCTGACCGATATTGCCACAGGCTGGACGGAATGTCTGGCCTTGATACGGAGAAGCGAAGCCGACGTCAGTGCTGCAATCCACGCCGTGAGGCAGCGCCTTCCATTCCCACTTCTCGGCCTGGACACTGATAACGGCGGCGAGTTCATAAACTACGATTTGTTGCGTTATTGTGAAAAAGAAAAAATCACTTTTACCCGCTCGCGTGCTTATCGAAAGAATGATCAGGCCCATGTTGAAGAGAAGAACGGTTCGGTTGTTCGCCGACTGGTGGGATATGACCGCTATGAGGGAATGGACGCTTGGCGATCCTTAACCGCGCTATACAGAGTACTGCGTCTGTACGTTAACTTCTTTCAACCCTCCGCGAAGTTACTCAGCAAGGAGCGTAAGGAAGGACGGACGACAAAGCGGTACGATAAAGCACAGACCCCATACCAACGCATCCTAAGTTCCACGGCAGTCGGCGAAGATGGGAAGACTCAATTGCGCGCCTCTTATGAGACGCTTGATCCGGTGGTGATTCTCAGAGAACTGGAACATCTTCAGGATCGGTTTTGGGAACATGCGCACAGAAAAGGAACCTCGGCCACCGGAATTAAAGTCGCGTATGAATCGATCGAGCAGACTCCCAGTCCTCCCAAAGCTGATTGTTGCGCTGCCGGCGCCTGGCGCTGAAATGGCCACAGAGGCCCGGAAAACAGTCCGAACGTATCGCAGGACCCGGAAGCCGAGCCCCCTACGCACATGGCGTACACGCCAAGATCCCTTCGCCAAGGTCTGGGGAGAAGTACAACTACAGCTTGAAATCGACCCAAGTCGTAGCGCCAAGGAATTGTTTTTGGATCTCCAACAGCGTTATCCCGGAAAACATCCGCACGGCCAACTGAGAACGCTCCAGAGGCGCGTCCAACAGCGGCGCCGGCAACAGTTGTATTCGATCCAATCCTTTCAGGATGCCTTGAGTTTAATGCCCGCAGTTCAGTGCGAGGGGGAGAAACCATGAGTATCCAGACAGGAAGGGAAAACGGATCGAAGGTGAAAATATCATCCGGGTGGTTCGCTGCCGGAGTTTCGTTCCAGCGGGCACTGACATTGCTCTCCGATGGAGCATTCAAGCTGTTTGCGCATATTTGCCTTGAAGCAGATCGCGGAAATGGACGATTGGAGGCTTCACAAACTGAGCTGGCCCGTGTACTGCGAAAATCCCGCCGGGTCATTGGCAAGTACATGACCGAGCTCCAACGACAGGGAATCTGTTCCATAAGGTCCGGGAGTAATCAGTATTCCAGAAACATTTTCGATATCGTTGATGATTACTGGCCTTACCATCGGCCGACGATCGCCGAGAAAACAAAGCTCAAGGAAGAAAACACATATGTCGCCGCGGTTCGCGACATCTTTCTCGCCACCGGCTGCACCCGTGGGAAGTTTGGCATTGGAGACGAAAAGTGTGCAAAGGCCATGAAGCAGCAAGGAGTATCCCTTGACCTTGTACAGGAAGCACTGCTCCTGGGGGCCTTCCGCAAGTATGACTCATGGTTGAATGGAGGTTCGCCGGAGCTGATTGGAAGTTTGGCTTACTTCGAGGCATTGGTCTCAGAGGTCCGCGATCAACCGCTTCCTCCGGGCTATCGCGAGTATCTTCGCACGAAGGTTGCTCAATTGGCGCGCCTATGGGACGAAACAAAGGCAGCCACCCTCCGCGCCCAGAACGGCTCAATCGCGCCGCTCCATAACTGATCGTTGATGTCGCAGTCGAACTCAGAAAATCTGGTTGCGCAGAAAGGTAACATCCAAACGGCAAAGAAAAAAGACGGGATGATGATGATTCTGTTTCCCTGGGTATTTTCTAGTAGTAGGATTTTGAATGAGGCAACAGTTTCAAGGTAGTAGGATTCTGGGATGAGGTACTACGTTGTTGACGACAATTACATTGACCGGTCAGTGTTGTTAATCAACATCATCCCGTTTCTCTTTTTTGGCGTTTGCTGGTTACTATTTTGCGCCAGCATTCGCTGACTTTTGGAAAACAGTTCCTTAAATCATCTTTTTTATGATGTGGGCCAACGACAATTACATTGACCGTCCCCGTCGCCTCATTATAAATCCTACTATTGAGGACCCGTTGCCTCATCAAAAATCCTACTATTGAGCTGCGGATTGCCCTCCTGTTTCGAGGAAGGTCGGAGGAGAAAGGCTTCTTCTCCTCCGAGTTGCCGACAAAAATAGCGTCGGTAATGCACGCTATTGAACGATTTCTTCTGAAGGGATAGTTGGATACCCCCTTCTTTGGGCTGATTCCCCGGTTTTAACAGCCTCGTTCCAGGACTTGGAAAGCTCCCTGACTTTTTTCCGAAGATATGCGGAATAACCTGGAGCAAAAGGTTTTTCTTGGATTTCTGCAATAGTGGCATTGAAGTAGGCCAGACTTTGGATTGGGTCCAGTGCTTTGCCCTCAAACCAAGCCATGTATTTCCGACATGCCGCCAAGAGCATGGCATCTTCGACCACGGCCAAGGGAATCCCTCGCCGTTGCAGATCCCGGCGCCGCTGCAACTCGGCGGCGCCAAACTTGCTCCATACGCAACCCAGCCCCAGAAAGCACTCGCGCACGGCATCGACGTAAGCTTCTTGCTCCGGCGACTCGGCATAGGAAGTCCGGTGGTAGGGCCAGTAGTCGTCAGAGATCTCGAATATCGTCCCGGCAAACTGGTTTTTGCCGGATTTCACCAGGCAGATTCCCTCGGCTTCCAGTTCGGAAACGTAAGTTCCTATAGCCCGCTTGGACTTTCGCAAGGCCGCGGCGAGTTCTTTGTGCGTTGCCAGAAAACGTCCGGTTCGACGGTCGGCCTCAAGACAAAGATAGACAAAAAGCCTGAAAGCACCATCGGAAAGTAGTGCCAATGCCTTCCGGAAAGCGTCTCCGGCCGCAAACCAGCCCGTTGGTTCCTTCAGGCTCAACCGCTCATTCGTTGAAGGAAAGGTTTGATCTGTCATTTGTCCCTCCCTTCTTCGGAGTCGGTCTTTCGACCTCGATCTTTTCCAGGGCCTTCTCCGCCCGGTAGCTGCACTTTAGGTTCAACTCGAGAATCACGGAATGATGCACAAGACGATCGACGGCAGCAGCCGTGGTCATCGGATCCTTGAAGATCTGCTCCCATTTTGAGAAGACGAGATTTGTCGTGATCATCACGCTGCGCCGCTCGTACCGTTCCGCCAGCAGGGTAAAGAGGACCTCCATCTCCTCGCGGTCTTGCTGGATGTAGCCGATATCGTCAATGAGGATCGCTTCAAACTTGTCCAGCTTCTTGAACTCCTGACTTAACCGGAGCTCCCTTTTGGCTATCAGCAATTTCTGCACCAGCATGGCCGCCGAGGTGAAAAAGACCGGATGGCCATGTTTGACCAGTTCATGGGCGATGCCGCAGAGAAGGTGGGTTTTGCCGGTCCCCGGATTTCCAAAGGCCAGGATGTTCTCGGCCCGGGAAAGGAAACTCCCTTCACACAGGGTCGGCAGCAAGGAGCGAATCTTCTTCGGCAACCGTTCCTGCTCGAAAGTCTGGAGGGTTTTCTCGCTTGGCAGGCATGAACGCTTGAGCAGCTGCGCGATCTTGCGGTTATGCCGTTCATAGGCCTCCAGCTGCGCCAGCTCATGCAGGTAGCGTTCGTAGGTGGTGGCTTCCTTTTCGGCCTTGCGGGCGAGTTCCTCGTAGTTGTCGGCGAAGGCCGGCAGATGAAACATTTTTAAGAGCATCTTCAAGGCGGGTGCCGTTGTCATACGGTCACCTCCTCAAGTAGCGCGTCGTAGGCTGCCATGTCCGGCAGCGGGATATTGATATCGAGCGGTTCAGCGACAGGATTCGTCGACATCTCCATCAATCGGTCAATATCCAGTTCCTCGCCGGCATCCAGAAGCTTGCCGGAGCGAGCCTTCCATTGCCGCCTCGGAGTTCATTGCCGCCCACTCAAGAATCTCAAGATATCGGCGGCTGGCATGTCTGCAATCATCGTTCACCAGCTGGTCGTATGCCTGGCGGAAGACCGTCGATGGGAACATTTCCTCCCGATAGCGATAGTTTTCAAAAGCGCCCGGTTTGCGCACCAGAGAGCCGATGACGTGCCGGTATTCAATCCGGGCTTTCCCTCGTCCGCGGAGCCGTTCCATGTCAGCTACATGTTGCCCGGCAAAATACAGCTCGACCCGTTCAGCGTGCAGTCGCGCCATCACTTCATATCGCCTGAGCCGTGAAGGCGCCGAGTAGGTGTTATGGGCAACCTGGACTGTGCTCCAGGCACTCACCGGCACTTTGTACTCCCGGTAGTCATTCAGACGATAAGCCGGCAGTGGCTTCATGATCAGCCAGTTCTTCCTGCAGGCGTTTGCTGCGCCCGAGATTCCTCCGGCAAATGACCTTTCGTAAAAAATCGCTGTATTCGTTTCGATCGGCGAAGTCACGGCTTCCGCGCAATAGCAAGGCCTGGTCTACCCGCTCCTTAACCCGATAGTGTGACTGCTCAACATCCCCGTTCTCATTGGATTTGCCTGGCTGATTTTTAGTGGGTGTTATCCCATAATGCCGCATCAAACCCATGTAGGACTCGGTAAACTCCCGACGATCTTTACCTTTGAAGGTCGCAGCGCTGAGATTGTCCGTTCGATGATGCCCGGCAGGAACGCGCCCAATTGACCAGAGTGCATTCTGCAGACCGGTGCTGAGCGATTCGAAGCTTTCGCTGAAACAGACCTCGACATATTCGTGATTAGAATAGGTCAGCACAAAATGGTAGAGCAAATGGGGGAAAAACAATCCGCCCAGGGTAATGTAGAGCGAGTTCATCGAAGTAAAATCGGACTGCCCCTGCATACCGGGCTGATGAATTTGAGGAAAGAAAACTTCCATGTCCGGCCCATACAGCCCGCGCCAGACTCGTACCCGCCGCTGAAAGGTTCGCAATTGTCCATCCTGAAACTTGCCCGGGTAGCGGCGCTGAAGCTCTCGGAACACCGTCAGTGCCTCCAGGTTAGGCTCCTCTTTGATCAATGCCTCGGCTCCCGGCCAGACTTCAATGAAGGGGTCTTCCCGCGTTCGCCAATCCCGGGGCTCTTTCATTTGGCTTGGAAGTAATCCAGATCGAAGATACTTACGTGCTGCCTTCTCGCCCATCCCCGCTTTGGCAGCAGCTGTCACCAAAGGAAGATTATTTTCTCGCGACAATTTCATGAGTCTCCTTACCTGCTCGTCCGTGGTTATCAAACAGCCTCCTTCAATTCAGAGGCCGAAAGATTACCAGCGTCGAGCTGAGACCCGGTCAATGTAGTTGCCGTTGACGGTCAATGTAATTGTCGCCCATCAAATTCGAGCAGGCAGGATAATCTATAGGGAAATCCCTCACCGAATTGTCTCCCTGGTCGATCATTCCTGCCCGCTCTTTTGTAGACTTTAGCATAAAAGCAGCCACAGATTCCAGGCACATAGATTCCAGGCACGCAGATTACAGGCACACAGATTACACAGATCGCGCAGATTGCACAGATAGAAATGGATCGTTTTGTGAAATCCGTGCAATCTGTGTCTGAAATCTGTGCAATCTGTGTCTCATCTAGCAACGACTGCATAAACCGCCAGCTTCAGATATTCGATCCAAAGCGGGTAGAAGTATTCGTAACTTGTACTAAAAGAACTCGCCGGGCAGGAAATGATCGCGATGTCCGGGGGAGGACCCTCCGGAATGCTAGAAGGCTTCGACGCATATGTGGAGCCGAGCTGACGATCACAAGCCTTTTCAGATCAGGGGGATGTGCCTTCTTCAGAGTTCTTGCCTCTTGTAGAGTGCCAAACGGTCCTCTTGCATGATCGATAAGCTGGATTTTATCCCGCGAAACGCCCCGAAGGGTCAGGAAATCCAGCGCCCATTCGGTTGGCGTCCAATGAGCTTTGTCAGCGTAGTTGTAAGAACTTGGCACATCTTGACGCATGAAGATGATTCTGGAAATACGGCCTTGTTTGTATAGCTCGGCGGCGGCACTAAGACGTTCTCGGAAGGCGCCGCCGGCGGCGAGGATGTAACAGGTGTCCCCACGCGCGTCTGGATCCTCCACTACGAGTGGCGAGGCGAGAAGGTTCCTGACTGGAGGAATTGTTGGAAGGAAGACAAATACGACCCACCCCAGCGCAATAATTAAAAGCCACCTTATCATCTTTGTAGTATAGCTTTGCCCGGATACGTGTCAACCGGCTCAGGGTTTAAGGCAAATACCTGCTTTCCCACCTCGCCTTGAGTTATCCTGCCCAAAGCCTTGCCGATGCTATCAAATTCAACTGCTATCTGTTACTCCCCGAAAACGTTTCTCGGCGCATGCGCCTTTCGACCGCTTGCAGTCAGAAGTAGTTCAACAAATTCAGCTATCCATGGCTCCGAGCAATTTATTCACGGCCTTCAACGTTGAGACTTAGAACAAATTTACCGTGCAGATTTCACGGATAGAAATGGATTTTTTGTGAAATCGGTTTTTTTATGCAACCCTCATCAGCAGCCTTGCGGGAGTTGCGGGATTTCCCTTAAGAACCGTGAACCTACCCTTCATTTCGATGTCCAAGTGCTCCGCCATCAAGGCTCTGACCGCCACTTCGTTGACGGGCGCCAGCCTCTTGGTGCGTGCGCGCTCCCACTTCAGAATCGCCGGCGCAGACAGGCCGAGAAGCTTGCCGAATTTCTCCATGGACAGGGCCAAAGATTTGCGCAAAAACTGTACCTCGGCGCCTCGTAGCGGAATACCCTGGCTCACAATTTCCCTGGCGATGTCCCGTTCGATTAAAGTAAGCTCGACAGCCAAAGCTTCGCCATGAATCGTTTTGCAGATCGGGACGTCCTTAAGATAGACATAATCCAGCCCGCAGACCGTATAGTGCACAGTTTTTTTTCTCATCATACCTTTCCATCAGAAGATGGTAACAATGACAACGTAATCCTCAAAACCACAGATAACCGTGAGCCTTTCCCCGTTCATTACTACATTAACTAAGTTAATATATCTGTCAAGCGTTATAGGCCGCAACCATATAGTTTCGGGAAGGTCTGATTTATTTCAAAAAAATGCCACGGATCCCACGAATTATGAATATGTAGATAAGTTCAGCACTCCTGACGTGCCCTCCAAAATTCTCAAATTATCGCCCCATCTTCGGACATGGATGCATACAATAACCTGTCAGCTTTTTCCTCTGGCAGCGTCGGCGTCTCGCCTAATGCCGCATACTTTTTGCAGCGCGAAGCTTTCGGAGTGCGGCAGCTCGCTGCCGCTTTCAATAAAGAGGTGAAAAACATGGATTTTGAGCGTTTTGAAAAGCGGCAGCGAGCTGCCGCACTCCGAAAGCGCCCTGCGGGCGCAAATAATATGCGGCATTAGCCGTCTCGGGGGCTGAAGCTATAAAAACTGTATGAGCCGCAAATATTGCCTGTTTTCGCGGAAATTGCGATTGCCAGCAGCCGGCCGGCGAGATGCCGGCGCTCCCAGGACGGCATGTTTGCAAAAAGTATGCGGCAGTAGGAGTCTGCACCCACCACTGTCTGAATCGCAAACAGATTTCACAAATAGGAGCCGCTAACCGGTGTTGTTCCGCGTTGTTGGAATAGCTAATTGGCTACAGATTTCTGGATGGCGGGTACCAACTGATGCGTAATTTTGTCTTTGGAGACAAATGAAACGTGGTCGCCTAAAGTGTTCTCTCCCGCGCTGATAAACACAAAAGGAATCTTAACCCCATTTGCGCACAATTCGTGCATGGCCTCCGGCCCCGTGAAAAGCGGCATGCACACATCACTGACGATCACATCCGGATTCACTAAAGTTGCGGAGTCAATAAGCTCTCCGCCATCCGACACAGCGTCGAGAACATCAAAGTAATGGCTCAGGAACCGGACCAAACCCTCGCGAAAAGAGTCGTTATCATCCGCAACCACTAGTTTTATTCTGGACAATGCTGCTCCTTTTCACGAATGATTATTTAGCCGGTTACAGGATAGTGGATGGGAAGGATGTCGTCGTTGCTCTGAAGCAATGAAACGGAGGATTGCATCATGATCGATCTCACCTCGAGCCCACTTTTTAAGGGGCTTGGAACAGACGAAACACGTACAATCTTGGCCGCGGCGGCAAAAAGAAAATTCAAAAAATCTGAAACATTGATCAGGGCGCAAAATCCTGCAACCCGCCTCCTGATCGTGAAGGTGGGCTTCGTCAATTTTTACGTTACGACCGAAAATGGACAGAGCATTTTGCTGCGGCGTTTCGTGCCGGGAAATGTTTTGGGGATCGCTTCCTTTCTGAACGAACCTACGGGATATCTGGGTACGGCCACCGCCGTCAGTGATGTCGAAGCCCTCGTATGGGAGCATGCGAAAGTTCTTCAACTCGCGCGCGCCTACCCGGGATTTTTTCAAAACGCCTTTCGAATCGGCCTGCACTACATCGCGATCTACGCACAGCGGCATATCGAACTGGTCGCCAATACTGCACAGGAACGGCTGGCCTATGCCTTGACCTCCGTCGGATCCCAGTCGGGGCGCATGCTGACGGCCGGGGTAGAAGTCGACATCAAAAATGAGGATCTCGCCTCCCTTGCAGATGTAGGCTATTTTACCGCCAGCAGGCTCCTGCAAAAATGGGAGCGCGGGGGGGCTGTCATGAAAAGCCGCGGAAAGATTCTAATTCGGTGCCCTGAAAAATTGCTTGCGGATGAGGTTCGTCCCACGGGGCCAAGCATTAAACGGACCGGCACATAAACGCACCCCAGGCCTAATCGGGCTCATGGACACAGCTTTGCCCGTTTTTCGATGCTCCGCTAAGTTGTTGGGATTTTTTTATCTGGAGCGGGAAACGGGATTCGAACCCGCGACTTCGACCTTGGCAAGGTCGCACTCTACCACTGAGTTATTCCCGCTCACATACAGCGTGGCGCAAGGATATTAGCGGAAGCGAGCGATAAACTCAACCACAAACACAGCTATTAGCTAAGCCTGAATAACGAAGTTGGCCGCAGAGCGGCCCGCTGATTTTAGCCCGGCCTTTTAAGGCCGGGTATATTAGAGGTAATTAATGCCCGTCGCGGCCAGCGACGGTTGAATTCAATCGGCGCTGGCCGCGACGCATTATCTGTTGCATCTCCTGTGCCGGCCTTGAAAGGCCGGCCTAAATTCATCTCGGCCGCTGCCGCGGCCTCTATATGCGCGCCAGGAAATTTAGATCAGATTATGGGACACCAATTTCGAAACTGCGGCTAAAAGGCGTTTTTGAAAAGGGTGGCGTTCGTTCCTAGGACGGAGACGATGTCGAAGCGGTAGGCGTATTGGCCGAGGTCGTGGTCGGCGATGAAAGCTTCGGCGGTGCGGCGCAGGATCTGCTGTTTTTGCCAGTCGACGAATTCCCAGGGTTCGCCGAATGCGGCGGAGCTCCGGGTTTTTACCTCAATGAAAACAAGTGTGTCGCCTTCGTAGGCGATGATGTCGAGTTCGCCGGAGCGGCTTCTGTAGCGGCGGGCGAGGATGTCAAAGCCTTGTTTCATCAAGAAACGGCAGGCGATGCGTTCGCCTTTGCGGCCTCTGAGAAGATGCGGCGCGGTCATACATGTATTGTTTCGAGCGGCAGGTTTTCATTTCACGAGAAATGCTTTCGGAGATGGGCGGCTGTTCTGGGAGCGCCGCCGTCTCAGCTAATGCCGCATAGTTTTTGGGAGGCGAAGCCTTTCGGAGTGCGGCAGCTTGCTGCCGCTTTTAAATGAACCCTTGCATAGTATGCTGTTTTAAAAGCGGCAGCGAGCTGCCGCACTCCGAAGGCGCCCTACGGGCGCGAAAAGTATGCAGCATGACTAAAGGCGTTTCCAGCGGACGCCTTCTTTGGTGTCCTCCAATTGGATGCCTTTGGCCAGGAGCGACTGGCGGATGCGGTCGGCTTCGGCGAAATCGCGGCGGCGGCGGGCTGCCTGGCGCGCTTCGATCTGTTGCGCGATCTCTTCGTCCAGGATCTCTGTTCGGGCGCGCAGGATGTTCAATAAGCCGTCGATTTCTTTGAGAAAATCAATCGCGGCCCGGGCGTCGCCTCCGGAAAGCGATTTCTGGCTGTCTTTCTGGTATGCGAGGCGGACGAAATCAAAAATGACGGCAAGAGCGGCCGATGTGTTTAAGTCCGCATCCATCGCGTCAATAAATTTCTCGCGCGCTGCCTGCACTTCCGCTGCTAAATGCGGCAGTCGGTTCCTCCGCGTTCGCGATTTCTTTGGCGCGGAGCATGAAATCCTCGAGGCGCTGAATGGACGATTGCGCCTGGCGCAGGCCATCCATCGTGAAGTTGAGCTGCTTGCGATAATGCACCGAGAGCAGCAGATATCGGATTGCTTCCGGCGAATGGCCCTGGTCTGCCAGGTCCCGCAGCCTGAAAAAGTTGCCGAGGGATTTCGACATCTTCTGGCCTTCGACAATCAGAAATTCCGGGTGAACCCAATAGCGCACAAAGGGCTTTCCGGTGGCGCACTCGCTCTGCGCAATCTCGTTTTCGTGATGCGGGAAAACCAGGTCCACACCGCCGCAATGGATGTCAAACGTTTCGCCCAGGTACTTCATGCTCATGGCGGAGCATTCGATGTGCCATCCGGGGCGTCCCGGGCCGATCTCCGTTTCCCAGAAATCCTCGCCCTCTTTTTTCGCTTTCCAGAGGACGAAATCGCGCGCGTTTTCCTTGTCGTACTTGTCCGTGTCGACGCTCGCTCCCGCTTGCGCGCCGCTGAAGTCGGCCTTGCTGAGCTGGCCGTAGCCGGGGAAGCTGGCGATGCTGAAGTAAATCGAGCCGTCCTTGCGGTAGGTGTAGCCTTTTTCCTCGAGCTTTTGGATCAGCGCGACCATTTCGGGGATGTGGTCCGTGGCGCGCGGCAAGAGGCCGGGAATCTGGATGCGGAGCGTCTTGCAGTCGGCGAGAAAAGCCTCGGTGTATTTTGTGGTGTAATCCCGCAGAGTCATTCCCTGTTCACGGGCGTTGTGGATCGTTTTGTCGTCTACGTCGGTGATGTTCATGACGTGGATGACCCGGTAGTTCCGGTACTCCAGATAGCGGCGCAGCAGGTCCTGGAAAACGAAGGTGCGGAAATTGCCGATGTGGGCGTAATCGTAAACCGTCGGGCCGCAGGTGTAAAAGCGGACCACGCCATCCTCAAGGGGGTGGAAGTCCTCGTCGGTGCTCGTAAGAGTGTTGTGCAGTTTCAGCATAGTCGTAAATGGTGTAGGGATTGGCCCCAAAATGCAACACAGATTTCACAGATTGCACGGATTTCACAAAAAATTGAAAATCGAATATGTGGGTGCGGATTTCCGCGGCTATCCAACGGCTGACATTACCGGGAGCGCCGGCGTCCCGCCTAATGCCGCACAGTTTTTGGGAGGCGAAGCCTTTCGGAGTGCGGCAGCTTGCTGCCGCTTTCAAGCAAATCCTTAAATAACGGGCATATCAAGCCGTTTATAAAAGCGGCAGTGAACAGCCGCCCATCTCCGAAGGCGCCCTCTGGGCGCTGTGTTGTAGCAAAACTATGTGGCATTAGGCGAGTCGGCGGCGCTCCCGGGGGGGATGAAGTCCGTTGGGGCTATTTATTTTGGCGTAGCCAGTGCGCGAGGTCGGCTGGGACGTTAAAGTCGAGCAGCGCTTCCCCCAGGGCTTCGATGTTTTCGGCCGAAAGCTTCCGAATAGCCCTTTCATGGGTACGGGAAATGGAGCCCAAACGCCGGGCGAGCAGCTTCAGCACCAGCTCTGCCTGTCCCTCGTGTCGACCTTCCAGGATGCCTTCCTGCCGGCCCCGTCGCTTGCCTAATTCAATGAAAGGATTTGTCAGCTCCATCGCAGCCTCCCTTGCGTCCTTTGACTTAACTTTACGCAGTTCTTCCTCAAGTTGCAAATCTTCTTGATCCGACAGCGGCTGATACCTGGAGAAAAAGCCCGCCACCAGATCCTTTTCCTCCCGCTTGATCTTCGTGTATGCCAAGCTGAGAAAAAAGTCGCGCGCCAAAGAAACGCGATCTTGCGGATTCATTTTCATCCTGGCCGCAAGTGCCAACGCCGCAGGATTCTTGAGCTTTACGTAAGATCGAGCCTCCATGCGCGGTAGATCAATCACATCAAAATCGAAGAGCAGGACTTTCTTATTGGGAAAGCTAATTGTTTCGCCACCTGCGTGTTTATTTCGCGAATTCTGCAATGAGCGGTCGAAAATTGCTACCATCGTGACGGCTAATGCCCCATAGGCCTCACTACCGCGCCCAGAGGGCGCCTTCGGAGTGCGGCAGCTTGCTGCCGCTTTCTGCACATGCCTAAACAAAGCGGCAGCAAGCTGCCGCACTCCGAAGGCGCCCTTCGGGCGCGGTGTTGGGGTGAAAACCAAAGGACTATTTGTTGCTTAGGCGAAGCAGGTGAAAATTGGCTTGACGGTAAAGGCTTGTGATTGTGATGTCTTTGATGGCGGATAGGTTTTTCAGGCTGGATGATTTAGTGACGATTAGCGCCGTGGATTGCGTGCGTGCGAATTTGAGCAGGGCGTCGGGGTTGTCCAGTTTATCGGCGATCTGGTAGTTGGTGTAGTAGTGGAGCGTGTGGTGGAAGAACTGGTACGTCACGATCGGTTCGCCGGGGGTGCGCAGTTGCAGGGCCTGATGGGCAATGTCTCGCGTGGAGTGATAGGCGCCGAGGACCGGGAAGGCGAACAGGGCGACGGCTAGCAGCACCAGGAGGCCCTGCAGCGCGGTGGCCTGAATGCGCGCCGTGCGTTGCCCTTGAGCCCGAATATGAATGTGACGATTGCAGGGGCCAGAATGGCGACGGATAGAATTAATCCGATGTCCCAGCGGCCGCCGTAATCCTTATTGAAAAAGATGGGCGCGGCTATGGCCATGGCGGTTGAGAGGATTAACTGAAGAATCATCGCGGCGCGCAGTCTCGCAGGTTCAGCGGTTCCTTCAATCCAGCGTTCAGGCGAATGCCCAGAATCAACGCCAGCGGCGGCAGCGACGGCAGGATGTATCCGGCGAGTTTCGAATCCGATAATGAAAAAAAGAGTATGGGCACGAGAAACCAGCAGGTCAGAAAGACCATCCGCGGATCCCACTCGCGCCAGCGGCGCAGCGCTGCCATGGGCGATTTTGAAATTAGCAGGAGCAGCCAGCCGCTCCAGGGGAAGACGAGTGCCAGCAGGACCGGCACATAATAATAAAAAGGCTGCGAATGATGATGGATGTCCGTGACAAAGCGGGCGAAGTTGTGGTTGATGAAAAATGTTGCGATAAAACCGTAGCCGTTTTGCCGGAACGCCAGCCAGAACCAGGGGACGGAGACGGCGGCGACAATAAATATCCCCGGCACGATATGCCAGCGGCGCAGAATCCCTCCGCGTTCATCCAGGAGCCAGAAGCAGAGGACGATCCCGGCTGCCAAAATGATCGCAACGGGGCCTTTGCCTAGATACTGCCAGTCCCAGGAAGACGTAGGCGATTAAAACCTTTGCGCCGATATCTTTTTCAACGGCGACGGCCAGTACTGCCATTGCGATTGTAAAGCAGCAGGTGAAGGGCATGTCGGTGGAGGCGCTCGGCCATAGCCGGCGTATCCCAGGCTTGTCAGGAGAATCGTCGCGCCCAGTAAGCCGGCCAGGCGTGATGCGGACCGGTCGATCCAAGCCAGAAGATGGCGAGAGCGGCTGCCAGGGCGCAGAGTGCCGGGGCGACGCGTGCGGCGGTTTCAGGGCTGTTGAAGACGGAGTAAAAGGGAATTGTCAGCCAGTAGTACAGAGGCGGCTTTTCAAGCCAGGGCTTGCCTTCGAGCGTGGGCGTGACCCAGGTGCCCTGATCGTGCATTTCCTGGGCGATTCTGGCGTATCTGGGTTCGTCCGGGCCGGTCAGTGGGAGGGAGCCGAGGCGAAAAAAGATGGACCCGAGGGAGATTGCGATTAAAACAATCAGGGAAGGGAGCGCGCGTCGCATGAAATATACCATTTTGTGCGTCCTTCACGAGATGCGGCAGCTTGCTGCCGCTTTCATGCTCGCCTAAACAAAAGCGGCAGCAAGCTGCCGCACTCCGAAAGCGCCCGCTGGGCGCAATAACTATGCGAGTACATGTTAGATGTTGTATTTGTAGAAACGCAATAAAAAAGGGGCGACCATTGGGTCGCCCCTTGTGCTTGAAAGCGGCAGCGAACCGCCGCGATCCAAAATTTAGTACATGCCGCCCATGCCGCCGCCGCCCGGAGGCATTGCGGGAGCTTTTTCATCTTCCTTGATATCGCAGATCAGGGCTTCCGTCGTCAGAAGCAGGGCCGCGATCGAGGAAGCGTTCTGCAGAGCGGTTCTGGTCACCTTGGTCGGATCGATCACGCCCGCGGCAACCAGGTCTTCGTACTGCTCGGTATCGGCGTTGAAGCCGAAATTGGCGTCGGGATTCTGGCGGACCTTGTCGACAACCACGGCGCCTTCGTGGCCCGCATTGACGACGATCATCCGCAGCGGCTCTTCCAGCGCTCTGCGGACGATGTTCACGCCAACCTTCTCGTCGCCTTCGAGCTTCAGCTTGTCCAGCGCCGGTACGCAGCGCAGCAGTGCCACGCCGCCGCCCGGAACGATGCCTTCCTCAACCGCCGCACGGGTGGCATGCATGGCATCTTCCACGCGCGCCTTCTTCTCTTTCAGCTCGGTCTCGGTCGCAGCGCCGACTTTGATCACGGCCACGCCGCCGACCAGCTTGGCCAGTCTTTCCTGCAGCTTTTCACGGTCGTAATCCGAGGTCGTCTCCTCGATCTGAACGCGCAGCTGTTTCACGCGGCCTTCGATGTCGGCATGCTTGCCGTTGCCCTCGATGATCGTGGTGTTGTCCTTGTCGATCGTGATCTTCTTGGCGCGCCCCAGGTCTTCCAGGCGGACGGTTTCCAGCTTGATTCCGAGGTCTTCGGAAATCACTTTGCCGCCGGTCAGGATGCCGATGTCTTCCAGCATGGCTTTGCGGCGATCGCCAAATCCGGGTGCCTTCACCGCAGCCGCTGCCAGCGTGCCGCGCAGCTTGTTGACCACCAGAGTCGCCAGCGCTTCGCCTTCGATGTCTTCCGCAATGATCAGCAGCGGACGGCCGCTCTTGGCCACCTGCTCCAACAGCGGCAGGAGGTCCTTCATGGAGCTGATCTTCTTCTCGTTGAGCAGGATCAGGCAGTCGTTCAGCTCGACTTCCATGCGCTCCGGATCGGTAACGAAGTAAGGGGAGAGATAGCCGCGGTCAAACTGCATTCCTTCAACCACTTCCAGCGAGGTCTCGATGGACTTGGCTTCTTCTACCGTGATCACGCCGTCTTTGCCGACCTTTTTCATCGCTTCGGCAATGATTCCGCCGATGGTCTTGTCGTTGTTGGCCGATACGGCGCCCACCTGGGAAATCATCTCGCCCTTCACCGGCTTGCTCAGCTTCTTCAGCTCCGCGATGGCCGCTTCAACGGCCTTCTCGATCCCGCGCTTCAGGGCCATCGGATTGGCGCCGGCGGCGACGTTTTTCACGCCTTCACGGAAAATGGCCTGCGCCAGAACGGTAGCAGTCGTGGTTCCGTCGCCGGCCACATCCGAGGTCTTGGAAGCCACTTCGCGCACCATCTGTGCGCCCATGTTTTCGGAGGCCGTCCTTCAGCTCGATCTCTTTCGCGACCGTGACGCCGTCCTTGGTGATGACAGGGGATCCGAATTTCTTGTCCAGAACTACATTGCGCCCCTTGGGACCCAGCGTAATCTTCACGGCATCCGCGAGCTGGTTCACTCCGCGGAGAATAGCCTGGCGAGACTGCTCGCCATGAATAATTTCCTTAGCCATATTCTCAATGCTCCTTATATCTGTTTATTGCTGTTTGAGCTTATCCCACAGAATCGCCAGGATTTCCTCTTCGCGCATGATGAGGTAGTCCTGGTCATCAATCTTGATCTCAGTCCCGGAGTATTTTCCGAAGAGGATCCTGTCTCCCTCCTTGACATCCATGGGCGGCACGCTTGCCGTCTTCCATGATTTTCCCGGGCCGGCTGCGATCACTTCGCCTTCCATGGGTTTTTCTTTGGCTGTGTCAGGGATGATGATTCCACCCTTCACAATTTCCTTCTCTTCAACCCGTTTCACAAGAACCCGATCGTGCAAAGGCCTAACATTCATAAATGATCTCCTCTCATTAAGGGCCGCTATAATGCATCTTGCTTGATTATTCACCGCTCGGATTAGCACTCTCCCCAAGCGAGTGCCAATAGTATAAGAGCCATCTTCCGGTTGTCAACCTGGGGAGGACAATTTATCGGATGAAACCTCAAATATCGGGGTCGGGCGAAGCTTTCGTGCGGCAGCTTGCTGCCGCTTTACAGGTAAAATATTGAAAAAAGGCATATTGGGACGTTTTCAAGCCGGCAGCGAGCTCGCCGCACTCGAAGGCGCCCTGCGGGCGCGATAACTATAAATTTAGTGGACACCCACTGAAATTCCTTGCGATTTAAAAAGTGGGTGTCCACGATTGCGGATTGCGGGGAAATTTGGGGTCAAGGCTTTCCTTAACCGAATCTTAATACAATTCACATCATTGCTTCATAATCATGCTGTAAATCTTTATGCACATTGTGATTAGGAGGAAATATGAGGAAGTCTGGATTGTTGGTTGTCTTTGTCCTCGGTCTGATCTTCGGGGGATGCGGCGGAGGAAAAGGATCTGCCCCGGCCGCTCGGTCCGTCACCATTAAGGGATCCGACACGATGGTGATCCTGGGACAGCGCTGGGCGGAAACCTATATGAAAGAGCATCCGGACAAGCGGATCCAGGTAACCGGCGGAGGGTCCGGCACCGGAATCGCCGCCCTCATCAACGGCGGGACCGACATCTGCGAGGCCTCCCGGCCCATGAAGGATAAAGAAAAGGCGATGGTCCGCGCCCGTCACGGCAAGGATGTGGTCGAAATCTCCGTCGCTCTCGACGGCGTGGCGATCTATGTCCCGGAATCCTCGCCTGTACAACTCCATCACCATGGCTCAGCTCAAGTCCATCTACACCGGCACCATCACCAACTGGCGCGATGTCGGCGGCAAAGACCAGCGAATCGTCGTCTACAGCCGTGAAAACAACTCCGGCACCTACGTCTTCTTCAAAGAGCACGTCCTCAAAAACGAGGATTTTGCCCGCGACGTCCAAACCCTGCCGGGAACGGCAGCCGTCGTCAACGCTGTTTCCAAGGATCCGGCGTCTCTGGGATATGGCGGAATCGCCTATGCTTCAGGCATCCGGCCCCTGGCCGTAAAGCCCGACGATGCATCCGAAGGGGTGAAGCCTTCGCTGGAAACCGTCGAAGCGGGCACGTATCCGCTGTCCCGGCATCTTTATTTCTATACCGTCGGGCCGCCCACCGGAGAAACCAAGGCGTTCATCGACTGGGTGCTGAGTCCGGAAGGGCAGAAGATATGTGAAGCGGTGGGGTATTATCCTCTGAATCGGAGCTAGTGTTGTCTACCCAACGTGAAGCAGGCCGGTCCGGCGCCTTGGGCGACCGTATCGCGGGGATTGTGATTCGAGGCAGCGCCTTCCTGGCGATCCTGTCGCTCATACTGATATTTATCTTCATCGGAAAAGAAGCGCTGCCCATATTCACTTCCGCCGAGATACGCCAGGAGGCGAACCTGGGCAAGCTCTTTATGTCCCAGGCGGCTCACGCGGGCGCGGATGTGGAGCAAACATGGCAGCCGGTGTCGGACATCCCGAAATATTCGCTCCTGCCGCTCCTGGCCGGTACGCTGAAGGTGACCATTATTGCGGTGCTGATCGCCATCCCACTGGCCGTGCTGGCGGCCCTTTACACGGCGGAGTTCGCGCCTCCGTGGGCGCGCGAAACCATCAAGCCCGCCATCGAAATCCTGGCGGGGATTCCCAGCGTCGTAGTCGGCTTTTTCTGCCTGATGGTTCTGGCCGGCTGGCTGCAGAATACGTTCGGCTGGACCTTCCGACTGAATGCCGTGACGGCCGGGATCGGGCTTAGCCTGGCGGTGATCCCGATCGTCTACACCGTCTGCGAAGACGCGTTTTCGTCCGTACCCCAGACATTTCGCGAAGGCTCGATCGCCATGGGCGCTTCGTCCTGGCAGACGGCCTCGCGCGTGGTGCTTCCGGCGGGCATGCCGGGAGTCCTCGCCGCATGCGTGCTCGGCTTCGGCAGGGCTATCGGCGAGACGATGATCGTGCTTATGGCGTCGGGAAATGCCGCCATCCTGTCGTTTTCTCCCACCGATTCCATCCGGACTTTCTCTGCCACGATCGCGGCGGAGCTGGGGGAAGTGGTCGTAGGCAGCCCTCATTATCACGTGCTCTTTTTCATCGGGGCGTTTCTCTTCCTGATCACGTTCGTGATCAACCTGTTCGGCCACTGGTGGGTGGGCAGGCTCCAGAAGAAGCTTCAGGGGGCTTCGTAACGCCATGATCGAGCGAACAAAGATTATCGGCGGGCTGTTTCAGTTCTTCTGCATACTGGCCTGCGTCCTCATCATTGCGATGCTGGCCGTTATTTTGGGAAATATCGTCATTCACGGCATCGGAACGGTTACCTGGGACTTTCTTTCGAAAGCGCCCGAAATGGGCATGACCGGAGGAGGAATTTTCCCGGCCATCTTCGGCACGTTTGCGCTTGTCGTATTAATGACCATCGCCGTGATCCCGCTGGGTGTGGCGACGGCGATTTACATGCACGAATACGCGCCCAGGCGGTCGCGGATAGTCCACATGGTCCGCCTGGCAATTCAGAACCTGGCGGGTGTTCCAGCGATTGTTTTCGGCCTGTTCGGGCTGGGGTTCTTCATCGAGTTTGTCGGCCGGGGAATCGATACGGCGCTTTATGGCGGCGATCTGACCTACGGCCAGCCGGCGATTGTCTGGGCGGCGCTGACGCTTGCGCTCCTGACGATGCCGACGGTGGTGGTGGCCACGGAAGAAGCGCTGCGCGCGATTCCGCAGAGCTACCGCGAAGTGGCCTATTCGCTGGGCGCGACCCGCTGGCAGATGATCCGGCGCGTGGTGCTGCCTCAGGCGGTCGGGGGGATTCTTACGGGCGGCATCCTCGCGGTGAGCCGGGGATCGGGAGAAGTCGCTCCGGTTATGTTTACGGGAGCGGCCTATTTTTTGCCGGATTTGCCGAAGCAGTTGAACGATCAATTCATGGAACTCGGGTATCACGTGTATGTGATGACGACGCAGTCGCCGGACGTGGAAGCGACCAAGCCGATTCTCTACGCGACGGTGCTGGTGCTTCTTTCGCTGACGTTCCTGCTGAATTTCAGCGCGATCATGATCCGAGCGCAAATCCGCAAGAGGCTGCGCTCGGGCGGTAATTTCGGTCGGAGCTTGCTGCCGCTTTTGTTTTAGTGTGTGTAGAAAGCGGCAGCAAGCTGCCGCACTCCGAAAGAATTTGGGAGTTATGGTGACGGATATCCAGGTGAAGGCTGAGGATCTGCGGGTGCAGGTCGACGGTACGGAGATATTGAAAGGCATCAATCTGGATGCCCGACGGGGGGAGATCCTTTCCATTATCGGGCCGGCCGGCGCGGGCAAGACCACGTTTCTGCGCTGCCTCAACCGCATGGCGGAACTCGACCTGGACTTCAAGATTTCGGGCAACATCCTGCTCGACGGCCAATCCATCTATGATTCCGATGTGGCGATGCTGCGCCGCCAGATAGGAATGGTGTTTTCGGTCCCCGTGCCTCTGCCGATGACGGTGTATGACAACCTGACCTTCGGCCTCCGTCTTGCCTCCGGGTCCAGCCGGAGCTATGACGAGCGCGTGGAAAAGGCTTTGCGTGCGGCGTATCTGTGGGATGAAATGAAGGACCGGCTGAAAGAGCCGGCGCGCAACCTTTCGGGAGGGCAGCAGCAGCGCCTGTGTCTCGCGCGCACGCTGGTCCTGGAGCCGCGCGTGTTGTTGCTCGATGAGCCGTGCTCGGGTCTCGACCCGATTTCGACGGCACGGATCGAGGAGGCGCTGAGAAGTTTGAAGGCGAACCTGGCGATTATCCTGGTTACGAACAACGTCAAGCAGGCGGCCAGGGCGTCGGACCGGACGGCTTTCTTTCTGTTCGGAGAACTGATTGAGCTGGAGCCGATCGACATATTGTTCACCACTCCGCGCGACAAGCGTACCGCGGACTACATCTCCGGAAGATTCGGGTAGGATTTCGGAGATGTGCGGCTGTTCGCTGCCGCACTCCGAAAGTAATGGCGCAAAGATTCTAGATTTCAGATGTTGTCCAAGGCTACAACATCGCGCCCGGAGGGCGCCTTCGGAGTGCGGCAGCTTGCTGCCGCTTTGGATTTTTGAAAAAGCGGCAGCGAACAGCCGCACATCTCCGAAGGAAATTCGGCGGAATTCTTATTTATGACTGCGAAAATTGAGACGAAGGGTCTGAATCTCTGGTATGGGAAGTTTCACGCGCTGATCGACGTGAGTCTTGCTATTCGCCCGAGAGCCATCACCGCGATTATCGGGCCGTCCGGGTGCGGCAAATCGACGTTGCTGCGCGTCATCAACCGGATGAACGAGATCATCCCGCACGTGAAGGTCACGGGAGACGTCCTGCTCGACGGAAAATCGATCTATGCCGGTGATATTGATCTGCGGCAGCTGCGCAAACGCATCGGCATGGTTTTTCAGCGGCCTAATCCATTTCCGCTTTCCGTTTTCGAAAACGTCGCCTACGGCCCGAAAATTCACGACCTGGCCAAGGGCGACGATCTGGCCGCGCGCGTCGAAAGCAGCCTGCGCGCCACCGGTCTGTGGGATAGCCTGAAGGACCGGCTGGGCGCTTCCGCGCTGTCTCTGACGCCCGAGCAGCAGCAGCGCATCTGCATCTCGAGGCTGCTCGCGGTCGAACCGGAAATCCTGCTGATGGACGAACCGGCGTCCGCGCTGGACCCGATCGCTACGGCCAGGATCGAAGAGCTGATGCTGGAACTCAAAGACCGCTACACGATACTCATTGTCACGCACAACATGCAGCAGGCGGCCCGCATCTCCGATGACACGGCGTTCATGCTGCTGGGAGAGTTGGTCGAGGTCGGGGAAACTCAAACTATTTTCACCAATAACTCCGATCCGAGGACGGAGCAATACATATCGGGGAGGTTCGGTTAATGCGTCACCTGGACGAAAAGATACAGGAGCTGCTCGAAAGGCTGCTCCTGATGGGCCGACTGGCAGAATCGATGATTCAGACCGCGCTCAGAGTTTTGATAGAGCGCGACGAGTCGCTCAGCGCCGAGATTTACCGCAAAGAAGAGGAGGTGAACAACCTCCAGATTGAAATCGACGACAGCGCCGTCAAGCTGACCGCGCTGCAGCAGCCGGTCGGTGGGGACGTGCGATTTTTGTTTATGGCGTCCCGCATCGCGACGGAGCTCGAGCGGATCGGGGATCAGGCGATCAATATCATCCAGAACGCCCATCACGTGATCCAAGCCGCGCCGCTCAAGCCGCTGGTGGATCTGCCCGTCATGGGGGAGATCGCCGAGCGGATGGTGCGCGACAGTCTGGAGGCATTGGTCGAAAAGGACTGCTCCGTGGCGAACCGCGTACTGGAAGAAGAAAAAAAGGTCGATGCGTTTCGCGACCAGATCTTCCGCGTCCTCCTGACCTATATGATGGCGGATCCCGGAACCATCCAGCGCGCGCTGGCTTTGATTTTGATTTCGCGCAACCTGGAGCGAGTGGGCGATCACGCCACGAATATCGCCGAAGAAGTGATCTATCTGGTCGAAGGGCGGGAGGTGCGCCACCGCCACGAAAGCACCGAACGAACCACGAAGCCCTGAGTGCCCGGTCATGTCCAAAGCAATCGTTCTGGTTATTGACGACGAAGCGGATCTGATCGAGCTTGTCCGATACAATCTTGAAAAAGAAGGGTATGCCGTAATCGGCGCGACGGACGGCGAATCCGGCTTTTCTCGGGCTATCGGCGAGAAGCCCGATTTGATTGTCGTGGACCTGATGTTGCCCGGCATGGATGGACTCGAGGTGTGCCGCATGCTGCGGGCGGAGAGTGCGACGTCGCAGACCCCGATCATCATGCTGACCGCCAAGGCTTCGGAGTCGGACCGCATCGTGGGCCTGGAGCTTGGAGCGGACGACTATATGACCAAGCCGTTCAGCCCGCGCGAACTCACGGCGCGGATCAAGGCGCTGTTGCGGCGCTCCTCGGGATACCGCCAGCCGCCGGCGATTATAAGGCACGGCAATCTTTCGATCGATCCGTCGAGCCATGAAGTGCGCTGCGGCAACAAGACTCTGGAGCTCACGGCCACCGAGTACCGGCTCCTGCAGTTTCTCGCCGCGCACCCCGGGTTTGTGTACTCGCGCGCCTCGATGATCGACGGCGCGCTGGGAAGAGATATCACGGTCCTGGAGCGCACCATCGACGTGCACATCATGTCGCTGCGGAAAAAGCTTGGCCGCTGCGGCGGATGGATCGAGACCATCCGCGGTTTTGGCTACAAGTTCCGCGAATCCAATCCTCAGGAATAACAGGCGAAGCCTTTCGGAGTGCGGCAGCTTGCTGCCGCTTTTGTTTGAGGTTATATGGAAAGCGGCAGCGAACGCCGCACATCTCCGAAGGAATCTTGCAATTGAGGCAGCGATCTGTTATTCATCGTCATTCTGTTTTGAGGACACGATGACAAAACCCGATCCCTCGATCGATCATGAACTGCTCATGGGTGCGCGCTACGCGGCGCAGCGACTCATGCCTGTGCCCGGAGCTATTCCTCACATACCCGGCACGGACATCTACGGCGTGTCGATCCCGTTCAACGGCATTGCGGGGGGCGATCTCATTACCTATGTGAATTTTCAGGACCGCTTCGATCTGGATGCCAGAATCAAGGTGGCCGCCTGGCAGGGTCAGGAATCCGTGGCGAAGGCGTTGCAGAGGCTGAAATCATGCGGAGGCATCCTGGTCGCCGATGTTGCCGGGCACAACTTCACCGACGCGCTGCGCGCGCTGATGCTGCACCAGGTTTTTCACACGGCGGCGCTGTATGAAATGGATTTGAACGGCGAGATTACGGTACGCCTATTCGAACAAGTGAATACGCGGTTTTTAAAATCCACTACGTTGCGCAACCTGGCTGCGGATCGCGATCGGGCGAGTTTCATCACGCTCATATATGGGGAGATTTCGCATACGGGCCGGTTCCGCTTTGTGAATGCGGGGCATCCTATGCCGCTGGTATTTTCGCGCGAATACGATTGTTTCGTAGACATCAGCGCGAACAGGTTGGTGAGCTATCCGCCGATCGGGTTGCAGCCGACCGAGGGCCATTCCGATGCCAGCCATTATGAGCGGACGCTCGGGTATAAGAAACGGTACAAGGTGAACGAGCTCAATCTGATGGGCCGCGGGGACGTGCTGCTGCTTTATACGGACGGGCTTTTCGATTCCTTTTCCGCCTTTAGCCGGGGAAAGCTCGAGCGGGCCGTTTCCAATGCCAAAGACGGCAGTGCCAAAGAAATCTGCGAAGCAATCCTTCAGGAACGGGGCGCTGTGGAGGCGCCGACGGACGATCTCAGCCTCGTCGTCATCAAGCATCTATAACCTTCGGAGTGCGGCAGCTCGCTGCCGCTTTCAATAAAGAGTTGAAAAACATGGATTTTGAGCGTTTTCAAAAGCGGCAGCGAGCTGCCGCACTCCGAAAGCTTCGCGCTGCAAAAAATATGCGGCATTAGCCGAGACGGCGGCGCTCCCAGGAATCTCAACTGTTGGACAGACTCTTCAGCCCCGACCCACATGTTCTTGTCTACAATGAGCAAGATGCGTGTAAGGGGTAGAGCTTGCTGCCGCACTCCGAAGGGCTTCATCAAATTTTCATAATTCCATCATCATGGCTTAACAAGACCGGCCTATGTTTCCCATAGAGGCGGTGATGGAAATGTGCACCGAAATGCCTGATCAAGAAATCATTCCGGAATCAGCTGGAAAGCGCGGCCGCGGCAGTCCCGCGGTCTACCTTTCAATGCCTTCCGCTCTTTCTGAATTTTGCTGGCGGGGCGGAAACCTGAAAGCCCTGACAAAGAAGCTTCTAGGCCACGTAGTGTCTATCAGCCATCCTGCACGAAGCGTCCATGTAGAGATCCGCGAAAAGAAAAAGTTGTCCGACCTGGAGCGGTTCTTCGCCATTTCGCCACTCTATTGGCTCCAGTTGAGCATCGAATGCCAGTCGACTTCCGGACCGGAAGCTGGAATGCAGCGGGTGCTTGAAAGCCTCGGCTACCGCTGTCCCGAATGGATGGGCGTGGAAGGGGCCGAATCCCAACTGGGCGCCTTCTATCTCGGAACGCAGCAAATTCCAGCGCTGATTCTATATGTCCAGAATCGCGGCGCGCGGCGAAACTGTGATCTGCTCATTCCAGTAACAGAATCGGATTAATGTCGGAATCATGCTATATAATGAGCATGGCTAAAGCATGAAAAACCGGCTCTTCTGGAAAATCGGATTTTTGAATCTTCTGCTCTTGTTGCTGGTCCTGGCGGCGGTGGACACCTACGTCGTCAGGGCATTGAAAAAAGAGTTCCTCGACGCGGCATTTTCTCAACTGGAATCCCTGATCCGCCTGGCAGAGACCAATCCTCCGCAATCCTTCGGCGTGCCCCAATTAAAAGAATGGACCCGACAGTGCGGTCAAAGCGGGGCTCGCGTGACCCTGGTTGCCGGCGACGGAAAAGTGCTGGCGGATTCCGCTGAGAATCCTTCGGGCATGGAAAACCACCTGGCGCGGCCTGAAATAAGAGAGGCGTTTCTCAATGGCTCGGGGCGCGCGGTGCGTCGCAGCCCGACGCTTAAAGTGGATCTTGTGTACCTTGCGCAGCGCTATGCGTTTAAAAATGCACCCACTGTGGTCCTACGACTGTCCGTGCCGCTGCATCGCCTCGAGGCAGCGCGATTCGCATTTCGCAGCCGTGTCTGGGGCATCTCGCTGGTGATCCTGGTGTTGGCCGGGGCCGTTTCGCTGCTATTCTTCCGCACGGTCTCGCGCCGCATTGGTCGGCTCAAGGAATTTTCCCACCGCGTGGCCGAAGGTGATTTTCGGCCTCTTCCGCTGGAGCGCAGCAAAGACGAACTCGCCCAATTGTCCAACACTCTCGGGCAGACGGCTGTGAAGTTGGATCGCACGATTAAGACGCTGACAGAAGAGCGGAACCGGTCGGCGGCGGTGCTGGGAAGCATGGAGGAAGGCGTTGCGGTGGTCGGCAGCGATCAGCGCGTGATCTACTGCAACGACGCTTTCTGCCGGGATGCGGGCATTGCGAATGTGTCCAGTGAAGGGCGTCCGGTGATGGAATTGATCCGGCATTCAGATCTGCTTTCCATGATCCAAAAGGCCCTGGCGGGCAGCGAGGCGATTCACGGAGAGGTTGTCGTCGGGTCTGTCCGGACGCGGAGTTTCGCTGTGACTGCCGCGCCGATCTCTTTTGAAGGCGCGACCACGGGCGCGGTCATGGTCCTGCACGACATCACCGAGATCCGGAGACTGGAACGCGCGCGGCGGGATTTCATCGCCAATATTTCGCACGAATTCAAGACGCCATTAACCGCGATTCAGGGTTTTGCGGAGACACTGCTCGGAGGCGCGCTGGACGATGCGCAGAACCGGCACCGCTTTTTGGAAATAATTCGCGAACACGCGCTGCGGCTGGGGCGGCTGACCGATGATCTGCTCAAGCTGGCTCAAATCGAAGCGGGGCAGATGCAGCGCGAAACGAAACCTGTCGCAGTCGCTGATATCATAGATCCTTGCATGGAAGTCACTCGCATCAAGGCGGAGCAAAAAGGGCTTCTGCTGGATGCGGAATATGGCGGCGATCTGCCAATGCTGCTTGGCGATGTCCGGTCCTTTCAGGAGATTCTCCAGAACCTGCTGGACAACGCCGTCCGATACACGCCGTCGGGCGGAAGCATTCGTGTGAAGGCAGTCGTTGAAGGGTCCGAGGTTGTGCTGTCGGTCGCGGATACCGGGATCGGCATTCTCAAGGCGGACCAGGATAGGATATTTGAAAGATTTTATCGCGCCGACGCCGCGCGGTCCCGGGAGTCCGGGGGGACGGGACTGGGGTTGTCGATCGTCAAGCACCTCGTGGACGTGCAGGGTGGCCGCATCCGCGTGGAAAGCGAAGTAGGCCAGGGTTCCACGTTCTTCGTCTATCTGCCGCAGAATTAGCTATCAGCTGTCAGCTTTCGGAGTGCGGCAGCTCGCTGCCGCTTTTATGAGAAATTTCAAAAGCGGCAGCGAGCTGCCGCACTCCGAAGGCGCCTTCGGCGCTGAAGGCTGAAAGCTAATTATCCGGATTATCCTCGTCGTCGCGAAAGCGGTATCCGAAGCCGCGGACGGTTTCGATCCAATCCCCGCAATTACCCAGCTTCTTGCGCAATCCCGTTATGTGGACGTCGATGGTGCGGTCTTCGACCGAAACATCTCTTCCCATGGCGCCGTCGATCAGCTGCATACGTGAAAACACGTGACCGGAGTGCGTGGCGAAATACTGAAGCAGCCGGAATTCAGTAGCGGTCAGGACAATGGGTTCTCCTGCGCAACTCACTGTTCGCCTCGCCATGTCGATGGTCAGGCTGCCGCGTCGAATCACTTCCGAAGCCGCCTGCGGGGTTGAAGTGCGCCGCAGCACGGCTTTGATCCGCGCGAGAAGCTCGCGCGGGCTGAAAGGTTTGGTGACATAGTCGTCCGCACCGAGTTCCAGCCCGAGGATGCGATCCGATTCCGCAGACTTCGCCGTCAGCATGATGACAGGGATGCGCGCCGTCCGGTTGTCGGATCGGAGCGAGCGACAGACATCAAGACCATCAATGCCGGGCAGCATCAGGTCCACAATGATCAGATCGGGCAATTCCTTCTTGGCTGCCGATAGCCCCGCTTCTCCGTCCTGCGCGCTCCGCACGACAAATCCTTCCTTCTCGAGGTTGTAGCGCACCAGCTCGATCAGGTCCTTCTCGTCGTCAATCACCAGAATCCGACCTCTTGCCATCACCCGACCCCTTGTTTTTGTATGCATTCTACATCTTTTGCGGCGCTGCGTGACCCGAATTATTCCACACAAACTGCCCCGGAAGCTTTCACATTAATTTAATAACAGCCTCATCGCAGGGTAATAAGGCCCTGTTCCTCTTTGCGTCGAATACCTGTTGGGAGGTTACGAAATATGAACATGTCGGGCGAATTGAAAATTGTCATACCGGCGAAAAACGAAGAGATATTACTGCCTCGGCTTTTGATGTCATTGGGGGGAAGAATGAACTAGTGCGCTTCCGTTTCGTTTTCTGATCAAGAAGGCATCGTTCTATGCCAACTTGTTACAATGCAATTCAATGAATTGCCGAAGCAAAGCCTGTCCATAGCGAATGTCTAATTTGTGCCGATTGGGACGTTCCACGGCCACTAAAAATGGAGTTTCATAATCCCATTGTTTTCCGGACTAAGCGGGCGGCCTCCTGCCGATGAGCCATGACTGGCTATTCATGGATTCCGCGCCTTCCTGGGATTTCACGCGCAGATACGTGCCATTGGCGTGCATTTGTCGCGCCTTAGCATTGTCTGCAAGGTAAATGGCCAGCACCTGTTCGGCAATTTGGCGGATCAGTGTCGGATTTTCAATGGGGAAAAGGACCTCGACGCGGCGATCCAAATTGCGGGGCATCAGGTCTGCGCTTCCGAGGTATATCTGTTCATCGCCGGCGTTGCGGAAATAATATATCCGACTATGTTCGAGAAAGCGGCTGACGATACTGATGACGCGGATGTTCTCGCTCAAGCCCGGCACTCCGGGGCGCAGGCAGCACATTCCGCGTACAATCAGATCGACGCGAACGCCGGCTTGCGAAGCATTATAGAGCAGCCGAATCATCGACTTGTCAACCAGCGAGTTGACTTTGAAAATGAGATGCGCCTTCTCTCCCTGCTGCTGTCGCTCAATTTCGCGCTTGATAAGAGATTCGATTCCTGACCTTAGATTGATGGGTGCGACCAGGAATTTGCGATAGTCCTTCTTGGCCGAATAGCCAGTCAGGTAATTGAATAGATCCGTAGCATCCGCTCCCAGGTCCTCGTCGCAGGTGAATAATCCGAGGTCTGTATATGTCCGCGCCGTCGCTGGATTGTAATTGCCGGTGGCGAGATGCAGATACCGGCGAATGGTATCCCCCTCCTTGCGGACGACAAGCGCCGTCTTTGAATGTGTTTTTAATCCCAGCAACCCATAGACGACGTGTACCCCTTCACTTTCCAGCGCCTTGGCCCATTCAATATTGCTCTCCTCGTCAAAGCGGGCCTTGAGTTCCACGAGGACGGCAACCTGTTTGCCCCTGCGCACTGCGTCCATGAGCGCTTGAACTACCGGCGAATTGCTTCCAACGCGATACAGCGTTTGTTTTATCGCAAGCACGTCCGGATCGCGCGCCGCGGCCTGCAGAAATTCTATGACAGGAGAAAACGAGTCATACGGGTGATGCAGCAAAATGTCCTGGTTGCGGATGGCGGCAAAAATATCTCCATTCGTTCCATTCGTCGCAGGAGACACAAAAGGGACAAAAGGCGGATCCTTAAGATCAGGGAGATCAAGTGCATACAACTGGATCAGATCGCTCATGCCCAGAGGCGGGCGCAAGGTGTAAATATCGTCCTCTTCCAGGTTCAGATTTTCCGCGAGAAGCTTCTTGATATCGTCGGGCATTGCAGGATCGACCGTCAGGCGAACCACCGAACCAAAGCGCCGCTCGCGCACGCCGCGCTCAACCGATTCCAGCAGATCTTCGGCCTCGAGATCCTGAATTTCCACTTCCGCGTCGCGAGTCACTCGAAAGGGGCAGGCATCGAGCACCTGCATTCCCGGAAACAGCCTGGGCAAGTGCTCGACAATGACCTGCTCAAGCCAAACCAGATACACTTCAAATGCGTCCCGCCCGGATATACCGGGCGCAATGGTAGGAGGCGGCACTTTTAAGAGACGGGGCAGCGTGTTCGGTACCTTTACGCGTGCAAACCGGTGCACTCCTCCCTCATCCCGGAGGAGAACGGCCAAGTTCAAACTCATGTTGGAGATGTGAGGAAACGGTCGTCCTGGATCATACGCGAGCGGCGTCAAGACGGGATAAACCGTTACATCAAAGTACTGTTTGATGTATCCCTTCTGGATTTCATCGAGTTCGGTGAAGTCGAGGACGTAAATACCGGCCGATCCCAGTAAAGGGAGCAAATTGTGCAGGCACCCACGAGCGTCATTCATCAGCTGCCGCGCATCATTTTTTACGGCAGCCAGCTGTTGCGCGGGCGTAAGCCCGTCGATAGACAGCTCGATCACGCCGGCTCCGACCTGTTGCATAAGGCCAGCCACACGCACCATGAAAAACTCTGCGAGGTTGGAGCCAACGATGGCCAAAAACTTCACGCGCTCGAGCAGGGGATTGCTTTCATCCAGGGCCTCTTCCAGGACGCGGCGGAAGAAGGAAAGCAGAGACAATTCCCGATTGAGAAATAATTTTGCATCCTCGGGAACTTTGGGCGCAATCGCTGCGGGATTTGAATGAATGCGGCGCCTTCCCTGATTTGGCTTTTTCGGCATATTTCCCTCTCATGTCAGATCTTATTTCAGTGCACGGGTATCGAAACGGTGGAACTAGTGACCTTGCTCCATCCATTATTAACGAACACACCCAGCCATACGAGTTCAATAAATACGAGCAATTCAGGGTTCCACAGAACACTAAAACCAGCGCCCAGATCAGGGAGAGTATCCGTCTTAACGGGCAGAACGAAGGCGCTCCAAGCGCAGGCATAAGGCGTTGCGCCATGGAGCGCGCATCCGCTTTTTTTTCTTTTATTATGCATCGCTTGAATTATCCTTGCGGATTTGATTCGCGAAACTTGTAGCCGAAACCGCGGATAGTCTCGATCCATCCGCCGCATCGGCCAAGCTTCTTTCTCAGCGACATGATGTGCACGTCGATAGTGCGATCAAGAACCGTGATGTCTCTTCCCAGCGCCCCGTCAATGATCGAGGCGCGCGAGTACACAAATCCGGGATGTGAGGCGAGAAACTGCAGGAGCCTGTACTCCGTGGCGGTGAGCTCCAGCGTCTTATTGCCGCAGCGCACTTCATGGCTCGACGGATCGATCGAAAGATTTCCGTGCCGTATGATCGCCGGCTGCTGGCGGTATCCCGAGGAGCGCCGCAACAGGGCTTTGATTCGCGCCGTCAGCTCCCGCGGGCTGAACGGCTTTGTCATATAGTCGTCCGCTCCAAGCTCCAGACCCACAATGCGGTCCGACTCCAAAGCCTTGGCCGTCAGCATGATGATCGGGATCCGCGACGTCGTGCTCTCCGCCCGCAGCATGCGGCACACTTCGAGTCCATCCATGCCCGGCAGCATCAGATCCACAACAATCATATCAGGTTTTTCGCCGACAGCTCTCGCAAGGCCTGATTCGCCGTCGGCGGCACCGATCACGGCATATCCTTCTTTTTCGAGATTGTAGCGGACAAGCTCGATCAAATCTGCTTCATCATCAATAACAAGCACGATTGCTTTGGACATAGTCGCGGGCTCAGGGCATTGTTGTTCGGGTGCGGCTTTCATATATTGAAAGCAATTGGTGTCGGGTTAAGAAATTATTAATTTCTGGCCACATAAGGATGGGGCATACTCCCATGGAAATTGGTGAAATCCCAACTGTCCTCGAATCGCAATGTTTATTGAAACCGACGTAACAATACCCGCCGAACGTTACAATCAAGTGAAGGCTTTGTGAAAATTCGGTTAAGTTATGAACTGTTCCGCTTACATCGGAGAGAT
Source organism: uncultured Acidobacteriota bacterium (assembly GCA_963718845.1). GTDB lineage: Bacteria > Acidobacteriota > UBA6911 > UBA6911 > UBA6911 > UBA6911. The sequence continues at coordinate 35,382 of CAVRAD010000006.1, forward strand.
TGGGCAGAGCATCTTTCACTTGTACTTCCGCCCTCGCTGATTTGAGCGCACATGGTTTTTTGCTGCTCAGTTCCTGCATTCTCAGCTTTGGCCTCAGCATTCACTAACTGGATATAAGATACGGGGGGCTGCAAAATCAATTAAAGATAAGACACGATGCGCTTGGAACGTGAAAAGGCGGAATCAATAACAGGCTTCACCTAAACATAACAGGATAATAATACTCAGGCAATTGTCCCAGTATTATATTTAATTTGGTGCAGCCACGTGCCTTCAATATCTCAGGGCTCTTCTATAAAGCAATGGCATTGCTTGAGTCAGGCGATTTAATTAAAGCAAATTAATTAACGGGTATCACCATGGAGCAGCATGAAATTAAGATTGATAAAGAACTGCGCATGGGCGCGCAGTACTTAGCTCAGTACCTCATGCCTGAGGCTGGGGCCATTCCTCGAATACCAAACGTTGATATTTATGGTATGACACTGCCTTTAAACGGAATCGCCGGCGGGGATCTCATCACTTATGTGGATTTCCAGGAGCGATACGATTTGGATGCACGTATCGCGCGCGCTCAAGCGCAGGGACACGAAGAGGTAGCACAATCGCTTCAGAGGCTCAAACACAATGGCGGAATCCTGGTAGCGGACGTTGCCGGACATGAGTTTACCGATGCAATACGAGCGCTGCTATTGCACCAAGGTTTTCATACGGCGGCGCTGTATGAGATGGAACTAAGCGGCGAAATCACCGCGCGCCTTTTTGAACAAGTAAACACGCGCTTTCTTAAATCCAGGACATTGCGCAAGCTTGCTGCAGACCTCGATTCAACAAGCTTCATCACCCTCATTTATGGCGAGATCTCATACACGGGCAGATTCCGTTTTGTAAGTGCCGGTCATCCGGCGCCGCTGGTTTTCTCGCGTGAATACAACCGCTTTGTGGAAATTAGTCATGACCGGCTCGTCAGCTACCCGCCCATTGGACTCCAACTGAGCGAAGATGACGCTGATGCCAGGCTTTATCCGCGCGCGCTGGGGTATAAGAAACGCTATACAGTCAACGAGCTCAATTTGATGGGTCAGGGTGACGTGCTGTTACTCTATACCGACGGTTTCATTGATCCCTTTTCTTCCTTTGCGCCGGAACAGCTGGAGCGTGCCGTTTCTTGTGCGAGGGATGGCACTGCGAAAGAGATCTGCGAGGCAATCATGGGAGATCGGAACGCGGCAGCCGAGCAAACTGATGATCTCAGCCTTGTAGTCATAAAATATCGCTAGCTGATTTCCCGATTCCACAGACCGCCCTGTTGAAGTTGCCATGGGATTCGGTCAAAGCTTGGCCATAGCGCACATACAAGGCGTGCTTCCATCCATCGGTCAACTATGCAGCGCAGCATCTATAAGGTTTTCACAAGCCTTTTCCACTGGAATGTTCATGCTCCTTATTTAGAACCTTTTGCATAGACAATTCCGATGTGCCTGTGCTGCTTCTTTTTATGCAGGACGGCGGCGCTTGAAGCTACGATGGCCGCATCTTTGATTCGATATGCCTTTTCCGCATGGACTCATAACAGTGCCGGTTCCCTCCCGCAAATTTTATAAAAACAAAACACAGCTATCATCAAGCATTAATACAAATGCTGTTAAATCACACTCACCTGAGATGCCTGTTGACGAAGCCAGGCTGCACTTCTCGGAGAGACTGTAGCGGTACCTTTTAATAACCTATCATTTTCAAGGAGAATCAGAACATGAATAGAAGCTTCCCGAACGGCATAAAGCCAAAGATATCCCGCTGGGGGTTGGCATCGGTCATAGTGCTGGCCCTGGCGTTAGCATTTGCTTTTTCTTCGGACGATGACGACCGGCAGGATGCCGATGGCGTCTATGTTGCAGGAGATTTCCATCAACACACAACCTATACCGACGGCTCCAATTCCCTCAAGACTGTCATGTATAAAAACAACCAGTTTGGGTTAGACTGGTGGGCAAACAGCGAACATGGCGGATCCTTCGCAACCGATGCACGCGGTCCGTTGACCGTTGATGGTCCGTTTAATGTGAATGGCGGTTATTCCTGGACCAACACAACCAAGTATCCCGCTAATCCCGTCATTGATGGCACAAACAGAATGTGGCGATGGCAATCTATCCGCGACTTTTCCTTTTTTGACGTTCTTCAGGCTCGGGGGACTTTCTTCAAACCCATTTTGCAGAGCTTTGAATGGAATGTCCCGGGACATGAACACTGCAGCCTAGGGAATATCGCAAATCAGTTTGATCCCACAAAAACGAATGCGGATCCATTGGCTCAATTTGAGTACCTTTATGATTCCTCGGACACAGATGTCGCTGGCGGGTTATCCCAGGGATGGACCGGAAAAAACACCGTTAATAATCATGCGAAAGCCGTGCAAGCCGTACAATGGCTCCACGATTATTATCCGACCACAAGCTATGCGGTATTTGCCCACGTCGAGCGCAAACAGCCTGGGAACGGCGGTTATACAGTCAGCGATTTCCGTGATTTTAATAATGCAGCACCGGGTGTTGCTTTTGGTTTTGAGAGCATGCCCGGCCACCAGAAAGAAGCCGGTCGCGGCGGATATTCGACTAACGCTGTGGGTGGGGGTACCTACGGTGGAACGGGAATCTATTCCGCACAAGTTGGGGGCCTCTGGGATTCACTGCTGGGTGAAGGCCGTCATTGGTGGCTATTTGCCAGTTCCGATTTTCACAACACCAATGGGGATTTCTGGCCTGGAGAATATCAAAAGACCTACACGTATGTAACCAACCCTTATGATCCGCAGGCGATCGTTAATGGATTGCGCTCCGGTAACAGCTATGTAGTGGAAGGGGATCTGATCAAGGATCTCGATTTCCATGTGAACTCCTCGGCCGCCTTTCCCGCGGGATCCTTAAAGGCCGGCCGTGCTTCGATGGGACAGGAGCTAATCGTCACCCAGAAACGAAATAGCAAATACAACCTCTATGTTACGATTCGATTCCGCAGTCCGGAAAAGAACAATAATGGAGACCGTGTGACAGTGGACCATATTGACCTTATCGGGGGCAATATCACGGGAATGACGCAACCTGGCACGGCGGCCTATAATGATGATACAAACCCCACCACTCATATCATTGCAACTTTCAAACGCGGTGACTGGAAATCCGACCACAACGGATGGAACATTATTCGCTACCAAATGAAGGTAACCGACGACATATATTTGCGGTTGCGCGGGACAAATATTGCTCCTAATACTGCGGGGCAGACGGATCCCGAGGGGAATCCTCTTCCCGATAGTCTGGTAGGGCCCAATACGCCTGCACACGCATATGCGGATCTCTGGTTCTATTCGAACCCGATCTTCGTGTACGCACAGTAGATGCGTCGTTTGGCCCGAATGGTTCTAAAATCTGCAATACACAAACCCTGTCAGGGGCGCAAAAACAAGCGCCCCTGACTTAATTATCGCTCCCGAACGAAAACCTGGCAATCTTTTCAAAAATCCTACAACAAAGTCCCAACGCTATCCTTTGATGGCTATAATGTTCTTATCCGGATTTGCTGGCCTGGGATACGAAATGGTCTGGACCCGCATGCTATCGGTCGGGCTCGGCCATGAGATCGTGTCGGTGCTGGCCGTGATTTCGGCATTCTTTCGCGGATTAGCGGCAGGATCCTGGAGCATTGATGGCCTATTGGGATGCGCGAAATCAGTTCCTGCGTACGGGTGTGGGCGTGAAAGAAACCGATTATCCCTTGAGATTGTTTCAATCGGCCGGCGAAGGCCTTTTGCAAGCGGTAGCGAAAAGCGAGGAATTCTCGTCGGCCTATGATCCTCTGCTCATTCTTGCCGAGCGTCTGAAAAGCGCTGAGCCGGCAACGGCATTCAATATTCTCAATAGACTGGATGCCGCAAATTCTTCGAGATCGGATGCCCGGTTGTTAAGGGAGCGTTTGTTTCCCGCGAATCACTGAATAATATGTTGGCGCTGGAATCAACGTCTTTGTGTTGTCCCGTCTCGATTGCCTCTGTTTGTGCAATTCAGATCAACCGGTTTTAGTGTTATGATTCTAAAGGATCCTAATTTACGACAGGCATGAAATCGACAAAAACCCTTGTTAATCCATCAAATGGCACATCCCATGCAGAGTTCATGTCCGATGATTGTGGCGGTTGAAATGGGCTATGGTCATCTCCGTGCGGCTCACACTCTCGCCGAGTTATTTGGCACAGAAATAACTCGCATGGATGTGCCGCCCATTGCGGGTGCGATCGAGACGGGAGCATGGCGAGCGGCCCGCAAGTTTTATAATGCGCTCTCGCGAGCTTGCGAATTGCCCGTAGCGGGTAGAGCTGCCCGGCAAATACTGGATAAAATCACCGAGATTGCGCCTCTTCAAGCACCCGCCATGAGGGAGCCGGCAACCTTATTTACGCGCCTCGTGGACGGCCTGACCCGTACTGTCATCGGGCAAAAATTCCGGGCGGTGGCATCCAGCGCTGAACGGCCAATCCTTGCCACATATCCTATAGCTGCTATGGCTGCCAGCCACGCATCCCCAGCCCGAGTATGCTGTCTAACTACGGATACGGACCTGAATCGCGCCTGGGCGCCTGTAAATGCTGCGCAGGTCTCCATTGACTACTTTGCGTCCGTAACGCGGGTCGCAGAGCGATTGCGCTCATTTGGTGTGCCTGAACATAGGATACACATCACCGGCTTTCCGCTGCCTGCAAAGCTGATTGCACAAGCCCGACCTGCATTGGCGCGCCGGCTTCATCGGCTCGATCCCGCATCTGCGTTCCACAAACAAGCGCCTGAATGCTTCGTGGATCTCATACGGCGTCCTGCCGCTCACTCTCCTTTACCGCCAATCTCAATGACCATTGCGATCGGCGGAGCAGGAGCGCAGACAGCGCAGGTGGGCCGCCTTATCAGGTCTCTGCGGGGGCAGGTCGCGGCAGGGGAAATGCGCCTGACTCTTGTTGCAGGATTGCGTCCTAATGTTGCAGGAATACTTCGTGAGTTGGTCCAATCAGCCGGGCTGGCGCCCCGCATCGGAAACGGGATCGAAATCCTGCATGCAAACGATTGGGAAGACTACTTCCGGCGCTTTAACGAGTGTCTGTCAGACACCGATCTGCTCTGGACGAAACCCAGTGAACTGGCATTTTATGCAGCGCTCGGATTGCCGCTGCTGCTGGCGCCCCCGGTGGGCAGCCAGGAGCACTCCAATCGCGATTGGCTTCTCTCCCACGACGCAGCGCTGGATGCCGGCGATCCGGCTACCTTTGGTCGCCGATTCGAGGAGTTGCTTGCGACCGGAGAGTTTTGTCGCATTGCTTGGAATGCATACTCCCGCCTTGACCGGAACGGATCCGATCGTATCGTCGAATTTTTCCGTTCCAGTTATTCATCCCCGCTTCAACGGCCTTTGTGCCCCTCAAAATTGAAGGTATCTTTTCTTGGAACGGCTTCTGTATCTCCACAAACCGTTTATAACCCCCGGGTGAAGCGCTGAAACGTTCCTCCATTGCAAGTCTCCTCTCCATAAAACCGCACGAGCAAGTGTATGCATTCTAGATCTTTTGCGGCGCTGCGCGACCCGTATTATTCCACGCGAACTGCCCCGGAATCTTTCACGCTAATTTCATAACAGCTTCATCGCAGGGTAATAAAGCCCTGTTACTATTCGCATCGAATAACAGTCGGGAGGTTGCGAAATATGAATATATCGGACGAATTGACAATTGTCATACCGGCGAAAAACGAGGAGATATTGCTGCCTCGGCTTTTGATGTCATTGGTGGAGCAGGATTACCCTCTGATGCCGAACACCAGAGTGATTCTGGCGGATGCCGATTCCATCGACCGCACTATTCCGCTGGCAATGAAGTTTACCAACAGCCTGGCGCTCACCGTGATACGCGGTGGCCTTCCATCCATCGGCCGGAACCGCGGCGCGATATACGCAGATAGCCGCTACATATTATTTCTTGATGCAGATATAGAGCTGCCGGATCCGACACTGATTCGCCGCGCCGTCGAGCGGATGAAACGGAAATCGCTTCATTGCGTTACCACCGATATTTACTGCAGCGGCGGCATCTGGCTCGATCATCTTCTGTATGCATGCAACAACCTGGTGCAGCGCCTGTCGCGCTTTCACAAGCCATTTGCGACGGGAATGTTCATGCTTCTCGATAAAGAGGAGTTTGACAGAATTGGCGGCTTCGATGAGCAGGCGCTCTTTGCAGAAGACTATCAATTAACTCGCCAAATTGATCGTGACCGGTTCCGCGTCATTCGAGGCGGGATCTACAGCACAAACCGGCGTTTTGTGAAAATAGGGCATTGGGCCATTGTCCGGTTCTTCTTGTCTACCGCCATATATGGAAGAAAACCAAACTACTATCGGAACAAGTATTACGAAGCCTATTGGGGAGCTTACTAGGAGCTTTCAGCAGTCAGCTGTCAGCTTTCTGTTCCATTCCCATGTTTGAATCTGGAAACAGGAAGAGAGATATGAACAATGTAGATTATCGACCGCGGCGCTGCGGGGTGGTATTGGCGGGTGGAGATGGGAAACGCCTCCAGCCATTTGTGAGCAAGCTTCTGGGATTTGAGCTTCCCAAGCAGTATGTGAGTTTCACTGGGAATCGTTCAATGCTGGAGCACACATTCGATCGCGCGGAGCAATTGATCTCTCCGGAATGTCTCTATACGGTCGTCGCCCGGGATCACCTTAAGCATCCTGAAGTCCGCAGCCAGTTGAGCAGGCCGGATTCCGCATACTGTTGTCGTACAACCGATGAACAGGGAAACAGGGCCCGGACTGCTTCTTCCGCTTACACATTTGCTTCTGCGCTATCCGAACTCGACGGTTGCCGTCTTTCCTTCCGACCACTTTATTCTGCAGGAAGATCTTTTTGCGGCCTAAGTACAACAGGCATTTGAAGAAGTTGAAAGATATCCCTCCAAGATCGTGTTTCTTGGAGTGGAACCGACAGAGGCGGAACCGGAGTATGGTTACATTCTTCCTGAGAACCAGTATGTGGATTCAGAGTCGCCTGTAAAGAGAGTCAAAGCGTTTATTGAGAAACCGGATTCGCGCAGGGCAGCGCAGGTTATTTCATTGGGAGCTTTGTGGAACACCATGGCGATGGTGTTTAAGCCCGAGAATTTCATGCATCTGGTCTACCTTTCCGCTCCAAGTCTGCACCGCTCTTTTCAAAAGATCCTCAGAGTTTTGAAAACCTCGGGAGAATCTTCGGCCGTTGAAGAGATATACCGGGAAATGCGGCCGGTGAATCTGTCAAAAGATCTATTAGAAAAATTCGATATGTATTCGCGTAACCAGTTATTTGCGATATCTATGAATGACCTGTTGTGGAGCGATTGGGGATCTGAAGATCGCATCCTCTCGGTTGTCAACAGCCTTCAGTGCAGGGACAGTGTTTCAGGCGGATTTACGTTGGATGACCTCCGAAATCAATTCCAGGAGGTATTTAGCAGAAGTTTAGAAGCAAGCCCATAGCTTTTCGAGGGAAGTCGGGGGGCTGTATTATGAGTTCGATCGCTAAATACGTTACGAAATGTGATGCGCTGGTGCTGATATGCGTGACGGGGCGGCTGCGAAGAGACCAGATCATCCGGGCTATGCGCTGGATTTCCAGAGGCGCAGATGGGCAGGCCTATCCGGCACTTTTTGTTCTCATTGCTGTTCTGCAATCCGACCGGTGGAAAATCCTGACGGCATGCTTCCTTTCATTTGCGATTGAGCTTGCGGCCTATAAGCTCATCAAGCAGTCCGTAAAAAGGCCAAGGCCCTTCCAGCAGCTGGCAGGATTTGTGAATTTGATCGTGCCGCAGGATGTATTCAGCTTTCCTTCTGGACACACAGCCGGGGCATTTGTTGTGGCCGCCATGATGGGCAGTTGCTTGCCGATGGGCCTGGTCCCTGCCTTCCTCTGGGCCTCGCTCGTCGGATTTTCGCGCATATACCTCGGAGTGCATTATCCGACGGATGTGGTGGCCGGAGCGTGCCTCGGCATTCTGAGTGCGAAGACTGGTCTGTTTCTCTCGAGTATTTTGTTTTTTGCTTAATTCAGGATATGCAGGTGTTGACCAGGAGGTTTTATGGCGAGAGTTAAATAAGGAGTTGAAATTCCAATAGTACCGGAAGATTTGGAGCCATCGGAGGATGATCTGCTTTTCGAAATCGTGAAATCATGGTTCGACGAGCCCGATCAAAATTGTCAGGACGAGCGATATGCCTTCGAATGGGCGATTGCAGAGTCCCTCTTCGACCAACGATCCCAAAGATAGCAAAGTCCGTGATGGACTCCTCACTTTGTGCATACCGGGTAGAACGATGATTCCAGATGTTTTGTACCGTAACCACTTTAATAGCAAAGCCGCCCGGAATTCACAATTATTTCGCTGTATCTTAACGTGAGGTTAAAATCCGCCTGCTAGTATCTTTCCCACTCATATTAACCTCCTTCCAGGCGGCTGGGGTAATCGGTTTTCCTGCCCCGGCCGCCTCCGGTTCCTGTCTCTACACCGACTTTGTCTCAAATAGTTTATGCTGCCCAAAACTACAAATTAAGAGAGGATGCTTCCATGGTTCAGCATTCATCGGTTAAGACTTTCATTTTGGATACAAATGTAATTTTGCATGATCCTTCATGCATCCATCAGTTTCAGGATAACGACATCGTCATACCTCTGGTTGTTATTGAGGAAATCGACCGTTTTAAGCGCGGCGGCCAGGTGATCAACCTGAATGCACGGGAATTTGCGCGAACACTTGATGCGCTGACGGGCAACAGCATATTCAACGGGGGCGTATCCCTGGGGCCCGGCAAAGGTATCGTACGGATCGTCATCTCCAGGGGATTAAACCCGGAAATCCGCGCAATTTTCAGCGAAGACAGCCCGGACCACAGAATCCTCAGCGTTGCCTATGATATGCATCAGGCAGCCGGCAGGCGCAAAGGTGTCGTGCTTGTTACCAAAGATGTGAATATGAGGATGAAAGCAAAGGCGCTGGGCATACGGGCGGAGGACTATACCACCGACAGAATACGAAGTGTCGATGCGCTCTATAGCGGAAAAGAGATTGTGGAAGATGTGGACGACGAATTTGTGAGCGCGTTATACCAGGCTCCCTTCGAATTGCCTGCAGACCCGATCGCAAAAATGCATTCGTTAGAGTTAATACCCAATAAATATTTCATCCTACGCAATTCGAAGCGGTCCGTGCTTGCCTGTTTCGATCATGCCAAGGGATTGTTGCGCAAAGTCGACAAGACACCGGTCTCGGGGATCAAGCCGCGCAACGCGGAGCAGATTTTCGCCGTGGATGCCTTGACGCGGTCATCCGTTCCGCTGGTTACGCTGACGGGAAAGGCGGGAACGGGGAAAACGCTACTCGCGCTGGCTAGCGCAATTGCCGTGAAGAAGGATTACAGGCAGATATTCGTCGCAAGGCCCCTGGTTCCGCTGAGCAACAAGGATATGGGATATCTTCCCGGGGATATTGAAAGCAAGCTGGCGCCGTATATGCAGCCGATCTGGGACAATCTTAAAGTCATACAGAACCAGTACCCCGAGGAGGATAAGCAGTATCAGCAGATAGACCTGATGATCCGGGACGATAAACTGGTGATCGAGCCATTGAGTTATATCCGGGGGCGGAGTCTGCAAAAAATATACTTTATTGTCGACGAAGCCCAAAATCTAACGCCGCATGAAATTAAAACCATTATCACGCGTGCCGGTGATGGGGTAAAAATCGTGATAACCGGAGATATCTACCAGATAGATCATCCTTATCTGGATGCGGAGTCCAACGGCCTTTCGTATCTGATTGATCATTTCAAAGGCCAGATTTTGTATAGCCACGTCAACCTGGAAAAGGGCGAGCGATCGGAACTGGCCGAGCTTGCCAGCAATTTACTGTAATCCCATGTTCTGAGCCTGAAACATATGCGCCGGAGATGAACATTTCAATTCCTCCAAAGTTCATATCCGCAGCATCGACGCAGTTGCCCGCATTTATTGTTTCTACCTCGATGAATAATCTGTAATTTTCCTCGAATGCCACTCGCAGAGGGGAGGGGAACTCACCACTTGTAGCTTGAACTATTTCTCGAGGCGCGGTAGTGTGGGGCATCACGCGAGAAAGGACCAGGCATCGTATGGCATCTGAGCTGCATTTCCGAAAAGGCAAGCCTGGCGCGGCTCCCGGCGTTGAGTATGATGAAATCAAAAAGCTTCCCAGCGGAACGTCTCCGGTCTACGTCAGCTGCATTGATTACTGTCAGGATCAGGTCCAGGTTCAGGATGTGGACGATCTGGACGACTTCCTGTCGCATCACCGCCCGGAATGGTCGGCCGTACGTTGGATCAATGTTGACGGGCTTACGAACATGGAAGTGATTCACGCGTTGGCCGCCAAGTATCAGTTGCATCCTCTGGCCGTCGAAGATCTCATAAAAATTCCCGAGCGGCCCAAAGTCGAGTCCATCGGCGGTACAGATAGTGAATTGCAGACGCGCCTTTTCATAATTGCGCGCATGCTGCAGATCAACGAAGGCCAACTGGAGAACGAACAGGTATCCATTTTCCTGGGCCACAAAACCGTCCTGACTTTTCAGGAGAATCGTGGCGATGTGTGGGACCCGATCCGGCAGCGCATCCAGACGAAAGGCTCACGCCTGCGCTTGAATGACGCGAGTTTTCTGGTATATGCGCTTCTGGATGCCATCGTGGATCACTGCTTTCCGATATTGGAACATTATGGCGACCGCCTGGAGGAGCTTGAAGATCTCGTTCTTTCCGATCCGCAGCGCACGACTATCAGTGCCATTCATAAGATCAAGCGCGAGTTGCTGCTGCTACGGCGTGCGGCCTGGCCCATGCGGGAAGTCATCTCGATTCTGCATAAAGAGCCTCACGAATGCATGAGCGATGTGACGCGCGTCTATCTGCGCGATATCTACGATCATATCGTTCAGATCATCGACATCATCGAAACCTACCGCGAACTGGCCAACGATTTGACCGAAACCTACATTTCCTCGATCTCCAACCGGATGAACGAGGTCATGAAGGTGCTCACGGTAATCGGCACCATTTTTATTCCCCTCACTTTCCTTGCCGGCGTCTATGGCATGAATTTCCACTACTTTCCCGAATTGGATAAGGCGTGGGCGTATCCGGCCTTCTGGGCCGTTTGTGTCATCGTGTCCGGCACCATGCTGGTCATATTCCACCGCCGCGGCTGGCTCTAGGAATTTCGGTGACAGGCACCATAATTCCCAAGCGTGCACTGTCCCGACTCGGAATTGCCCGGTTTAGAATTTGGTGCCCAACCTGACACCAATTAATTTTCCGATTCTTCACATCCCCGTCACAAATTCTTAAAGAACGATTGATATCCTTTAAATCGCCAGGAATTCTCCTTCGATGAAGCAGGGTGTTCTGGCCGGCAATCGCCAAATGGATGGGATACCCGGTTCCCGACAATTATCGGGCAAAGCGCCGGCGCAGGAAAATTCCACAATAGGATGCAAGAGGGTGGAGGAGAGAGTTGTATCGGTGAAGGGACTCTCCTCGCCCTATTGCATCCTGTTCTTTAAGTGAACTAAGGATGTCGGGGGAAGCAATCGGGCGATCTCTGAATGCCGCGCCTTCAACTGCCATCAAGGATTATGACGTAATTGTCGCGGCAGCACCGGGGATCGCTCGCCCTGCGGTCCCGGTGATTGAAATTCTGTTCGTGCTGGAATGACTTCAAATAGAAAGTTGGATTCCTAAATGCACCAGGCACGCCTTAAGGGTTGTTTATTACTTAACCGAATTTTCATAAAGCCTTCACTTGATCGTAATGTTCGGCGTGTATTTTACGCCGGCTCTAATAAGCAATGTGATTCGCGGGCTCTGGTTGCCCCGAATTGAAAAATTACATCTACAAGGAGTTGCAGATGCATAAGCAAAAAACGTATTTACACTTGATGGTCGGGATTCTCGTCCTGTTGTTTGGATGCCAGCTCCGGTCGTTGGATGCCTCTGATCGGTTGGATACAGCGCGCGAGGAGGCGGTAAGTGCGGAAACGAGAGCTTCGGCTAATACTCGAAGCCAGTGCTCACCGCTAATCCCTCCCCAGCCACGCTGGCGAGTGAAATCAATGAAATGAAGGAAGTGATCGATATCCAGCGCAGGCAGATCGAAAAGCTTCAATCGGCTCTTGAGAGACAGCAGCAGGATCTCAATAAGGCCATGAGCGCCATTGAGGCAAAACCGCGCCTGTGATGGCATCGGCCGCCACTTACCCGCTCCGGCACATTCGGCGCAGTCCGCTTCAGCAAGCCAGGAGAAGGTGAATGATGTTGAAGCTGATGAAGGGCGAACTCGAAGCGGTTGCCGACAGCGCGGCGCAGTCGAACCTGCGTCTTACAAAGGTTGAAACAGACGTCGCAGCCAATAAGAAGGAAACGGACGCCAAAGGCAAGCAGCTGGGCAACTTTAACTTCAGCGGTGATATTCGGGCACGCGTGGAGACTTTCTTGACGGAAGGCGCCGAAACGCGAACTCGCGAGCGATTTCGCCTTCGTTTCAACGTGACCGGAAAGATTTCCGATGAGTTCAGCGGTGGATTCTCTCTGGCAACAGGAACGCTCGATGATCCCGTTTCCACAAATCAGACGTTGACGAGTTTCTTTAATCGGAAAAATATCGGCATCGACAAAGCCTACATTACCTATCAGCCGAAATACGCCACGGCTCTAAGATTGGATATGGGGCGATTTGCCTTTCCGTGGTACCGAACGCCAATGACTTTTGACAATGATGTCAATGTTGAAGGGCTTTCTGAAACACTATCCTTTAACTTTAAGTCATCCGCATTCAAGAACTTTACCATCGTTGGTTTCCAGCTCCCGATCAATGAAGTATCCGGAGATGATGATGGGTACATCCTGGGCGGGCAGATACAAGCCCAGTTCCAGCTTGGGTCCAAGGTAAAACTGGGACTCTATGGCGCCGGCATAGACATTCTCCGGGCCAATCCAATAGCTGTGGCGCTGGGAGCCGGCACGCTGAAGCCCAGCTTGTCAAATTCCAATACCCTGAAGCGTAACTCAAGCAATGTCGTCACAGGCTATGCCACCCCGTTTGCCTATCTCGACGCGATCATGAAGCTCGACTTCGACACGGGCTCTCGTTTCCCTACCAGCCTTGTGTTCAATTTCGTCAACAACGTGCGCGGATCGCGTGAGCGAAGCGGCTACTGGACAGAGCTGACCGTCGGAAAGACAAAGGAAGCCAAAGACATTCAGTTTGGCTATGCCTTCATCCGAATTGAAAAGGACGCAGTTATCGGGGCATGGAATGAAAGCGATTTGCGTTCGTCCACCAACGTCCTGAACCATAAAATGAGTTTTGCCTACCTGATCAAGAACAACGTGACCGGCCAATTCACAGGATGGATTGGCAAGCTTGCCAATCCCTATGACAACAAAGACCTGGCTGTTGGCAGCGACATTCTCAGGTGTACGGCTACGGATCAGTCGGGTTGCAGGGATAACTATCTGAAGCGCCTTCAATTCGACCTGATCTACAAATTCTAAGAGGGTCTGAAGAACCAGGCAGCAAACTCAACAAACATGCAAAACCAGAGGAGAAAGACAATATGAGGAAATTATTGGTGCGTTTTGATGATATTCAGCCTTTGCGTCCTGGCCGCCACGATCGGATCAATCCGGCTTCGGCGCAGGCCCGCAACATCACTATCAAAGGCTCTGACACGATGGTGATTCTCGGGCAGAAATGGGCTGAGACCTACATGAAGAAAAATCCGGGCGCAAATATTCAAGTTACCGGCGGCGGTTCGGGCGTCGGGCTTGCTGCCTTGATCAACGGGACTACGGACATCGCCGAGTCGTCCCGTCCGATGAAAGACGCGGAAAAAACGCAGCTTCAACAAAAGCGGGGGGTCGCTGTACTTGAGCTGGCGGTGGCGTTGGACGGACTGGCAGTCTATGTTCACGATAAGAATCCGTTGCAGGAATTGTCGCTGGAACAGCTGAAAAAGATCTACACCGGTGCGGTGAAAAACTGGAAAGATGTGGGCGGCAACGACGAACGCATTATTATCTATGGACGCGAGAACAGCTCCGGCACGTATGCCTACTTCAAAGAGCATGTCCTGGAAAATGCGGACTATTACCCGACTACTCAGACGCTTCCCGGCACGGCCGCGGTGATTAATGCGGTTTCCAAGGATTTCCGCGGAATCGGCTATGGCGGGATTGCGTACTTGAAAGGCGTCAAGGCTCTTAAGGTCAAGAAGAACAACTCGACTCCAGCCGTTGATCCGACGCTCGAAAACGTCCAGAAAAACATCTACCCCATCAGCCGCTTCCTGTACTGGTATCTCGCGGGTCAGCCAAAGGATCAGATCAAGAAGCTGACGGACTGGGTTGTGTCGGCGGACGGACAGTCGGTCGTGACTGATGTCGGTTACTATCCGCTCTCTGCGGAAATGCTGGCAAAAATGGGGAAGAAATAGCTGTCAGATTTCGGTGACAGTCACCATAACTCCCAAATTCACTAAAGCCGTTGGCCTATTGGCACTTTTCGAGGAATTTGGGAGTTATGGTGACTGTCACCGAAATTCAGACCGGACTTCAGTATGGAACTTCTAAACCGTGGCATTAGCTGGCGCAGTGCGCGCGATTGGATGATTGCCAGATTTATTCGCGTCAGCGCCTGGCTGTCCATCGCGATCATGTTTCTGATCCTGGTTTTTATAGCGAAAGAAGCGCTGCCGCTGTTTTATGAACCGGATGCGATGGCTGAAGTCGGATGGAGCCGGCTCTTTCTCCCCCAGAACTATGGCACGCCGGATGCCCCGCTGAAATATTCGTGGCATCCGGTTTCTGTTGAACCGAAGTACAGCCTGATGCCATTGCTCCTGGGTACGCTCAAGGTTACGATCATCGCCATGATTTTTTCGATCCCGCTTTCCCTGGCGGCGGCGATTTTCACGGCGGAATTCGCATCCAAATGGGCGCGGGAGATTTTCAAGCCAATCGTTGAAATGCTTGCGGGGTTCCCTTCAGTCGTGCTCGGATTTTTCGCGCTGATTGTGCTTGCCTCCTGGATGCAGGACCTGTTCGGTTTCGAATACCGTTTGAATGCAATTGTCGCGGGGGTGGCGCTCAGTCTCGCGGTGATCCCCATCATCTACACGGTGTGCGAGGACGCGCTTTCGGCTGTGCCGCGCAAGCTGAGGGAGGCGTCATGGGCTCTCGGCGCCACGCGCGCCGAGACCACGGTGCGCGTCGTATTGCCTGCGGCCATGCCCGGAATTTTCGCCGGCATCGTTCTCGGTTTCGGCCGCGCCATCGGCGAGACCATGATTGTGCTTATGGCTTCGGGAAACGCGGCCATCACCTCGTGGTCCTTTACCGATTCTACCCGGACGCTTCCAGCGACGATTGCCGCCGAGTTGGCGGAAGTGGTTTTCGGCAGCGCCCACTACCGGGTCCTTTTCTTTCTCGGCCTGCTGTTGTTTCTAATTACCTTTGTGTTGAACAGCACCGGTTCCTGGGTCATAAGCCGTCTGAGAAACAAATTGCTGGGAGAATCCTAGAATGGATACGACTCGACAGAGGATTTTTTGGGATCGCGCGACTCGCTGGCTCACGGCTTTGGCCGGCCTGTGCATCCTCGCCATTCTGATAATCCTCATCGGAATCATTTCCTATAACGGGTGGCAAAAGCTGTCTTGGGAATTTTTAACGGCGGCTCCTTCCGACGGGATGAAGGGGGGTGGCATTTTCCCTGCAATATTTGGCACGGTAGCGTTGGTATTGCTGATGTCTGTCTTTGTGGCGCCAGCAGGGGTTTTTGTCGCTATCTACTTTTCGGAATATGCCGACCGCAGTTCCTGGTTTTATTACATCTCGCGGCAAGCGGTCAACAACCTGGCCGGCGTACCCTCGATTGTCTTCGGATTGTTCGGATTGGGATTTTTCGTGCAGTTCGTCGGCAAGGGAATTGACCGCACCGTTAACGGGGGAGAGCTCGCCTATGGGCAACCGGCGCTTATCTGGGCGGCTTTGACCATGGCTGTTCTGACGCTGCCTGTGGTCGTGGTCAGCGTGGAGGAAGCTCTTCAATCGGTGCCGCGCAGTTTTCGCGAGGCCAGCTATGCGCTGGGATCGACCAAATCCCAGGCGGTGTTCCGCGTGGTGCTTCCGCACGCGATGCCCGGAGTTTTGACCGGTTCGGTGCTTGCTGTCAGCCGGGCTGCCGGCGAAGTCGCGCCGATTCTGTTCGTCGGCGCCGCATATTTTCTGCCGCAGATACCGTCCAGACTCACCGATCAGTTTATGCACCTGGGATACCACGTTTTCATCATGTCCACGCAATCCCCGGACGTCGATGCCACGAAGCCGCTGCTGTATTCGACCGTGTTCGTGCTTTTGGCGCTGACATTTCTTTTGAACGCCGTAGCTGTTTTGATCCGGGCACGCATGCGCGTCGCCCAGCGGAGTGTCTGATGCTATCCTCAACTGCAGATACCGGATTTCCCGGCATCCGAACTGAGGTCCATAGTCGGGTGATACCGGGGGATTCTTCAGGGCCTGCTGAAGTCCGTGTGGCCGTAAACAAATTCAATTTCTGGTATGGCACCCACAGAGCCCTGCACGACATCTCGATGGATATCTATGCGAGGCGTGTCACCGCAATCATCGGCCCTTCCGGGTGCGGGAAGTCCACATTCCTGCGCTCCCTGAACCGGATGAATGACGTCATCTCCAATGTCCGGATGGAAGGCGAAATTGTCGTGGATGACCAGAATATCATTTCGCCTGAAATTGATGTCGTGGCGTTGCGCCGCAACGTGGGAATGGTTTTTCAACAGCCGAACCCGTTTCCTAAATCGATTTTCGATAATATCGCCTATGGGTTGAGAATCAACGGGCTGACAAAATCTGCGGCGGAAAGAGAAGGCCGGGTGGAAGAGGCGTTGCGCCACGCGGCGATCTGGGACGAGGTCAAGGACCGCCTGCACAAAAACGCGCTCAGCATGTCGGGCGGGGAACAGCAGCGTCTCTGCATTGCGCGTGCGCTGGCTGTGCGCCCGGAAATATTGTTGATGGACGAGCCGGCGTCGGCGCTGGATCCGATATCTACGGCAAAAATTGAGGACCTGATATTCCGATTGAAGAAGGAATACACGATCGTGATTGTGACCCACAACATGCAGCAGGCCGCGAGGGTCAGCGATTACACGGCCTTTTTCCTCCAGGGGGAACTCGTGGAAATGGGGCCCACGGTCGACATTTTTACAAATCCGCGCGACAAGCGCACCGAGGATTACATTACAGGGCGATTCGGGTAATGGGAATTTCGGTGACAGTCACCGAAATTCCCCGATAGCCATGGAGGTATTGATTTGCAGCATCTTCGCGAAGAACTCGATGAACTGAACGGCAAGCTGCTCGAGATGAGCAGACTGGTAGAAGATTCAATCACGCGCAGCGTGGACGCGGTGATCCAGCGCGACCGGGAGGCAGCTTCGGTCGTTTTTGATAACGAAGACCGGATCAATAAGCTGGAAATCCTGATCGACAACATCGCGATCCGGTTGCTGGCGCTCCAGCAGCCGGTGGCCATGGATTTGCGTTTTGTAACGATGTCTATCAAGATCAACAACAATCTGGAACGGATGGGCGACATCGCCGTCAACATCGCGGAACGCGCGCTTTCGCTCTTAGACATGCCTTTGGTGAAACCCAACATCGATATCCCTTATATGGCCAAGCTGGCCCAGGATATGATCAGCAGCAGCATCGATGCATTTGTGCGCAAGGATCCGGATCTGGCAAGAACGGTCCTGGGCTCCGACGATGCGGTGGACAGGCTTCGCGATGAGATGTATGCCGAGATCATCCGATTTATGGAGGAAGATCCGAGCCGAATCCATCCGGGCATCGATCACCTGCTCGTCGCCCGCGGGTTGGAACGGCTCGCGGATCACGCAACCAATATTGCCGAAGATGTCCTTTTCTTCGTGCAAGGCATCGACGTGCGCCATCACGCCGAATCTAATTAAAGAATTTCGGTGACTGTCACCGAAATTCAATTATTTTTTGCGGTGATTGACTTTTTTCGACAGCGTGTTGCGGTGAATCCTGAGAGTGGCGGCAGTACGGATCAGGTTGCCTTTGTTGCGTTTCATAACCTCAGCGATAAAGCAGCGCTCGAAATTCTCCGTGGCTTCGGAAAAAAGAATTCCTTTCTCGACCATTTCCCGGCAAAGAGTCTCCATCCGCTCCTTGAGCCGCAACGGAGGTTTGACGTCACTCTCGCTCATGCCTCACTCCTTTTCTGATTCCAGGACTCGAGCACCTTCTTGTACTGTTCGTTAAATTTATCTTTCAAGTCTTGAGGAACCAGCAAAACCGCTGCCCGGGCTCCCGCCAGAAGATAGGGCGCCATCACGGATTGTGGAATCACATGTTCGCGCACAGGAAATGCAATCAACGCAACAACCAGGACGGAGGCGATCGCCCATCCGCGCAGGAGGCCGAAGATCCCTCCCAGGATACGGTCAATCCATTTGATGGAAGCGGCCTTCATGAAGCGGTTGACGAGAAACGATGTAATGGCACCAATCAGGATGCAGCCGATAAAGAGGATCAGAAAGGCAATGAAATTGGCGACCGAATCCGTCCGGCAGAATTCAGTCAGCACGCTGCCCAGGGAGGGGTAATAGAGGACAGCAAGAATGAATCCCCCGATGAGCGCGACCAGACTGACAATCTCGCGGACCAGCCCTTTGGTTACAGCAAGCCCGATCGACACCAGCACAATACATACGAATAGAAAGTCGAGAAACGTCCATTGGCTTAGTTGCATGACGACAGATTACACAGCGTGCTTGGCGGGAGCAACGAAAATTAAATCTGAATTGCAGAGTTAGCCGCGCAGCGGCCCGCTGATTTTAGCCCGGCCTTTCAAGGCCGGGGATATTGGGGGCAATCGAAGGCCCGTCGCGGTCAGCGACGGTTGAAATCAGGCGTCGCTGCCGCGACGCAATATTTGATGCCCTCCCGGTCCGGGCCTTAAAAGGCCCGGCTAAATTCATTACACCGCTCTGCGGTCTGACAGCTATCAGCTAAACCAAGGGCTTGCCCGTCAGCAGTCGATAGGCTTCGAGGTATTTGTCCGTTGTGCCTTTCACTACCGCGGGCGGAAGCTCGGGTGCGGGAGGCTGTTTGTCGAAGTGAATTTCCTCGAGATAGTCGCGCACGTACTGCTTGTCGAAGGAGGGTTGCGGGCCGCCGGGGCGATAGCTGGCGAGCGGCCAGAATCGGGAGGAATCAGGCGTCAGGACTTCGTCGCAGAGGATGATCTTGTCCTTATAAATCCCAAACTCGAATTTTACGTCGGCGATGATGATGCCTTTGGAGAGAGCGTATTCCACCGCGCGATTGTAGATGGCAATAGTCAGGTCTCTGAGTTTGGTGGCGTTTTCCTTCCCGATGATCCGGGCGCTTTCTTCAAACGATATGTTGAGGTCGTGCCCGGACTCGGCTTTGGTTGCCGGCGTAAAAATCGGCTCGGGCAGCCGGTCGCATTCCCGCAGTCCGGCTGGCAGCTTGATGCCGCAGACGGAGCCGCTCTCCTGGTATTCCTTCCAGCCGGAACCGGCCAGGTAGCCGCGGGCGACGCACTCGACGGCAAACATGTCCGCCTGAACCGAAAGCATGCTGCGCAAGTGCAAAACATCCCGGAACTTCTGCAGGTCGGCCGGGAAATCAGCCACATTCGTGCTGATCAGGTGGTTGGGCACAAGATCGTGCATCATGTCGAACCAGAACTGCGACAGCTGCGTCAGCACCGCGCCCTTCATGGGAATGGGCGTGGGGAGCACGACGTCGAACGCCGAAATTCTATCGGTCGCAATCAGCAGGATTAGATCTCCATACTCATATAAATCGCGGACCTTTCCTCTGCGGAGCAGTTTCAACCCACTCAGCTCTGTTTGGATGCATACATTCGACATAAAACCCCCTTTTGAATTACGAATTACGAATGACGAATTACGAATTATATACCGAGGTACTCTTTAAGATGCCTGCTTCTTCTTTATAAATGCAAAAGCATCCCTAACAAAGGAGTATTTTTCATATTCGTACTCGTAATCGTAATTCGTCCGCTAATCAAAGTGCTAACGCGGTATTTTTCAATTCGTAATTCGTCATTCGTAACTCGTAATTCGTAGCCGTCCTTTAAATCACGAATGATGCATGAATTGCGCGGTATTTTTCAATTCGTCATTCGTAATTCGTAACTCGTAATTCGTAGCCGTCCTTTAAGTCACGAATGATGAATGAATTGTGCGGTATTTTTCAATTCGTCATTCGTAATTCGTAACTCGTAATTCGTAGCCGCCCTTTAAGTCACGAATGATGTATGAATTGCGCGTATTTTTCAATTCGTCATTCGTAATTCGTAACTCGTAATTCGTAGCCGTCCTTTAAATCACGAATGATGAATGAATTGTGCGGTATTTTTCAATTCGTCATTCGTAATTCGTAACTCGTAATTCGTAGCCGCCCTTTAAGTCACGAATGATGTATGAATTGCGCGGTATTTTTCAATTCGTCATTCGTAATTCGTAACTCGTAATTCGTAGCCGCCCTTTAAATCACGAATGATGAATGAATTGCGCTGTATCTTTCAATTCGTCATTCGTAATTCGTAACTCGTAATTCGTAGCCGCCCTTTAAGTCACGAATGATGTATGAATTGTGCGGTATTTTTCAATTCGTCATTCGTAATTCGTAATTCGTAATTATGTTCTAGCTGGCCAGTGCTACGGGCTGATGACGGAAATCGACTCCGATTATTTTCGAGACGCCCGCTTCTTCCATGGTTATGCCATAGAGGGTCTGGGCGATCTCCATCGTGCATTTGTTGTGCGTGATGATGATGAACTGGGTGTCCTTGCTCAGTTCCGCGAGGAGCCGCGTGAACCGGGCCACATTCGCATCATCGAGCGGCGCATCGACTTCGTCCAGGACGCACAGCGGACTCGGCCGGAAACGGAAGATGGCGATCAGCAGCGCCAGGGCCGTCAACGCTTTCTCGCCGCCGGAAAGGAGCAGCACGTTCTGCAGTCGCTTTCCGGGCGGTTGCGCGATGATATCGATGCCGCTTTCCAAAACATCGCTGTCGTCCATCAGTTTGAGATCGCATTGCCCGCCGGCGAAGAGCAGCTGGAAGGTCTCCTGGAAATTCTGGCGGATCGCATCGAAGGCTTCTTTGAACTGCTCCACGGAACGGCGGTTGATTTCCATAATTGCCTTCTGGGTGTCGGCAATCGATTTTTCGATGTCGAGCCGCTGCCCGTTCATGAACTGGTAGCGCTGATCCAGTTCCTGGTACTCTTCGAGCGCGCGCATATTGATGGCGCCGAAGTTTTCAATCACTTCGCGCAGCCGGTCATGCGACTGTGCGACATCCTGGTAGTCCCGCTGCCATTCGGTGTCCGCGATGTCGGCCACGGCCTCGGAAATGGAGAGGCGGAACTCCTCCTGGCAGCTGCGTTCCAGGTGTTCGAAATCGCTTTCGAACCGTGTCTTTTCGATCTCGATTTTGCCGCGCACATTCATGGCCTCTTCGCGGCTGCCGTGCAGCTGGCGCAGCTTTTCTTCAAAGGCTGCCAGCGCCGCGCGCTCGGTGCTGAATTCGCGCTGTTTTTCTTCCAGCGCTGCGGTCGTTTCCTGGATCGCGCGGTTGCAGTCCTCGATCCGGATTCGTACTTCCTGCTGCACGATCTCCAGCTCTGCGATGCGCTCGAGCGCCGAGGCTGCTTCCGAACGGTTGACTTTGATGCGGTTGCGAACGTCATCCAGTTCCAAGGTGAGGCGCTTCAGATCGGCCTCCATGGCGGAGCGGCGCTCCTGTTTCACGGCGTGCGCCGCGATGAACGTCGCGAGCTGTTTCGAATGCTCGGCGCTCTCGGTCCGCAAAGACTGGAGACGGGCGTTCAATTCCGCCAGTTCCTCGGATCCTGTTCCGCTGCGCCTTTCGATTTCTTCGATTTGAACGGCGGCTTCCTTCAGTTTGACTTCAAAATCCTGCTTTTCTGTGCGCAACTGCGTCAGTTCGGTATTCGCGACGCTCTCTGCCTGGCCTATTTTTTCGAGTTCGCCCTGCAGATTTGCTGTTTCGTGCGCCGTGAGGGCGGTTTCCACTTCCAGTTTGCGCGATTCTGCGGTGAGGGCTTTGAGCGATTCCGCGACAACGGCCTGTTCGTGTTTCAGGCGGGCGAGTTCCTCGCGGGTGGCCTGGATCTTGTCGCTCAGGGTTGTCAGTTTTTTCCCGAGTTCGCGTTTTTCACGCTTCAGCGCAAGAAAGCCGGCCATCGATTTTCGTTCGCCCACTGCCGACAGCGTGCCGCGCGTCGAATAGGATTCTCCCGCAAGAGTCAGGAAACTCGAGCCGGGCGAGCTTTCCGCGACGCGAAAAGCCGTGTTGAGGTCTGAGACCATGATCGTAGAGGCGTAATCCGGAAGCGCTCTTTCGAAGGCGACTTTGACGTCTTCATTCATGTGCAGCAGATCGTCGAGATAGCCGACGATGCCGTCTCCGTTCAGGCTGGGCCGTTGGTCCGACGCGTGACGGCTGTGCCCGTTGCGGAGCGTCATGAAGGTGCATTTGCCCGCGCCGATGCGTTTGAGACGTTCCACTCCCTGCACGGCGTCCTCGCGGTTTTCCACCAGGATGTACTGCAGCGGATCGTTGAGGTAATCCTCCATCGCGGCTTCATAAGCGGGATCGGTTTCGATATGGTCCGCCAGCGTTTTTGCCTGCAGGAGTTCTTCCCCGGGGACCCGGGTCGAAAGATACTTTTGCACGCCTTCGGAATAGTTGCTGCGCCGCCTTTCAACGTCTTCGAGCGACGAGTACCGGTGCTGCATCAGGCTGTGTTCATTGACCTCGACCGTAAGGTCTTCAGCAACCTGGTCGATGCTCGCGGCGAGTTGAGCCGTTTTTGATTCAAGCTCTTCGACACTTGCGGCGACTTCGTTCTGACGTTGCGCCTTCTGTTGGTGTTCGCTGCGGACTTTGTCCAGCTGCGCGACCAGGTTCCCGCGCTCCTGAGCCTTTATCTGGCTTTCGCTTTCCAGACGGCTTGCCCGGGCTGAAATGCGGTTGATGCCTTCCATGCAGCGGGCCTGCAGATTCTTCAGATCAGACAGCCGGCCTGCTCCTGTTAAGAGGAAAGACCGCAGCTCGTCGATTTTATTTTCCGTCTCCCGGATCGCATCCAGCAAAACGTCGCTCTTGGTCCGCTCGGATTCCAGGGTCTGCTGCTCCAGGGCGATCTCGTCGCAGAGAGACTGAGACGAGTTAGTGAGGCGCTCCATTTCATGCTGGATAAGCTGCCCGCGCTCCTCGATGGCCACGTGCTCCCGGTCGAGTTCTCCGGAACGGGCGATCAGTCCCAGTTTCTGGGTTTCCTGGTTTTCCAGCATATTCTGGGCGGTCCCGGCATCTGCCTTCAACGCGGACAACTGCTCGCGCGTCAGGTTGACCGCGTCCTCCCGCGACTCGCAGGCTTTGCGCGCGGCCTCGCGCGCATGTTCCGCGGCCGCGAGTTCAGCCAGAATGATCTGCTCCTGTTCCTGTGCCTGCGCAAAGCGGGTGGAGCATTCGGTCAATTTTGCGCGGAGCTGCCGCTCTTCCATGCCGATTTTGAGACGCTGAATCGAGCGCATCTCGTCGCGCAGCCGGCCGTAGCGCCGCGCTTTTGCCGCCTGCCGGCGCAGGGAATTGAGCTGCCGGACCACTTCGCGAATAATGTCCTGAGCGCGCACCAGGTTTTGCTGCGCTTGTTCGAGCTTCGATTCCGCGGCATAGCGGCGGCTTTTGAATAGAGTAATCCGGGCGGCTTCTTCTATGAGGCTGCGGCGCTCCGCCGGTTTTGAACTGAGGATTTGGCCGATCCTGCCCTGCTCGAGTATGGCGTAGGAGTTTGGCCCGAGGCCGGTTCCTTCGAAAAGCGCCTGGATGTCCTTGAGGCGGCAGCGGCGTCCGTCCAGGTAATATTCGCTGTCTCCCGAACGGTAGAGGCGCCTGCCGACGGTGAATTCTTCCGAATTCAAATCCGGCACCCCGGGGATCTCGATCGGATTGGTCAGGGACAGAGTCAGCACGACTTCCGCGAAACCGGTGGATTTGCGCGTTTGAGTCCCGTTAAAAATCACTCCTTCCATCCTGTCGGTGCGCAGCGACTTGGCGCTTTGCTCCCCGACAACCCAGCTGATGGCGTCTGCGATGTTGCTCTTGCCGCAGCCGTTCGGCCCGACAATCGCCGTGATCCCCTCGTGGAAGGGGATGTGCGTGCGATCGCAGAAAGACTTAAATCCGACTAGCTCGAGTTTCTTTATTTGGTTCATTGCCGTTCATACCCGTCGGGAAAAACGAATTGTTTTTAAGACCTTTACCGCAAATTCAGATGAAAGAAGTTGACTACCTGCCTGTCATAGTTTTTGAGATCTTCTCCGCTCATGGAGTGAAAGCGCGCCGCTTTGAACGAAATCAATTCTTTTTGAGGCTGCAGCGCGTCATAAATGTCCGTGGTCAGAGAGCCTAAACGTTGGCGATTTTCTCCTTTGATAAACAAAATGTTCCGGTCGGAAAGCGCCTGCAGCGGCAGCTCCTCACCGGCGGACAGGCTGCCCCGGAGGTGAAACAGCCGGAAGACCTGATAGCATCCGAACTCGAGGAGGCGATTGCTTATTCCATACTCCTCCTCGATCCTGTAGGACAGAAAATCGTTGGGGGACTGGAATGCACTGTCTGCCGCTATGGCGCGGATTTCGGTGAATTGGGCGGCTGCTTTCAAAGCAGCCAGCGCACCGATATCCACTCCCCAGATCCCGATGCGTTCGCGATTGATTTCGGGGCGGTCGCGGAGGAGCTGTACGGCACTCAGCATATCCTCGGTCTCGTACAAGCCGAGCGTGCTCACTTCCCGGGGAGAATCCGCGCTGCCGCGCTGGTCAAAAATGAAAAGATTGAATCCATTGTTGTGCAATCCGACGGCCAGGCTCAGCGCGTCGGACCGGTTCATCCCATATCCCGGGGCAAGAATGATTCCGGGCGCACCTTTGAGGCCGGGGATCCACCAGCCGTCGATCATGTCCCCGTTGGCGCCGGGAGCGGAAATCTCAAGGGACGGCAGCAAATAATGCGAAGGACTGACGGATTCCAGGACCACGTCCGGACGGGAAATTTTGTAGACAAAAACGGCTGAAATGATGAAAAGACCGACCAACAGAATCGCTATTGCGGGAAAGATCGTTTTGAAGTATTTCCCGAATTGACCCTTTGCCCTGGAATTCTTCTTCAAGATCCTAACTCCGGCCCGTCAGGTAATACCAAGAGCCAACGCCTGACTGTAATGGACGCTTAGCCCGCATTTCTCACGGGCTTTCTACTGCGGCGGCGGATCCGGGCATGTCTACTGCGTTGCGCTCCGTCGGGCTCCTCGACGTACCGTCTAGTACGTCTGCGGGGCCCTCGGTCGCGCGCCTTGTACCCACGCCCGTCTGCGCCGCCTCGCTACAAAACCCCGTGAGAAAAGCGGGCTAAAACCGTGCTTTTCAGCTCAACATCTATGGATAGTGTGGGTCTTTTTCGCGACCCCTGAAATACGAGGGCACTATATCACAGGCCGTTTCGGGTGACCAAGAAAAATCACAACATATCGGGGTGTTTGGCGGATCGACTACTATATGTTGAGTCTAAAGGGGATGTGCGAGGAGGCGGCGCTTGAGTCTCTGCAAGTCCTCTGGGGTGTTGATATTAGCCAGTTCGGCCGCTTTATAGACGCCTTCGTCGGGCCCGATCCATCGTACGGCCAGGGCGTTGTCGAGGAAGATTTCGATGAACTTATGGGAGCCTCTTTCCAGGGCTTGTTCGATGGATGGGAGGCAGGTCCTTTGGTATGCGGCGCACAGAGGATGCGCCCGTCCATCCTTGGTGCGAGGGATTGCCGCGTCGAAGCCCTCGGCGAGCGAAACCAGACTTTTTAACAGGGGAGCTCTGCAGATTCGGCAGATCACAGGCCAAGCACAATAAAGAGCGAACAATCATTGCCGCGCATCGCCGCATGGAGGCCCGCCAGGGGGCCGCATCCGGCGAAATGGTCGGGGACCACGGGAAAACTGAGGAACCGGTAACTGGAACTGTCGTTTGAGGAGATAAGGATCCGGTTTGTTACTTGGCTCACCTGGTCAATCAGGAGGCTGATGATGGGGCGGCCGTTGACATCGATCAATGCCTTGTTGAAACCCATCCGCCGGCTCTGGCCTCCCGCCAGAATCACTGCGCACACGTCGTTGCGAATCATGCTAAGAAGTTAGGACGGGAATGAAGATCAAGGTGAATGAAACAGATTTACGAATACGAATGACGAATGACGAATTGAAACATACGGTGATTGCAGTCGGAAGGGCATTTGCCAAAGGTAACATAATGACGAATTACGAAATAAAAAATCAAAGGTTGGTTTACTCGATAGATGGGAGCGCTGATATGCCCTGTTTCCGTATTTACCCATGTGAATGAAAATGCTGCCCCAACAACGGGGTATTTTAAATTTCGTCATTCGTAACTCGTAATTCGTCATTCTGCTATACTGATAACTTTTGAAAGGTTGACCATGACAAACCGATGGATGCGGCTTGCTTTTGCCGCGGCAGTGATTCTGCTGCTTTTCTTTTCGCAGGCTCCGGCAAAAACCGAATTTTTTAAAATCGAGGATCTTCAGCCCGGGATGAAAGGAATCGGCAGGACCTGCGTTCAGGGATCCAGGCCGGAGGAATTCCAGGTTGAAATCCTCGGCATTTTGCACGGGGTGAATCCCGGAGTGTCGGTTGTGCTTGCGCGGTTCAGCGGCAGCCTGCTGGAGAAGACCGGAATATTTGAAGGCATGAGCGGCAGCCCGGTTTTCATAGACGGCAAGCTTTTGGGAGCCGTGGCATATTCCTTCTCATTCACGAAAGAGGCGATCGGCGGAATCACCCCGATCACCGCAGATGGTGGATGCTTTCAACGAGAGCCCGGATCCGTCTTCCGGAAAGAAGATCCCTCTCAGCAATACCCTGCCATGGAAATACCGGTTGCCGTCGCCGACGGGCGCAAGCAAAGCGGAAAGCCTGGCGGTGACTTCCGACGACATCCGGCAGCAGCCGCAGCTGGCCAATTTTCGAGGGCATTCGCTTATTCCTATTGCGACGCCTTTGAGTCTCGGGGGATTTCACAGCGAAACGCTGCGGATCTTTGGGCCCCAGCTTCGATCCATGGGCATGTCGCTTTTGCAGGGGGCCGGAGGATCCGCCTCCGGAATTGACTCGGCAAAAAAGGCATCGGACAGCGCGCCGCTTGAGCCCGGATCCAACATTATCGTGCCATTGGTGCGCGGGGATCTTGACGTCTCGGCAGGCGGAACGGTGACCTACGTCGATGGCGACCGGCTTTATGCTTTTGGCCACAGCATGCTCCAACTGGGTTTTACCGAGCTGCCCATACATAAAGGCAGGGCGATCCTGGTGGTGCCGAGCCTGGAAAGCTCCTTTAAGGTTCTGGAAATCGGCGAGCAGGTGGGGACGATCCGTCAGGATCGGGGCGTGGGCATTTATGGCATTTTGGGCGCGAAGCCGCGCATGGTGCCTCTGCGGGTGCTTCTCACAACGAGCCGAGGGACAAAGAAGGAATTCAAATACGAAGTCGCGAATGATCCGTTTCTCACGCCGCTCCTGGTGAATGCAGCCGTATACAACACGCTCACCACGTTCGAGCGCGCTCAGGGAGTGGTTACGCTGAAAGTCAAAGGGAAGATCCGCGTTAAAAATGAGCCGACGGTCGAGATAGAAAATGGCTTTTCCTCCGACAGCGACGTGCTGAATTCCGCGGCGCTCTCCATCGCGGTGCCTGTGAATTATTTGATGGCCGCCGGCTATCGCAATCTGGATCTGCAAAACATCGATTTGGAAATTTCGGCGCAAGAGGACGACCAGGCCGCGCTGTTGGATTCCATCCGGTTGCCCCGAACCGAGGTGAAAGCCGGGGAATCCCTGGATCTGGAAATTACCTATAAAAAAACCAGCGGAGAGCTGATGCAGGATACATACCCGTTGCTCATTCCGGCGAATGCCTCTCCCGGCCCGCTGACGATGCTGGTGGCGGACGGATCGACGCTGATGGCTATGGATGAAAGAGAGGAAGGGGAAAACCTCATTCCACGCGATCTCACGCAGCTGGTCAAATTCATCAATAATATTCGGAAAAACGATCGCCTGTATCTGAGACTTTCTCGCCAGGAGCCCGGGGCTGTAGTCAAGGGAGAAGGAATGCCGGGATTGCCGCCATCCATACTGGCGATACTTAAATCGGAGCGCAAGGCAGGCGCCATGACGGCCATTCGCACCTCCACGCTTATGGAATATGAGATGGATGGAACTAAGTATATGGTTTCCGGCGCGAAAGCCTTAAAGCTTGTTGTCATACCGTAAGCTTTCGGAGTGCGGCAGCTTGCTCGGCTTTTTGCATGCGTCTCGCTCATTGTAAACAAGTATATGTGGGTTGGGGCTCGATGCCCCTGGGAGCGCTGCCGTCGCGGCCAATGCCGCATACTTTTTGCAGGGCGAAGCTTTCGGAGTGCGGCAGCTTGCTGCCGCTTTCAATAAGCAGGCGAAAAACATAGATTTTGATCGGTTTTTAAAGCGGCAGCGAGCTGCCGCACTCCGAAGGCGCCCTGCGGGCGCGGGTATGCGGCAATAGGCCCGACCGTAAGGTCGGGATGCGGATGACCTTAAAATGAGCGCCGAAAGGCGCGGCACATTAAATCATTTTCGATGTTCTGGAGTTGCCATGCGAATTAGAGTATTTGCCATTCTAATCCTATTACTTTTGCTTTCTGTGGCCGCTTTCGCGGTCACGCCTCAGTTTTGGGAGAATTTTTCGCAGGAAGACCTGCTCAAAGGCAGCTTCAAGCAATTATCTCTTTCTTCCGACGGCAAGCTGTTTATTGCGCCGACATACGATCTGGTTTATGACACGGGTCAGGCCTACATTTTTTCGATGGTCCGCGACAAGGCGGGCAATCTCTATGTCGGAACGGGCGACGAAGGAAAGGTTTTCAAGATCGATCCTCAGGGAAAGGGAAGTCTCTACTTTCAATCAAAAGAGCTGAACGTTTTTGCCCTGGCTCTGGACAGTTCCGACATGCTTTATGTGGGCACCTCTCCGGACGGAAAGGTCTATAAAGTTACGAGCGCGACCCAGTCGACGGAATTTTGCGATCCCGAAAACAAATATATCTGGACTATGACTTTTGACAGCGCCGACAATCTCTACGTCGGCACAGGCGCCAACGGCATCATCTATAAAGTGGATAAAGGCGGGAAGAAATCGGTCTTCTACACCTGCAGCGATAATCACGTGGTGAGCTTTTTAAGAGATGGCAGCAATAATCTGCTGGCAGGGACATCTCCGGCCGGTCTCATTATCCAGATTTCCCCCGACGGCAAAGGGTTTGCCCTGATGGATACTCCTTTGGAGGAGGTGCATGCGATGGCCATGGACCGTTTCGGCACGATCTATGCCGTTGCTTCCTCCGCAAAGGGAGCGGGTGCTGTCGCTACTCCGAAGCCGGAGGCTGCGGCTGCGGCAGGCGCTACGGTTTCCGTGACCGCTATCGTGGTGGAATCTGTGGCCGCGGCGGCGGGCAATTCCCAAAGCGCCAAAACAGTGACGGCGCCCGGAGGAGAAAAGGCATCCGGGGGAACCAAGTCGGCGGTGTATGCCATTACCAAAGACGGGAGCACGGAAACCGTGTATAGCTCCGGGGAACAGACGGTGTACAGCGCGACGGTCCGGGACGATGGGTCCCTGCTGGTCGCGACGGGACCCAAGGGGCGTCTTTTGTCTGTTGATACTGCAAAACAGGTAAGCGTGATCTCCGATTTTCCGGAAGAGGATTTGACTCAGCTGCTCACAGCGGGGGACGTCACATTTCTTGCCGGCAGCAATCGCGGGAAAGTGTACAAGCTGCGGACGCAGCGCGCGCCGTCCGGCGTTTTCGAATCCGCAGCGCTGGATGCCAGGACGGTGGCTTCGTGGGGGAAGATTTCATGGCACGTCGCCAATCCCGGCGGAGCAAACATCGAGATTTCCACGAGAACGGGGAACACAAGCAAGGCCGAAGCTTCCTGGAGCGATTGGAGCGCGCCCTATACCGCGCCGGGCCAGCAGATCACGAGCCCGCGCGCGCGCTATCTGCAGTGGCGCGCGTCATTCAAGGACGGCAAGGACGGCAAGGCGCAAGGCGGTGCCGGCGCAGGTCAGAATGCGCCGACCGACATGCTGGCCCGGGTCCAGATCGCCTATTTGCAGCAGAATTTGCGGCCCCAGGTCACTGGCATCGATGTCCTGCCCTACGGCCTGGAGCTCCAAAAGCAGCCGTCGATGGCCGCGAGCGGCATGAGCTTCGTTTCTTCCGCGACTACTTCGGATGGTCGCGCGTTGAACGCCCCGCGGGAACGGGGAAAGGACAGGCAGCCGCTTCCTCCGCGCCAGGTGCTTCAGCCCGGGGCTCAGTCCTTTGCCTGGAAGGCTACGGATGAAAATGAGGATTCGCTGGAGTATTCGCTTTATTTCAAGGGCGAAGGCGAAGCCGAGTGGAAGCTGCTGGAAAAGAAGCTGTCCGATACGTTTTATACTCTCAATACGGCGGCTCTTCCGGACGGTTTGTATAGGCTGAAAGTAGTGGCGAGCGATGCCCCATCGAATCCTTATGACAGATTTCTGGTGGGCGAACTGATCTCGGACCCATTTGTCATCGCAAATGCCGTGCCGCAAATTGAAGTGACCGCCAACAAGACAAGCGGCAAAAAAGTGGAAGTGCAGTTCCGGGCGGGCGTGCTGACGGGGCGCATCGCAACGGGCGAATTTTCCATCGATGGCGGAGAGTGGCTTCTGATTTTCCCGGTGGACGGGATCGCCGATTCGGCCCAGGAAGACTACAGGATTCTGACTCCGGAGCTTGCCGCAGGGGAGCACCTGATCGGCCTTCGCTCCAGTGACGGGGACGGGAATACCGGGACATCGAAGCTCATCGTCAGGATCCCGTAGAGTATGAATCAGATAAACACAGACTATTTGTTGAAAGATCGGCCCTGTGCGTGTAAATTTTGAAGTTCGGTTCGGAGTACGCTTTGCTTTTTCACCATTCAAATTTTGAGATTACCACACCATGAAAATGAACAGCTGCAGATATCTTTTTGTTTGTATTATTTCTCTTTCCGTTTTGTTTTTCGCGCTGCCGAGCTATGCCCAAAACGGCACGCTGCAGGTGAAATGCCTGGAAACGTCCGGCACTCCCAGCCAGAACGCAAAGGTTGTGATTGTTAACGTGATCAATCAGAAGGCAAAGGAAAAGGAAAAGAAGTCCGATGCCCAGGGCGCCGCGGAATTCGCCAAGCTGGAAGATGGCGTCTATCGCGTGTTCGCGCGTAAGGAGGGTTTCGCGCCGGCCTTATTCGAATTCGCCTTACTGAAGGGATCCAGCGAATCGGTTACTCTCAACCTCGTTGCGGGAGCCGATAAGAAGCTTTATTTTGAAGATCCGGCGGAAGAACAGCGCGCAAACCAATTTCTCCGGCAGGGGCTGGATACCGCCAAACAGAATAAGTATGAAGAGGCGGAGAAGCTCTTCAACCAAGCGCTTGAGATCAAGCCCTCCAGTGTCGAGACGCTCTATTTTTACGGTGCCGCAAGCATAACGGCGGATAAATTCGATCGGGCAATCGAACTGCTGACTCAGGCGGCCAAGATTTCGGATGCCCTGAAAGCCTTGCCGTCGGCTGTGGCTGCCAATCCGAATCCGTATGAAATCGTTTTGCGAAACGCAAAGCAGGTGTTGAAGCAGATGCCCACCTATAGAGGGGAGGCTGCCCTGCGACAGAAGAACTGGGATCTGGCCATCAAGATCTTTACCGACGCGATTAAAGACAGCCCGGACAGTCCCGATAATTATTACAATATGGCGATTGCTCTGACGAATGCCGGAAAACTGGACGAGGCGCTGGCGGCGGCAGACAAAGCGATTCAACTGAAGCCCGATGAAAAATCGTTCGTGGAATTGAAAAACAGAATCGGTGCGAGAAAAGAAAATGCGACGATCGATAAAGCCCAGGCGATCATGCTCGAAGGCAACAAGCTGCTCCAGGATGGCGATGCTGCGGGCGCTCTTAAGAAATTTGAAGAAGCCAAGAGCATGATCAAGGAAGACCGGCAGGCTCCTCTGTGGATGCAGATCGGCAAGGCTCAAGCCAAGCTGAATCAGGAGGAGGCGGCGGTTGCCGCATATAAGAAGTCGCTGGAACTTGCTCCGGCCGATAAACTCGGCGATTACAGGAATGCTTTTGCGCAGTTCTATCTTGACGGCAAGAAATTCGATGAAGCCATCGGCGTGCTGGCCGATCCGAAGGCCGAGGGATCTCCCGAACAAACCCTGACGGATCTGGCGAAGACCTGGAAAAATAAGGAGCCGAATTTCGCAAGCGCCGCTTTGGAGAAGGTTCTTGTGCTTAATCCTGCGAACACCGACGCTTATTTCGATCTGGGCCAGCTGTACTATATCGACGGAAAGTCAAAGGACAGCCGCACAAAGGAACTGCTGAACAAGTATGTGGAAATTAGCAAAGATGCGGACAAGATTCAGAGCGCCAAAGACATGCTAGTGATCGTCAACAAGCGCAGCAAATAAGAGCGATTTACCGGCAATATAAAATATTAGGGCGGCTTTTCAGCCGCCCTTTTTTTCTTTCGGAGTGCGGCAGCTTGCTGCCGCTTTCATATACCATTTCGATTGTGAAAAACGACGGGAAATGGAGCGTAAATTTGAAAAGCGGCAGCGAACAGCCGCACATCTCCGAAAGCCCTACATCCTATTTCTGCGGAGTTCACGCTCGCGTTTTTCAAATGGCGTATCGCGCTTTTTGAGTTGCCGGTATCCATAAATGAGGGCCAGGACTGCGATGCAGATGTAAAGATAGCGGTACTGGATGTAGAAAAATGCAAATATCAAAAGCATCAGAGCGATGAAGAAGGCTGTTAAACTCGGGCCTTTTTGTGCAAGCGTTTCGCGGATCATAGAAAATCCCCTGAGAATCGGCGGCCGTAGCCCATGCATTCAGTGTGAACAGGGCATCGGGGCGCTTGTTTTAGCGGTTTCCGGTTTCCTTTGACTTGTCGCGCGTGGATTTTACCTTTCGCGTTTCGCCTTTTGCCTTAGTGGGCCTTGGGAACGACGCTTTCTTCCGCGGCTTAGCCTTCGGTTTTTGAGCCGGCTTGGCTTCAACGTTCCCATCCGGCATTGGAGGTTCCTCTTCCGGAGTGAACATAGATTCCGCCGGTTCCGGCAATGTTTCTGTTAGTGTGGTGGGAGGTTCCGAGGGCATCTCAGCCTCGGGCTCCTGCCATGAACTCTGCGGATCGGACACAGGCGCCGTGAATTCGGGTGAGTCCGTTGGAATGGAATCATCCGCAGGCTGTTCCTGCCCTGGTCGCGGGAATCTTTCGGCAGGGAAAATGCGCAGAATGCCCTGGCGATTTCTTTCGACGCGCAGCAATCCGTCCTTGCTCAACTGACGGACGAGATCGTAGGTGCTGGTGATGCCATATTGGCGCTCGTCAAATGGAGGTTGAAGGGAGCGCAGCAGTTGCTTGAAGGTGCGCAAATACATCGGCCAGTGAGGTTTGTATTTCGATTCGCGCAGAAGTTCTTCCAGGACGCGGGCGGCTTCCGAGGGCGGAGCGACAACCTGGGGTTGTTCAGGCGTAAACGGAATTTCCGGAACTGCTTCTGGAACCGCGGCCGGGATTTCGTGCGTTTCGGCTTTGTTTTCTTCCTGGGTATCCTTCAGTTCGACCAGCAAACTCCGGTCCACTTGTTTGAGGTGGACATGGCCGGCGTTGGCAAGCTTCTGGATGAAATCCCTAAAGCTGCTCACTCCAAAGTCGCGCTCGGAAAATGTGGAATCAAGCTGGAGCAGCGTGCTTTTAAGAAGGCCCAACTGGGGGGACACTTCGCGGTCCGAGAGAATTTTAAGCGCACGGCCTATCAGAGGCAACGTGCTCTCCAGCGATACCGGGCTGGCAACCTGCGTTTTGCCGGCAGCTTTCCGGGGGGTGGACTGAATGCCCAGGAGATTTTCATACGAAATAAACTCATGGCAGTTCTTCTGCAGAATGACGCTGGTAAATTGACGCCCGCCGACCACAAAAACCGTTTTGTCGAACTGTTTGAGTTTTTCCACCAGGGCGATGAAATCGCTGTCTCCGCCAACGATGACGAAGGCGTTGATATGGCTGCGCGTAAAAACCATTTCCAGCGCATCCAGAGCCAAGGCGATATCCGCTCCGTTCTTATCGCCGCCGGGAGTGAGGTTGCGCTGCACCATCTGCACGGCATGCTGCGTCATGGCCCGGCTGTAATCCTCCGCGCGCTTCCAGTCTCCGTAGGCAATCTTCGAAATGACCTGGCCCTTTTCCTTGATCGCTTCCAGCACAGTGCCGATGTCGAAATTGCGGTTGAGAGATTGTTTTACCCCGATGGCAATATTGTCGAAATCGACAAACACTGCAATTTTTAAACGTTCTTCACTTGAAGTAGTCATAATGAACCTATCTGTTTAGCTTACATCATTCTGCTATAAAATTCGATCCTCTACTGTATCATGGATGCGAATCAGCCGCCTTGAAATATGCATGGCGTATATTGTACTTCAGCCGGAGAGGCCCGGCACGATAGATTCCGGATTCCGGACAAAAGCACACACGCCGCAGTCAGGACTCAGGAATCAGTCGAATCAGGAATCCTATGGATCAGGCGACAGCGGAATTATGGATGCGTGAAGCGTTAAACGAGGCGCGCAAGGCGGAGGCAGAAGGGGAAGTGCCTGTCGGGGCAATTTTACTGTTGAATGAAAAGGTCATAGGACGCGGACACAATAGCCCGATTCAAACCCAGGATCCGACGGCGCATGCCGAAATTCTTGCGCTGCGGCGGGGGGCGCAATACTGCACAAACTACAGGCTTCCGGGTTCGATACTTGTCGTTACGGTTGAACCGTGCCTCATGTGTGTCGGAGCCATGATTCATGCCAGGGTGGAAGAGGTCATTTACGGGGCCGCAGATCCCAAGGCCGGGGCTGTTGCATCCTGTTTTCAGCTGGCGGAGACTAGCGTGCTGAACCACAAGATCCGCGCGACCTCAGGAATACTCGAAGAGGAATGCGGATCGATGCTGAAAACCTTCTTCGCTGCCAGGCGCTGATAAGGCAGTCGGCAGTTGTTAGTCGGAGTCGGCAGTTGGTGCCGATCCGTGAAGGGTTGACGGAACGGAGCTTGGCGCCAAGGTGATACAAGGGTATCTTCGGGTTCCACGACCAGAAAACCAGCATCGGCGTGCCTATGACATCTTCCACGGGCACGAATCCCCAGTACCTGCTGTCGAGGCTGTCATCGCGGTTGTCTCCCATTGCGAACAAGTAATCGCGGGCGACCGTGTAACGATCGGTTTCCACGCCGTCAATAAGGATCCGGCCTCCGACCATTGCAGCAGAGTGGCCTTCGCGCTGGATAAAGACATCCCACGCATCAACATTCTCTCGTTTCGAGGCTCCGGCGCTCTACAATTTAAACGAGAAATCCAGCGAGAGATCGAGTGCGGGCGCGCTGTGGGTGATCCATCCGATCGAAAGCAGATCGACGCCGGTAGCCGCAATGGATTCCGCGGTCTGAGGTGAGATCCCGCCGGATGCTTCCGTGATGACTCTCTTGTTCACCATGCGGACGGCCTCGGTCAGCATGGGCACCGGCATGTTGTCCAGAAGCACCGCGTCGATTTTTTCTTTTAAGGCGAGTTCCAGCTGGGCGAGCGTGTCGACTTCCACCTCGATTTTGACCATGTGCCCGGCACGCCTGCGGGCGCGCTGTATGGCTTCGGACACTCCGCCCGCGACGACGATATGGTTGTCTTTGATCAGCAGGGCATCGTCGAGGCCGAGGCGATGATTGGAGCCGCCGCCGGCGCGCACGGCATATTTTTCCAGAACGCGCAGGCCGGGAGTCGTTTTCCTGGTGCAGACTACGCGCGCGGGATACGCGGCGATTAAAGCGGCGATATCCCGGGTCGCGGTCGCGATGCCGCATAGGCCGGCCAGGAAATTCAAAGCAGTCCGCTCGGCGGATAGGATGGGACGCGCGGCTCCCTGGATGATGGCCAGAGTTTCCCCTGCTGCGGCATCTTTCCCGTCCTGCAGCCGGACCTCGTAGTTCAGTTGCGGATCGAGACAGCAAAACGCATAGCCGGCAACATCGATGCCTGCGATGCGGCCCGGAACGCGTGCAACGATGCGTGCGGTGGCCTGATCTTCCGGTGAGACGATCGCATCCGTCGTGGCATCGCCTCTTCCCCAAATCTTCGGCTAGGGCACGGCGCACAGCCTCTTCAAATAAAAACGGGTATAGCGGCACAAGGTCCGTCCTGCGATCGGAATTATTTGGCATATCAGCGCGGCCTAATTTCCAGCATGCGCCGCACTGCCTCGCGCGCACGGTCGGCAACCAGGGGATCCACTTCCACTACGTGCTTCATCGAGCGCAGGGAATCCAGGATCTTGGGCAGCGTTATCAGTTTCATGTGCGGACAGAGATTGCAGGGGCGGATAAATTCGATTTGGGGGTATTCCACGGCGACGTTGTCGCTCATGGAGCATTCTGTGACCATCAGCACGCGCTGCGGTCTGCGTTTGCCAACTTCCCGGATCATGCCGGCCGTGGATCCCACGTAATCGGCCTCGTCCAGCACATCGGGAGGGCATTCCGGATGGGCGAGAATCACGATGCCGGGGAAGCTCTCCCGGTAGGTGCGCAGGTCTTTGGCCGTGAACTTCTCATGAACCTCGCAATGGCCTTTCCAGAGTATGACTTCTTTTTTGGTTTGACTGGCGACGTAGCGGCCGAGAAACTCATCCGGCAAAAAAATGACGCGATCGGAGTCCATCGACTCTACGACTTCGAGCGCATTGCCTGAAGTGCAGCAGATGTCCGACTCTGCTTTGACCTCGGCCGAGGTGTTGACATAGGTTACGACGGGGACGCCGGGATATCGGCCGCGCAGCTGCCGAATGTCTTCGGCCGTTATCGACGCGGCCAGGGAGCATCCCGCCTGCAGGTCCGGAATCAGAACCGTTTTCGAGGGATTCATCAATTTCGCCGTTTCGGCCATGAAATGAACGCCGCACATCACGATTACTTCCGCGCTTGCTTTTGCGGCCTCCCGCGCCAGGGCGAGAGAATCTCCCGTCAGGTCGGCAACTCCATGAAAGATTTCGGGCGTCTGGTAGTTGTGCGCCAGGATTATGGCTTTTCTCTCCAGTTTGAGTTTCCGGATGGCGGCTATATAGGGGGCGTGCACAGGCCATTCGATCTCCGGAATGATGTGCCGCACGCGTTGATATAGGGCCGCGGTTTCTTTCAAGACTTCGGGAGTCAGTTCCGGAGTTGCATACTCCGACGATGTTTCCAGCAAATCAACCGCCACGGGCTTCACCTCGCTTATGCTCATTATGAGCATATATTGGCTCTAAAAAACTGGCCCGCCCTCCGGGCCAATGCAAATATACTAGGCATTGAGTATAACTCTTGTCAATTAACAATAATTCCAGATTCCAGATTCCAGATTCGGCAATGATTCCAGGATTCTACAATGATTCCGTAGAATTCAGCGCAGTATATCCAGAGTTCTCGGAATCCGGAATCGGTGAAATTTCAAAACTGTTCATTCCGTTGTTATAGCTGCAATCTGAATTTGATTTAGATCCCCGCTATCGTAAATCCACCGCATAACTCGCGGACTATCAATCATCCGAAATCGCGGTTTTAGTCTGGAATCTGGAATCTGGAATCTGGAATCACAGTCATTTCTCGCGCTAAAACAGATAGTTGCGGCTCCGGGACCGTTTGAGAATGCGGCTCACGTATGCGCGCGTTTTCGGGTATTCCGCCAGGGACAAGTAGTGTTGTTCCGGGGAGGTGCCGGCAGGTGGGGGCGAGGACAGTGCGAGGCGCAGCCAGTTGTTGGCCCTGGATTCGCCGGCATTATAGCGAAAGAGCGCGAAGAGTGCAGGGTTCGGGGAATCCTTGTAGTGCTCCAGAGAATTCCCGAGGTACCAGCAGCCGATTTCAACGTTCAGTTCCGGTTCAATCAGCTCTTCGCTGGTATGTTCGGGGAATCCTTTTTTGACGGCGAAATCGGACGCGGCGGCGCGGGTAATCTGCATGAGGCCCACTTCCCCTGCAGAGCCGCGGCTCTCCGGGCGAAACCAGCTTTCTTCATAAATCAGCGCTTTTGCCAGATAAAAATCGACTCCGTTACGGGCGGCCGCCTGGCTGATGAGGTAGTCGAATCGGGTGGAGCGTTGATACAGCCAGGATAAAACGCCAGCTGCGGTCATCAGGCATATCCCTGATAGGATGAGAGTGCGGCGCATGCGTTAATTTCCCGAGAGTTCTTTCCTTGACATCGCCTCCTCCTCGCGCCTTGCGCTCCCTGTGCAAGACCCACGCGCGTGCCACCTTCTATAACTCGGACAGGCTCCATAGGAACGATTCAGATTTTCTGGAGGAGCGATCTCTTTTTCTCCTGGAACTCGGATTCCGTGATGATGCTCCGGTCTCGCAGAGAAGCAAGCTCCTCGAGCAATTGCGGAATGTTGGGTGGGAGAGGCCGGCCTGCCAAACCAGAATCCATCCGATACAACTCTCTTTGACGCACAATGCTGTTTTTGAAGTTTACCGGCTGTGAAAGCAGTTCAAATGTAGTGGTCCCCACTTCGCTCGCCGTTTCCAACCCGACATTCCCGTAATTCAGCAGCCGGCCCAGGAAGCTCTGGTTGTGATACACGTTGTTGATCTTGTCCAGGGACGCGTCGAACGAGGAGACGGAGAGCACTCCTTCCTGCAGGACCACCCGGCGATCGGTAAGGATGTATTCCTTCCGGCGCCATGACAGGAAACTCCAAATCAGATAGATAAGGGGAATCCCATACAATGCGAGAAACCATATCTGTTGTGAGTAAACG
The DNA here is from genome assembly GCA_963718845.1 of uncultured Acidobacteriota bacterium. Taxonomy (GTDB): domain Bacteria; phylum Acidobacteriota; class UBA6911; order UBA6911; family UBA6911; genus UBA6911. The sequence continues at coordinate 74,660 of CAVRAD010000006.1, forward strand.
GACAGTCCAATGAGAAGCGCCAGCGCGATGGCGTTTACTAGAACCGGTTTAAACAGTACGAGAGGGTGCTGACGCGCAAGCACGATCAGGTTTTCTCCCGGCATTAATTGTTTCTTGGTAAAGGACATAAAATCCCCGGCTCCTTTGATGCAACATTGTAAGGACAGCAAATAGCGCAAGTCAATAACCGATTCCGCTTGGCGGGACGCCAAAAGGATCCGAATGAAAAAGCCGCTAAATGTTAGGTCGCCGCAGCCGATATGTATGACTGAGCTTAATATGCAGGACACCGGAATGCGGGAAACATACGGAAACCGCAATCCCCTATGCGCGGGACGTTGTGTTTAGGTGGAGAAGCGCTCGGTTTAATAAACTCGGGTGAGGGGACCACTTAATCACACAACGTCCCGCGCGCCACTTCCTTCGGCAGCATAAAAAATCTTCAGTTTGCAGCTGCTACCACATTGACACTTTTCGGCAAAATACCGCAGACAATCGGGGTCGGGGTCGAATGGCGCTTAATTAAGAGCATCCAGCCTACCTTCGGTGCTCCCAACAGCAAGGGAACTTGCATGAATCCGAACGGGAAGGACATGTAGGGAAAAAATAACATATGGGTCGGGGCTTCAGCCCATAGCTGTTAAGTTAAGGCAGAAAATATGATATTGCGCCGCGCAGCGGCGCTGTGAGTTTAGGCCGGCCTTTCAAGGCCGGCAATATGGATGCGGTAAATAGCGCGTCGCGTGAGCGACGATTGAATTCAACCGTCGCTCACGCGACGGAACGCCTGCTGGGCGTTCTATCCCGGGCCTTAAAAGGCCCGGCTAAATTCACCGGGCCGCTGCGCGGCCCACGTTAAGTTAACACCTATGGGCTTCAGCCCCGACCCCGATCTTTTAATCGGATTATTTCTTGGTTTGGTGGGAAAAGCGGAATGCAGTGTATCAGGAATTACTGCCCACGTTTTTTAAAGCCGGGGAGATATTTGCGCAGAAGCAGCCAGAAAAAAGTTGTGCTGGCTCCGGCCACAAACATGACGATTACGTTGTTTTCCAGAGTGGGCGCGAGCCGCACATGCCTATAGTACGCGCAGATGCTCCCCATGAGGAAACTCATGCCTGCAAGAAATGCCGCCAGGGGTCCGCCAGGAGAGGTGTCGGATCGAAACTTTTCCCACACAAGGCAGACAAGGTAGGAAGAAGACCCTGCGGATATCGCGGGCAGCAACCATATGTCGATCGCTAAAAACATGGGCGACTCCCCACATAAGTATACCCCCCTACCACGAAATGTCGGTATCGCTATCGCTATCGGTATCAGCAATCGGATATCGGCTTTTTAGCTGATCCGTACAAAAAAACCGATTCCCGATCGCTGAAACGCTGATAGCCGATTCCGATAGCTGATGCGGACAGCTTAGGTTGAATTGGAGGTATTGGAGCAGTACACTAATGCAAGGTCGAGGAAATCTATGAGTCCGGCCTTCGCAAGGTTTCTTGCCGTTCTGCTGATTCATCCATGTCTTTTGATTTGCAGCGGAGGATGTTCTACGGACGGGCAGCAGGCAACACAGAAAGAACAATCCCCGATATCCTCTCCTGAGGGCGCGGAGTTCACCAGACTGCGGGAGCGGATGGTGCGCGATCAACTGCGCGCCCGCGACATCTCCGATCCTCGAGTGCTTGCAGCCATGCTCAAAGTGCCACGGCACGAGTTCGTTCCGGCCGCCCATGCCCGCTCAGCCTACGACGACAGCGCGCTACCGCTGGATCTGGGACAAACGATCTCACAGCCGTACATTGTGGCGTTTATGACGCAGGCTCTTGAACTGCGCGGGACGGAGCGTGTTTTGGAGATCGGTACCGGTTCCGGCTATCAGGCGGCCATCCTGGCGGAGATCGTGCCTGAAGTCTATACCATTGAAATCCTGCCTCACCTCCAGGAGCGGGCAACGGCAGTCCTGGGCCGGCTGGGATACCGGAACATCCATCTCCGCGTGGGCGACGGCTATATGGGATGGGTGGAGCATGCGCCCTTTGACCGGATTATCGTTACGGCCGCGCCGGAAGAAGTTCCGGAGCCGCTGCTGGACCAGCTGAAAGAGGGAGGTCTGCTGATCGCGCCGATCGGCCGCCAAAGTCAGGAATTAGTTGTTTTTAAAAAAGAAAAATCCAAAATCAAACGCCATTCGATGATCCCTGTTCGTTTCGTCCCAATGACCGGCAAAGCGCAACAATGATTCCAGATTCCAGATTCCAGATTCCAGATTCCAGATTCCAGATTCCGGATTCCAGATTCCAGATTCCAGATTCCAGATCTGGCAGATTCCGATTGGAATCTGGAACTTCATTCATTTGTTATATCCGCAATCTGAATTTGATTGAGCTCCCCGTTATCGCAAATCCACGCAGAGCTCGAGGCGTATCAATATCCGAAATCTGCGTTTTAAGTCCGGAATCTGGAATCTGGAATCTGGAATCAATCAGACGGTAGCCTGATTAATCATATTCTCCTTCTGCCTCCACAGCGCGTGCGTCAATCCAACCTTGTATTCGTGTGGATTGTGGAGGCGCTTGTGGCTTTCGTGGAGACGGGAGAGATCCTTTTTCCGATGGTCCCGGATCCGGTCGATGGGAGGGAATTGATAGACAATCCTGCCGGACTCAATAATCGGATCCAGCAATTCAGTGCGTTGGGCTGAATCAAGTTTTTTGCGGCGCAAAGGATTATTGGGATCCACGATGAGAATGCCGCTGGTGGTCAGGTCCTCGGAATCTGCGGCCAGGGCATCCGCTTCCATCAGACCGTCGGCGTCGTAGAAGCGCACTATCTTCTTAACTCCCGGATTGGTCATTTTCTCAGGGTTGGCGCTCAATTTAATTTTGGGCCGCCCGTTATGCTCCACCATTTTATAAACACCGCCCAAAGCTCCCCCGCCGGCGCCCGATCCGGTTACCAGGTTTGTGCCGACGCCCCAGACATCCACCTTGCCTCCCTGGGCGATAATATCGGAAATGATATATTCGTCGAGTTCGTTGGAAGCGACGATTTTGACATACGGCAGATTTTCCTGATCGAACAACTGCCGTGCTCTCCTGCTCAGGAATGCCAGGTCTCCGCTGTCGATCCGGACGCCCGCAAGACGGTGTCCCCGGACCTCCAGTTCCTTGGCGACCCGGATCGCATTCGGCACGCCGCTTTTCAGCGTGTCGTACGTATCCACGAGGAGAATGCACTCATCGGGGAAAGAGCGTGCATACGCGCTAAAAGCGTCAAGCTCGGAGCCAAACGATTGAATCCAGCTGTGCGCATGCGTGCCTTTTGCCGGCATGCGCAGCAGGGCTGCCCCAAGCACATTCGAAGTAGCATCGGCGCCTCCGATAAAAGCGGCGCGGCAGGCGCTCAGAGCGCCATCAGGTCCCTGGGCGCGGCGCAAGCCGAATTCGATGACGGAGCTGTGATTCGCCGCTTCCCATATCCGCGCTGCTTTCGTGGCGATAAGCGTCTGGAAATTAATGTGACAGAGGAGGATCGTCTCGACCATCTGGCTTTCGATAAGAGTGCCGCTGACTTGCAGGAGCGGTTCATTGGGGAAAACGACGGTTCCTTCGGGAACCGCTCGGATGCTGCCGCTGAACCGAAAATCCTCGAGATACTGCAGGAACGCGTCGCGAAACAATGGGGCGCCGGTGGAAGATTTCATCGCGCGCAGGAACCGGATGTCGTCGTCGCCGAATTTCACGTCCATGACGGCTCGGATCGCGTCTTCAAGCCCTGCGGCGACCGCATAGCCGCCGTTGAAAGGATTGCGGCGGAAATAGAGGTCGAAAGTGGCGGTGTCCGTGGCTTTCCCCTGTTCGAGATAGGCTGCCGCCATCGTCAGTTCATAAAGATCTGTCAGCAGCGCGCGTGTGTACATGAGTGTCTCCTTTGCCAGTCGGCAGTCGGCAGTCGGCAGTCGGCAGTCGGCAGTCGGCAGTCGGCAGTCGGCAGTCGGCAGTCGGCAGTCGGCAGTCGGCAGTCGGCAGTCGGCAGTCGGCAGTCGGCAGTCGGCAGTCGGCAGTCGGCAGTCGGCAGTCGTATTTATAATAGTACTAGGAGCACAAAAAGCCGCTTCTATCAATCTTCTTTCGACCGGCGACTAATCTTCAATTATAAAGCAGGCCGCAGAGCGGCCGGGATGAGTTTAGGCCGGCCTTTTAAGGCCGGCATTGTATAAGCCCTAGTGAGCGCGTCGCGGCAGCGACGCTTGATATCAACCGTCGCTGGCCGCGGCCTTCTCCAGAATCACTGCCGACTAACGACTGCCGACTAACGACTGCTTCCTACGTATTCAATCGCATGGCAATCGGCATGCGTCGGCCGGGGCCGAAGGCACGCGTCGTCACTTTCAGCCCGATAGCGGCCTGCCGGCGTTTATATTCATTGACCTGAATCATGCGCACAACTTTTTGCACCGTCGGAAGGTCATAGCCCTGTGCGACAATTTCGTCGAGGCTCTTCTGCTCTTCGACGCGCGCTTTCAAAATCCCGTCGAGAACATCGTACTCGGGAAGAGTGTCCTGATCCGTCTGGTCGGGCCTCAATTCCGCCGAAGGAGGTCGCTCAATCGTATTCCGGGGGATGACCTCTCTTTGCCGGTTGATGTGGGCCGCAAGCTTATAGATCATGGTTTTGGGCACATCGGAGATTACGGCCAGGCCGCCGACCATGTCTCCATAGAGCGTGCAATAGCCGGCGCCCAGTTCCGATTTGTTGCCCGTGCCGAGCACGAGGTGGCCGAACTTGTTTGACAGAGCCATCAGTAGGGTGCCGCGAGTTCGGGCCTGCAAATTTTCCTCCGTCTCGTTTTCAGGAAGGCCGGAGAAGATCTGTGCCAGCGATTGTTTGAATACCTCGTAGATGGATTTGATCGGGATGGTTTTAAAATTCATTCCCAGGTTTCGGGCCAGGGAGCGCGCGTCATCGAAGCTTTCCTGCGCGGAATAGATGGAAGGCATGGATACGCCGAGGACGTTGCCGGCGCCCAGGGCTTCCACCGCAATGCAGGCGACAATGGACGAATCGATCCCGCCGCTGAGTCCGAGCACCGCGGATTTGAAGCCGCATTTGCGCGCATAATCCCGCGTGCCCATCACCAGAGCTTGAAACAGGTTTTCCAGACTTTCCCCTTCCTGGTAGCCGCGGTCCCCGGCGGATTCGGTGTCGATGACCAGAAGATCCTCCGCAAAGCTCCGACCCTGCGCGATCACGTTCCCGTTTTTCCCCAAAGCAAGGCTGGTGCCGTCAAAAAGCAGGTCGTCGTTGCCGCCCACCAGGTTGACGTATACCAGAGGCACACGATGCTTCCGCACATGATCCAAAAGCATCTGGAATCGGAGTCGGGGTTTTCCCATTTCGTAAGGCGATGCCGAAATGTTTATGAGAAGATCGGCGCCGTGTTCGACCTGTTCGCGGATGGGATCGGTGGAGTAAAGGGGCCGCGACCAGAAATCTTCCGAATTCCAGGCGTCTTCGCAAATGGATATTCCGAGCGTTTGCCCGCGGAACGAGACAACCTGGACGCTTTCCGCGCTTTCAAAATAGCGGTCCTCGTCGAACACGTCATACGTCGGCAGAAGCGTTTTGTGGACTACAGCCTGAATTTTGCCTTCGGCCAAAAAGGCGGCCGCATTGTAGAAATCCCGTCCTTCCTTTTTGGGATTGCGGTCCACGAATCCAACCACGACGCCCATGGATCCGGAATGCGCCGCAATCTCCTGAACCGCCCGAAAATTGGCTTCGACAAAGCCGTGCAGGCCAAGAAGATCGCGCGGCGGATAACCCGTAAGACAAAGCTCAGGGAATACGGCGATGTCCGCGCCCAAATCCCTGGCTCTTCCCAACTCCTGAATGACGCGGTCGCGATTGCCGTTTATGTCGCCCACCGTCGTATTAATCTGCGCTAGACCTATTTTCATAACTCACTTCCTTTGTATTGGCGGCTGCCAGGCCTTTAGTATCAAAGGATTAAAGGATTAGAGGATTAAAGGATTAGAGGGGAAAAGGGATAGAGCGAAAGCTTTGCTTGATGTCGCTAATTCCTTTATCTCTCCCCCCCCCCAATCCCTTTTCTCCTCCGTCCCTCTAATCCTCTACCCCTTTAATCCTTTAATCCTTTAATCCTTTAATCCTTTGATCCTTAACCCTCCACCGGCCACAGGCGCATCGGGCGGGAAGGCGAGGTGCCAGGGCGTTGCCTGCTCGTAGGCATAGGCGGCGCGAAGAAGCGCGGTTTCTTCGAAACGCCGGCCAATTAATTGTAATCCTATCGGGAGTTCTTCGGATGAGAATCCGCAAGGGATGGAGATCGCCGGCAAACCGGAAAGGTTTCCCGGGCGAGTCAGGCGCAGCAATGCCGTGCGTATATCTTCGACCGCACTCCCGATTCGAATTTCGTTCTGCTCGATGCCCGGGGCCGTAATGGGAAGAGTCGGGGCTAACAGTATGTCGACTTTGCTCAGGGCACTGTCGAGTCTTTCGCTGTAGGCGAGCCGTTTTTTTTGTGCGCCGATGTAAAATGCCGCCGCAGTTTTGCTGCTTTGCTCCAGGCGCAAGCGAACGTCTTTCCCGTAATCCTGCGGCCGTTGCTTCAGCCATTTTTCATGGTAGGCAAACGCTTCGTCGCCGGTGATTTCTGAGGCAAGCGCGGCCGTCTCTTCCATTCCCGTTAAATTAATTTCTGTTATCTTTGCGCCCAGCTGTTCAAATATCCCTATGGCAGCCAGGACGGCCTTGCGCACGTCTGTTCGGATATGATCGAAAAAGTACTGCCGGGGTATGCCGATGCGAAAAGACTTTACGCCTCTGCGAATTTCGGAGGCAGCGCGCATCGTACTCGTATTCCATAAGCGAGGTTCTGCGACGGCGTTCAACAGGAAAGCGGCATCCATGACGCAGCGGCTCAATGGCCCTGCGTGATCGAGGCTTCCGGCCAGCGGTATTATGCCGGACATAGGCACGCGGCCATACGTCGGCTTCAATCCGACGCAACCGCATGCGGCAGACGGAATGCGAATGGATCCTCCGGTATCTGTGCCGAATGAAGCCAATGCTTGAGCTGAAACGACGGAAGCGGCGCTGCCGCCGCTCGATCCTCCGGAGATGCGTTCCGTATTCCATGGATTGCGGACCGGTCCGTAATGAGGATTGACGTTGGTTGTGCCAAAAGCGAATTCATGCAGGTTCGTTTTCCCCAAAAACACGCATCCGCATTCCAGCAGACGGTTCACGATCGCGGCGTTTTCTTTAGGCACGAATCGTTTCAGGATTTTTGATCCTGCGGTGGTGCGGATGCCGCGCGTATAGAAAAGGTCCTTCAGGCTGATGGGGATGCCGTGCAGCACTCCCCGGTAATGGCCCCGAGAAATTTCTTTTTCCGCTTGCCCGGCTTGAGCGAGCGCGGCATCTGCGGTAATCGTGAGATAGGCATTGATTTCGGGCTGCAAGCGGGAAATCCGCTCCAGCAGATAACGGGTAAGCTCAACAGGAGAGAGTTTTCGGCGCCGGATCAGCGGGGCCAGAGCTTCGATTGTCAGATCGCAATTGTTTTCCATTATTGTTAAAAAAGGCTGCCCCGAAAACATGTGGGTCCGGGCTTTAGCCCGGACGCTTTGGGGATTCTGCTTAATCGGAATGCGTCGGGGCTGAAGCCCCGACCCACATGGTTGCTTTTTTCGCTGCAGTTCTTTCACTGCCGACTATCGACTGCCGACTGCCGACTAACGATTACACCAGCGCGCTGTAGAAATCGTTTCCCTTGTCATCCACCAGGATGAAGGCGGGGAAATCCTCCACTTCAATTCTCCAGACGGCTTCCATGCCTAATTCCGGATAATCGATGCATTCGACTTTTTTAATATTCTCTTCGGCCAGCAGGGCTGCAGGGCCGCCGATGGAGCCGAGATAGAAGCCGCCGTATTTTTTGCAGGCATCGGTCACCTGTTTGGAGCGGTTGCCTTTGGCGATCATGATGAGCGATCCGCCGTTTTGCTGCAGCAGGTCGACGTACGAATCCATGCGTCCGGCCGTTGTAGGTCCAAAGGAACCGGAGGGCTTGCCCGGAGGAGTTTTCGCGGGTCCCGCATAATAGATCGGGTGATTCTTCAGGTATTCGGGCAAAGGTTTGCCTGCATCGAGGAGTTCCTTGAACTTCGCGTGGGCGATGTCGCGTCCGACAATGATGGTTCCATTCAAGGACAGTTGCGTTGCCACCGGGTGCTTGCTCAATTCGGCCAGCATCTGCTTCATCGGCTGGTTCAAGTCGATTTTGACAACGCCATGCGTGTGCTTGCCGCGATAGCGGTCCGGGATCAGGCGGCCCGGATTGGCGTCCAGCTGCTCAAGCCATATACCGTCTCTGTTGATCCTGGCTTTGATGTTGCGGTCGGCCGAGCAGGAGACTCCCATGCCCACAGGACAGGAGGCTCCGTGGCGGGGCAGACGAATCACGCGCACGTCGTGCGCAAAATGCTTGCCGCCAAACTGCGCGCCGATGCCGCACTGACTGGGCCGCCTTGAGCAGCCTGGCTTCCATCTCAAGATCGCGGAAGGCCTGTCCGCCTTTGTTGCCTTCGGTCGGCAGGTGATCCAGATAGCCGGCGGATGCGAGCTTGACTGTTTTAAGAGTGCTTTCGGCGCTCGTGCCGCCGATTACGAATGCGAGGTGGTACGGAGGGCAGGCCGCGGTGCCAAGGGTCTTCATCTTGGCCACCAGGAACTTTTCCAGGCTATCAGGATTGAGCAGCGCCTTGGTTTCCTGGAACAGGAAGGTTTTGTTTGCGCTGCCGCCGCCCTTGGCAACGAAAAGGAACTTGTATTCGTCCCCTTCGGCGGCATAGAGATCGATCTGGGCAGGCAGATTAGAGCCGGAATTGATCTCCTGGTACATGTCGAGTGCGATGGTCTGGGAATAGCGCAGGTTTTCTTCGGTGTATGTTTTGAAAACTCCTTTGGAAAGGAATTCCTCATCTTTGCAGCCGGTCCAGACTTTCTGGCCTTTTTTGCCGATGATGGTGGCTGTGCCCGTGTCCTGACAGAAGGGCAGCTCAAACTTGGCTGAAACTTCGGCATTGCGCAGCATGGCGATGGCGACGCCGCGGTCGTTGTTGGAAGCTTCCGGGTCGGTCAGAATTTTGGCGACCTGCTCGTTGTGTTTGGGCCGCAGCAGAAACGAGACATCCCGCATAGCCTGGCTGGCCAAAAAAGCCAGCGCCTCAGGTTCGATCTTGAGGATTTCCTCACCGTCAAACCGGGCAATACTTACATAATCCTTGGTCAGCAATCGATACGTCGTGTCATCCGCTGAAAGAGGAAATGGGTCCTGATATTTGAAATCCGCCATATTTCTACTCCCTTTTTTTGAGACATAGTATCACGATTCCAGATTCCAGATTCCAGATTCCAGAATCCAGAATCCAGAATCCAGAATCCAGAATCCAGATTGGCAAATGTCGAAACTGTTCATTAAGTTGTTATATCCGCAATCTGAATTTGATTTAACTCTCCGTTATCCCAAATCCACCGCAGAGCTCGAGGAGTATCAAAGTCCGAAATTGCGTTTTTAGTCCGGAATCTGGAATCCGGAATCCGGAATCCGGAATCAGAAGGTGTATTTGAGGGCGACTTCTATTTCCCTGGCATTGCCGGCGCCCGAAATGACTCCAAAAGTGGGAGAGTTCATTATGCTATCGGGCTGCATAAAATTCACGTTATTGAATGCGTTGAAAAATTGAACCCTGAATTCCAGTAATTTGCCGTCATCGGAGACACTGGTTGTCTTAAGAACACTGATGTCCCATTTTGTTTTCCCGGACTCCACAGGATATTGCGGCCGGAATCGCCGAACCATTGTGGATTCGGGCCGCTGAGGTCCGGCATTACGAAATCCGAAGTTTCAAACCATTTGTCCACCGATCTTTGGGAGCCGGGCAGATTTCCGGGACCTATGCGGTTTGGGCGGTCGCCCCAAACGCCATCGTTGTTTGGATCGCCAAAGATCTCAGGATTAAAGGGCTGGCCTGCCTGAAACGTTGTAATGCCTGAAATTCGCCAGCCTTCCAATGCCCGTGCGAATTTTCCCGCCCACGCGGAGGAAATCAACTTGTTGCGTCCTATCGGTAAATCGAGGATGTAATTCAGATTGAACATTTTTGTCGGCAAAAAACCATATAGGGAGCGCTCCGCGGCCAGGTTGCGCGGATTATTGGGATTAACGAATCCCCAGCCCCAACTGTCGCTTATGGAACGGCTCCACAGGAACCCGGCATCCAAAGCGAAGTAATCCGTCAGGCGTCGTTTCAATTGGGCATTCAGTTCGTTGCCGGTTAGCGACGCGTCGCTTGTCAGGATATTGAATTGGCCAAAATTCGGATTCGGGCGCCGCGGCTGGATCGGCTCGCCATATCTGCCTGGCAGCGGAACGTTTGCCGGAATGTTGCGTAAGAACCGGGTTGTTTTTCTGCCCTGGTATGCCAAATCAATGCTCCAGCTCCGCAGGAATTCGTATTGCAGGGAAACCGATCGCTGTTGGATGTACGAATTGCGCAAGTACGGATCGGCTGCCTGAAAAGTAGGCGACGGTGCGATGGCAGAGTCGAAAGGCCTGGAGAGATCCAATATGGGCTGCGTTGGCGATGAGGCTGTCTGAAGATAGAAGGATGGGTAATTGCGCCCGACATTAGTCAGGCCCTGCATCTGATTCGTAGGCATGTGCGTGATGCTGTAGGAGGCTCGAAGCACAAGGCGATTATTGCCCAATGGGCTGTAGGCGATTCCCAGACTTGGCTGCCAGTCATTCTTGTCGTTGTAGGCTGCTTGTCCACTGTTCAGCTTTAATCCCAGTTCCCGGGCCCTGGGGCTCCCGGTTACGACGACCTCGCCGTCCAGCGGGCGGCTCAAAAACGTATGGATAGAACAAGGACACGTTGTCGTGCGTCGAGTTGAAGAAGGGAGCGAAGCTATAGGCGAGTCCCATCGAAAGAGTGAAATTGCGATTGATCTTCCAGTCATCTTTAATATATAGCCGCCATCGCCGCTGACGAAGATCGGAGCGGTTTGAGCCGACTTTCGGATTTGTGGCATCTTCACCCGTGATGCCTCGCGTCGCCACATAGGGTATGCCCAGCAGGAAATCCGCAAATGCATCCCCGGTGAATAGCCCGGAAAAACCAAACTGACCCCGACGCGTTCCCCAGGTTATCATGTTGTTGAGTTGCATGAGATCCAGGTTCCCGCCGATTGCGATATTGTGGTTATTGTGGACATAGGTGAACTGGGAACTAATGCTATACCTGTTTTGAGTCCAGTTTTCGGGCGACCCTCCCCCAAAGGGGAATCCTCCAAAGCCAAGGCTTGCGTATCCCATGATGTCCATTTGAGGATACCCTTCATCCATCGCATCCAGCACGCCAACCCCCTCGATCCCCAGAGAAGCCAGCAGGCCTTCCTGATAGGCTTGTTCTGAGAGCTGAAGACTCGCGCTTCTGTCAAAGCCCAGATTGAGATTCAAAACTTTATTGGAACTAAAGGAATGGGTCAGATCGATGGAAACGTCCTGGCTTGTTTCGTCCATCGCTGTTCCAAAGGCGGGAAGGGACGAGACCATTGCCTGGGTTCCGCTGCTGTAATTATAGTTGGCGAAAAGCTTGGTCTGCGGGCTGAATTCATAATCGATGCGCGTTGAAATAGTGTCGTTGTTATTAATGACTGGCTGGTTGTTGACATAATTGCGTGTGGGATCATCGGGGCGGTTGGGTTCGGGAAATAGCGATAACAGCTTGGTTGAAACGGCATGGATGCGCTCTTCCGGAATCTTGTTGTCCGGGAATATGGCGCCCGTGAAAGGATCGACAAGCTGCCGTCCGGTAATGGCGCTAAAGTCCCCGCGCTTCATCTCAGCTGTTGGCACCAACGACACCAGGGTGGAACCCTTGGTAATTCTCAGGCCGTCGTAGCTGCCGAACACTTTCAATTTACTGGTAACCGTAGCTCCGATACTGAATCCGAACTGGTTGCGCTTAAACTCCGGCAGCGGCTCCCCCACCGGGTCGAAAAAATTGCGTGCATCAAAGTTATCGTTGCGATGATATTCGTAGAGCGAGCCATAATACTTTCCGCGCTTGCGCACAGAAAACGGATTCACGATTAAAGCCGTCGACGCGTCGTTCGACGTGGCGCTTTGGAGAAATGCCTCCTTCATTTGCAGGCCAAAGGCATCGATCTGCTGCAACGCGGGCAGAACCTCTATTTCGGAATCCTCGGCTGGGTCCTGGTCTCCCGTTTCTCCCGCTGTTTGTGATGCAGATTGCCGCTCTCGTTCGTTTATTTGAAAATCTGCCGCCGGTGCCAGAACCGGCAGGAGAGCAAGCGCAACCATCAATCTGAATAAAGTCATTTTAAATCCTATAATTGCTGATTGAGGCAGTGATGATAATTTTGGTGGCTACCCGTTAGAAGATAAGTTGACCATCGACGATCATCGGTTTTACGGCAAATATCGTGCGCAAGCGGGGAAGATCCGCTGTGACGTTAAGCAACTCTAGAGTGATTTCAGTACATTCCCGGGTTACTACCGGAACGCCATTGACTTCCCTTGGGAATATAAACTTCGATCCTACGCTCTCTTCGCGCTGTGGCACATAGGCGCGGAGTTCAACTTGCGGGGATGATGCCGTGGAGAGGAAAACTTTGTTTTTTAGCGTCTTTACGGTTTCGCTCTGAAAGAAGCGACGCATCACGCTTTCTTCGTTCGGGTCGTTGGAGCGGAAAGCAATGGATACCACGATCCATTGGGTTGCGTCCCAATCGAGATTCGGCATTTGAGCTTTGGCAAACTGCTCTTTTTCTTTCGCGGGCATTTTGTCGTATCCGTGTTGAATCTGCTGGATGCGGGCATAGGCTTCGCGGATTGGCCTGGCAGAAAGGAGCCGCACGTAAAACCTGTTGTAGATCTCCTTCTCACCCGATATTCCGCTGCCTACTCCTCTGATCACGCGGGTGAAGGTCTCATGCCTCGCCCATGGCGAGGAATTGAGCAGCTGCACGGCTTTGTCCATAGACCACTTGTTAAACGGTTCATGCGCGACCCAGGATTCAGGAGCTCCTGCCATAAACGCCAAGAAAATTCCCAAGAACGATGTACAGAGCATAAATATGATTCCAGTCCTGCTATTCCTTTTAGATGCCGTCCTTCGAGCCAGACGCGGAGTTTACCTCAAATGCGAGCATTCCACCACCCGCTTTTTATTTGGGGCTGAGTTGGCTGAGAAGGGAAACGTGGCACACACTGGAGAGATTTTCCCCGGGCCGCTGACGGCCGGGATGACTGTCAAGGCAGTGCATGGTTTGTCCCCCATGGACCCGGTTTTCGGCGGAATGCTGCTTTCCGGAAAGAAAGCCGCGGAATAGCAGGTGAATCGCCTAAAAGCCGGATGATTCCTCGATTTCATATGCAGACGGCCGGCAGTTCCCATTGTTCGCTTCCATTAGCTGCCGAAATTGCCGATAATCAATTTTTTTCAGCCAATCCACTCATATGGAAGGGTGCCCTATGGCGTCGAGCGGCGCGTCCGGGAGTCAGCTTGCAGATTCACTCGGGTATTTCCAATCTCTCTACGACCGCCACCGTTTTCTTGACCTCTATTCGAAGACATCCGACTACTGGAACAGTGCTACCGAAGTTGATTCTCTTTCCGCGGATGTTCTTGTCCTCAGCGGAAGATTGGCAGGGCGGCTCGGCGGCTTGCGTCTGTCTCGCTGGCTTCTTCGAAGAGCTTTCCATCGCGATCCCTCCAGTCCACGCGTGCGATATTTTACCCGCCATTTGAATCCTCTCAGAGTGCGTTTTCTTGATGAACTGAAGGCTTTTGTTGATCATCCCGATGTCGGCGGCGACGACCTCGAAGTGCGCGCTTCCTGGTATGCTTCGTATGCTTTCACCTGGGCTAGACTTCGTGATTTTGATCATGCTTACGAGTGTATTCGGATCGCTCATTCGCTTGTCCAAAATGACAGCTGGGTCTTATGCTTAGAATCCGAAGTGTACGGTATGGCGGATCGATGGAGCGATGCGCTGCGATCTGCGGAACGGGCGTTGGAGGTCGACCCCGATCGCCCCCTTTGTGATCCACAGTCTGGGAATGGCGCTGATCAATCTCGGCCGAGTGGAAGAATCGGCCGCTCGTTTTTTCGCCGCGGCGGAATCAAGCCAATCGTGTCAACTTGTCCTCGAGGCATGCTGGCATCAGTGTGCTTTTGCAGAAACGCTGGATGGTGATCAACGGCATCTCGTACTGGATCAGGCTCGCAAACTCGCCGGCAGGCTGCCGGGCTTGATGCCTCTCGCCGACCGCGAAGCGCTCAAATCGGTCGTGCGCACAAACCTCGACATTGCGGAACTCGCCGACGATTATGCGGGCATCGAGCGATGGGCCGCCGCGGCCCGTTCAACTTTTCATCGACACTTGCTGGCAAACCTTGCCAGAAACGCTGTAGGCAAGCGTATTCGGCTCCCCTTTCGCCGCACGATTCAGAAACATGCAGCGTGCGTTCCGACAAGCATAGCGGCGGCGATGTCGGCCAGCGGGATGCCAGTTTCCGCCGACGAAATGGCCGCTGATCTCACGTTCGGCGGTACACATGAATGGGCGGCTGCAGACTGGCTGCGAGCGCGCGGATACCACGTCCGATTTTTTTCTGTTACGCCGCAGATTGCAGCGGATCTCATCCGAAATGAAATCGCCTTCATCCTATGCTGGGATGCAGAAGAAAGCGGACATGCTGTCGGCGTCATCGGACTTGACGAACGGGCTGAAACCCTTCTGGTGCACGATCCGCAATCGTTTCGCAGTACGGAATACCTCCTCACGATTCTCGATCCGTTTGCGAGCCCGCTCGGCATTAAGGGCATGGCGGTTGTGAAGCCGGAGAACGCAGTTCAACTCGATTTGCTGCTTCCCCACGAATCGGCCGTTATGGAGCGCTGCACAGGAGTATTCCAGGCGAATCGTGCTTCACGGTCCCTCCGCCTCACGACAAGTGGTTTTTGAGCTGATTCGTCAGTTCCCCTCTCACCCCGGCGCCAGATATCTCGAGGCTGCGCAAGATCTCGAGGACGGCCAAGTCGGGCAAGCTCTGAGCAAGCTGAAGGAGTTGCTCCGACAATTTCCCAAGTCGCCGATTGTGCGTGTTCGGTTTATCCAGTCATGCCGCGCACTGGGAAATAGCGCGCTGTTACTCCAAGCTTTGAAGGACATTGTCGAAGCGGGAGTGCTGCCCGGCATGGATGAGCGGCAGGACTGGATTTATCCCCCTGACCGCTATATTTACGAATACGCAGATCTGCTGCGGCTTTCGAGCCAACACTCAGCCATCGCGCCGAATCTCTACTCATTAAACTGATTGAGCGCCAATGCAACTCCGCGGGATCCTGGCATAACCTTGCGGATCTCCTCTGGCATAAGCGCGATGATGCAGGGCGCGCTTCTAAGCTACCGGATCAGTTCCTGCCTCGATGAGAGCGATGGGCACTATGCTCGTGCCTATGCGGATGCACTTGCTGCGCAACGGGCGGGAAGAGGAAGGTCTTCAGTGGCTGGAATCTCGCGTGCGCCGCTACCAATATACTTCCTGCATGCGGTCAGCACATGGGTTTCGTGGATCAGCTATGCTAGAAGTCCGCGGATATCCGGAACGCGCCCTCTCAGCCTGCGATGAAGCGCTCGCGCAGCACAGCGGTTCGGCGGAGTTGCTTGCGTTCGCTGTTCCTTTCTTTGCGAGAATGGGAGATTGGGTCAGGGCCGAGGCTGAACTGGAGAGCCTCCGCAACGCGGGCCTTCCGCATGCTTTTGGGGAGGCTTCCGCGCGTTTATGTCTGATGCGCGGAGATCTTGAAAGTGCTGCCAGGAGCGCGACGGCATGGATCGCCGAACTCCCTCGTTCTATCGATGCCCGTTATATCATGCTTGATATTATTTGCGCACAGAACGGGGATGCGGCTGCAGTTCGCACCGCACTGCAATGGATGCGAGAGAACAGGAACCACGAGGATTTTGAGGAAGCCTATTGCTTCCAGCTCAATCGCGCATCGGATCCCAAGTGGAAGAAATATTCCGTTCTCTTAAGGCGGTTGAAGAGAAATCCCGAGGATGCCTGGGCTTGGCGTGAATTGACGTTCGATTGCCTGAATAAATATTGCCTTGCAGGCGACCGCGCGAGAAAGCGCCTTGAACCGCGTATCACACGCTATCTCGCCGAGTGCGATCGCACCTCTGCAGGAGCCGTGCAGACGGTGCGCGCCCATGCGCTATGGGCCGAGTATCGCGGCGATTGGGCTGCCGCTGTGGCCGGATCGCTCGAATCGATTGCGTTGGATCCGGACTCGCCCTACAGCTACAGGCGCGCTTGGGATTGTTCTTCCCGCCTCAAAGCTGGCGAACGCGAAGATCTGTGGAAACGCATCGAACCGCTCTTTCTCAGCTCAACAAACCGTCTGTTTGTCTCTCGCGAAGTAATCGGCCTCCTTGCAGAACGCTTTGGTATCTCGGCCGTAGAAAAAAACATCGAGGCGTGGCGATCCGAGCGCCCGGACGATCCGGATATACTTGAAGCTGCCGCTGGTCTGCTCCTCGACCACGGTCACGGCCGCTCTGATGCTGATCGCGCCATCAATATGCTGGAACCGGCTGTGCTTCGCTACCCCTACCATTCAGGTTTGCGTTTCTTTCTGGCAAGAGCCTATCGCAGCGCAGGACGCGAGCTCGATGCGGAAAGCGTACTTGCGGAGATCGCACGGCGCCATCCCGATAATTCGGCTGCGAAGATCCAACTCGCCTGGATTATGCACCGCAAATGTGACGCGCGGAGCGCCTGCAAAATTCTCGACGCTGCGATGGCTGCAGAACCCCGAAACTCCGATCTAGTTGATTCCCGTGTGCAGATTCTCATCGACAACGGCCAGTATGACGAGGCGATCCGGAACGTAGAAGACGGTCTCAGCCGGCTGCTCCAAGATATTCATTGGCGCGAACGAGCCATAGAACTCTTTATTCAATGCGGCGCTGAGGACAAAGCGATTCAGGCCGCGCGGGAGGGAATCGAAGTCTATCCACGCGGAGCGTATCTCTGGCTTCTGCTTGGCCGGACGCTCAACCAGATGCGCCAGTATGCCGACATCGGCGAAATTGAAAGCAGCCTTCGCAGAAGCCTTGAGCTCAATTGCGCGCTTTTCGAAGCTGCCGATCTCCTCGCTATGCTCCTGACCGAGCAACGCCGGTACGACGACGCTAAGAAGATCATGCTCGGCATCGAGAAGCGCATGGCCGATCCTTCTCCGGCGCAGGGCCGACTGGCCTGGATTCGCCGACAACGCGGCCAAAAAGTAAAAGCGGTCACCGCTATAGGAAACGTGCTTGCTGACTTTCCATGGTATAGCTGGGGCTGGAATATGCTTATGGACTGGCTTGAAGAAGACGCTGATTGGGAGGAGACTCGTCGTTTGCTTCAAGAGATCCCACCGTCCATGTTTACAAATACGTCCTTCCGCCAGAGACGCTTGTTATTACTGGAGCAGGCGAACACGAATGCGAAGCAATTGGATCAGGAATGGGAGAGCCTTCTTCGCGATTTCCCGGAGGATGTATCACTTCACGCGAGGAGGTATGACATTCTTGCCAAAGCTTCGCAATGGCAGGAGGCCGCTGCCGTTCTCGATGCGATTGAGCGAGTGGAGCCTGACAATCCATTCGTTCTGGCGCGCCGCTGTGAAGTATTGTCACACAACAAAGAAAGCAACGCTGTGCTTGAGATCGCTTTGCGCATCTGTTTCCTGCCTGTAGAAGAAAATACATGGCCATCAGAGAAAGTATGGGATGTTGCGCGCGCTGACAAGTTAGCCGACAAACTCTGCCAACGTTTCCGTCAGCGCCTGAATTCCGGCAACAAGCCAACCCTTGGCTCCTTCTCCTGCATGACCGCGCATATTATGAGGAATACAGAAAAACGAAGCGCACAATCACGCATGGCGATATGGTTTCCGCGCGGCGGGGCTCGTGAGTTAAAACGGCTTGTCGGGGAAATATCTAAAGCCCCATGGGACGGCAGCAAATACCGTGCAATTGCCTACAGCCTGCTAGTGGATTACGGCTATCACCGCTTGGTTGTGAATCTCTCCTCCAAAATGGATCCGGCGTCCGTCACCGCTGTTAACGAGTGGGCACAGATCGGCCGCGCATTTGCAGGCGGTCGTTTGCATGCCGCGGGGCGCAAATTCCTGGGTGCCTGGCGCGAGCGCACAGGTGTCGCCATGTGGATGGTGGTCAACTATATTCTCACCCTATCCTGTTTCCGGCGCGACCAGCTTCAGGAGAAATTCAACTCTGCCCGCGACGCTCTTGCCGGACTCCCGCACGACCATTGCGCCAAGTATCTTGCCCACATTCAAGCCGAAGCCTGTGCGCTCCTCGGCAACAAAAGCAATTTTCTGGATACGTGGAATAGCTATGCCAGGTACTTCGACAGCAAGGTCGGAGATGAAGAGTATTTCAGGAGCAAGGACCGCCACTTGCTCAGCGGCATTCCTAAACTGGCCGACCATCTCCTGAAGCACAGGATCTGGCGAGCGCGCGGCATGATCTGGATCCTTTGGCTTCGTCGCATCGGTAAATAATGCGCCGATCTGTGCCGATGATACCCTCGATCAGATTCCAGGCGACCGTAAAACGGCCGGATGAAATCCGCGGCGAACCAGATTCAATCGATATGCCATAAAATCAGCGCAACCATCGCGCCCCACTTTTATTTAAGTTGGCCCGGGCTTCAGAGGCTGTCCAACGGTTGCGGAATATCGAAAAGCCCTACCTGGGAGCGCCGGCGTCTCGCCGGCAAAGCTTTTAGAATCAACGCCACGGCCATTCCTAATCCATGCTGGCGAGACGCCGGCGCTCCCAGGATGTAACCGTTGGACAGCCTCTTCAGCTGGGACCCACTTGTTCTTTCTTAAGCTCGGCCCGGCGGACAAATTTCGATCTTATGGCTGATGCGCGTGCTGGATTTCGGCTACGATTGCGTCCGCTGCTTTTGCGGGATCGGGAGCTTGAAGAATAGGGCGGCCGACCACGATGAAGTCTGCGCCGGCGCGAATCGCCTCCGCGGGCGTGGCCGCCCGGGATTGATCCTGAAGCGCCGCTCCTGCCGGACGAATGCCGGGAATTACCAGCTTCATCTCGCCCTGAAATTTTTGGCGCAGCATCGGCAGCTCTTTGGTCGAAGCCACGATTCCGCGGATTCCGGCGCTATGCGCCAGCTCTGCCAGCTTTTCGACCCACTGCTCGACGGATCCGTTTATTCCGAGAGTTGCACATCATCCTGCGAAAGGCTGGTTAATGCCGTAACCGCCAGCACGAGCGGCGGAGAACCGGATGCTTGCGCTTCCTGGCATGCTGCCGTGAGCATTGCGGGGCCGCCGGATGCGTGCACCGTCAGCATCTGAACCCCAAGCCGGCATGCGGAGCGGACGGCGCCGCGCACGGTGTTCGGGATGTCGTGCAGCTTCAGATCGAGAAATATTTTCTCTCCGCGGCCTTGAATTTCTTCGACCAGTCGCGGCCCTTCACGGGTAAAGATTTCCAGCCCGAGTTTAAAATACCCGACGTGGCCGGATAATCGATCCACTGCCTGCAGCGCAGCCGCCTTATCCGGAACGTCCAAGGCCACAATCAGCTTTGATCTGGAATCTGGAATCTGGAATCTGGAATCATTCATACGTGCGAAGGCTCCCGATTATTTCGTTGATGTCGTCGATATGGTGCGACCTGCAATATTCCTGCAACCCCAGCGCGATGTGCTGGGACGCATCGGGGCGATAGAAATTCGCCGTGCCCACCTGCACGGCGCGGGCGCCCGCGATGAGGAACTCGAGCGCATCCTCCGTGCAGGCAATCCCGCCGATGCCGATGACGGGCAGCTTTACCGCCTGGCATACTTCCCAAACCATTCTCAATGCGATCGGCTTAATCGCCGGGCCGGAAAGCCCTCCGGTGCGGAAGCGCAATCGCGGCCTTCTCTTTTCGACGTCGATGGCCATGCCGATGAACGTGTTCACGACAGAAATAGCGTCGGCCCCGGCGTCTTCGCAGGCTTTAGCGAATTCACGGATATCGGTTACGTTGGGGGAGAGCTTGACCCACAGCGGCAGTCGCGGCGATGCCTTCTTGGTTTCGGCGGTTATGGTAAACGTGTCTCGCGGATCTTTGTTGTAGTGAAATCCGCCCTTGTGGACGTTCGGGCACGAGATGTTGAGTTCCAGAGCTTTGATGCCGGGACAGTCATTCAGAAACCGCGTCACTTCCAGATATTCGTTCAGCTCGAAGCCGACGATGTTCACGATGATGTTGGTGTCGTAATTCCGCAAGAGCGGCAGTTTCTTGGTGACGAACTCAGTGGCGCCGATATTCTGCCACCCGATCGCATTCAGCATCCCGGAAGCGGTTTCATAGATGCGTGGCGGCGGATTTCCTTTGATGGGGGCCATCGACAGGCCTTTGACCACGATGCCGCCGATCGAGTTGAGATCCATCAGGTTGGCGAATTCCAGGCCGTAGCCAAAAGTGCCGCTCGCTGTGAGAACGGGATTTTTGAAGCGGACGCCGGCGATATCCACGGCCATGTGAGGCGTTTGGAGCGTGCTTCTTTCTTGAATGCATGGATCTTTGCATGAATACCTTTTGCTCGAATACTCAGGGCTCTATGCTTACAGAGGAACCGTGTCCCAGTCGATCAATCTGCTGTTCATTACGGGGCCGTCCTGGCAGACGCGGAGGTATTGTTCTTCTCCGTGTTGGTCACGGCTGCGGACTACGCATCCCAGGCATGCGCCCAGCGAGCACCCCATCCGCGCTTCCAGACTGACTTCGCATTGAAGGTTATTTTGCACCGCGAGCAGGTGCGCGGCCTTCATCATGCCCCATGGCCCGCAGGTATAGACGCGCATGTTTTTGTGGCCGTGCGCTTTGAGAAACCGGGCGGCCGGCTGAGTGATCAATCCGCGCTCGCCGAGCGATCCGTCTTCCGTCGCATAATACGTTTCAATATTCAGGCGTTCGAAATACTCCCGTAGGACGAGTCCCGCGACATTTGCGCTGCCGTAGAAAAGCACGGGTTTGACGTTCTGCGCCAGCAGGCTTTGTGCCAGCAGATAGAGGGGGGCGATGCCCACGCCTCCGGCAATCAGGCAAGCCAGTTCCATGCGGTTGCGCATCTCTGCCAAAATCTGAAATCCGTGGCCCTGAGGGCCCAGGCAGTCGAGGATCTGTCCCGGGCGCGTTTGTACCAGCCGGTGCGTTCCGAATCCCACGTCCTTTACCAGCAATTCCAGGCCAGCCGGTTTCCCGCTGCGCGGCTGGCGAGAAATATTGAAGATGGTAAAAGGGCGGCGCAGCAGGGGATTGTCGTCGGCGTTCTCCACGCATTTCAGCATGATGAACTGGCCGGGGCGCACCAGTCGGGCCTGTTCGGGCGTGCTCAATGTCAGCAGATAGCTGTCGGAGCCGAGTTCCAGTACGTCTTTAACCTTAACTTTTTTATCCAGCATCGCAAATCAGTATAGGTTGTAACTAGCCGTTTGCAACGCATTTTTCCATGTGATACTATCGGCCCGCATTGAACATTAAGGACGCTAACCAGCGCGGTATAATAATGAAAAAAATCAAGGGCAAGCTCCTGATGACGGCCGCAGAAATAGACCTTGTGCTTGCAAGGATCTCGGCCGAAATTGTTGAGAAACTGGGCCCGCAGGATGAGTTCGCGATTATCGGAATCCGGCGCCGCGGTGTGCCTCTGGCCGAGCGCCTGCGCAGGAAATTGGAAGCGATACTCAAGCGCGCCATCCCGTTCGGCATTCTCGACATCAACTTATACCGGGATGACCTCACAACCATCAGCAACCGGCCGATGCTCCGGGAGACGCTGATCGATTTCGACATCAACGATCTCAGCGTGGTCCTGGTGGACGATGTCCTTTACACCGGCCGGACGATTCGCGCGGCGTTGGACGGAATTGTCGATCTGGGCCGTCCCAAGAGAGTTCAATTGGCGGTACTGGTGGATCGCGGACTCCGCGAACTGCCGATCCAGGCCGACTACGTCGGCAAGCACATTCAGACATCGGACGATGAAACCGTCGAAGTCCGCCTGGAGGAAGAGGATCAGGAAGAGCGTGTAGTCCTTCTCAAGAGGCCGCAGCCGGCCCCTGTTGCAGAGGAGACTGGAAAGAAGAAGTAAAAAGCCGGAGTGGAAGACTGCTCTCTTCAAACAGGGGGCATCTCCTGTCCGGGATTTTGAATCTTATTCTGCGGCCTGCAAACAGTTTGATTGCGGCTGTGCCGCGCTAGGCGAGTGCCATGGCATCCCTCCGCCACAAAGATCTGCTAGGAATAGAACAGCTCTCAGTTGATGAAATCAACCTGATTCTTGATACGGCCGAAGCGTTGCGCGAAGTTTCAGACAGACCGGTCAAGAAGGTCCCGGCGCTGCGCGGGAAGACGGTTATCAACCTGTTTTTCGAGCCTTCCACTCGAACCCGTTCCTCATTCGAAGTAGCCGAAAAGCGATTGAGCGCCGACATCCTGAATTTTGCCGCATCCACAAGCAGCGTCTCCAAAGGAGAAACTCTGCTGGATACGGCGCACAACCTTGAAGCCATGTCTCCGGACATCATCGTGATCCGGCATGAATCCGCGGGGGCGCCCCACCTGCTTGGGAGGGAGTGCCGATCCTCCATCATCAATGCGGGAGACGGAATGCATGAGCATCCCACGCAGGCGCTTCTGGACGCGTTAACCGTGCGCACGGTCAAAGGACGCCTCGAAGGGCTGAAACTCGCGATCATCGGCGACATCTCCCACAGCCGCGTCGCGCGCTCCGACACGCTGCTGTTCCACAAAATGGGCGCTGAAGTCTGGGTGTGCGGCCCGCCGACGCTGATTCCGTGGGATTTTGACAAGCTGGGGGCCCGGATCACCAGCCAGATGGACGAAGCGATCGAAGGGGCCGATGTCATCATGATGCTTCGGATCCAGCACGAACGGCAGAACGAAGCCTTCATCCCCTCGACACGCGAGTACTACAACTTCTTTGGCCTCACCCGGGAAAAAATGCGTATGGCCAAAAAGGATACGATCGTGATGCACCCGGGGCCGATCAATCGCGGCGTTGAAATCGATTCGGACGTCGCGGACGCCGGCTATTCGGTCATCTTAAACCAGGTTGCGAACGGTGTCGCAACCCGTATGGCGGTACTGTATCTCCTGTCCGGCAACGCCGGGCTGAAGGTGAAAAAAACCTCCCACTGAGCGCCTATGCAACTGATACTGCGTCAAGGAAGAATCGTTGATCCGTCCCAGAAACTGAACAGGACCATGGACATCGGGATTGAGGACGGACGTATCGCCGAAATCGCGCCCAAAATCCGCAAAAAAGGCCGCAAGGAAATCGATGCGCGCAAACTTGTCGTGCTGCCGGGCTTTATCGACATGCACACGCATTTGCGCGAACCGGGACGCGAAGATGCGGAGACCATCGAGACGGGCACGAATGCCGCCGCACGGGGCGGTTTTACCGGCGTTGCCTGCATGCCCAACACGCAGCCGGTCAACGATTCCGAAGCTGTGACGGCTTTTATCCTGGAAAGAGCGCGCGAGGTTTCAAAAATCGCCGTGTACCCGGTCGGCGCCATCACAAAAGGCAGCCAGGGAAAGAACCTCGCCGAAATCGGCGAAATGTACCGGACGGGGATCGTGGCCATCAGCGATGACGGCCATGCTGTCCAGGATAGCCAGGTGATGCGCCGCGCGATGGAATATTCCCGCATCTTTAATCTCCCGGTCATCGATCACTGCGAAGACAAGGACCTTGCGGCAGGCGGAGTGATGCATGAAGGCTACTACTCCACCATGCTCGGGCTAAGAGGGATGAATCCTGCCGCCGAGGAAATACAGGTTGTGCGGGATGCTCTCCTGGCCGGGCAGACAGGAGCGCGTGTGCATATCGCGCACATCTCGACGCGGCGTTCCCTGGAAGCGGTTGTGCGCGCAAAGAAGCAAGACAAAGTCGCGATTACTTGTGAAGTGACACCGCATCACTTGCTGCTGACCGATGCGCAGGTGTCCTCGTACGACACCAATACTAAAATGAATCCGCCGCTGCGATCGCAGGACGACGTGGATGCGCTCGTCCAGGGGATCGCTTCCGGGGATATCGACGCCATAGCCACCGACCATGCCCCGCATAACATCAATGACAAGATGCTCGAATTCGATCGGGCATCTTTCGGAATTGTCGGTCTGGAGACCGCGGTCAGCCTCATCTGCGACCGCTTCGTGAGAACCGGAATTATCACATTGGAACGCCTCGCCCAGCTATTCTCCGCCAATCCGGCGCGCATCCTGCAATCTGGAGCGCGGGACTTTGGCCAAGGGCGCCTGGGCCGATATCACCGTGCTGGACCTGGAGCTCAATCATGAAGTGCATGCAGCGGAGTTCTTGTCCCGCAGCCGCAATACACCGTTTGAAGGATGGAAATTGCAGGGCGGTCCGGTGATGACGATTGTAAAAGGCAAGGTGGTATGGAGTCTATAGATGATTCCGGATGCCTTTGATTCCAGATTCCAGATTCCAGATTCCAGATTCCAGATTCCAGATTCCAGATTCCAGATTCCAGATTCCAGATTGGCAAATTTTGAAGCTGTTCATTAAGTTGTTATATCCGCAATCTGAATTTGGTTTAGCTCCCCGTTATCACAAATCCACCATAGAGCTTGAGGCGTATCAATATCCGAAATCGCGGTTTTAGTCTGGAATCTGGAATCTGGAATCTGGAATCATTGTGCTTGTTCAGGCGATTGCGGAATTTGCTGGATGATCTCGTCCCCTCTTCCATAGCCCTGTTGCCGAGCGACTTTCTCCAAGGCCTTTCTGTTGGATTGCAGGGCGTCTGTCGATTTTATCAGCTCGGTATTTTCGCGCTTCAACGCATCGACGCGCACGCGCTGTTCCTGCACCTGAAGGCGGGCCTTATTCAAATCGCGATAGCCGCCGGGCGCTAAAAAACTGAACAGCAAAACGACCAGCACTGCGACGATGCAGAGGATGTAATAGAGTTCCTTTTTGTGTGAAATCCGGTTCTGTTGACGAGTCATCGGCCGCCAAGAAAACAATGTTCGAACTAATGGCTATGAAAAGTGTTGCAACAATCGCATAATACGCGCGAACTGCAGTTAAATGCAATTATTATCCAAGTCTATGACCATGAATGAAATCCTGATCCTGAGCACAACCGATACTTTGGAACTTGCTGAAAAGATTGCGTCCGCTCTTGTGCAGGCCCACGAGGCCGCGTGCGTCAACATCGTTCCCGGAATCCGCTCGGTTTATGTCTGGGAAGGGAAGGAATGCAGCGAGCAGGAATGCCTTCTCCTCATCAAGTCCACAAGTGAAAAATTCGAGGCCGTTCGCGCCCGGATCCGTCAACTGCATTCCTACCAGGTGCCCGAGATTATCGCCGTGCCGGTCAGTGCCGGAGATCCCGACTATCTTGCCTGGCTCCGCTCCTCTTTGAAGGATTAGGATGAAGGATTCAAGGAGTCAGGATTAGGGAAGATTTCAAGGATTCAAGGATTAGAGGATTAAAGGGGGGAGGAGGGGCTTGGCTGCCAGGCTGTGGGCTATTTTGCGTGCATTGTGTTTTGCGGGCTGATAGTATCCCCCAAAAACTAAAACTGAATTTGTACAAGATTGCGGCCGGAAGGAGATTCCATAATGAAGATGCTCCCTATTCGCGTTCAAGCTCTGGTGATTTTGGCAATTTGGGGCTATGTCTCAGTGGCGGCAGCGCAAGTCCCCGAGGGGACGGATTTAATGGCGGCATATAAAACGCTGCACGCGTTTACTCTCGACGGCGGCAGCGCCAGGGTCAGCAACCTGATTTTAAAACGTGACCGTGCCGAAATGACTTTCACTGGAACTTTCTATTTTACCAGACCTGTTCTCGGCAAGGTAACCGGTGCCGTGTTCGTGGGGGAAGGAAAGTTTCGCGCGCGAACCCCCATCAAGCGCTTTTGAAAAGGAAAACCTCCGGCGCATGTTGAATGCGGAGGCGGTGGAATCCGATTTTCAGACGGCGGTGCTGCGTTTCTCCGACGATTGTTTCTCCGTTATCGGCCAGTCGCATGAACCGGGAGATGCCGCCCCAAAAGTCGCGCAGGATCTCGCAACCGAAATGGAGGCCCGTACTGCACGTGAGACCGGGGCAAATCTAGCATCGCGGATCTTCATCTCAATCGTGAACTCCGAAAGCCCTGGAGTATTCATTGCCCAGTTCGATAAGGGGCGGCGCGGGCGATTCACATTGTTGCTCGACATGCAGTGCCGCATCCCAGCCGTACATTTTCGAGTGAACGGAGGCGAGAAAGGACTGATTTTTGCCTACAACAAGATGGATTGGACCAACGAGATCTGGTTGGCATTCTATTCGGAAAAAGACTATCAGGTCAAGGTGATCAGCTATTCCGATGTTTATGACCAGGTGGCTATAGCGCACTATGATATGAACGTGGACCTGCGGGATCCACGGAAGGTGCTGAAGGTCAATGCCAAAATGGATGTGCAGGCGCGCGCTCCTGTTCAGGCCATCTCCTTTGCACTTAGCGAAAGCCTTCCAGAAGATGATTCCCTCCGAAAAAAGAAGGGGATGCACGCAACTGCTGCACGTTTGTCCGACGGTACATCATTGCAGATCATCCAGGAGGAATGGGAGAGCGGTTTCGTCGTGCTGTTGCCGGAGTTGCGCAAGGCCCAGGATCAGTTCAAGTTGGAAACGGACGTAGAGGGAGACTTTATCTACGATCTCGTCGAAACCGATACCCGGGACTGTCATTATCCTTTTGTGAACGGACAGTGGTATCCGAGACATGGATACCTTATGCGGTCGAAATTCGATATTACTTTTCAGCACAAAAAGAAATACAAAGTGGCCGGACCCGGGGAGCGCATAAAGGAAGAACCATCCCAGGGAAATGCCGATGAAATGATAACAGCATACCGAATGGCCGAGCCTGTCGCGCTGGTCACCTTTGCCATGGGTCCGTTTAAGATTCATCAGGAGCGGCGCAAACTGAAGAACGGAGAGCTACCAATCGAATTCTTCTCTCCGACAGATAAAGGGCTGGCTCTCAAGGAAGATTTCGTGCTCGCCGAAATGGGGAATGCCATTGACTTTCTTGGCACCGTGTTTGGACGCTACCCATACACGGATTTTAGGGCAGTGTATCACCCGTTCCGCTACGGACAGGGTTTTGCCACGATGCTAGCTTTGCCTGCAGCGGATTCCTCGAATCCCCGGACGTTTGGATTCATTTCACATGAGACCTCCCATCAATGGTGGGGAAACATCGTCAGCTGGCGATCATTTCGCGACCAATGGCTAAGTGAAGGTTTTGCGGAATACTCGGGAATTCTCTACATCAGAAACCGCACTCAAAAAAGCGGTGATGTCAAAGATGCAGTCAACGAATTGCGAGACTCATTGAAGGAACCGCCGGATACGGACACGGGCATAGGAAACAAGCGCGTGGTGGATATTGGCCCTTTGATCCTCGGACACCGGTTGAGAAGCAGGGAATCTTTGAACGCCTACACCACGCTCATTTATAACAAAGGCGCCCTGGTTTTGCGCATGCTCCATTTCCTGTTTACAGATCCAAACTCCGGCAGCGGCCAGGCGTTTTTTGACATGATGAAAGACTTTGTGGATCGGTATCGGAATTCCGCCGCGTCTACCGAGCAATTCGCAGCAGTAGCCGGCGAGCATTTTGCTCGCACTTCAATTGCCCAAAAATTTGGCATGAAGGACCTCAACTGGTTTTTCTCGCAGTGGGTGTGGCAGAAATCTTTGCCCAGCTACCGATTAGAATACTCGATTCAAGACGCTCCGGATGGTGGTGCCCTCCTGCAAGGCACCGTATTTCAGGAAAATGCTCCTGAGAATTGGGGAATGCCACTTCCGCTGGCAATAAAATTTCCGGGTGGCCAACTTGCGATAACCTCTATTCTGGCGATGGGAGCACAACGTGCGGTTAACATACGGTTGCCTCGGAAGCCGGAATCCGCCGAACTGGACCCCGACCGTTGGGTGCTATCTGACAAGACTTCCACCAAAAAACAGTAGCGCTGAATCAAGTGGACGGGGAGAAAATTTTGGGATTCGAGGATTCAAGGATTAGAGGGGAAGAGGGAATGCGGTGATTGATGCCGTTGATTCATTCATCCCTGAGCCTCTCTATCCGCCAGCCCGTTTTTTCTCGGCCCCTTTAATCCTTGAATCCTTTAATCCTTTGACCCTTTTTCCCGCTACCCCGCTATCCCTTTGATCCTTTAATCCTTGAATCCTTTGATCCTTTTTTGCAGGCCGGGCACTTTTTCAAAAAAGAGTGAAATACAAAGCAGGCGGCGGAAACTACGCATTTGGGGGGGAGTGCCATAGTGAAAAGGATGGTGGCGGCGCATTTGCAGAGAAATCGGGCGCTGTTGGAGTTGGCTGAGAAGAGGGCCAATGACAATGCCGTGCGCGTCCGGTGGCGGTCAAAGGATTTGGGATCGTGGAGTACCGTAAATCCGCGGTGGTGGGATACAGGGGGATAAGATCTGCTTTCGTTTTCGGGGGCAGGGGAGTGGGCCGAGTCTCTGGGTTTCCTCCGCGAAGCCAAAACCATGGGGTTTGCGCCTGTTCCTCTCCAGTGCCCGGAGCCCGATACCGGAAGCATTTGAAATTGCATGGGAAGATGCAGCACCGGATACTGCCGCGGATGCGCATCAGCTGTGGATAACCGTTTGCTACTGGCTCCGATGCAAATTCCCGACGCATCAGATCGTGCGATCCAGCAAGAGATCCGATCTGGCCCGCAGCCTCTCCGGATCGTTTCTCCGCGTCGTGTTTCGCTATAGAGGGAAGGATTGCTTTTTGATTGCCGCAGATGTCGATATCGGTGAAAACGCGCATCTGGCGATCAGCCAGGCTCTGCTCTGGCTTGCGGCTGTGACTGCAAAAAAGCAGCCCGCTGCTTTTCCGATGATTCACATCCTGGTCCCCTCGGGCGCCTCCAATGCCCTCGTGCATCGAGGCCAATACCTGAACCATAACCGGGCAAAGGTGACGGTATGGGAATATAAAAAAGGAAACACGGACCTTCCGGAAATTCGCCGTGCGACGGTTCCCCGCGTTCCCGAAGAAGAAAAGGATTTCCGCTGGCCGGTGCTGGGTCCGTTCCGCTGGAGTCCTCTGCTCGAAAAAGTGCTGAGCCTGGCCCCCAATCTCATTCGCCGGTATCCGCGATTTCAGGATTATGATTCGCTGCGGCTCTGGGGCCTGGATTTTGCGCGGGTGATGGGTGCGGAACGAGATCGGATTTTCTTTGGCGTCGGACCCGTGCGAACAGAACTGACCGAGGACAATTTCGATAGCCTGCAAGCCCTCGTCCGGGAGATCCTGTATTATCGGAGAGCAGACAGCCCCGATACGCAGCATCCTTATTACAGGCTTCAGGCGGAAAGGTGGCTCGAGTCGCTTGTTCTTGACGAGATTCCCCGCCTCTTTCCGGAAATGGCTCCCGAATCCGTCTACTCCCAGATTCCCGTTTACCTGGGGAATGATTCCGGAAGGATTGACATCCTCGGTGCCGATCGCCTGGGCACGCTTGTAGTGATGGAACTGAAAGTTACGGCAGATCCGGATTTGCCCGTGCAGGCTCTGGATTATTGGGGCCGCGTGATTCAGCACAGCGATAACGGCGACTTTGAACACCGCGGCTATTTTTCGGAAGTTCGCTTGAACCGGCAGCGTCCCGAAGATATACCTGGTTGCGCCGGTATTCTCATTCCACGATTCCACAGAGTTGTTGCTGCGCTATCTCGAACCCGACCTGGAAGTATGGAAAATCTCCATCAACGAAGACTGGCGTTGTGGAGTGCGAGTGATGCGCCGACTTCAATGCCGGTGCGCGGAAATGGCTTCAAAGGATCAAAGGATTCTAGGATTAGAGGATTAGAGGATTAAAGGATTAGAGGATTAGAGGATTAGAAGGATTAAAGGATTCAGAGGATTAGAGGATTAAAGGATTAGAGGATTAGAGGATTAGAGGATTAAAGGATTAGAGGATTAAAGGATTAAGAGGATTAGAGGATTAAAGGGGCAAAAGGGCCAGAGGATTAAAGGATTAGAGGATTAAAGGATTAGAGGATTAGAGGGGCAAAAGGCCGAGGATTAAAGGATTCTGGGATTAGAGGATTAGAGGGGCAAAAGGCCGAGGATTAAAGGATTAAGGATTAGAGGATTAGAGGATTAAAGGGGCAAAAGGCCGAGGATTAAAGGATTCTGGGATTAGAGGATTAGAGGAGCAAAAGGCCGAGGATTAAAGGATTCATAGAGGATTAGAGGATTAAAGGGGCAAAAAGCCGAGGATTAAAGGATTCATGAGGATTAGAGGATTAAAGGGGCAAAAGGCCGAGGATTAAAGGATTCTGGGATTAGAGGATTAGAGGGGCAAAAGGCCGAGGATTAAAGGATTCTGGGATTAGAGGATTAAAGGGGCAAAAGGCCGAGGATTAAAGGATTCTGGGATTAGAGGATTAGAGGGGCAAAAAGGATTAAAATGGATTAGAGGATTAGAGGGGAACCGAGGATTAAAGGATTCTGGGATTAGAGGGGAAGAGGCATGAGGTGATTGAGGGGTACGGGCTGCCTCAGCTGCACATAGCCTTCTATCCCTTTAATCCTTTAATCCCTTAATCCTAGAATCCTTTATTTCTCCGGCTTCTCTTGCTTCGGCTTTTCGTCCGGATCTTCGCTGACAGATTTGATGGATGATTTGAAGTTGCGGATTCCTTCGCCTAATCCCTTGCCCAACTGAGGGATCTTATTCACACCGAAAATCAAAATAACTATTACCAGAATGATTACGAGTTCTGTTGTTCCAAGACCGAACATATGTGACCTCCAATTACTTGTGAAAGCCTACTACAACGGAGGAAAGGATAAAAGGATTAAAGGATTAGAGGATTAAAGGGAGGGAGTGTTTGTTGTGAATGGGATTGCGATTAAAACGTTTAAGGATTTGATTGTGTGGCGGAGAGCTTTTGATTTGGTGGTGGAGATTTATCGGCTAACCTGTGAATTTCCAAAGCATGAATTGTATGGGCTTTCGTCGGAGCTTCGCAAAACTTCAAGGTCGATTCTGTACAATATTGCCGAAGGACACAAACGAAAAAGTACGCGTGAATATATTCATTTTCTCAGGATTTCGGCAGGGTCTGCCGCCGAACTGGAATCTCAAATCCTGTTGTCAGAAAGGCTCGGTTATCTTCAAGAAAATGCCGCTGAACGCATTCGCAGCATGCTTTCGGAAATAGAAAGAATGCTCGACGCCCTAATCCGAAGCCTAAAATCAAAGCTTCCCCCCTAACCTCTCTTTCCCTCTACCCCTTTAATCCTTGAATCCTTTAATCCTTTGATCCTGTGCAATTGGGGTTACAACAGGATGCGATCATTGCCGACGCGGCGGGTAAACTTTTCACGGTCGAGATGTTCCAGCAGCGGGATGGCGTGTTTGCGGCTAAAGTCGAAAACTTCCTTGAATTCGGCCACACCGAACTTTGCGCCTGGAGCGAATTTGGCTTTTATCTGCTTTTTAATAGAATCCAGCGTGGTCCGGTGATAGACGAGATCGTCTGAAAGCTTGACCAGGATTTTTTCTTTGAGCATCCAGAAAAAGATGCGCCGGATTTCTTCCGGATCGGCTTCGATCGAGCTCTGAAGATCAGAAAATGTGGGGGCCTGATAGCCTGCCTTTTGAAAAAAGGCTTCGATGCGTTCGCGCACCTGCTGTCCTTCGGTCGTAAGCTGCACTTCCCGGCCGTGCAGCGCAACGGCGTCTTCCAGGAACGACAATTTGCGTTTCTCGGCTAGTCCGTCGAGGCAGTAGCGGAATACTTCGAGCGGCAGGTCGTCGTAGAGCCGTTTGCGCAGTTCTTCTTTCGAAATTCCTTTTTGCAGCGGATTCTCCTTATGGAAATCGCTTACCTGCGCAAGGGTCTCTTTCTTTAGCGATTCCACTACATGCGGCAAAACCAGAATCGGCGCCGGCGCCGGCAGCATGACTAGTTTTCCTGTTTGGGCGAGATCGGAGCAGATTTTGACGATGTCCGGTCCGGGCAAGCCAAGAAGAGAATTGAGCGCATTCAGATCCATTGCCCGTTTTGCATCCGTTGCCAGCAGAATCGTGATTTTTTCCGCGAGGTCGCCGCTGTCCAATTCCTGCAGGGCATCGAGCGTATGTTTGTCCGTGCTTTTGTGCTTTTGAGGATTGGGATGAAGAATCATGCCGCCGCCTATCGTTATAGTAGGCGAGAACTGGCGGATAATGAAGGTATCGCCGTGAAGGCAGAACACGGGGGCATCCAGCCGGAGTTGAGCGTACACCGATTCTCCTGGATTTATTGTGTCCTGGCCAATCAGCGCCACGCGGGCGAGCACTTCGATCGTTCCCTGGTGAAACCGTACCTTGATCAGATTTTTAAGGGGCTTTGCGCTGGGCAGCAGAAGCAGGTGCACATCCAATATCTGAGTGGACCGGAATACATGCGGGACGGTTAGGACCATTCCGCGCTCCACCTGCGCCAGGTCCACGCCCTGAAGGTTTACCGCGGTTCGTTGCCCGGCAACGGCCTGGCCCGTCATCTCGCCATGCACCTGAAGGCCGCGGACCTTTGCTTTGAGCCCGCCTGGAATGAGCTCTATTTCCTGATCCTTCTTTATTTCGCCAGAGGTCAGGGTCCCGGTCAAAACGGTTCCAAAACCGCGGATGCTGAACGCCCGGTCAATGGGCAGGCGGAGCATGTGATTGGAGGGGCGCGGCTGAATCGCAAGCGCCAGGTCATGGATCGCTTTTTTCAGCTGGTCCATCCCGGCGCCGGTCTTCGAGCTTACCGGAATAACATCCGCTCCTTCGAGAAATGATCCGATGGTTGCTTCCATAATCTCGTCGCGAACCAGCTCAATCATTTCCGGATCCACAAGGTCTGTTTTATTAATGACTACTATTCCCGTGCGGACGCCGAGCAGGCGACAGATATCAAAATGTTCCCGGGTCTGAGGCATGATGGATTCGTCGGCGGCAATCACAAGCAGGACAAAATCGATTCCTCCTGCTCCGGCGAGCATGTTTTTGACGAATTTCTCATGACCCGGGACATCCACGAATCCGACCTGGACATCGCCCAGGTCGAGATGCGCGAATCCCAAATCAATGGTGATTCCCCGCAGCTGCTCTTCCTTTAAGCGATCAGGGTCGGTACCCGTTAGAGCCCGTACCAGAGCGCTCTTGCCATGATCGATGTGTCCCGCCGTCCCGACGATTACATGTCTCATAGTTACCGTTGCTTGCATGCGTGAGTAAAAAAATATCTTAATGTACATCTCCGGCATTAGCCAGACTTTGATTCCAGATTCCAGATTCCAGATTCCAGAAAAGAGTTTCGCTCAATTCTTAAATAGGCGGTTAAATAATTATGGGCAAAATCAAACGGTATGAGGATATGGAGGTGTGGATTTCAGCGAGAGCGCTGGTGAGGAGGATTTATGCGATTTCAAGCACCCCCAATTTTCCAAAGATTATGGGTTGCGCGATCAAATTCGACGAGCGTCGGTTAGCATAGCCAGCAACATTGCCGAGGGATCTGACAGCCAAACCAATTCTAGTTTTTGCCGGTTCCTTTACTCCGCGAGAGCGTCTGCTGCCGAAGTGCGAACACAACTGTACTTAGCATTGGATCTTAACCTACATATCTGGCGCTGAATGCGCACAATTGGTTTCCCAAGCCGAATTCCATCGGCCGCCAAATAAAGGGATTCATCACCTATCTCCGAAAATCAGCCCATTAGCCCTAAAGCGGTCTGGAATCTGGAATCTGGAATCTGGAATCAAGGGTTCACTTTTCCAGGAATTTCCCACCAAATATGAGTATTATTACTCCGTTTATTATCGAGGGAGGGGCGCATGCTCGACAATCTTTCTAACAAGCTTCAGAAGATACTCAGGAATTTAACAGGGCAGGGAAGGGTCTCCAGCCGGCACGTCGAAGAGACAGCGCGCGAGATACGCAATGCGCTGCTGGATGCGGATGTTCATTTTAAAATCGCCAAGGAATTCGTCGAACGTGTCAAGCAGAGGGCGATGGGGCAGGAAGTGCTGGAATCGCTAACTCCTGGGCAGCAGGTCATCCGGGTGGTTCGGGATGAGCTGGTGGAGCTGCTGGGTGGGACTCAGACCGAGCTGCAGTTTTCGAAACAGCCGCCGAGTGTTTTCCTGATGGTCGGGCTACAGGGATCCGGTAAGACGACCAGCACTGCAAAGCTGGGGTATTGGCTGGCCAAGAACAATCACACGCCGCTGCTTTTTTCGGTCGACGTATATCGGCCTGCGGCTGTCGAGCAATTGCGGGTTTTGTGCGAGGGCAACAGCCTGGGATATTTTGACGCGCCGGATGATCAGGACCCTGTTTCCAGGACGGAGAAGGGACTTCGGCACGCCAGGAACAGCGGCTACGATGTGGTTTTGATTGACACTGCCGGCCGTCTCCACATCGACGATGAAATGATGGCGGAACTCGATCATATTCGCAAAGCGGCGCCTCCGGTGGAAATCCTGCTCGTTGCCGATGCCATGACCGGTCAGGATGCCGTGCGCAGTGCCAAGGAATTTCACGACCGCCTGGGGCTGACCGGTGTGATCCTAACGAAGATGGACGGCGACGCGCGCGGAGGTGCGGCACTTTCCATCAAGAGCGCTACCGGACAGGGCATCAAGTTTGTAGGCACGGGGGAAAAGGTCGATGCGCTCGAGCCCTTCTTCCCGGATCGTCTGGCCGGAAGGATTCTCGGCATGGGAGATGTATTGTCTCTCATCGAGAAGGCCGAAGAGTCGGTCGACAAGGAGGAGGCTGCCGAACTGGCGGAGAAGATCCGCAAAGACGAATTCACTCTGGACGATTTTCGCGACCAATTGAAGCAGATCCGGAAAATGGGCCCCTTGGATCAGATCCTGGGGATGCTGCCAAACATGGGGCCGATGCGCGGACTGAATAAAATGAAAGTCGATGAAAAAGAGCTGATTCATATCGAAGCGATCATCGATTCCATGACGCCCGCGGAGCGGAGCAACCACGCGATTTTGAACGGAAGCAGGCGCAAGCGGATTGCGCGTGGCAGCGCACGCCCGGTTTCCGAGATCAACCAGCTGCTGAAGCAGTATCTTGAAACCCGCAAGATGATGCGAAGCCTCTCCCGTGGCATTATGCCGCGTATGATGAAAGGGATGCGGTTTCCGCAAATGTAGGATCGGAGCTGTCAGCCTTCAACTCTCAGCTTTCAGCGAGGAATCAGCAAGTTGAAGACTCGGGGTCGGAGTCGGTATCGGAATCGGATCTTGTCCTTTTCTTTTTCGACCCCGATTGTTTAAGGCGGAAAAAGCATGGACATGACAATGGCAGTTTTTCCCTTTAACCCTTTAATCCTTGAATCCTTCAATTCTTTGCCCCTTATCCCCGCGGAACTTGAACCGCAGCGAGAAAAGAAGCCAGGAGCCATAAGTCAGGAATCCGGAATCCGGAATCCATATAAACGGGCTTCGGGAAGGTTGAAACCGGGTGGGTTATATGCCAGAATTGTCATGGGTTAAAGGTCTTTAATATACGAGGAGGAGTTTTGTTAAGAATACGTTTGACGCGCATGGGGGCAAAAAAGAAGCCCTTTTATCGGGTAGTGGTAATGGAGCAAAGGCAGCCTCGGGATGGAAGCTTTGTGGAAATTGTTGGGCATTACAGTCCGACAGCGAAGCCTCCACTGGTTGACCTGAATATGGAGAGAGTTCGTCATTGGCTGGCGTGCGGTGCACAACCTTCTGAGACAGTGAATTCTCTGTTAAAAAAGGCTGCTCCCCCCACACCTTCTATTGCCAGCTAAAGCCTGCTCATTACCCTCTTCTTGCTGCTGTCCGATCAAGCTCCCCAATGGTGTAGCTTAGAGTGGTCTCGGAGGAAAGACGGTTATGAAAGATCTAGTAGAAATGATTGCTAAAGCGCTTGTGGATAACCCCGAGCAGGTCACGGTAACGGAAGTTGAAGGAGAGCAGACTACTGTTCTGGAACTCCGGGTTGCGCCGACGACCTTGGTAAGGTCATCGGAAAACAGGGACGGACTGCCCGATGTATCCGAACCCTGCTTGGCGCTGCCGGCATGAAACTTAAAAAACGGTTTGTCCTGGAAATCCTGGAATAGTGGCGTCAGAAGCACAGCCTACTTTTATAACAATTGCTCGAATCGCCAGGACGCGTGGGAATCGTGGCGAAGTCCTGGCCGACCTGTATACGGACTTTCCTGATCGTTTTAATCAGCTCCGAGAGGTCTGGCTGAGTGCCCAAGGAGGGCGCTCAGCGGAAGCATATGGACCTCGAGGAAGCTTGGATGCATAAGGGCCGCATAGTCCTGAAATTTGCGGGTGTGGACAGCATTAACGATGCGGAGCCATTTGCCGGCTATTGGGTTGAAATTCCCGCCGATCAGGCGATGCCGCTCCCGGAAGGCCGCTATTTCGATCATGACCTCATCGGATGCGCGGTTCAGGATTTGAGCGGAAAACATATAGGGATTGTGAGTGAAGTGCTTCATTTTACAGGCAACAACCAGTTGGTGGTTAAAGCCCTGAACAGGGAGTTGTTAATCCCTGCGGTGGAGAGCATCTGCGTGCAGATCTCCATCGGGGATAAACGGATTACTATTGATCCACCAGAAGGATTATTGGACCTGGACAAATGAGGTTTGATATCATAACAATTTTTCCCGAGCTCTTTACGGGCGTGCTGGAATGTGGAATACTCCGCCGCGCCAGGGAATCGGGATTGGTGGATATCCGCATCGTCAACTTGCGGGATTTCGCCAAAGACAAGCATAGATCTGTTGATGACCGTCCCTATGGTGGTGGAGAGGGGATGGTGTTTATGCCGGCCCCGTTATTTGAGGCAATCGAGTTTTGCCGAGGCAAGGAAAAAGACTGGAATGGCCAGGTGGTTCTTTTGACTCCTCAGGGCAAACCGTGGTCGCAGAATATTGCTGCTGAGTTCACTACAATTCCGCATCTTCTGCTGATTTGTGGCCGATACGAAGGAGTGGACCAGAGAGTCATCGATTGTCTCGTGGACAGGGAAATCTCTATCGGGGATTTCGTCCTGACCGGAGGGGAGATCCCGGCAATGGTAGTCCTCGATTCGATTGTCCGTCTGATTCCCGGCGCTTTGGGATGTCAGGATTCGGCAGTCAACGAAAGCTTTTCGACGGGTTTGTTGGATTATCCGCAATACACGCGGCCCGCTGAATATCGGGGAGTTGCTGTTCCGGATGTTCTCCTTTCGGGAGATCATGCGAAAATTGAAAAATGGCGTCAAACGCAGGCTCTGGAAAAGACCAAACGGGCCCGGCCGGAGCTGATAGACAAAAAAATAGCCCAAAATTAAGGAGTAAGCGTCATGGATTTGCTTCGGGCAGTCGATAACTCTCAAATGCGGACCGATCTTCCCGGCTTTCGTCCGGGGGATACGGTGCGAGTTCATGTAAAGATTAAAGAAGGGGATAAGTACCGTATTCAGATCTTTGAAGGTGTCGTGATTGCGCACAAGAATAACGGTATCTCCTCAACATTTACGGTTCGAAAAGTTTCGTCTGGGTATGGTATTGAACGCATTTTCCCCGTCCACTCTCCCATCATCGAAAAGATGGAGATTATGAAAAGCGGGAAAGTGCGGCGAGCGCGTTTGTATTATCTCCGGGGACGCCGAGGCAAGGCCGCACGGCTGAAGGAAGCAGGACGGACGGCGCGCGCGCCTGAGAGCGTTTCCAACGCATAGCAGAGAAACGCCCGCAGCGCAGCGCGGATCTTGCCCCATTATTGGCGGACTTCGGAACAGCAGGTCGGAATGTAGCCGCAGGAGGAAATGGTGGCCGCTGATAGCAAGGCAAAGCTTCTTCAAGAAGCCGAAAAATATGTACTCAGTGGAAAGGTGTCGCAGGCTATCGGCGAGTACCTTAAGATTGTCAAACTCGACCCGAACGACGTCCTTATCCTTAACACCATCGGAGATCTGTACCTACGGCAAAAACAGATATCGGAAGCCAGCAAATACTTCTCCCGCGTCGCAGAGAATTATGCCCGCAATAATTTTTTTCTTAAGGCCCTCGCTGTCTATAAGAAAATCCTGAGTGCAAAGCCCAACGATCTCGAAATCAATGCGACGATGGCTTCGCTCTATGCCAAGCAGGGCTTGAGCATTGATGCGCGCAACCAGTACTTGAAGATTGTCGCACTGTTGGAAAATGAGGGCCGATCCAGGGAAATCCTTGAAATATTCGAGAAGATCGTTGAGCTGGATCCGGACAATGCAGTGATTCAGCAGAAACTGGCCCTGCTGTATTATGCGGCAGGCGACGATAAGCGGGCGCACACCTGCTGGACCGATGCGGCTCGTGCCCAGCTAAAAGCCAGAGACGCGGCCGGTGCGATGGCCTCCATCCAGCGCGCAATAGAGTTGGACCCCCTGGATGGGAAAGCCATCGACAGCTTATTGGAATGCTGCCGGAAGACGCGGGATTTTAACCCGGTATTAGATCAGCTAAAGAAATCCATCAGCCTGGCGCCCCAGAACCTGGATCTGCGCGAAATGCTGGGCCAGGCCTATCTGGAGACCGATGATCTTGAGATGGCCGCCAAGGCATTCCAAGCGGTTTTCTTGATAGATGAGTCGCGTTATGAAGGCTTTTTTGCTGTGGCCCAGGCCATGATCCAAAAAGAGGATTGCGATCAGGCTGCAAACATTTTGGACGCTGTCATCCCGATCCTGATAACCCGCCGCGAAACTGAGCGGGCAGCCGAGCTTTTTAGACAAATACTGCAGTGCCGCCCGAAGCATATTTCTTCGATGAATACATTGGCTTCCATATACTCTGCAACCGGCGACCAGTCTCACTATCTGGAAACGCTGGACAAAATTGCAGATCACTACATGGAGACAAACAGTCCTGCAGAGGCGCTCGAGTGTCTCGAAAAGATCATCCAGGCGAATCCCGAGAGCGAAAAACATAGGATGCTCCATCATCAGGCTTTTACCGAAGCCTACCCGGATACTCCGTATGTCCCGCCTGAAGTGCCGCCGGAAGCGGCGGCTGCGCCCAATCCCATTTCCGGTCCCACTCAAATGGAAACCGCTTCAGGCGCAACGTCACCAGAAATAGTGGAAGCGGATCTGCTGCTGAACTACGGACTAAAAGAGAAGGCATTAAGTCTGCTGCAGAGCCTGGAAATTCGGGAGCCCGGCAACAAGGATATGCGAACCCGCCTGAAGCATCTGTATAAGGCGGACAATAAATATGATGCGGCGGCGAAACAATGCCTGCTTCTAGCCGCTTTGTGTCGCATGGTGAAAAATGAAGAGGCTGCCCAGACCTATATCGCGGAAGCCAGGCAGATAGCTCCGGACATGGATGCGTATGCGCAGGATCTCATGGAGTTTGCACGCCTGAATGGAATCTCTGCTGAATTCATGGCGAAGCCTGCGCCATCCGGCGCCCCGCTCAAAGCTGACGGCGAGGTCGATCTGTCCGCGGACCTGATGGATATTTTCTTTGCGGGCGGCCAGGATGCCGGGATCGAGGAAGATTCTGGACTTCAGCCTATTCCGGAAGTTTCGGAGGAATCGGCGATCGGGAATTATGCCGAAGAAAGCCAGCAGCAGCCGCCGGCCAGATCCGCGCAGGAACAGCTGCAGGAAGTCGATTTCTATATCCGTCTCGGATTTCATGACGAAGCGCTGGCAAAGCTTAAGGAAATAGCAAAACTCAATCCTGACAATCCTGAGCTGGCTGCGCGCTATCAGAAACTCGGCGAAATCGGGCCGGATTCCGCTGACGGAATGCCAACTACGTTGGAGGAACCTGTTTTTGAGGCATCCGCCGGATTTCATGCGCCTGAAGAAGTAGATGCCCGTCAGAAGTGGGAATCCGATGATACTTTGAGCGGATTTGCCCTCATCGATTCAGAGCCGACTCAACCTGAACAGAATCAAGATCCTTTGTCCGCAGCTTCTTTCTCCGCACCCGAATCCTTCGGCGCCTGGAGCCCCGTAGAACCGCAAATAT
Organism: uncultured Acidobacteriota bacterium; assembly: GCA_963718845.1. Lineage (GTDB taxonomy): Bacteria > Acidobacteriota > UBA6911 > UBA6911 > UBA6911 > UBA6911. The sequence continues at coordinate 114,981 of CAVRAD010000006.1, forward strand.
CAACGGTCGTTTCCCTTGAATCCGACAAATCTGGTTTTCACGCCAATGAAATGTTTGCGGATTTAATGGACGATGCCGGCGGCACTCCGGATGAGAGTGTTTCCATAGATTCCTTCGAGAACCACTTCAGCCTGGGGACCGCGTACCGGGAGATGGAACTCTTGGAGGAAGCGATAAAGGAATTTGAGAGCGCTTTGAAAGCTGCCCATGTCCAAAAAGATGCCAAGAGAACAATACAATGCTGCGGTATGCTGAGCACCTGTTTCCTCAAAAAGGGTATGTCCCGTTCCGCTCTTCGCTGGTGCCAAACAGGATTGAGCCTGGCCGATAATTCTTCCCACGAAGCCATGGCTCTCCGCTATGATATGGGTATGGCGCACTCGATGTCCGGCAGCAACGAGCAGGCGCTCGATTGCTTTGACCGGATTTTCAGCATGGACCCGGGCTATCGGGATGTTGCGCAGAAAATTGACGAATTAAAGAGCGGTTCCAATAAGCATGCTCCATAGAACAACACCTCAGCTTGCCTTTCCGGAATTAAAGATGGAGGCCAGCTGAACATGCGGGTTACTTCCTGGATTTCCAAGATCCTCTACATTTTATATTCTCTGCAAGTCGGACTCTTCCTGCTCTGTCTGCCCTGGTTCCATTTCTGGGAAAATAATCAGCTGCTGTATGCCTATCCGCAGCTTCGTCCCCTGATCTCAAACTCATATTTCAAGGGAGCAGTCCTGGGGCTGGGGATTGCCAACGTTTTAATAGCGATTCACGAAATCGTGCATTTCAGGAACGCTTCGAAGAGTTTTTTCCAATAGCATAGATCAGCTCTCAGCTTTCAGCTCTCAGCCATCACCCATATTTCAAGTGGGTCGGGGCTTCAGAGGCTGTCTCAAAACTCGCCCATTGAGCGGGCTTACAGCCCTTTTCCTGGTTGTCGCTAAATTGCCTAGGGCTTCGCCCTAGGCTGATATAGCGCGCGCCTTCGGCGCTTAAATTGCTGTAAATTTAGTGATCTTAAAGCGCCGAAGGCGCGATGCCATACCAGCCTGGGCGAAGCCCCAGGAAAAAGTCGTAAAAGAAAATCAAGGGCTGAAGGCCGGCCCAATGCGAGTTTTGAGACAGCCTCTTTAGCCCCGACACTTTGCATATTCCGGCTAGTCGAAACATGTCGGGGCAGAAGCCCGGAATTAGCTGATAGCTTTTATAGCCGTACTTCTACTCCCGGATGTTGCGCGTCCAGGTAATGGACGGAAATGGAGCCTCCGCAATAACGGAGCAGAAGATGCTTCAGTTCTTCTGCGGCTTCTTCAAGCTCAGACCGGCCGATCGCCGGTAGCATGCCGTCGACATTTATCGCGAGATTCCTCGTCCCGGGCAGTATCTTGGAAAAATCGGCGTTACGCCAGTTCCAGCGCCGGCACAACACTCGTTTCGTGCGGCGATTTACATAGATGACTTCGCCCTGGTCCGGATGCTCGGCTTCCGCGGGCTTGAAAATCGGGGTGAAAGTTTCGTCGGAAACCGCCCGCCCCAGCGTTACATCTCCTTCCACGCTGTCCATGTCATCACCGCCGCAGGGAATCACATATTTCAAACTGATAGTATTAAAAGCATCGACAGCCGGAGAAATGAAGCGGATGGATTTTTCGGATTTTGCCTGTTTGGCCAGGAACACAATCGATGGCGTAAATTTATTCGGATTGGAGCCGAACCGGCGATACGCTTCCTTCCATGCAATAAGTCGCGGATGCGTCGCGAGATCCATCGCGGGATCGCGCCGCATTATTTCCTCCTGTTCCTTCAGAAGCGTTTCCAATTCCGGGCATGGGCGGTTGTTGTCAATGCCTGTGGCCATCACGACTCCCCGGCAGAAATTGGGGAACATCTGGAAAATTTCCTTTTCAATACAAAACCACATTCATTCCTCCTCTGCCTTGATTCCTGAGCTATCCGGCATTCCGGAATTCTGGCTTCTTATCTCGCCGCCGCCCCTCTACCCCTTTAATCCTTTAATCCTTTAATCCTTTAGATCCTTTAATCCTCTGATCCTTTAATCCTCTGATCCTCTAACCCTACTCACCCGCAGCCGGCGCTGCCGCGGGTTTCAGCAGCCTGTCGTAAATCCACATCAGCAGCGTCGTTACAATTCCTATGCCCGAAATCACGTACCAAAGCTGGTTCGGTCGATGGAGAACCTCGCCGAAATAGTTCACGAGCCGACCACCAATTTGCCCGGCTATGACGAAGCCGATCGCGATCGGCAGAAAAGAAAATCCCATGAAAGTGCCTTGCTGTCCAGGTGGCGCTAGCCGGGAGACATATTCGTAATAGCGCGGAGACTGGACCATTTCACCGATCGCCAGCACGACGAGAGCAATGACGGCATAGACCGGCAGGCCCTGAACGGGCAATTCCCATGAGCCTATTTTCATTGTTGCATTGATTTGCAGGCCGAGATCGCACACCGCAAGGATCAGCCATGAGAGGCTCGTAATGAGTATCCCCGCAATCATGGCGGTGAACGGCCGCACTTTCCGGGTAAGAAAGCTGATCAGAATCTGAAAGAGGATTACGGCCAGCGGGTCCACCGTCGTCAGCAGATCCACGTCGGCGTTCGGATTGACGTAGCCTCGGATGAAAAGCGGCAGGGCAATAAATTCCTGCCAGAACATGATCCAGAATCCCGAAAAAATTAGGAGAAAGGTCATGAACCGTAAGTTTCCCAGCACGACAAACATGTTTTTAAACGCCTGGGCGAAACTTGCCACCTGCTTCTCAACGAGACGGTCCGGTTCCTTAAAAAAGAAGAGTGTGGCAAAGAACATCAGGAGCACGCTGACTGCGGATACTCGAAAAACATTCTCAATGCCGATCGTGCGCCGGACTGCGAATGCCATGATGGGGCCCAGCGTCCCTCCGATATTCACGAGCGTGTAATAGATCGAATACCCCAGCGATCGAACATTTTCATTGGCCGCGCGCGCCGTGGTTCCGACCACGCACGGCTTCACGATGGCGGGACCGAGGGCGGGCACGCACAGGATCAACTGCACAACCACTGCCAGCGGCAACGCATCCTTCAAGGGAGCCATCCAGGATGCGGAGAGGGAGCCAAGCAGAAAATATCCCAGGGCGAGCACGAGATACGCACCGGCAAGCGATCTGCGGAATCCGAGGCGATCGGCGAGAGTTCCTCCGATGATGGGCAGGAACCAGACGACGCCGCCGAAAAAGCCGATCAGCTCTCCGGTTTGTTGTGGGGAAAACTTGAGTGTTTCGTGCAGGTAGATGGCCAGAACGGCGTTCACGCCATAGTACGACAGGCGCTCGAACAGTTCGGTGATGTTTGCCACCCAGAATGCCGGCTGAAATCCTTCACGAATTTCCTGAAGCTTCACGGACAAGCTCCTCCGTCGCTTGCTGTCCGATTCCTGATTCCTGATTCCTCGATAACTATAGATTCCAGACACCGTAATTACTGATTCTAGACTAATAAAAGAATCAGGAATTAGGAATCAGGGTAATCAGCGAATCAGCAGATCCGTGGAAGTTGCTCGCCGCTAAGCATGTCCACTACGCGCGTTGCGCCGATGCGGCTGCGCATCGTCACGAGGCCGGGATTGCCTTCTTTTGCCGTTCCGATGATACAGGCTTGAGCGCCCAGCGCATGTGCGCGCATCTGCTTGAGCGTGCGCTGCGCTTCGCGCGCGGGAACGATGCTGATGAATCTCCCTTCGTTGGCGACATACAGCGGATCAAAGCCCAGGATCTCGCAGGCACCCTGAACGTCCTCCAGCATGGGAATGGCGCTTTCCTCGATTTCAAAATGAAGCCGCGCGGCTTCAGCGATTTCAATCAGCGCGCTTGCGAGTCCTCCGCGCGTGAGATCGCGCAGGCAGTGCACTTCGATCTCCGCCTTAATCAAATCCATGACGATTCCGGAAAGCGCCGCGCAATCGCTTTCGATGGTGCTCTCAAATTCAAGCCCTTCGCGCACGGCCATAATCGCGATTCCATGGCGCCCGATATCTCCGCTCAGGATGATGGCGTCCCCCGGCTGCACATTTGCCGGCGAGATAGCATGGCTTGATTCCACGACTCCGATCCCGGCGGTATTGATAAAGATTCCATCGCCTTTGCCCCGGTCAACCACTTTCGTGTCGCCCGTGACAATCTGGACTCCTGCCTGTTTGGCCGCGAGCTTCATCGACTGCACGACGCGCCACAGGGTATCCATGGGCAAGCCCTCCTCGAGAATGAACCCGGCGCTTAAAAACAGCGGGCGCGCGCCGCACATGGCCAGGTCATTCACCGTGCCGTTGACTGCAAGAGTGCCGATATCTCCGCCGGGGAAAAACAAGGGCCGGATCACATAGGAATCGGTGGTGAACGCAAGCTTTGGAGACGGAATGGACAGCAAGGCGCCGTCATGTCTTGCTCCAAGCATGGGATTGCCGAAGGCAGGCATGAACATCTTCTCGATCAGCTGGTGTGTCAGCTTGCCGCCTCCGCCGTGGGCCAGCAGCACATTAGGATATTGCTCTATGGGTATGGGACATACAAACGCGTTGCCGGTTTTAGATTCGGATACCATGGGTTTGATCCGTGTCAGGACTTTCTTCGATAATGATAATAGGCCGCGCAGGCGCCTTCGGAGGAGACCATCGTAGCTCCCATCGGACGCTCGGGCGTGCATCGGCCGCCGAATGCAGGGCATTCATAGGGTTTTTTGATCCCCTGCAGGATCAGTCCGCTAATGCATTCGGCCGGTTCGTCGGCAGTGTGATGGGCAATGCCGAAACGGGTTTCTGCATCAAAGCGCGCGTATTTTTCCTGCAGACTCAGCCCGCTTTGGGGGATTTCTCCGATTCCGCGCCACTTGCGCGGCACCACGCGGAATACTTCGCGGATCAGCTTTTGCGCGGGCTGATTGCCTTCTTTGTTCACGGAGCGCGCGTATTGGTTTTCCACTTCGGCGCGGCCTTCCTCGAGCTGGCGGATGCACATATATATTCCCTGCAGGATATCCACAGGTTCGAATCCGGTTACGACGATCGGCACATGGTACCTGGCGGCAATAGGCTCATACTCCCAATATCCCATGACCGCGCAAACGTGTCCCGCAGCCAGGAAGCCCTGCACCCGGTGTTCCGGGAAGGAAAGAATGGCTTCCATAGCAGGAGGCACCAGAACATGGGAGACAAGCAGGGAGAAATTGCGGACATCCTTCCGGGCTGCCTGATAGACCGCCATTGCATTTGCGGGCGCCGTGGTTTCGAAGCCGACGGCGAAAAAGACGACTTCGCGCTCAGGATTATCCACGGCGAGCTTTAGGGCGTCGAGCGGTGAATAGACGATGCGCACGTCGCCGCCCTCAGCCTTTACCGTCAGCAGATCCTTCGAAGTTCCCGGGACGCGCAGCATGTCGCCGAATGAGCAGAAGAGAATGTTCGGCGTGGAAGCGATCTCAATCGCTTTTTCAATTTTTTCCAAAGGAGTGACACAGACGGGGCATCCGGGACCGTGGACCAGCGTAATGGCCGGAGGGAGAAGTTCGTCGATCCCGAACTTCACGATGGAGTGCGTCTGTCCTCCGCACACCTCCATAATCGTCCATGGTTTTGTCGTGATGCGGTGGAGGCCTTCGGAAAATTGGCGGGCCGCGTGCGCATCGCGGTATTCATCGATGAATTTCATTGGATGCTGTTTTCTTCCAACTCGGCGAATTCTCCGATTTGCCGCAGATATTCAAATACCTCCTGCGCTTCCGCCTCGTCAATGATGCTGATCGCAAACCCGACGTGGACCAGGACGTAATCGTCGATCTTGGCTTCGGGCACATAGGCAAGATTGATCTGTTTGACGATTCCGCCGAAACTGACTTTCCCGGTACGAAATATCGGGTCGGCGCTATCGATGCTCATTATCTTTCCCGGCACAGCCAAACACATATCAATCCTCCCCCTCTACCCATTCGGAGTCGATAAAAGACAAAATCCGATACCGATTCCGATAGCGATACCGACCCCAATTCTCCTTCAGTCCCTTTACCCCTTACCCCTCTAATCCTTTGATCCTTTAACCCTGCTTTCGCGAAGCCCGCGAAGCGCGTGACGCCGCTACAATCTGGCCCAGCGCGATACCCCCATCATTCGGCGGAATACGCTGATGCCAATAGGGCCGGAATCCCTCTGCTTCCAGTCTGAGCGCCGCATGCTCCAAAAGGTACTTATTCTGGAAGCAGCCTCCGGTTAAGACCACGCGCTGTTCTGAAATGCGCCGCGCTAGGGTCACAATGGTCTCCACCAGTGTATTGTGGAATTTTATCGAGATCCTTGCCAGAGGAATTTCATCCTTGACGTCCTGAAGGACACCGAGGATCAATGGTTCCCAATCCACAATCAGCGCCGGTTGGTCATCGGTTGGTTCTTTGCCTGCCGCGTCGGTGATTGCGAATGGATACGATGCCTCCGTTTTTTCGGATCCGATCGCAAACTCGAGTTCCATGGCTGCCTGCCCTTCAAAATTCATCACCTGTCTTAGACCCGACAGGGAAGCGACGGCATCGAACAATCTTCCCACGCTGGACGTCCAGGGCGTTTGAATATTTTTTAGAAGCATCTGCGCGAGCAGGGAAATCTCCCGTTGGCTGAAAGAGCGGACAGGAGCGCAATCCTTTTGCTTAAATGCGCGGGTACCCAGAATTTCGTAGAGCACACCGAGCGCCGCGCGCCGCGGTTCCTTCACTGCCGAGGCACTTCCAGGCAACTTGAATTTCCGGAAGGAAGCCACGCGGGTAAAATCGGTTTCGTTTGTCAGCAGAAATTCTCCACCCCAAACGGTTCCATCCGTTCCGTATCCCGTCCCATCCCAGCAGACGCCCAGGGCTCGGCCTTCGAGCTCGTTTTCCGCCATGCACGCGGCGATGTGCGCATAATGATGTTGAACGGAAACGACGGGAATGCCGCATTCGCGCGCAAATTTTGTGGAGAGGTAATCCGGGTGCATGTCGGCCACGACCCGGACCGGGTCGATGTGGTACAGGTGGCGAAAACTCCGGATCACTTCCTGAAAGGCATTGAAGGCTTCTCCGTTTTCCAGGTCCCCGATGTGTTGGCTGAGGAAAACGTTTTCTCCCACTGTCAGCGCCACGGTGTTCTTCAAATGCGCGCCCACGGCCAGGCTGTCCGGGAGAAGCTGTGTGCAGTGGACCGGGAGCGGGGCGTACCCGCGCGCCCGTCGGAGGACGAGTTCCCGTCCCAGGATCACCCTGAGAATAGAGTCGTCGACGTGCCGGACGATCGGCCGGTTATGGACCAGAAAGAGATCCGCAATGCCGGCCAGTCGCGTCAGAGCCTCCCGCTCATCGATGCATATCGGCTCATCCGACAGGTTGCCGCTCGTTGCGATGACGGGGAATTGGATTTCCCTCATTAGTAGATGATGGAGCGGCGTGTAGGGGAGCATCACTCCCAGATAGGGATTATTGGGAGCCAGGTTTTCGGCGATAATCGGGTGTCCCTCTGTGTGTTGGAGAAGGACGATTGGAGACTCCGGCGAAGTGAGAAGCCGGGATTCAAGCGGGGAGACAGAGCAGATTTGCCGAATCTGCTCTAGCGAGGAGCACATTAGAGCAAAAGGCTTTTCCTCGCGATGCTTCCGCGCGCGCAAAACATCCACGGACTGGGGACTTCGAGCATCCGCAACAAGATGAAAGCCGCCGAGGCCTTTGACGGCAACTATCCTTCCGCTTCGGACCGCTTCGACCGCCGCCAGTAGGGCATCATCTTTCTTTGAAATGACGCGGCCTGCAGGATCCCACAATTCAAGCTGGGGCCCGCAGGCGGGACAGGCATTCGGCTGGGCATGAAATCGCCGGTTGTGTGGATCTTCGTATTCGGCGCGGCAATCTGCGCACATGGCAAAAGACTTCATGGACGTGTTCGGGCGGTCATACGGGAGAGATTCGATGATCGTAAAACGGGGTCCACAGTGAGTGCAGTTGGTAAAAGGATAACGATAGCGCCGGTTCTTGGGATCGAATATCTCCGCGCAGCATACAGGGCAAGTCGCGATGTCAGGGAGGATCAGGGCGCTTTTAGCCCCGGCCAGTTCACTCGTGCGGATCTCAAAATCCTTTAAAAAAGCCGGGTCCAGCAGAGAAAATTCCAGACTTTGAATAAAAGAAAGAGCCGGCTTCTCTTCCTGCAGGCGAAACAGGAAGGATTCCAATTGAGGCTTCTCGCCTTCGACCTCGATGAATACACCTTGCGGCGAGTTCAGGACCCAGCCGGGCAGGCGCATCTCCGATGCCAGCCGGTATACGAAGGGCCTGAATCCAACCCCTTGCACGGCACCCCGGATGACAACATGCATTCTTTGGATCACAGCCCTGAGGCATCCTTCCGTCTGAGCCAGTTGCACCATTCGGGGATTCCGGCTCCGGTAAAACAAGAGGTTTCAAAGATCTTGAGGGCGGGATTGACCCGAAGAGCGTTGCCTTTCAGCACATTCAGGTCACAATTCACGTAAGGCACCAGGTCGATTTTGTTGACGATCATGACCGAAGAGTTGAGGAACATCGCCGGGTATTTCAGCGGCTTGTCATCCCCCTCGGTCGTGCTCAGAATAACTACTTTGACGGCTTCACCGAGGTCGTAATTGGCAGGGCAGACAAGGTTGCCGACGTTTTCGATAAACAACAGGTCTACCCCCTTGAGGTCGAGATTGCCCAGGGCGTTCTCGACGAGGCCGGCTTCCAGATGGCATCCGCCCAGCGTAACGATCTGTATTACCGGGACTCCGTAGCGTGCAACGCGCTGCGCATCAAGATCAGTCTGTACGTCACCCTCTATAACTGCAAGACCCATTGAACCTTGCAGCTCCTGGAAGGTCTTTTCCAGAAGACTGGTTTTGCCTGCTCCCGGCGAACTGACCAAATTCAGGACGAAAATTCCCCGATCGCTGAAGAGCTGCCGGTTGCGGCCCGCAACCTGATCGTTCTTCTCTAGCACTTTTCGCTCAATCGTTATCACGCTCATAATATTTGGTCGCTTTCTTCTTCCAGTTCAATATCAACGACCTCCAGCTCTTTGCCTGAGACAAGCTCCAGGTCGGAACTGCCGCATGACCGGCATAAAAACTCTAAGTCTTTTGTTTCGAAGCGGTATGCGCACTTCTTACAGTTGAGAATGGCGGGCAATTGATCGATTGCCAGGCGGGCCTGCTGCATTTCGGTCTCATGGACGATAGCCTGGAAACAGAATTCAAGCGAATCGGGCACAATGCCAGAAAGCGGCCCCACCCGGATTCGTATCGATCTGACGGCAGCGGCCTGTTCTTTCGGCACATACTGCTGTACGATTTCCAGAATGCTCTGAGCAATCCCCAATTCATGCATGTTGGCGGGCCTGATCCGAGTAAAACATTACAAACAATGGATTTGCGTCCGAACAGTGCATCTCCCCAAAATTCGCTAAAATAATACCACATCTCCATAAATAATTCCTGATTCCTGATTCCTGATTCCAGATTCCGGATTTCGGATTGATTCATCAATTATTAAATTGTGGACACCCACCGGAATAGGCCAAGGCGGTGGGTGTCCATGAATCGGGAATCAGGAATCAGGAATCAGGAATCGGGCAAATTGTGGACACCCACCGGAATAGGCCAAGGCGGTGGGTGTCCATGAATCGGGAATCGGAATAGTCAGGAATCAGGAATCAGGAATCGGGAATCATGGGGGGAGGGGGACGCCTAAAATAGTAGTTGCCCGGGCTAAAACGATTTGCTAGCCTTTTCTCATGTTTAATGAGAGCCGAGATGTTCTTTCCGAATCCTTTCATGCGAGAGCTCTGATTTCTCGTTCCTCCCTGCCATTCCAGCCAGCTTGTTGAACTGGGTTTTTCAATCTTCCGCCTGGACCGGGGGGAGTACTTTATATGAATGAGGAGGCTTTATGATTAGGAGCAAATGGAAAGTGGATCGGAGATACCTGAGGCGATTTCGGGGTATTGCCATCATATTGGGATTTGCCTGCACCATTCATATAGCTAATAAAGAATGCGCCAGAATGGCGGATCGATTCGTCCAGGAAGGCAATCTGTCTGGTTCCGCGAAAGCCACCGCCGCAACCGCTGTCCAGAGAGAGGATTTCGAGGCAACCGCCTACTGTGTTACCGGCATCACCAAGAGCGGCGCCAAGGTTGCTCCCGGCCATGTCGCTGCCGACCCCAAAGTCATCCCCCTCGGTTCCATGATCTATGTGGATTCGCCCTTGATGGGGGGGATTTACCAGGTTCTAGACACCGGCGAACTCGTAAAGGGGAAAATTATCGATATCTTTATCCCAAGCTACGAGGACTGTGTGGAGTTTGGCCGCAGAGGGGTCAAGGTCCAGGTGCTGCGCTACGGATTCCTGGGACACGCGCCTGAAAACAAGTCCAAAGGATAGCGCAGGATCCTGAATAAGCGGAACTGCGCTAAAGCGCAGGCTTGTCCAAATACCAGGAAACTAACAACCTGGACTTGGACTTCGACCTGGACGTTGTCCTGGACCAATTTTTTCCCTTCAATAGAGCTCGCGCAGAAATGCCTGTTTCAAAGAGGTCCACGACCACGTCTAGGTCCAAGACTAGGTCCAAGTGTGCTGAAAGAGGAGCAGGATCAGTCCTGAAGCCAACAAGTCCGGATCCACTTGTTCTTCCGGCGGCGAAATCCCGATTGCCTCTGAAACATACAGGCGTTAGTTTTATCTAAGATGAGCAGATAGGCCAGTTATTGCCGGTTTGGTATGAAGAAAAGGGAAAATGTGCTATGAAATTGAAACTGCCCGTTTACCTCAGCGCGCTTCTTGTCTTGCTATTGGGTACTGCAGCGTGGGCTGACCAGATCATCCTTAAGGATGGGACCGTTTATTCAGGCAAATTCATCCGTGGTGATGCCAAGCTGATCGACTTCCGAATTCTCGGAAGAGTCGAGAGTTTCAAAACGGCTGATATCTCCAAGCTGGTTTTCGGAGAACCGGAATTAGAAACTCCTTCCGCCCCTGATCAGAAAACTCCGGCAGCATCTCCGCTGGACAGAGACGAGCCAGCGCCCGCAGAAGAAAGGCCCAGGCTTCCATTGACCAGATCGGAGGAGGGTTATCAAGACACCCCCCGGACTTCAACCGTGACTGTGCCTACGGGAATGGCTCTGGTAATCCGGACCACGACAGAAATTGACACCGAGCGAAATCGTGTGGGCGATTCCTTTGACGCAATCCTGGACCAAAACCTGGTTTCTGGGACTCAGACCGTCGCTGCCCGTGGCTCACTCATAAAGGGTAGGATTGCCTATGCGAAAGAATCCGGCAAACTTGCCGGCCAGGCACAGCTGATTCTCGAGCTGATGGAGCTGGTTGCCAACGGCAAAACCTATCCCCTGCGAACATCCGACTACTCGGAACTGGGATCTTCAAGAGGAAACCGGACAGCTGCAACTGTAGGCGGAACCGCAGCGCTGGGTGCCATCATTGGGGCAATTGCGGGTGGCGGCAAAGGTGCTGCTATCGGCGGGGCGTCCGGAGCAGCTGTCGGCACCGGAGTTCAGGTAATCACTAAGGGTCAGGTTCTGCGCATCCCGGCGGAGACTGTTCTGGAGTTTCGCCTGCAATCGCCCCTCATCGTCGACGTACCCTAATAGGATGCCAATTGATTCCAAATTCCAGATTCCAGATTCCAGAATACAGATCAAAAGGTGCAGGGAATCAGGAATCCAGAATCAGGAATCAGAAATCCAGCATCCGGCATCTTTAATCCGGAATCCGGAATCTGGAATCTGGAATCTATATACATATAAGTTATAATTTCCCGGGTGCCGATGCTGAAAGCGATAATCTTCGATTTTAATGGTGTAATCCTAAACGACGAACCCCTTCATTTTGCAGCGATGCGGGATGCTGTGGCCGATCTTGGCATCCGCCTGACCCCGGAAGACTATTGGAATAAATACCTGCCTCTCGATGACCGGGAATGCCTGGAAACTGTCTGCCGCGATCACTCTTTCCAACTGAATGAGATTACGCGCCGGGAGTCGCTGGAGCGAAAGGCGAGGAACTATCAACAATTGCTCCGGGGAGGATTCCCGCTGTTTCCCGGAGTGACCCAATTTATCCAGACTGTTGCCGGGCGCTATCCTCTGGCGCTGGCTTCGGGGGCGCGCCGCAGTGAAATTGAATCCGCCCTGGATTCGACCGGCCTCAAGCGCTATTTTACGGTTATTGTGGCGGCAGAGGACTTTGTTCTGGGGAAACCTAATCCGGAAAGCTTTCTGCTGGCACTGGAATGGCTGAATGCAGCCCGGAATGCCCCGCCTATCCTTCCCGGAGAGTGTCTGGTCATAGAGGATTCTGTCGGGGGAGTTCGAGGCGCGCGCGCCGCCGGAATGGCCTGCTATGGCGGTCACCAGCAGCTATCCCCGCGAAGCTTTGCAGGCGGCAAACCGGGTAGTGGATTCCCTGGAAGATATTTCGCTGGATAGCCTGAATGGCTTGATTCCTGATTCCTGATTCCTGATTCCTGATTCCTGATTCCTGGATTGGCAAATCTCGATTCCGTTCATTACGTTGTTATATCCGTAATCTGAATTTGATTTAGCTCCCCGTTATCGCAAATCCTCCGTAGATATCGAGGAGTATCAATATCCGAAATCGCGTTTTTAGTCCGGAGTCCGGAATCAGGAATCCGGAATCATGGGATGCTACCCCGGTTCCGGCGGAACTGGATGACGAGGAATCGCAGGCCGAGCGCGATACCCGCGATTCCCAGATAATAGCCCGCAGCCGTAAACATGCCGGAACTCAAGGCAAGGATCTGATACCAGAGGAAGTTCCAGCTTAGCCCAAGCCGGGCGCTATAAATACCCATCGCTGCATAAAAGGGGATGCCCGCGGCCAGTATCCAGATCCCATTCTTCAGCCGCGCGCTCGAGGTTTTGCCGCAGCCGACCAGTGCCCAGATCCACGCCGGGAAAAGCAGAAAAACAGCGGCCCAGTATGAATTGTAAATCAGCGCCAGCACTACGATGCACACCAGAAGACCCAGCAGGACCAGCTTGGATGCGGAGAAGTCAGGCTTCGGCAGGCTTCGCACAGAGAAAATTCCTATGAGGCCGCAAACAATCGCCACGAAGAGCGCAGTTCCCAGAATGCTTCCCAGGACGCTCCATTGAGGATTGAGGAGAACCGGATCCTTGGCCGTCGCCGGGTACAGGCTATAGGTTGGGATCAAACGCAGCGCACGCGCGAGGCCGATGGATAGCAGGAAAGCCCAAAACGGCAATACCGTGCCAATACTGGCCAGCAGTTCCCGCCGGATGCCGAGCCCGGTCAATTTCCCATAATGGTTCTTTGCGTAGAACCCAAAGATGGCCGCAAGAGGCAGAAAACCCAAAATATGCAGAACCGTTCCCGCCTTCGGCATCCAATAGCGGCCATTCCATAGCTTCAAAGATTCCGGCGATTCCCGAGGGATGGATTGCAGTTCATCCAGCGTGCGCGCGATACGTTCGGCCGCACGCCCGAATTTGTCGAAGCTGGAATTTGTTAAATTCTCAATCGTATCCTGCGCAGAGTGATACACAGATTTCTCGCGTCCTCGATCCGCCGAAATACTTCCGAGATTGATTGCCGGAATGCCTGCCCCGTTAAAAGGTCCCTGATCAGCTCCAGAAAGTTGAATTGCCCGCTCAAAATGCTCCCTGATTCCTGATGCCGTCTCCACCGGCAATCCCTGGGTTCCGGCGGCTTGATACGCTAGCTGCCGGAGCCATGGAGGCGCAAAGCCCTGCCGCTGTCCTGTTTCTTCCAGGCGGAATGCAGCCAGATCACCCAATCCCACATAGTCCAGAGAAAGCACCGCAACGATGCGTTCACGCTGGGGATAGCTCTCGGCTAGGTCCCTTGCCCCGAGACTTCCATATTCCCCACCGTCGGAGAAAATAATGAGCAGGCTGCGGTGCGTCGGGATTGCGGAAAATACGCGGGCCAATTCCAGCAGCACGCCGACACCGGATCCGTTGGCCATTGCCCCCTGGTTCGTCGTCGGGGCTGTGTCAAAATGGGCAATCAGCGCCAGAATCTCTTCGCTTTGCCCCTGCTTGAAACCCATCACATTTCTCCCGACCTGTTTGCGCCGCGCAATCCGCGCATCAAAATGTGCATAGGTGATGGCATAGCCCATTTTCTGTAGGCAGTCGTGAAGGTATCCGGTCGATTGGCGGGACTCGAGGCTTCCCAAGACGCGGCGCGGATATTGGCTGACGAATTCATCGGTGGCAGCGTATGCCCGCGCAGCATCGAAGGACAGGGCGGATGTGCTTGGAGGTTGAGGAGGCTCATGCCTGGAAAGCAGCAGGGGGGAGATCAGCCATGCGAATACAACAAATGCGAAGACACCAAGTAGTGTTTTTGTCTGCTTCGAGTCCATCGTTGCCCCCAAATTGACGTAAGTTGCTGATGAGGCTGTAAGCGGTCAGTCTATCAGCGTTCAGCGGACGGCTGAATTATGCATCCGGCTATACCCTATTTTATAATTGTTTTATAGAAGGATTCTCGTATTTTAGAAGAATTTTGTTTACGCCGCCGGGTCTTAACCATATTTTAGTGGCATCTGCGGTTTAATCGAAATGCGTCGCTAAGACAAACCGGTATGAAGGATTGGATATGAAAAGAGTTTCTCAAGGCCTGAAAATAATTATTCTCCTACTTGTGGTGGTTTTGTTGCTGGCGCAGTTGATACGGATCGACAAATCGAATCCGCCGGTCCGTTCGGATCTGGCATCCGGATCCGCGAAGCCTGTTCTGCAGCGTGCTTGCTACAACTGCCATTCCAACGAAACAATCTGGCCCTGGTATTCCAGCGTAGCGCCGGTTTCCTGGTTGGTGGGCAGGGACGTAAGGGAGGCGCGCAGCCGTTTGAATTTTTCGGAGTGGGGAACATACGACAGCGGCACGCGGTCTCACAAATTGCGAGGTATTGCGGAAGAAGTGCAGGGTGGCGATATGCCTCCCTGGTATTACGCGTCTGGTTCACCGCGATTCGCGCTTGAGCGCATCCGAACGAAGCCAAATCCTGGCGTGGGTTACGGAAACGATCCGACAGGAAACAAAATAATAAGCTATTGAAGAGCGGTCCCTATGGTTCCCGTTGAATGCAGCAGCTCCAGTCCCCGCTGAAATAGCGCCTGGTCGGCATCGAGAAGCGCCAGCTCTTTTTGCAGCAGCTGGGCGCGGGACTCCTCCATATCCTTCTCGCCTATGCGGCCGGCTTCCATAAGCGTCTCGCTGACTTTTACCATTTCCCGCGCGGCATCGACGTCGCTGCGCCCCAGATCCACGGCGCCCCGCGCAATCCGTAACGCGCCCAAGCCCGCGCTGAATATCCAGCTTCAGATTCGATTTCATGCTTTCCAGCCGGTAACGCGCCTCGGACGCCTCCTGGCGGCTTTGGGCGACTCTTGCCCCGGTGCCGCTGTTGAAGACCGGCACCTGGATGGAAATCCCCAGGAGAAAATTATTGCGCACGAATTTACTGAAATAGTCTTCATAATTGTTCGCGCGGCTGAAGAGAGCGTACTGGCCGACAAGTTCCATTTTGGGCAGGTATCCCCCTCTTTCTGCTTCAATGTGGAATTCCTTCGCCCGGACGTCCGCTTGAGCCTTCAATATTCCCGGAGCGCTTTCGAAAGCCCGCTGAAAGAGCGCTTCATCCTGCAATTCGAAAATAGGACTGTTGATTTGAGGCTCGACTGTTTGGATCTTGATTGCATCGGATAATCCCGTCAGTTTGTGAAGCTCCTTCTCCGCGAAGAGGGTTTGTTCCTGGGCGACCAGAATCTGTTGCCGTGCCGCAAGGACGGCCGTCCGTGCGAGTGTCGCTTCCACCGGACGCACCTTCCCCGCTTCAAGCAGCGTTTCGATTTGCTTCTGCTGTTCTGCCGCTGCATCGAGCTTTGCGGACAGGAGCGCATGGATCCTGCCTGCCTGAAACAACGTGTAATAGACAGACGCGGTTTTCGAAGCCAGTTCGTTGCGGGCGGATTCAGTGCCCAGTTGGCCGGCCTTTCCCGATTCTTCCGCTTCGCGAATCAGGTTGGCATTTGTTTTGCTGAACACGGGCTGGCTTGCGGAGACCCGGAAAATGGAGGGCGCCGCGCCCTCGATGCTCAGGGGGAATCCGTTGTTGTAGGCCAGACCGGACCCGGCAAAAAGCCGAGGCCGATTCGACGAGCGGCTTTCACGCAACGCTTCTCGTGCCCGGGCGGCCTGCGCTTCAGCGACCAAGATTTCCGGAGCGCGCGACAGCGTCAGCCGGACAGCTTCCTGGACAGTCAAGGTCCGCACTTCGGACTGCGAGCTTCCGCTTTGTTCGGCAGCGGAAAGCATCCCCGCAAGGATCATGCATGCAGCAAAGACAAGAATAGTTGTTCGCGCCAGTTTAGTCATACCTGAGAGCCTCAATGAAGCTATTGCGATTTGGAAAGGCCGACTTTAGCCCTGCTGTATTCGGGGTCGAAGGCAAGCGCCGCTTTGAATGACTCCTGCGCCCTGCCTTTCTCTCCCTTTGTCAGAAAGTATTCGCCCAGCCAATAGTATACCTCTTCAAAACCCGGATCTCCTTCGCCCAATGTGCCTGCAAGGAAGGTATGCAGTGTTTCCGCCGCCTCCTCAAGATCCGATTTGAGCCTGATTTTTGCGGCCGCGGCGATGAGTCTGGAGCGCTTCGATTTCGCGTCCAGGAGCAGGGCCTTTTGTGCGTAATACAGCGCGCTCTCGAAATCCTGCCGGTCGAGCAGAAAGTCGGCCAGATCTTTGCTAGCGCTGACGGACTGGGGACTTTCGGCGATCGCCTGCGTCAGTTCTTTGCGGGCCAGATCCCATTTTTTATTTTTGATATGAATGGTTGCCCGTGCCATGTATCCCTTTAAAGGATCTAGCTTTGCTATCGCCTGGGCTTCAGCCTCGGCCTTCTCTCTTCCTCCGCCCACGATGCCAGGCGCGTTCAGATAATAATCGAGCAGATCGAACCGGACGTCGATGTCCTCAGGCGCCAGATTTTTCGCGGTTTCGAATTCCTTCACGACCCGGCGTGCCCAGCCTATGGCCGTTAAAAAATTTGAATGCGACGCCCGGGAGCCGCACGCACGGCCGAGCAAAAGATGATACCCGGCATTTGCAGGCTGCAACTGCACAGCCTTTTCCATGGCCTCAACCGCCTTGTCCCATTCCCGGGTTTTAAGGCGGGATTTTGAAAGCCAGACCCATCCCTCGGCGTTGGAGGGAGTCGAAGCGCTCAGCTGCTGGAAAACATTTGCGGCCTGGGCGAATTTTCCCTTTTCGTACAGCCCGATGGCGTCCTGCAGACTTGCATTGGATGGCAGTGCAGGAGGCAGAATCAGAAAGAGGAGCGAGAAAAGAATTTTCATTTTCCAGTAACCTGATGCGGGAACAAGCATTCGTATCGACGCTGAAAAATATATCTGAAGATGCGCCGTCCGTTCAACATTATCCTCAACAGATCCATATAACTGGATGAAATAAAGGGGATTTGGTTTCAATTTGATTCCTGATTCCTGATTCCGATTCCTGATTCCTGATTCCGATTCCGATTAGCAAATCGTCGAAGCTGGGTTCATTAAATTGTTTTATCCGCAAGCTAAATTTGATCTAAATCCCCGTTATCGTAAATCCACCGCAGAGCTCAATAAGTATCAATATTCAAGATTGCGGTTTTAGTCTGGAATCTGGAATCCGGAATCAGGAATCAAGCTTTACTCCATCGCACCGGGGTCCTATGCTGGAGTCCGTATGCTACTGATCGCGGCAGCTCTGGAAGAAGAACTAAAAACTGGTATTTCCCTGTGCCGGCAAAAACTGCAAATTCCCAACCGGAAAATCAGTGTATGGCAAGCAGTTCGCAATGAACAAAAGATCGCCTTTCTAAAAACAGGAGTGGGTCCCAGGCGAGCGGCTGCAAGTTTGGAGGAGGCGCTGCAAGGTGATTGCGTGCTCGCACATCCTTGTGATCGGATATGCGGGGGCTCTGGATCCCGGGCTGAAACTGGGGGATCTGGTGGCGGCTGCAAGGGCGCTGGCTTTCAGCTTGGACGAAGATAATCATGACTGGGACCACATTCGACTGGACGGCACCTTCAATTTGATGGACAGCGAGACGCTTGCGCAGGCAGCGAAATCTGCCGGCCTCCATGCCTGCATCGGAGACATCCTGACATCCCCCTATGTATTGGGCGATCCGGTGACACAAGAGTCTTCTTTATGACAAATTCCACGCCTCGATCGTCGATATGGAAACTGCGGCGCTGGCTCGCGTGGCCGCCGCAAGATCCGTCCCACTCAGTTGCATCCGCGTCGTGAGCGACGATGCCGCCGATTCTTTTTTGGCTCCATTTTCCTACGATCCGGCTGCGCGCCTGCACACGCGCGCCATGAAGCTGGCCAGCACGGGAATGACGAAGGTCTATCGGAAGTGGAAGAAGAACACTGCGGTTGCGCGCAAGAGCTTGGGGATGTTTCTGGAGGAGTATTTGTAAGCCGGAATTTCAGACCGCTTGAAAACGCATTTCCACCATCAGCAACCAATCAAGCATGTGGGTCGGGGCTTCAGCCCCGACGCTTTGGATACGGTATGCGTGGTTGGAAAGTGTCGGGGCTGAAGCCCCGACCCACATGATTTAAGAGCGTGGCTGTAAACTGCAAATCAGCCTTATTCCATCGCAACTTTGGTCGCTTGAATGAAAAATTGTTTGCCGATGACGTTGAACTGGCTTTCCTGTACGGCGCCGGAAACGCGAACTTTGGTTCCCTGCGGCGGTTCCTCAGTTCCTTCCGGATATTTTACCCAGAACCAGTTAGTTCCCTGAGAAATCTTGAACATCCTGAAAGAAGATAGTGAAGTCTTGGTTTCAGTCAATCCGACGCACACTATTTCTTGCCTAGCATCGACGCCGCATTTTTATTGAGGTCCTCGATTTTCTCTGTCCCGGAGGGAATAGAGAACAGCCAATTGAAAACAAGAGCCATAAACCCAGCAAAACGGCCGTAAAAATCTTTTTCATGCAGCCTCCTTGTTCTTGATCTGTTTGAGGAAAACGCCGGCAATCCACTATCGATTCTACATGCATGTTCCGGATAGAGCAATCATCCTCTGCAAGATTCGATCAGAATTTGGATTTAATGGTACACTCTTTCGTTAAAATTAAACTCAAATGACAGGATGCATATGACGGACGACAGCTTCAAATCGGGACTCCCAATCAAACCAATTCTTATCATCGCGGTCTTTCTGGTACTGGCATTTGCGGCTCAGGGCTTTTTCTGTGCCGGGGGCGCTCCGGATATTCAGATTAAGCCCTCGATGTCCGCAATCGGCATGCGAACACCGGTAACCATAGAAATCTCCGAGCCCCGGCGCGGACTGACCTTCGTCAAAGTGGAACTGGTCCAAGGCAGCAAAGCCGCAACAGTCGCTGAAAAAAGCTATGACGCCCAGCTCCCAATTCATTTTCTGGGGTTCCAAGACCGCGAAAGATGTGCTGCATACCGAAATGGGCCGCAAGCTCCTGCCTGGGCTGACCGGCGGATCGGCCGTAATTCGGATTACCGCCGGCCGGGCGGGCACATGGCTGCGGCATCCGGATCCTGCCATTGAAGAGGTCAGCCTGCCGGTCAAACTGATTCCTCCTTCCCTGCAGGTCACTTCCAGTAAGACCTATGTGGCCCAGGGAGGATGCGAGCTCGTTACCTACCGCGTCGGAGAATCGGCCGTGCGGGACGGTGTGCGCTCCGGTTCCTGGTGGTTTCCGGGATATCCGCTTCCGGGAGGAGGGAAGCAGGACCGGTTTGCCCTATTCGCCGTGCCCTACGACATGGCGCAGCCCGATGCGCGACTCGTGGTCGAAGATGCTGCCGGCAATATCGCGGAAAAGGGCATTCATCGACCAGTTCTTCGCAAAACCCTTCAAATCGGACAACCTGGAAATCAGCGACGCATTCATCAACAAAGTCGTTCCGGAAATCTTGTCGCAATCGCCCGAAATCACCGACCGAGGCAATCCCCTGGACAACTACCTCGCGATCAACCGGGAATTGCGTCTAAAGAACAGCCAGACGATCCGGGAACTGGCCCAGAAATCGAAACCGGCGTTTCTGTGGAACAGTCCATTTGCCATGATGCGGAACGGAAAAGTCATGGCCGCTTTCGCCGATCGAAGAACCTATATCTATCAGGGACGCGAGATTGACCGCCAGGACCATCTCGGATTCGACCTTGCGGTGACCAAGCATGCCCCCGTCCCCGCGGCCAACAGCGGGACCGTCGTCTGTGCTAGGTTTTTCGGCATTTACGGCAATGCCGTCGTGATTGACCACGGCTATGGACTGCAGACGCATTTACGGACATCTTTCTTCCATTTCCGTAAAAGAAGGACAGCAGATCGCCAGCGGAGCCATCATCGGCAACACGGGAGAAACCGGCCTCGCGGGCGGAGATCACCTGCATTACTCCACGCTGCTGCAGGGGCTCCCGGTGAATCCAGTCGAGTGGTGGGACGGCCACTGGATCCGGGACCGCATCGCCGGGAAGCTAGGGGAAGCATTTCCATTCCAGGCGAATTGAATTTTACTTTTCTTTTTTTTATGTGGGTCGGGGCTTCAGAGGCTGTCTCAAAACTCGCATTGGGCGGGCCTTCAGCCCTTGATTTTCTTTTACGACTTTTTCCTGGGGCTTCGCCCCAGGCTGGTATGGATCGCGCCTTCGGCGCTTTAAGATCCTAAATTTACAGCAATTTAAGCGCCGAAGGCGCGCGCTATATCAGCCTAGGGCGAAGCCCTAGGAATTTAGCGACAACCAGGAAAAGGGCTGTAGGCCCGCTCAATGGGCGAGTTTTGAGACAGACTCTTCAGCCCGGACTTGTCGGCGCCCGATTAATACTTCTCCTCTTTTAGCACACTTGGACTTGGTCCTGGACTAAGACGTAGTCATGGACCTCTTTGAAGCAGGCATTTCTGAGTGAGCTTTATTGAGAGGGAAAAATTGGTCCAGGACTACGTCCAGGTCGAAGTCCAAGTCCAGGTTTTTAGCTGCATCGTATTTGGGTAAGCCCCGGGCTTCAGCCCGACCCGCTTGTTTTGCAGGGATGCACTTTTGAGAACTATAAATATTTAACTTTGTATCATAAAGAACTTGACAGTTTCGGCCTATTGTGGCACCATGCGGGATATCTGGAGGATAGCCCGCATGGTTGATCCGCAAAGCGCTCAAACCGTTCGCGAGAATCTGCTGTACATCCGAAAAACTCTGGAAGCGGCGGGGCAGATCACGGCTGTTCCGGGGTGGTGTCTGCTTGCGGCCGGCATTCTGTCGGCGGCAGGAGTTGCATTCAATGCTTTCGTGACCGGCGCTCCCTGGAGTCCCGGGCCGTATCCTCACGCTGGCTCTGGCCACCTGGAGCGTTGTGCTCTGCGTTTCCGTTGCCATCGTTTCCTTCGGCATGTATCGAAAAAGCCGCCAAACGTGCGCTCCCATTCAGCCTCCGCTGTTGCGCAAGCTGCTCTGGAGTCTTTGCCCGGCTCTCTTTGTGGGCGGCCTTCTCACAGGACTCGCCGTCCGATCCGACAAGCTGGAATGGCTGCCGGTTATCTGGCTCGGATGCTATGGTGCGGCGGTCGCCAATGGAGGGCAGGTGTCTGTCGCGCCGGTCCGTTATATGGGATTGAGCTTTTTGCTGGCGGCTGCCGGCGCGGCGGCATCGCCACCGGAAGCGGGCTTGGCCTGGCTGGCCTTGGGATTCGGCTGGCTGCACATCGTCTATGGAGCGTACATCGCACGGAGGCACAATGGCTAAAAAACAGAAAACTGCGCGCCCAACTCCAAACGAACTGGATCCGCTAATCCACGAACGTTTGCGGCTCGGCATTCTTTCTGCGCTGGTCGTGCAGGAATCGCTGACTTTTACGGAACTGCGCGATCTCCTGCAGACAACCGACGGCAATCTGAGCGTCCAGGCGCGGCGGCTGGAGACAGCCGGATATGTCATTTGCGATAAGAAATTTGAGGATCGGAAGCCCAAGAGCACGTACCGCATCAGCGCGGCGGGACGCGTCGCGCTGGGAGAGTATCTCGAAACGCTGTCCAGCCTTCTGCCGGATCGCGCCCAGGTGCAAAAGACCCGACGGCCGGCGCTGCGCGCCGGTATAAATCCGCTCCCTTCCCACAGCTGAATGCTTCGGCGAACAGGGGGAGAGCGGCGCGCGGCGAATCATTTATTGAGAAACGATTTTTGACGGGTGAACTGAAGATGAATCCGGTGCAGCACATAGCAATCATTATGGACGGAAATGGCCGGTGGGCTGAGCAGCGCGGCCTTCCGCGTTGGAAAGGGCACGAGATGGGCGCCCAGACCGTACGGCGCATTTCGGAAGCGGCAATCCGGCAGGGAATCCCCATCCTGACGCTTTTTGCCTTTTCGAGCGAAAACTGGAAACGGCCGGGAGATGAAGTTCGCATCCTGTTCAATCTATTTCAGCGCTATCTACTTACAGAACGGCAGGCTCTACTCGGCAACGATATCCGCATATCTGCTTTCGGAAGGCGCGACCGCATCCCGCCGCTGGTGCGCGAAGCCCTCTCCTCCGTGGAGCGGGAGACGCGGCACTGCAAGCGGTTGCACCTGCGCATCGCGCTGGATTATGGCGCTCGCCACGAAATCATGGAAGCTGCGCGCGCACTGGCAGGGGACGTCGTGCGCAAAGGACTCAAGATCGAGCAGATTACGGAAGAGGATTTTGTGCGAAAGATTTCGCCTGAAGGCGTCCCGGACCCGGACCTCATCATCCGCACTGCGGGTGAGAGACGCCTTTCGAATTTCCTTCTCTGGCAGGCAGCCTATTCAGAATTCTATTTCTGTCCGAAGCTGTGGCCCGACTTTGAAGAATCTGATCTCGAGGAAGCTGTCGCCGACTTCCGATCGCGCATGCGCAAGTTCGGAGCTTTGGCTTTTGCCACGGGCACATTGCCGGGATCCAGATCGGTCTGCGCTGATGACCTGATTCCGGATTCGAGATTCTGATTCCGATTCCTGATTGGAAATCGAAATTCATAGAGTTGTCGTATTGCAATCTGAATTTGATTTAGCTTCCCGTTATCTCAATCTCGACCGCAGAGCTAGAGGATCATCAATATCCGAAATCGCGGTTTTAGTCAGGAATCCGGAATCAGGAATCCGCGAATCAAGTCCTAGGCGGTGACGGTATTGCGCAGGACGCCGATCCCTTCGATGTCCACTTCAATCGCATCGCCGGCCATGAGCATGCTGGTATGGCCGGGAGTCCCGGTATAAACCACATCGCCGGGCATCAGCGTCAGATGACGGCTGACATAGCTCACGATCTCCGAGCGGATTGAATAGTAATTCGCCAAAACTGCCGGACTGAAGAATGGTGCCGTTCACCCTGGTTTGAATCGTGCCCTTGCTCCAATCGAATCCGGCAACAATGACCGGGCCCAGCGGGGCGAAAGTATCGCAGCCTTTGGCGCGCCACCACTGCAAATCATTTTTCTGCCAGTAGCGCTCGCTGACGTCGTTTCCGCACGTAAATCCGAAAATGCAGTTGGCGGCATCCGCGGCGGACACGTTCCGGGCTTTCCGCCCGATCACGGCGACCAGTTCCCCCTCAAAATGGAGGTCTTGCGATCCCTGCGGAATGACGATTTTGCCTCCCGGATTGAGCAGCGCCGAAGGTGGCTTATAGAAAATCTCGGGATTGGCGGGCGCCGGCTTATTCCCCAGGTGGCTCTTATAATTCAATCCCACTGCCAGTATTTTGGAAGGCTCGCACGGCCACAGCAGTTTCACGCTATCGAGTTTTGCGGACAGCCCTGTTTCCCGCTGGTCCCCGAACAGTCCACCGTCGATTTCGCGCACGGTATCCCCGTCCAGCACCCCATAAGATGTCTTTCCCTCAAATTCGATATCGTACGTATTTCATCGTGTCTCCTCTTTCTCTCTCGGAATGCGTATCGCTATCGGTTGTCGCAATCGGGTCTCGGCTTATTAGCTGTAGTCAACTGAAAGAAACCGATTTCCGATGGCGATTATCGATACCGATACGATACCAATTCCGAATTCTTAGCCATGGCTCGGATGCATCGCCTCTAACAGTCCTCACCAATTTCGGAAAAGCTTCTCGAATTATTTCTGCAGTCTGCACGAAACTCAGGATCAGGTGGTGCGGATCCATGTCGTAAAAATAGCCCGGGTGCACCAACAGATGATTCTCCTTCAGGATCAACTCCGCTGCCTGCTCTTCATCGAGATCTTCCAGCTTCAGAGTAACGTAGAAGCCGCCGTCCGGGCGCACATAACGAAAGCGCCTGCCGCCGGCCAGAATGTCCTCCGTTTGCTTCCAGCATTCGCGTATGTGGCTCACGAATTCCGTTGCCATATTTTGGCCGTATTTGAAAATGTCCGGCGCGGCCGCCTGGATAATTTCATTTACGGGCAGAAACGTGTCTGAGATCAGCTCCAGGGCTCGCAGCGCTTGCCGGACTTTATCGGATTCCCCTGAAACGGCCATCCATCCGAACTTGAGTCCCGGCAAGGCAAACATTTTTGAGAATCCGTTGAGCGTGAAGACAAGCGGCGCCGCGGTTCCCGCAGGACGCGGCAACGCCTCTTTGCCAAGCAGGAATTCACTAAAAACCTCGTCGCTGATAATAGCCAGGTCGTGTCGGCGCGCGACATCGGCCAGTGCAGCAATCTCATCAGGCAGTAGCGACATGGCCGGTCGGATTGTGGGGCGAGATCAGGACCAGCGCCCGGGTCCGCGTGGATACACACGCTTCCAGCTGATCTATATCGATTGCCCACTGCCGCGCTTCGTCCAGGCGGTAGGGAATGAGTCGGACACCGCTCAGCAGGGCAATATAGTCAAACAGGGGATAAGAAGGGCACGGGCACAGAATTTCGTCTCCTTCATTGGCCAGAAGCTTGAAGCAGTACCAATAGGAAAGGCTCGTTCCGGGAGTGATCAGGATGCGGTCCGCATCGATGGCATATCCGGCGGCTCTATAATATTTGGAGATCGCTGCGCGCGCCTGTCTTTGGCCGAACGAATCGGGACGGTAAATTTCACACTGCCGTGATCCGCGCACCAGGGCCTCCTCGAGAAGATCCTGGGGGAAAACGAATCCCTGCTCGTTGATACTGCCCGAAATCAGATCCCGCACATCATGCCCGCCGGCTTTCAGCGCATCGCGGAGTTTATGCAGCGCATTTGATTCGCCATGAAGCTTCGCCGCAATTTTTGAAAACATAGAAAATCCTTAGTGCCACAGTATAAATCATTTATTGCTATCAGATCTGCAACAAGAACACGGGACAGTTGCTTGCCACGGGAGAAACGAAACACGTGGTAGCGGACATGAGCCTTCGTCCGTCACGCCTGCCGAACCAGTACCGCAAGTATTTCGGTTTACCCGATTTGCAAATGACGAATTACGAATGACGAATGAAAAAGCATCGAACCTTCTGCTCGTCATTCGCAATTTCCCGCCGTGTTCTTTGAAAGCAAAAGCAACCTCAACTACAAAGTATTCTTTAATTCGTAATTCGTAATTCGTAATTCGTCATTTTTTCTTGGTTTGGTTTGCTACCGCCTGGATTGCCTGATTGATAGATTCGGCATTGCCGAGGTAATAGTGCCGAATTGGCGAAAGATCGTCATTGAACTCGTATACCAGCGGGATGCCGGTTGGGATGTTCAGCGAAACGATTTCGGCTTCGGGCACATTGTCGAGATACTTTACCAGTGCGCGCATGCTATTGCCGTGCGCGGCGATGAGCACGCGCTGCCCTGTTTGTATGGCGGGCACAATCACTTCATGCCAGTAGGGGAGGACACGCGCAACCGTGTCTTTAAGGCATTCGGCCAGGGGGATGTCCTTTCCGTCAAGGCCGGCATACCTGGGATCTTTGACGGGCGACCTTTCATCGCCGGGTTCGAGTGCCGGCGGAGGGACGTCGTAGCTGCGGCGCCAGAGCTGGACCTGCTGGGCGCCAAAGCGATCCACCATCGCCACTTTGTTCAATCCCTGGAGCGCCCCGTAGTGTCTTTCGTTTAAACGCCACGAGTTGTAGACGGGGATCCACATGAGGTCCATCTGTTCCAGCGCAATCCACAGGGTTTTAATTGAGCGTTTCAGCACGGATGTGAAGGCGACGTCGAAGACATATCCTTCCGAACGCAGTACACGGCCGGCTTCAGCAGCTTCCTCCAATCCCTTCTCGCTCAATTCCACGTCGGTCCAGCCGGTGAAAAGATTTTCTTTATTCCACAGGCTTTCTCCATGCCTCAGCAAAACTACTTTTTTCACGGGCCTTCTCCTTTTAGATGTTTTATAAATTAATCCATCCGGGGTGTTTTGTCACTTGCGGAGGAAATGTTTTTGCAGACGGCACACTTCCTTGTGCTTTAATATCAGGCGTGGGGGAATCTTACTATGAAATCTGAACTGTTGGACCGGGGACGCAGCGCGCTTTTGCTCATCGATTTCCAGGAACGCCTTTTTCCTCATGTGCACGAGCATCCGCGCGTGCTTGCGCGGATAGACCTTTTGATTTTCGCCGCCAATTTGCTGCGCGTCCCTATACTGCTGACCGAACAATATCCCAAAGGCCTCGGGAGAACGATTGAGGAAATCCGGCAGGCTCTACCCGAAGCTCAGCCGCTGGAAAAGATGGATTTTTCGTGCGTTCCTGCGCCGGGATTTTCCGAAAGACTTTCCGCGTTTCGCCGAGATCAGATTGTGCTGACCGGGATCGAGACGCATATCTGCGTGGCACAGACTGCCCTGGATTTGTCGTCGCAGGGATCACACGTATTTGTGGTCGCCGATGCCACGGCGTCCCGCAGACCTTTGGATGCGCAGACGGCATTACAGCGGCTGGAACGAAATGGACTAACAATAGTTACAGCGGAGTCTGTGGTTTTCGAATGGCTGCGCCGGGCCGGCACGGAGGAGTTCAAAGCGCTGCAGCCTAAACTGAAGGCGCTGGAGTAATTGGCTATCGGCTATCGGCTATCAGCTATCAGCTTTCAGTTCGTATTTGTGAAATCTGTGCAATTTGTGGCTGCTTTTATTTGTTACATCTTCGCCCGGAAGCGGGAGATAGCGGCGTGCGACAACTGTAATGCCTCAGGTATTTTCAGCGCTGCCGCACTTCCGAAATAGGCCATTGCGAACACTGCGAGCACAAGGATCCCCGACACTATAGGAGGCATACTGTTCGTCCAATATTTAACGGCAAAAGCCACGGCAGCCGCGCCGATTGCGATACTCCAGAGTTTCGCTACATAGGATGCCCGCAAACCTGTTTTGCCGATCCGATGGTTCATCGAGGAACGTAAAAACAAAAATTCGATCCATGCGGCGATTCCCGCAGAGAGCGTTAATCCGACAAGACTGAGGTGGGCGGGGATCTCCAGCCACCTCGAAACGGGGAAAGCCAGAAACCAACCCAATCCCGCAGCCAGCACGACGCGGATGCTGGCGAACCGCAGCGGCGTTCGCGTGTCGCGCAAAGCCCAAAAGGTGGATGTGTAGAGGCGTCCCAATGTGGCGGCCTGGAGTCCGACGGTGTATCCGGCCAGGACTGCCCAAATATACTCGGCATTGCTGTGCGTGAATTTCCCGGTTTGATATAGAAGAGCGGCTATACTGTCGCCAATTGCCAGAAAAGCGGCGGTCGAAGGAATTATAAAAAAAATGACTCGCTGCTTGGCGCTGCGCAGGCGCTCTCGAAGCGCTGCTGCAATAGTCTCCTGCGAGCCCGCCTGGCTGGCCATTTCAGGCAGTTCGGCGTTCGAAATGGACATGCCGAAAAGGCTGACCGGCAGCAGGTAAATCGTTTGGGTATACGCCAGAGCGGCGACGGCTCCTTCGGCGGATAGGAGGCTGGCAAGAGTGATGTCAATATAACTGCTCAGCTGGTTGACTCCGCGCCCGGCGACTCCTGGTATGAAATTTCGAATAACCGCCCTGATATGGACGGAGACTGTGTCGATCTGGAAACGAATATGTCCTGCGAGACGGAGGACAGAAGGAAGCTGCACTCCGAGCTGCAGGAGACTTCCGGCCACCGATCCCCACGCCACGGCCTTGGCCAGATCATAGGCTTGCATCCTGCCGCCAAATCCAACCAGCGCGGCAATCATGGCGGCGTTCCAGAGAATTGGCGCGGCATAGGGGAGAAAGAAACGACGGTGGCTGTTCAGGATGCCCAGGCACCACGCGGAGAGCACGAGGACGCCGACGCCGGGAAACATGATCCGCACCATCTGAATTGTGGAATCGCGTTTGACTCCTTTAAATCCCGGGGCAATCAGATCGATGAGCAGCGGAGTCGCCAGCACTCCCGTGAGGACAAGCAGGGACATGGCCAGAATGAGCATGGAGCCGATTACGCGGGCAACGCGGTTGGCCTCCTCTTTATTTCCTGACGCGAGCAGGTTGGCATAGACGGGGATGAACGAGGATGACAGAGCGCCTTCACCGAACAGGTTCTGCAGCAAATTCGGGATCTTCAGGGCCGCTTTGAACGCATCCGCCGCGGCGGAGTTTCCGAAGTAGTGGGCAAATATGCGCTCCCGCACAAGCCCGATGATGCGGCTGAGAAAAATTCCTGATCCAACGAGAACCGCGTTCCGGCTTGAACTCCTGTGCTTCAACGGCGCCGCTCTCCTATTTTATTATATGACAGATCATACTACCCGGTCGGTATCGCTATCGGAATCGGTATCGGTATCGAGGATCGCGATCGGCAGTCGGCTTTTTGTTTTTAGCGGTTACAGCCCAAAAGGCCGATATCCGATTGCGATTCCCGATACCGATACCGATTCCGATAGCGATACCGAATTTTCATATCGCCAATTTCTGGCTGATGGCTGACAGCTGATAGCCGAAAGCCGACAGCTGTCACCGCAACTTCAGCGTCGCGAGTGCGGTCAGCGCCAGGATGCCGGACACAATCCAAAGCCGGATGACCACTTTTGTCTCCGCCAGTCCTTTGTGCTGCATCTGATGGTGCAGCGGGGCTCGCAGGAAGATCCGGCGGCCGAGCCATTTAATCCCGATTTTATCCTGGATCTGTGATGTGATTGCTTCCACGACAAAAAGCCCGCCCAGGATTATAAACAGCGCCTCCTGTTTCAACATGACCGAGAGCACCGCCATGCAGCCCCCGATCGCCAATGCGCCGGTGTCCCCCATGAAAACCTGTGCGGGGTATGCGTTGTAATAGAGGAATCCGATTCCTGCGCCGACGAAAGCAGAACAGAAGACCGCCAGTTCGCCGGCTCCCGGCATAAAATCATAATTCAAATATTTTGCCCAGATGGCATTACCCAGGATCCAGCCGAAAACCCCGAGCACTCCCAGCACAAACACGGAGGGAACAATCGCCAGACCGTCCAGGCCATCGGTGATATTCACTGCATTCCCAACGACCAGGACAAAAAAGAAAACGATCGGGAAATAAAGCCAGAAGGAGTTGAATAACGGCAGTTTCAGAAACGGAACATAGAAAGCGCCGGCCTGGGCCGGCGGAATTGGGGAAAAGGGGCTTGCGAGGAAAATCACAAGGGCCGCGGCGAAGGCTGCCTGCAGGAGCAGTTTTTTTGTTTCCGAGAGGCCGCGGTCGCCGGACTTCGCCCGCATCTTAGTCCAGTCGTCGAGCAGCCCGATCATGCCGAACCATGCCATGCCCAGCATCACCATTACAAGATACAGGTTGGCAAGATTGCACCACAACAAGCACGAGGCCAGCACACACGCGGCAAAGATGGCCCCGCCCATAGCCGGCGTTCCTGTTTTGTCGGAGGATGAGGCTAATCCCGTATTCCGCTGCTGGTCCACAAGTCCGCGGCGATGCAGATACCGTATAAATATCGGAGTGAAGATAAGGGTCAATAGAATGGCGGTCAGCGCGGCGCCAATGGCTCTTGCCGAAAGATATTCGACAAGCCTGAGGAAAGAAAAAAGACTAAAATGCGGGTGAAGATATCTTCCAAGAAAATAGATCATTGTACGGCTCTCTTTCCCTTTTTCCGGGAGACCGATTCCATGAGACGCGTGTAGGCGAACTTGATTTCAAAATGCGGCCTGAAATCGGTGGAAGTCAGAATAAACCGGGGCACCTGTTTCTCCAGTATTTCCAGATTCTGGATTTGTCCGCGCTCCACCATGTGGAGGATGCCCCGCAGCACGGAAGACCGCATGCGCCAGAGCCTCGAATCCCACAATCCCAGGAGGGCGGGCAACGCGTTGTTTTCTCCGCCGATATAGCCCAAAGCCTCTGCGGCGGCGGTGCTGACGTCGATGTTCGAATCAGACAACAGACGGAGCAATGCCGCGATGAAATTCTTTTTGGCTGAGAGTTTTTCTCCGAAAAAGGCTGCCGCATGCGCCGCTTCCGCCCTGACTTCGTAATAAGGATCGCTAAGCCCCAGGAGCAGCGCCTGTTCGATCTCCGGCGAAAGCTCCTTTGTCCTGACGAGAGCGATGACGATGTTTCTCCGGATGAAACCAACTTGCTCGAAATCTCCGCCAAAGATCCTTTTGATGAATGACGCGGGTCTGCGGTCGTGGAAGAGCGTCAACAGTTCAGGCGTTTTTTCCTTTGCCTGAAGAAGCCCGATCAATTTCACGCCGAGATTCCGCTCCTGCCATGAAGGATGGACCAGGAGCGCGCCAGCCCGGTTTTTCAGATATTCCAGGTCCTGCGGGCGCGAAACGACACTTTCCGGCCGGTACGCGGGCCGGTGCTTTTCGAAAGCCTTCTCGAGCTGCGCCAACAGGGTTCTGTTCCCGGGCAGCGAGTAGTCCTCCGTCCCGCTTGCTGCGGTTTCCGGAAATGGTTCGGTTTCGATTTTTGCGCCACGGACCAGGCGTTCAATTTGAGCCAGCGCATTGTGGTTGAGGAAGGAACGGCTGTTCTGGCTCATCTGTTGCAGCAGAAGCTCGTTGTGCAACAGGGAAAGAAGCTTCTCGGCCAGGATCTTTCCGTCAATCGATTCCGAGAGCGTGTGGTTCACCGAGGCAATTTGTTCGTAAAGAATCTCGGCGCCTCCGGCTCTCTCCATGGAGCGGGCGTTCATGACCTGATGGTCCCCGGGCAGGTTGGATTTTGGAATGACAAGCGCGGGTTTCCCCATGGCCGAGATTTCGTTGAGGCTTCCGGCGCCTCCACGCGTCACGATAAGATCGCTCAACGCATAGCAAAGTTCGATGTCATGAAAGAATGGGCGGCATGCGTAAAATCCCTCGATGTCCCGGAGTTGCTCCTCGCCGTACAGCTGTCGGAGTCTCGTCTCCGTGTCCTTCAGCGGATTGTAATCGCGGCCTTTGGAAAGCCCCACGCCGTGGATGATGAACAAAGAATCGCGATAGGGAAGCAGATGTCCGAGGGCATCGACCAGGGCGCGGTTTATCGTTCGCGCTCCCTGCGATCCGCCGAAAACAAAAACGACCTTGCGTCCTTCCGGGATCCGGAAATCGATTTTCTGACTGGCCTCCGCACGGTTCACATGGGCGATGCGCTTCCGGAGAGGGTAGCCTACGAGCGACCCATTTCCGGGAAAGGATGACAGAGTTTCGGGAAATGTGACCATGACCTTGTGGGCGAAGCGACCCATGACTCGGTTGAGCTTTCCGGGAATGGCGTTTTGTTCGTGGATGAAGACCCGGGATTTGTCGAGGTGAAGTTTGCGCAGAATCAGGGAGGCGATAATGACCGGCGCGGAAACATATCCTCCCGTGCCCACGATGATCTCGGGCCGGAATCGCAGCAAAATAAACAGGGACTGAAAAGTCCCGATCAGGAGATTGAGGAGGAAGGGGACCATCTTCAAGGAGAGGCTGCCCGGATATCCTGATACGCGGATGTATTTTATAGGGATGCCTTCGCGCGGCACGACCTCTTCTTCAACCCTACCACGTACGCCGACGTAGAGGAGCCGTGTTTCTGCCGTCGCCAGAGCCGACCCGATTGCCAACGCTGGATTTACATGGCCTGCAGTGCCCCCGCCGGCCAACAAGATGCGCTTGATTTCCCGCATTTCCACCATGCCAAATAATATTGTAGAAAGAGCAACCCATTATACACTGAGGCATGACAAGGTGCAGGCACAAGTATTGCCGACCATACATAAAAACATATATGCAAATAAGCAGTTGCGGTCATTAAAGAATTTTGAAAGACTGCGGCCGGTGCTGCACTGCGTGCTTTCCAGGAGATTCGGCATGCGTTATGGACCTGCAATATTAATCTGGATCATGGTAGGAATGGTTTCCGTCTATGGACAGGCAAAGAAGCCCTCGATCGTTTTCGACAGCATCACCAAAGATGCCGGAAAGGTCACCCAGGGCGAGACGGTAAAACAGGTCTTTACTTTCACCAATAAAGGAAGCGGCACTCTTGAAATCATGAACGTACAGCCCACCTGAGGATGCACCGCGGCTTTGCTGTCAGCAAAGAAAACACTGCCCGGGAGGAGCGGCCAGATCGAGGTTGGAGTTAAGACCACGGATATAAGCGGGATCCTGGAAAAGCTTGTATATGTGACAACAAACGATCCGGGCAATCCTGAAGTGAGGCTGACCGTTAAAGCTACTGTGGAACCGGAAATCGTTTTGTCGGAATATGGCATTTTCTTCGAGAATGCCCCCAGGGGAAGAGAGGTTCGCAAGGAAGTCATTCTCACGATCCCCGCCGGAAAACCGATCAAGATCTTGAGCGCGGAATCGAACGACTCGAAGGTTTCAGTAAAACTCGAGCCGGTGCCCGGAAGCAACGGGCAGAAATGGAAGCTGATCGCCATACAAAAAGCGGATGCGAAACCCGGCTATCATTTCGGCGAAATCGTTGTACGGACCAGCAGTCGCCTTACACCGAAAATTTCCATTTACGAACGTGGAACGGTTGCCGCTCCAGGCAAATAATCCCGGCTACCTATGAATAGGATTCTACGACCTCATTTGATTCTGCCTGCTGTTGCCTTCTACCTCTATTTCACGGGATGCGCTCCATTCCTGGGGCAGTGGGACAGTTTTGACTATCTAAAGCAAATCGTGTCTCACCAGCTCTCCGACCTTGGTATCGGGCGGCCGGTTTTTCTCGGCTACAACATTCTGCTGTGGGAATCGCTGCGGAAGATCTTTCATCTCGACCCGTTGCATCTCGAATTCGTCGCCATGGCCGGAACGATTCTGCTCGGAGTTCTAGGCGTGCTGCTCTTCCGGCGATTGGCGGGCAGGATTCTTTCCGGACCGGTTGCCAGCATGGCTGCACTGGCGCTAGCCGTTTCTCCGGTGTACGCCATCTATTCGGGATTCATCATGACCGAAGTGCCGATGCTCGTAGCCTTGCTGGCAGCGGCGCTGCTTCTGTGGAAGCCCGGCGACCAGCCCGCGCCGTGGCGCGATATCGCAGGCGGGATATTTTTTGGTCTTGCCGTAGGCATCCGGGAACAGGCGCTCACCCTGGGCGCCGCGTACCTGTGGATCCTTTTTGCGAGAGGCGGATCCAACTTAAGTCGGCTTCGCACCGCGCTGCGGTTTTATTTTGCGGCAGCGGTTGTGATTCTGAGTCCGGCCGTTGTGATGTATCTCTATGATCCTGCGGGTTTTGTTGAACGGACGAAGACCTGGCTTCATGCCATCCCGATGGGTTCCGCGCAGTTCAGGAGTAATATGGAAGCCAGCCTGCTTTTCACTTTCGTGATCTGCCCCGGATCCTGGCTTGCCTTTGCCGGCGCCGGAATCCGCAGGGTATTTACGAGGAAGCGCCCGGATTCTACGGAGCTGGATGCTCCGGCCCCTGCAATCCCGCATCCGATCTGGGGGGTTCTATGTTGCCTGGTATTGCCTATCGCGATTCTCTGGCGCGATGCGGATGTGCAGATGCACCCGCGCTACACGCTCATAGTCCTGCCCGCTTCGGTGATTCTTTGCGCCTCACTGTATAAGCGCTGGCTCCCGCGGAAGCGCGGGCTCGCAGCTTGGGCCGTTGTTCAAGTGCTGATTTTCGGCGTGGCGCTGGCCGCGTTCTCACCGTATCGACAGACACAAACCGGGAAAATGGAGTTCGCTAAATTGATGAGGGTATCGATCCCCGGATCTGCCTTGATGATTGCAGGGAACTACAGTCCTATCCTTGATTATTATCGGGGAATCGGCGTCCGCCCCGAGTGGCAGATTGTCTGGTCGGGTTGGGACTGGAATGCCAATGCTATCGAAGCCAGAGTTGCAGAGTCATGGAACAATCATATCCCGGTCTATTGGAGCACGGATCCTCCCGGCTGGTCCTACTTCGAACGGGAACTCCTGGAAACCTACTTCCTATTCAAAGACTGCAGGAAGGAACAAGTCGCTCCGCAGCTGTATCGCGTTCTCCCGCCCTACTAATTATTCGCTGCATCCCGGAACCGTTCGGTTTCGCTATCGGGATCGGTATCGGTATCGGGAATCGCAATCGGGCATCGGTTTTTTATTTCACGCGGCTACAGCCCAAAAGCCGATATCCGATCGCGATAACCGATACCGATCCCGATAGCGATGCCGATTCCGAACTCCGCGATTTGCGTGAGACATTATTTTACGGCAAAAACCGCTCCGGATGGGCCAGCTTCTGCGGCAGGTAGGTCTCGATTACATAATTCAAGCCATGTTTTGCCAGGGCTTGCTGTTCTGCGCGGACTCCCATCTTAAGCATATGCTCGATCGCGCGAATCCATTCGCGATAGTGCTTGATGAAAGGATCGTTTTTGATGGCGTCCCGCGCCCGTTTAATGTCGACATCCTTCAGCGGGTGCGTGGGCAGCTTATAGTCGACGATATCCTGCGGCGTGATTCCGAGGAACCGGGCCTGAGGGACGCAGAAAAATTCATTTAAATGCGCGGCGTTTCCGGATCCGACTTTCAGTGTCCGATAAATATTCGTGATCCCGTACGGATCTCCGTCCACAAAAACATAGACCGGGATCTTTTTAAAATCAGCCAGCCGGCGGATGAAGCGGCGGCAAGCCCGCGTGGGGACTCCGCCCATACTGATAAGGATGCAGTTGGCCTTTTTCCAGTAATTGTGCTTCACCAGCCTTTGAAACATGCCCGCGGTTTCTATCACCAGGATGAAATCCGCGTTGGTTTCAAACCGGAGCTGCTCGACCGAGATAGGAATGCTGTAGGCGCCCGATCCGAATTTTGTGCAGTCGATGCGGAGCACCTGTCCGGTATCGCGGTCATGATCGATTACGGACAGGCGTCCGGCAACGTCGCCGCCCTTCTCCTCCGGGATGAATCCCAGTTGCTCGCGGTTGACGCCAAAATACGCTTCGACGTCGTCCATCACGGTGTCGGATTCCGGTTGCTCGGTGAACCGCGCCTCTTCCCAGTTCTTGGAAACGTAGTAGGCTTCCCTCTTGGTTGCGATATCGTCGTTTTCAACCAGCTCCTTCGAGAGCGCTACCATCCGCAGCGTCTGCGCGAAAGTCTTCACGGTATTGACGGTGAGCGTGCGTTCCTTTTTCTGTCCCTTCATCTCGAAATAGCCGCGCTGCGGCTGGTAGCGCACGTTTGACAGGGACCGCACCGGAAGTTTCATGGTGGGTTTCTTGCGCGCCATGATTTTGCCGTGAATGTCTTCGGCCGACGTTTTGATCGCACTCAAGACTTTCTTGTTCAAATCCGTCGCCGTTTTTTGTCCTGCATCACTTTTCTTAGCCACAACTCACTCCAGTCCAACTATCGAGATGTATGTTCCCAATCGTCAATCGTAAATCGTTAATCGTCAATCCGTTCCTTTGAGCGGCTGCGCTCCAGAACATCCTTGAGCGTAGCGACCACGTCTTTTTCTGCTTTCGCGCTCAGTCCCAGGATCTCGCGCAAGGCGATTCCGATGTGGGGGATGTACTTTTCGATATACGATTTTTTCTTCTCTTCATCCGCGGCGCGCCTGTGGGCGCGGATGTGCGAGGCCAGCTTACGGCCGCACTCCTGTAAAGCAAGACGCAGTTCACGCATAATTTCGGGGTAGGGCGCTACTGCTTCCTTGCTTTCCGATGTGAAGGGGACCCAAACAGAAGCGATGTGAATGAACAGCGCAACCGGTCCGATGGGCAGTGCGCCTTTGGATTGGGAAAGGCCGTAGCTGCGCCAATCGATGCCAAGCGCAGCCTTAGTGATCGCGCAGCCGGACTGCTGATATTGAAGCGGGACGCGGTTGGCGAATCGCATCAGGTCGACCAGTTCCTCCCGGGGCAGACTGCCGCCGTAGGCCAGGCCGACCTCTACCTGAAATGGATTTCCCCGGTAGACGGTCGGCGTACGCGTGATCGCGGTGTAGAAATCGGCGGCTATTTCTTTCTGAAGCCCCAGCAGGATTTGCTCTTCCCCGATCGGGGAGAGGCAATTGGTGGCCGGGCTCATGATCTTGACGCTGTTGATCGCCTTATACAGCCGTTCCGCTTCGTTAACCGCGATGGTATGGGGCTTGGCGTTCGGGCTAAGGTCGGCCGCTTTGCAGATTTCTTCCGCGACACGGCTGCTCACGCGCGAAAAATCCCTATGCAGCGCGACGCTGAGGTGCCGCGCCGGCGTTTCCTTCATCATCCGGATAAGGACGCCGAGTTCGACGCCATACGGATGCGGCTTGATCTCGGACGGTTCCGGAGGGAGCACATCGGAGCCGCGCTCGAGGTGCTGCGTTCCGCCGCTGTCCGGAGGCGTGTAGAAAATCTCGCAATGCGGATTGGCGATTGCCGTCTGGTGCATATAGTCGTCGACCGAATGCCGTCCCTTTTTGTAGGTTCCGATCAGTTCTATTTCAACTCTCGTTCCGTGCTGCGGTTCCCACTCCACCACCTTGTCCATGATGATCTGAGGCGCGTTCTTGCGTGTGTCGATCTGAATCTCATAATAATGCGCGGGCTTGTCCTGACCGGTGCGCGAAGTGATGGCGATCGATTTTCCCGTGGTCAGCAGTCCGTACATCCCGGCCGCGGAGATCCCGATGCCTTGTTGTCCCCGGGCCTGCTTCAGGGTGTGGAACTTCGATCCATAGAGCAGCTTCCCGAATATCTTGGGGATCTGCGCTTTGACGATCCCGGGACCGTTGTCTTCTACCGCGATGCGGAAACGGTCTTCCGCCAGCTGCCGGATCTCGACCTTCAGCGACGGCAGGATCCCCGCTTCCTCGCAGGCGTCCAGTGAATTGTCGACCGCTTCTTTGATGGCGGTGAGAAGCGCCTTTTGAGGATTGTCAAAACCGAGAAGGTGACGGTTTTTGCTGAAAAATTCGGAAACGGAGATTTCGCGCTGGCGTTCTGCCATGCTTTCCGCTGTGACGCGGGCTTTCTTTTGTTCAGGGGACACCGTAACTCCTGTATTAGAAAAGGCCAATCATAGAGAATTTGGAGGAGGATTTCTATGGGTGAGTTTTTCTTCTAACCCATAATGAAGTCTGTCGGTATCGCTATCGGAATCGGTATCGCAATCGGGTATCGGTCTTTCATTTCACACGGCCACAGCCAAAAAGCCGATATCCGATAGCGATTGCGATACCGACGGGAGACGGTTTAGCACAACAGTTTTATTAAGCGATCAGGATAATTCGTCGTGATGCGGTCCACCCCCATTGCGATCATGCGTTTCATGTCCTCCGGTTGATCGACCGTCCAGACGGAGATCAAAATTCCGCTCCGGTGAGCTTCTTCAACGAGGGCCGATGTGGCCCGGGTATGCAGAATCCCCAGCTCATCAGCGGGAATATCCAGCGCAGCCCGCACTGGATTGTCATTTGACTTGGCAACCAGGAATACGGTTGGAACCGATGCGTCCAGCTCTTTGATTTTGCGGAGAGAGTCGGCGCTGAATGAAAGAATGTGCGTGCGATTCTTTATAGCACTGCGGTGAATTAGAGAAAGCAATGCAGATTCCAGGTCCGGCAGACGGCTGACCGCTGAAAGCTGATCGCTGACGGCTGACTGCTGAGAGCCTTCGGGCTCTTTCATTTCGACGAATAGACCTGCGTGGGTTTCTTGTACCACGTCCATGACTTCCTGGAGAGCAGGGACTCGCAGTCCGATATAATCCGGCCGCGCTCTATCCGGAAAGGCTTTGTTAAACCAGCTTCCGGCATCGAGCGCCTTCAATTCCGCCAGTGTGTGATCCGCAACAAATCCTTTCCCGTTTGTTGTGCGACTTACATCCGCATCGTGGATTGCCACTAAAATTCCATCCCTTGACCGGTGCACATCCGCTTCGACATGGTCCGCTCCCATCTGAATTGCCATCCGGTAGGACGCAATCGTCGTCTCCGGCGCATATCCCGATGCTCCCCTGTGTCCGACCACCTGAATTTTCATCGCCATTCCCTAAAAAAATATGTCCTTGTTGCCCAATTCTTTCTATCCCCGGATCTGGTTATAATACATCCAGCGGATTTTTCGAAACGACTTATGCGAGGGTGTGCGATGGATGAATGGACGATGCGGCCTATAGGGTATATTCGAAGCTCTTATACGAATACAGATCAGGTCCCCAAGGGGCTGGGTACAACCCATTCGATGGAGGGAATTCTGGAAGTCCGGCCTGAGTTCGCGGCAGGGCTTCAGGACATCGAAGGTTATTCGCACCTGATGATCCTCTGGGTGTTCCACCAGGCGCAGGGCTGCGAACTTGTGGGAAGAGTTCCGACAGACAATCAAATCCACGGGGTGTTTTCCACGCGATCCCCGCGCCGTCCCAACCCAATCGGGCTTGACCACCGTTGAACTGATAAGCCGCGAAGGAGCAGATTTGTATCTGCGTGGCATCGACATGCTCGACGGAACTCCGGTGCTCGATATCAAGCCGTATACATCCAGTATTCCGTTAGAGAAGCTACGGCGCGGTTGGTTGGAGGAAGCGGAAAAAGGGAATAAATGATTCGAGATTCGAGATTGGCGTGCGGCGAAACGTGATACAAAAATTAACCCCTAAGCCAGATCCGCAGCCTCCTCGGTCTTTAATCTCGAATCTCGAATCTTGAATCAGCAGAGCTTGTTGATGCGTGATACTGTTTTCCGTATGATGGGTGCTAACTAAGGAGGAATTTGAGATGGCTGGAACATACAAGAAAATTGAAATTGTGGGAACTTCACCCATAAGTTTTTCAGAAGCCGTGCAAGCAGCGGTCGCCGATGCCGCGAAGACGGTCCGGCATATTACATGGTTCGAGGTAGTTGAGCAGCGCGGCAATGTAAAAGACGGTAAGGTTGCGGAATACCAGGTAGTGCTTAAAGTAGGATTTAGGATCGAGAGTTAGCAGTCAGAAGACAGGAGTCAGGAGTCAGAATGATTTCGGTATCGGTATCGCTATCGGTATCGGTATCGGGATTCGCTGTCGGGCATCGACTTTTATGACGTAATCAGAAGAAACAAAGAACCGATTCCCGATGGCGATAGCCGATTCCGAAGGCGCAAGCTAAAATCCTGACTTTCAAGAGTTGTGGACAACAAAAAGGGAAATCTCATGGGAGACGGTCCGGTTATTGTCCCGGCCTCAAGCGGAGGCGGACAATTAGCGCGCGGTCTGAAGCTCTTTGATGCCACTACAATCATTATCGGCAGCATGATCGGGTCCGGTATTTTCATAGTTTCGGCGGACATGGCCCGCGCGCTTGGGTCTCCAGGATTGCTCATGGTCTCCTGGCTCATCGCGGCCGTTATGACTATTCTTGCGGCGCTGAGCTATGGTGAACTGGCTGCGGCCATGCCACACGCAGGCGGCCAGTATGTTTTCCTCCGCGAAGCCTTCGGGTCGATGTTCGGTTTCCTGTACGGTTGGACCTTGTTTCTTGTCATCCAGACGGGAACTATCGCGGCTGTAGTCGTCGCCTTCGCCAAATTTTCCGGATTGTTTGTGCCCTGGATCTCCGCATCCAGAGTCATCGTGCCCTTGCCCTTTGGGTATCACCTGTCGAGCCAGCACTTGACGGCCATTGTCGTGCTCGCCATTTTGACATGGGTGAACTGCCGAGGATTGCGGGAGGGTGCGACCGTTCAGAATATTTTCACGGTGGCAAAAGTGGGTGGACTGCTTGTGCTGCTCGTCATGGGAATCCTGCTCCCCGCCAATCCGGCTGCGGCGAAAGCCAACTTTGACCATTTGTTTCCCGGCTCGATCAATCTTGCAATGCTGGCAATACTGGGCGGAACGCTTGTCGGCTCGCTCTTCGCTTCCGACGCATGGAACAACGTGACGTTTGCCGGCAGCGAAGTCGTGAATCCAAAGCGCAATCTTCCGCTGTCTTTATTGATAGGCACGGGGATGGTATCGCTGATTTACATTTGCACAAATATTGTATATTTGAAGGTCTTGCCTCTGGCGGCCATCGCCTCGGCACCTGAGGACCGCGTCGGCACTCTTGCCGCGCAGAGCCTGATGGGGCCCTGGGGCCTGACCTTCATTAATCTTGCCATCCTTATCTCAACCTTCGGGTGCGCAAACGGCATGATCCTGGCAGGATCCCGCGTCTATTATGCGATGGCATCGGACGGATTATTTTTTAAGAAGGTTGCGCAGATTTCCCCGCGCAGGCAAACCCCGGTTTTTTCGCTCATCATTCAGGCGATCTGGACGTCGATCCTGGTGCTCAGCGGCACTTACAGCGAACTGCTGGATTACGTGATCTTCGCCGCGCTCCTTTTTTATGTCCTGACGGTGTGCGGTCTTTTTGTGCTGAGGAAAAAGCGGCCCGATCTGGATCGGCCGTACAAAGCGTTCGGCTACCCGGTGCTGCCTGCAATTTATGTTCTCCTGGCTTCTCTCGTGATGCTGGACCTGTTGTGGGTGAAGCCCCGGTTCACCTGGCCGGGATTGATCATCGTGCTAACAGGCGTCCCTGTTTACTTTTTCTGGAAGAGACGAAAAGCAGGCCTCATCCTAAAACGCTGCCCAAAAATCCGCGATTGAGAGTCTGAAGTGGCGGCAAGGCTGAGCCCGTCGATAGATCGTCTGGCGGATTGTCCGGCTCCGCCT
Organism: uncultured Acidobacteriota bacterium; assembly: GCA_963718845.1. Taxonomy (GTDB): domain Bacteria; phylum Acidobacteriota; class UBA6911; order UBA6911; family UBA6911; genus UBA6911. The sequence continues at coordinate 156,117 of CAVRAD010000006.1, forward strand.
TGATATACGGTGGTGGCTCAATAGTGGAATTCGTGATAGATTCTTGGATGGAAGAGTTTAGGGCGAAGCTTTTTACGATTTGGTGTTGGATTACGTGCGCATTCAGCACGGCTTTCTGGGCTACCGTTTCCATTCTGGGCAGCCTTGTGTCCGGTAGCGGCAGGCTCCAGCATTTCTGCATGCGGCGATGGTCTAAAGACAACCTTTGGCTGAGCCGTGCCCGCGTCCAGATTGAAGGGCTGGAAAACATCGATCCCGATCGTCCTCAGATCTTCGTCGCGAATCACAGCGGGTTTCACGACATTCTTTCGCTGGCCGCGAACCTCCCGGTCCAGTTTCGCTGGGTGGCCAAAAAATCCCTTTTCAATGTCCCCTTCATGGGATGGCATATGCGGCGCGCGGGCTACTTCGCCATTGACTACGAAAATCCCAGGGGCACGGCAAAGACCATCGGCGCAGCAGCCAAGTCGATTCAAGACGGCATGAATGCCATCGTATTTCCGGAAGGAAGCCGGAGCGTCGATGGAGTTCTTAAAAAATTCCACAGCGGCGCGTTTTCTCTTGCCCTGCGCACCGGCGTTCCCCTGGTTCCCATAAGCCTCGACGGCAGCTATCGCGTGATCGTCCCCATGACGCTCGCGGGTCAATCCGGGTGTGATTCTGCGCATCAAGATCGGCCGTCCCATTGATTTGTCCGTGTATACGAAAGCGGATAGACACCGCCTCATGGAAGATGTCTTTCAGATCATGAACCGCAACCTCGAGGATATTCGCAGAAGAAGGCAGGCCGGGGAAGAACGCCAGGATGCTGTGTTCCGCTGGATCCACTCCAATGCAGGACATTGAAAAATAAAAGGTGGGTGAGCCATGCCATCAAACAACGGCGCTGCAACGGTGCTCGACAATTCGGATAATTTTGTTCGCCGGCACATCGGTCCGCGGCCGGAGGACGGCCGGAAGATGCTGGAGGCTCTGGGGCTTGCCGGAATGGACGATCTGATTGATAAAACGGTGCCCGCTTCGATCCGCATGTCGGGTCCGCTCAAGATCGGACAGGCGCATAGCGAATACGCTGTCCTTCGGCAGATGCGGGAGATTGCTTCGCAGAACATGATTTTGCGCTCTTTCATAGGCATGGGATATTACGACTGCATCACACCTGCGGTAATCCAGCGCAATATTCTCGAAAATCCCGGCTGGTATACGCAGTACACCCCGTATCAGTCAGAAATTTCACAGGGACGCCTCGAAGCGCTCCTGAATTTCCAGACAGTGGTAGCGGATTTGACCGGATTGGAAATTGCAAACGCATCTCTTCTGGATGAAGGGACTGCGGCGGCGGAAGCCCTGAGCATGAGTTATAGCCTCTGCAAGAAAGACGCCAAAGTCTTTTTTGTTTCCGAAGGCTGTCACCCCCAGACGATTGCGGTAGTAAAAACACGGGCGGAAGCCCGGGGGATTGAAGTGGCAATCGGAAACCACGAGACGTTCGAGTTCTCTGAATCCGTGTTCGGTGCTCTTGTGCAATATCCCGCGAGCGACGGCACCATCCACGACTATGCCAATTTTGTGCAGCGCGCCCATCAGGCCGGAGCTCTGGTTACGGTGGCAACCGATCTTCTGGCCCTGACGCTGCTGCGGCCGCCCGGAGAATTCGGGGCCGATATCGCGGTGGGCAACTCGCAGCGGTTTGGCGTCCCCATGGGATACGGGGGGCCACATGCCGCATTTTTCGCGACGCGCGATGATTTCAAGCGGCAGATCCCCGGCCGCATCGTCGGTGTTTCAAAAGACACTGCGGGGAAGCAGGCGTATCGCCTTGCCATGCAAACCCGCGAACAGCATATCCGACGCGACAAAGCCACCAGCAACATCTGTACGGCGCAAGTCCTGCCGGCAATTATGGCCGCCATGTACGCCGTGTATCACGGACCGGACGGGCTCAAGAATATCGCGCAGCGCGTCCATTTGATGACCTGTGCCTTCCGCGCGGGATTGAAGCGGCTCGGCTGCAATGCCGGTCCGGATCTTTTTTTTGATACTCTCCGCGTCGACTGCGATGCGGTGCAGGCGTCTGAAATAATGGCCCTGGCCGCCAAGCGCGGCATCAACCTGCGCCGCTTGGGCGAAACCGCACTCGGCATCAGCCTCAGCGAGACGACGACGGTGGATGATCTCATGGACCTGATTTCGCTCTTCACTTCCCAGGATGCCATTCCTTTCAGATTTGAAGAGCTGATTGAATCTGTTTCCGGCGAGTACCCGTCGCCCTTGGCGCGCCAGCGCGGTTATCTCACGCATCCGGTTTTCCACAGATACCGTTCGGAAACCGAATTCCTGAGGTATATGCACCGATTGGAAAACAAGGACCTGGCTTTGAACACGTCGATGATTCCTCTTGGATCCTGCACCATGAAGCTGAATGCCGCCGCGGAGATGTTGCCCATCACCTGGCCGGAGTTTAGCGGGATTCATCCTTTCGTTCCGCTGGAACAAGTGCGCGGGTATCACGCACTTATCCGGCAGCTTCATGATTGGCTCGCGGAAATCACCGGTCTGGCTGCGGTGTCGCTTCAGCCGAACGCCGGTTCGCAGGGAGAGTTTTCCGGCTTGCTGGTGATCCGCAAATACCATGAAAGCCATGGACAGGGGGATCGGGATATCTGCCTGATCCCGGAATCGGCGCACGGCACTAATCCGGCGAGCGCCGTGATGGCCGGCTTGAAGGTTGTCGCGGTTGCCTGCGATGACAACGGCGACATCGATGTAGCCGACCTGAGACAAAAAGCCGGGCAGCGCAAAGATCGATTGGCCGCGCTTATGGTGACCTACCCGTCCACACATGGCGTTTTTGAGGAATCCATCAAGGAAATCTGCGGGATCATTCACGCCTACGGCGGCCAGGTGTATATGGATGGCGCGAATCTAAATGCGCAGGTGGGGATCTGCCGGCCTGCTGAAATCGGTGCGGATGTGTGCCATCTGAACCTGCATAAGACATTTTGCATTCCGCATGGCGGCGGCGGTCCAGGCATTGGGCCCATAGCGGTCGCCGCTCATTTAGCGGAATACTTGCCGGGACACGCCGTTGTCCCTACAGGAGGCAGCGAAGCCATTGGTTCTGTCTCATCCGCGCCCTGGGGTTCGGCTAGCATTCTGCCGATTTCCTGGGCTTTTATTCGCCTGATGGGTTCCGAGGCGCTGCGCGAAGCCGCCTGCTACGCCATATTGAATGCCAACTATATTGCGAAAAAACTCGATTCCTATTACCCGGTGCTGTACAAAGGCGCCCGGGGTTTCGTCGCCCACGAATGCATCCTGGACCTGCGCAGCCTGAAAAAGAGCGCCGGCATCGACGTGGAGGATGTTGCCAAGAGGCTGATGGATTATGGCTTTCACGCGCCAACGGTTTCTTTTCCGGTCCCGGGCACGCTAATGATCGAGCCGACTGAGAGCGAATCTCTCGAGGAACTGGATCGGTTCTGCGAAGCGATGATCGCTATCCGAAACGAGATCTCCGCAATTGAAAAGGGAAGAGTCGATCCGCAGGACAACCTGTTGAAGAATGCTCCGCACACAGTAGAAGCGCTCTTGACTGCGGAGTGGCGCCACCCTTACTCCCGCGACGAAGCGGCCTTCCCGCTCCCATGGATACGCGAGCGAAAATTCTGGCCCAGCGTTGGACGCATCGACAACGCGTACGGCGACCGCAACCTGGTCTGCCACGCAGGCGTGACTTCTGATTCCGGATTCCAGATTCCGGATTCCAGATTCCAGATTCCAGATTCCAGATTTCAGATTTCAGATTTCAGATTTCAGACTGGCAAATTTAGAAGCTGTTCATTAAGTTGTTATATCCGCAATCCAAGTTTGATTAATTTCCCCGTTATTGCAATTCCAGCGAAGGGATCGAGGAGTATCAATGTCCGAAATTGCGTTTTAATCTGGAATCTGGAATTTGGAATCTGGAATCATTAGAACGCTTGTCCGATGCTGAAGAAAAATGCTCCCCGGCTCTCGCCGGGCTTGCGGTCGAGCTTGAGCCCGTAGTCGAAACGCAGCGGTATGAATTTGATTTTGAGGCGCAGACCGACGCCTGCGGATTTGCGCATGGTGAAATCGAAATCGGAGATTCTCTGATAGACGTTGCCGATGTCGACGAATCCGACCCCGTGCAGGATGCCGAAGATCGGGAATCGGATTTCGTTGTTGAACAGAAATAGAGCTTCTCCGCCGGTTGGCCGCACGGTCCCATCCTCCAGTGTTTCCGTTGGGCCAAGCATGTCCTGTTCAAAGCCGCGCATGGTCGTGCCGCCGCCCGCGAAAAAGCGTTCCGGGGAGATCACGGATCCGCCCTCGAACGCCGACGTTAATCCGAGGCGAATCGCGCCGGCGTAGATCAGCTTCTTCGGAGCGGATTTCTTTTCTTTTTCGCTCGGCTTTTTCAGCAGGAATTTGTCCAGCGCCACATATCGAAAATACTGACCGTAGTACCTGGTGAATCCGATCTCCGATCCAAGGAATCCCGGCCCGAACTCCAGGCTGTGCGATGAAAACTCCCCGCGCGTTGCATCCAGGACGCTGTCCCGTTTGTCGCGGGATAGCGTCACAACCAACCGGGCAACCGGGACGCTTGCCTGAAATAGCGTCGGGTCCGGTGGAATGCCGTTCCATCGAACATGATCGTAGCGATACCCGTAATCCAGCCGGAAGTCTTTGGGGAGGTTTCTCTGCTGAAAAAGCGAAAATCCTATTCGGTTGGCTGAGAAGGCCGGTCGGTTTTCATTTTGAACGAAAGCGCTGGCGTCGGTCTTGAGATGAATATTGGTGACAAAAGGCTGCGAGAAATACAGGCGGGCTTCCTGGAGATCCGAATCGTAACGGCCCTTGAATCCCAGATTCAGCGCACGGCCCAGGAAATTGCGATTCTCCAACTCCAGGATGCCTCCGGGGCCGCGTTCGGTATCGTAAAATAGTCCATATTGCAGCCGGTAGGGCCTGGTTTCGAGGACTCTGATCTTGACGCGCATATCTTTTATTTGCGCATCGGGCTCAGTGGCAGGCATCTCCTCTGTTTGGAAGTCGACAGATGAATACACACCGCTGCTGTATAGCCGTCTGCGTGTTTCATCGATCTTCGCGAAATCGAGCGCATCTCCGGTTCCAAAGGCCAGCTGACGCTCTACAAAATCCTGACTGGTTTTCTCGTTCCCTTCGATTGCGATGGTGCGGATGATCGACTGCCTGCGCTCGACGATGTAATAAGTCAGATTTGCCCGGGCTGCTGTGGGATCGAGGACAACGCGGAACGTAACTGAAACGTCATTGTATCCTTTACTTTGATACAGGTTTTCCAGATCTTTGATCGAGTCCTGCAGCGTGTTTGGATCATAGCTGCTGCCGCTCGATGTCGGGATTGCGCTCCAGAGTTCGTCATAATTGAATGCGTGATGGCCGCTGAATCCCAAATCTCCTATGGTGAAAAGCGGGCCCTCTTGGATCTGAAGAATGGTTTTGCCGGTGCCGGTTTGTGGGTCAAGCTTCGCGGAAGGCAAATTGACGTTTGCCTGGAGATATCCGCGTTCGCGATAAAGCCGGTTTAGATAGTCAGCGACCTTCTGCGGATTTGCATACAGATCCAGCAGGAGATTGGCCTGATTTAATGCAGTGCTCAGTTCCGCCGTGGAAATCCCCGATGCTCCCTCAAAAACGATCGGGATCTTTGCATAGCGCACTCCGGGAGTGATTTTAAAGTGGATTGTTTTTTGATCGTTTTCTGATTCCGTTGTGTGAACGATCTCCGATTGCAGAAATCCCGCCTGAAGCAACGGCAGGCGAATGGCCCGGAGCGCTTCATCGATTCGTTCGATGTCGAAAGCCCCTTCTCTCCATGCATTCCGAACCGCTTCCCGTGTATTTTCGGTCAGGGGCATGCCCTCGAAAGAGAAATCGACCACGGGGCCGGGATCAATGCTCAAGTTCAGGTTAACGGTTTTTCCCAGAGTTTCCCGGTGCAGACGAACGTTTGTCTCCAATCTTCGCTCTCCGGCGTACAAGTCATGCAGACGATCCAATCCCTTTTGAACTTTTTGAAAATCGTATTTCTGGCCGGTCTTGAGCTTGAAACCATCCCGCAGAGTCTTGTCCGGAAAAGGCTCGCCACCCTCAAATTGTATTTCTCCGATTTTAAAATTATGTTCCGTTGCCCTGGTTTGGCGAGTACTGGAAGGCCCGCCAAAGAGCAGGTTATGGTTAAGCTCAAAGCGGTAGCTGTTGTCCTGCTGTTTTGTCGTCTGGGCGGTAAATCTTCGGGCAATGCTGTATTCGGCGGACCAGATCTGATCGCCTCCGTTGGTAAGGTTCATGGAATACATGAGTTGGAGCTTCCTGGTAATATCCTGGCCAAGCGTCAGTCGTGCGCCCGGGTCTGACTCCGAAGCGATCAGGCCGGGGTCTATGCGAAGCATGCTGAGACGGAGCGCCCGGCGCGCCTCATCGGTAATCTCTCCGCCTGCCTGCCCGGCGATTAATGCCAGGGCCTGGCTGCTGGCCGTCTGCATTTCACGGCCCTGCGTTTCCGAAGCCGTCTTGCCGGTAAGGAGCAACGATGTGATGTCCGCCTGAGATAAGGGCGGTTCGGAGGTAAGCGTTGTCGTAAGCCGCTCAAACCTTCCCGTTAGCTGGAGGGTGATATCATAGTTGCCGGTCTTCGTCTGTGCCCGGATATCCAGTTCGGGCTCGAGGCGCGCTTGATTTGCGAGAATGATAGTGCCCCGGTTGATGTAGTATGTCTGCCGGTTAAAAATTATTTCGCCGCCATCCTCCAGTGTGATTCTGCCCACCATCGAAGGTTCTTTGAAAGGACCCACGAGCCTGACATTGACGTTTCCTTCTACTTTGGCGATGTTGTTCTGAACCAGCAGCGGCGTCTCGGTGCGCAATGCGATATTCAGCCGCACCCGGTCGAGCAGCGGATCCGCTTTCCGATCTGCCACAACGATTTGATGCGCTTTCAAATAGCTCATCAGCTGACTGGTGATTGCGAAGGACTCCCGGTAGGAACTCTCCTGAACACGGACGTTTCCGCTGACAACAATCGCGTCTTCTGCGGAAGTGATGGCCAGGGTTCCGCTGGAGGAGGATTTCAATCCCTCCGGGAAGTTGAAGAAGAAGTCCTGCATCGTCGCTGTGAGATTCAAATTATTTAAAATGCCGTTGCGATACCCGATGGTTCCGGCCACGTTCATCGGCCCGCCGTTAAGAGTGCCCTTGAATTCCCGAACCGTGATTTGTTTTGGATCAAGCGCCAGACGCACGGTCAGACTATCGGCTACTACGCGCGGGTTCCGCAGGCTCAGTTTGCCTCCATTCATCTCAGTCAATCCGGTCAGGCGGGGCGCTTTGCGATCGCCGGTGGCTACAATCCAGACTTTCAATCTGCCGGTGGCTTTCAGGTCCCGACTCATATAGGTGAGGAGGGCCGCGTTCAAATCGCCGGTGAGCCGGAGGTCCAGGGGGCTGCCGGGAAGAAGTCCTGCGGATCCGCTCACCTGGATGCGTGTATCCGCTCCGCCGAAGGACATGCGTGAGATCGAAGCGATCCCGTTGTGCAACAGGATCGTGGAGGGCTGTTTCTGCTCGAGAGCAATCTCATTGGCCCGAAAACGCAAATCGCGGAAATCAAGCCGGGCATTCAGCGCCCGCAAGTCCATTTGCGCAGCGTTACCCTCGGCGTGCAGAGAAATCAGCCCACTCATTCCCCATGGCAATTTCCCGGTTGCTTCCGGTCTGAAATTCGCTATGTCGAGAGAAAAAACCGCCGGGCCTTCCTTCCGGGGAATTTGCACGAGAATATTTTTAGGCAGCAGTCCGAAAGGGAACTCGCCGGTGAGCGCGATCGTGCCCTGGCCCCAGGATGCATCGGCATGCTGGAGAATCGCCGAGCCGTCGTGCACAGTAGCGCGAAGGGCAATATCGGTCAGCGGCGTTTGTATTCCGGGGAAATGCAATGCTCCACCGTTCAATGTGATGGTTCCTGAGCCGACCGGCTTTTGCGGCGTGCCCGCAAGATCAAGATCCAGGTTCACCAGGCCTGCGGCGTTGTACCCTTCAGGCAGTAGGGCAAAGCCGGCGGCCTGAGCAAGGTCCATCTGGCCCTTGAGACTCAGCGAGCCGGGCGGAGCCGACTGATGGAGCGGCACTCTGCCGGACACTCTCAGGCGGGAATTTCCGCTGACGACCGTGGCGGCTAGAATTTCAAGAGAGTGGTCCCGGTATTCCGCGTGCGTAAGCTCCGCAGTGTGCAGTTCCAGGTTTCCCGCCTGCAGGCGCAGGTTTTTTATCTGCGCCGAAAAATGGGATTGAGCGAAATTTTTGAGATTGCCGGATCCTGTTGCGTCCGCTTCGACGGTTCCCGTCAATGGTTGACCGTTCGCCGCTTTGAATCCGAGCAGCGCGATATCGGAAGTTTTAATATGCAGTTCGCCGCTGAAAACGTATGGAGTTTCGGCGGCTATAAGCGCAGTGAAATCGGTCTCGAGCCGGGGGGCGGCTGCTGCGAGCGTGAGGTCGTTATTTTTTAAAGCGGCATGCAGGGCAATGGGTCCAAGCGATCGCTGCCGTAGTTGGAAATCGGCAGTTTCCATTTTGATATCGATGGCAGGCTGCTCGATTGTGCCGGAACCGGAAGCGGCCAGATTCCACGTGCCTTGAATGGGAGTGCCATTCGGCAAGGCGAGCCGCTTCAATTGCAGGTCTTTGCCGGCTGCGTGGAATTGGAACCGATCTGAATCGAGCGCATAGGTAAGCTGCGCATCTATGCGACCCGAAGTTGGATTGAGCGGATCTTTGAGCAGCGTGCATTGCGTGGACTGAATCTCTTTATCCACGAGGCGGAGATCGATGTCGAGCCGCCCCAGCGGCTCATGATAAAGCGAAAGATCGTCTCCTTCGATCGAAGCATGGCCGGCGAGTTCATCCGGTGTGCCTCCCAGGTGCAGTTGCGCATTGAAATTCCCCGATATCGGCAGAGTGCGGTCGAACATTTTAGCAACGGCAATTGCCGGAATTCCGCCGCCATGGGCGTCCAGATTCAGCACGGGGGTGCGGCCGCTTATATCCAGGCCGCCCTGCGCCTGAATGGCTGCGCTTTCGGGCAGCATGATCGTGCCCTGAAAGGTTATCTGCGAGCCTTCAATTTTTCCGTCGGCACGGGCACTCAGGTGTTTTAGCACGCCTGCCTGCAACTCCGGAACATCCGAAGTGATGGATACGGTCGGGCTTTTTAGTTTTCCGCTTGCGTGGGCATTGAATTGAAGCGGTCCTTTTAATTTTATGGCGCCGGTGGGATTGTCCGATCCTCCAAGAAACCGTGAAAGCTGTGCTATCAGAGCGTCAATGTCGGTCGCGTCGCCGCGGAAGTCTCCCTCAATTTCCCGGAAAGAGCGCAGAGAAAATTGTCCATGCAAGCGCGAGCCGAGAGCGGATACTGATTCCAGGTTCACGAGCGTGCGTCCGGGGTACTGTTGTGCGTGGAGCTTTCCGGATACAGGCAGAATACTCGGATCCGGAGCCTGTCGGGTGGCCACCAGGCTCAGGCGCGCGCTACCAGTGATTTTCAGAGGATCGAATACACCATTCCAACTTAGGGAAAACCTTCCTGTAGACCGGCTCGCCAGATCAAACGGCGGCCGAAGCAGTTTCCAGACAGGGGACAGGTTGAAATCGCGGAGTTCTGCATGGACGGTATTGGTACCCTGGCCGGGCTTCGCAAACCATTCCGCGCTGCCTGCGAGGGTGCCGTCCGCGGAGTTCACCTCCATGTGGTGCACCCGCAGGCGGCTGGAACTCCAGTCTGCGCGACTGCTCAGATCGAAATTGGTTTTGCGGTAGCCCAGGGCGCGGATGCCTGTCCCCCGGAGCCGGACATCCATATGGAGATCGTCCCATGCGCCTCTAATCTGAATTGTGCCCGCGATATTTCCTTCAAGTGTTGCGCGCGAATTCAGGGCTCGGGCGATCCCTTGCAGGTCCATGTTTGGCTGGAGTTGAAGGTTGACCTGGGAATTGGAGAAGCCGCGTATGGATCCTGTAATGGAAATTTGCGAATCTGCGGCGCTCAAATATGCGGCTTCAGCGCGAAAAGTACTTCGTTGCAGCGTTCCTGATATTTTGAGCTGCTCAACGGGGGTCTTTTGCGCCCGATATTGAATAGCGGCCGGCCGCAGAATGGAGAAAGCAATTTTGTGTGTGCGCGTGCTCCGTTTGCCGTCTACCTGCAGCTGCCATTGAGGAACCGTTATGCTGAAGTTCTGGCGAAGATCATCGAACTGAAATGAGCCGCTCCCTGCTTTGGCATGAGCGATTAGAAATTCGGGCGCTGATCCGGAATCAGGTACCGTTTGGGGTAGATTGTTTTTTCCGTCCTGCCCGATGAAGTAGTGGATCTTCGGCGCCGCGAACAGCAGATCTTCAAAATCCCAGGATCCCTTAAGGATGCTAAGGAGTGCCGGTTTGACATAAATCCGGTCTGCGCGGAATATCGGAGGCAGATCCGGCGCAGAAACGGACCGGACGGTTAAATCCTCCAGCGTTATTTCACGCGTAAACAGATTATAGTGGAACCTGCTCGCGCGTACGTCCATTGCAAGCTTATTCAGGAGGCGGGTGCGCACCTGTTCAAAGACAAGTCGTCTTGCAGGCGGCGTGTGAAGCAGGCTGATGCCTAGCAGCAAAAGGAAAATTGCCGCTGCCGGTAAGAGCAGCATACGCTTCAGCCAGCGCTTTTTCATGGCACCTAATCTATTCTCCGCTCAGAATATTTGTGATTCCCAAAAAACTTCCTTCTTCTTTACGCGACCCGCCGATCGAAGGGATCGCTTTGTAGCTGCGGTTCGCCAGCCGGCTCAGAGGCAGCGATTGCAGCCAGACCTTGCCCGGGCCAGTCAGGGCAGCGAAGAACAGACCCTCGCCGCTGAACAGGGCGGATTTGATTTTTCCGATGAATCGACATATACCATTGCTGCGAGTCGGACATGAATGTGCCTCCTTGTATATGGCTGTTTTGATTTTATCCTATTTGGCGGATTGAGCGAAGTCGATGTCTTCTACTCCGGGGTGGCATCCGGCGCATTGGGTTTTGGTTTGCGGGAAAAGAAGGAGCGCAAATTCAGCTTCTCAACTCCCTTTTCGGCGGATTCTTTAATAGCACGAAGCCAGCGGCGCGCCCACGCGTATTCCGTGGCCAGAATAGCCAGGCCTACCGGAATCACCACAAACGCAGGTCCCGGCAAAACGAGCAGGGCAACACCAAATAGCAGCACGCTCATGCCGACAATAAAAATGATAACACGCCACGCATATTTGATCATTTTAGGATGGTAGCAGTTTGATGCCGGCGGTAAAAGAGGCGGATCGCGGATTCGGGGAAATTGAATTCAGATTTGACGCTGTACTTGTATTGATTCATTCGGGCAAAATAGAGCCTATTGCTGATTCAACAAGAAGTGGATTTCAATGGCTAATAGAGCTTATTTGAATACTGCTGGATAGGGAGTTGCCCATGCCCAAGTCTGATCTGCTGATTCGTTTCGGTGTTTCTATGGAACAAAGCCTTTTGCGCGAGTTCGATTCCCTCTGCGCGGAAAAAGGATACGCGAATCGCTCTGAAGCCATTCGAGACATGATTCGCGACCTGCTGGTCGAGAAAGAATTGGCGAATGAAAACACGGAAGGCGTTGGAACCCTCACTCTCATCTATAATCACCACCAGAGGGAATTGGAAGAGAAACTGACGGAGTATCAACACCAGCATCTGCAAGCGATCATCTCGACCGTGCATATTCACCTGACACACCATCTCTGTCTGGAAGTTATGCTTCTCAAGGGCAAGACAAAGGACATTAAAAAGATTGCCGATGGACTGATTGCGACCAAAGGCGTCAAACACGGGAAGCTCGTTCTGACCACTGCCGGCAAAGAAAAATGATTTGAGAAGCCGGATTAATCGGCAGCGACGGTTCCCGGCTTCTTGTTTTCAGAACAGTCTGCAAATTCCCTCGCGGTCTCAAAACGCCCGGCAAGCTGTCCAAACAAGTGAATAGAGAGTTCTCAACATACACCTCGCATCCTTCAAGCGTGAATTGCAGAAGCGATAACGTAGCACGTATATTAAAAAGGTGCCACATATAAAATATTAAATATTGAATAGGAACCGGCTTGCGGGAAAAAATCGCTCAATAGGTTTTAGTTTTTGCAGCCTGGACTATTGGAAGATGCCGAGACGGCGCGCGAGTATTTCAATTTCGTCCATGATCCTGTTCATGCGAGCCATGGTGGCGTCGAGTGGATGCGACGTGGTCATGTCCACGCCAATCTTTTTCAGCAGCGCCATCGGATAGTCCGATCCGCCGGATGCAAGAAGATCCAGATAGTTTGCGATGGCGCCGTCTTCTCCGGCCAGCACTCGTTCCAGGATTGCCGTGGAAGCGGTGAACGACGTGGCATATTGGTACACGTAGAAGTTGTAATAAAAGTGGGGAATATAGGTCCACTCTGCCTGGATTTCGTCGTCCACGATGCAGACGCCTTTGTCGTGGCCGCAATACTCGCGGGTGATGGCGATATACATAGAGTGCAACAAATCTCCGGTAAGCGCCGTGCCTTGCTCGGCGATTTTGTGAATATTCAGCTCGAATTCCGCAAACTGCACCTGGCGGAAAACGGTTGCCCGCGCGTTGTCCAGATAGTTGCCCAGAAGCGAAAGCCGGATCTCGTCCCGGGTTTCCATCTCCAGCATATGCTCGAGCAGCAGCGATTCATTGAAGGTCGAAGCGACCTCTGCGACAAAAATTGAATAATGCGACAGGGCATAGGGCTGGGCTTTGTTTGCGAGGTAGCTGTGCATCGTGTGTCCCAGTTCATGCGCCAGCGTGCTTGCGTCGTCGTACTTGCCGTTGTAGTTCAGGAGAATGAAGGGATGCGTGTCGTACACCGCCCCGTTCGAATACGCGCCCGATCGTTTCCCGTCGTTGTGGTAGACGTCGATCCAGCGATTTGAAAGCGCGCGGCGCGCGACGCCCTGATATTCCTTTCCCAATGGATGCAGCGAGGCCAGCACCAGTTCGACCGCTTCTTCGTACGAGTAGTTTAATTCGAGATCTTTCACGATGGGCGCATAGAGATCGTAGTAATGCAGCTCTTCCAGGCCCAGCAAATTCCTGCGCAGCCGCATGTATCGGTGCAGCGTATCCAGATGCGCGCGAGCGCCGGCAATCAGGCTTTCATATACGGCGATCGGGATATTGGAGGCATCGAGGGCTCGCTCCAGGCAGGAGTGATAGGATCGCGCTCTGGTGAAAAAGATATTTTTCCGGACTTCCGCAGCCAGCTGCGCGCCGTACGTCCTGCGGAACTCGCTCATTTTCCCCATGTAGGCGGCAAATACGTTTTTCCTGTTTTCCCGCGAGGACGATCGCCGGTGCAAACTGAACGCCGCCGGATCGAGGCGGACAGTCGTCCCTTCCTCGAGCCTTATTTCCGGGTAGGGAAAATCCGCATTTGTAAAAACATTGTTGATACTGACGGGCGAATCCGCCATCAGGTTGGCCTCGGCGATGATCCTTTCTTCGCCCTTGGTCCCGGTGTGCTTCTTTTTTCGGAGCACGTCGTCGAATATGTGGCGATAGATTGCGAGTTTCGGCTCCTGTTCTATGAAGCGAGCAACGGCTTTTTTGCCCATTTTCAGGATCTCCGGCTCGATGAAGGAACTCAGCGATGAGAGATCCGACGCAATCTGGCCCATCTCCTGGTCCATGGCGAGGTATTTGGAATTGCGGGTATCCAGATCGGACATCATGCTGGCGTAGCAGGCGAGCCGCGTGCATTCCTTCTGCAGGGTGTCCAGCAGTTGAAGGCAGCCCAGGAGCTGATCCGGCGATTTTGCCAGCTTTCCGCCGAAGGCTGAAATGCCGTTTAACTCGGCCGTCAGCTTTCGCTTCGCCTCCGCCCATGCTTCATCGCTGGAGCAGATGTCGTTCAGATCCCATTTGTATTGATCCGGAATGCGCTCCCGCTCACGCTCTTTGACATATTTATCTTCCATGAAAGTCCTCGCAGATGAGGAGTCTAGCGAAAAAATGTCCGCCAGTCACCGATTTCTCTCAGTTTTGATAAATTAGTGGGCAGGTTTAGGTCGTAATTCAAAGCATAGAGACTACAATAATCCCTTATTACTCGAACAGACTCCTAGTTATCGGGCGTGGGATCGTATTAAAATGAGTGGTTATTTACGGCGAGGCCTTTTTATATGTAAGGCGCAACAATGAACATTACTGAGATTTTCATCAAACGTCCTGTGATGACCACTCTGGTAATGCTCGGGATCGTCATCTTCGGCGTGGTTGGGTATCGTAAGCTGCCGGTCAGCGATCTCCCCAATGTGGACTTCCCAACCATACAGGTCAGTGCCGGTCTCCCGGGCGCCAGTCCCGAACTGATGGCGGCCTCGGTCGCGACGCCGCTCGAAAAGCAATTCTCTACGATTTCGGGCGTCGATTCGATGACATCGTCCAGTTCTCTCGGCATGACCAACGTCACGCTCCAATTCGCTTTGGATCGTGATCTTGACGCTGCGGCCCAGGACGTTCAGATTGCCATTGCAACGGCTCAAAGGCTGCTGCCCCCCGGCATGCCGACTCCGCCCACTTTCCGCAAGGTCAATCCTGCCGACCAGCCAATCCTCATCATGTCGTTGAACTCGCCGACTTTGTCGCTTTCAGCTCTCGACAGTTACGCCGAGAACATGATTGCGCAAAGGATCTCGATGATTTCCGGCGTGGCACTGGTCAACGTATGGGGTTCGACGAAGTATGCCGTGCGGGCCCAGGTCGACCCGACCATTCTGGCTTCGCGGGGAATTGCCTTAAGCGAGGTGGAAGCCGCCATCAATCAGCAAAACGTCAATATGCCGAGCGGTACACTCTGGGGAGCAAGGCAGGCGTATACCGTTCAGGCCACGGGGCAACTCACCAGCGCGGCGCAGTACGGGAATATTGCCGTGACCTACCGCAACGGTGCGCCTGTCCGGCTGAGTGACCTGGGACGGGTAATCGACAGCATTCAGAATGACAAATCGGCGGCATGGTTCAATAACGGAGGATCGGATCTTCGCTCCATCATTCTCGCCGTCCAGAAGCAACCGGGCACGAACACCGTCCAGGTGGTCGATTCCATCAAGAACCAACTCAAGTCCTTTCGCGAATTGCTGCCGCCGTCGGTAAACCTTGGCATCCTGATCGACCGCTCCGAATCCATCCGCGACTCGGTCGACGACGTCAAATTCACACTGCTCCTGACAGTCGTGCTGGTCGTGCTGGTGATTTTTCTTTTCTTGCGGAATGTCTCGGCAACCATTATTCCCAGCCTGGCATTGCCCATGTCGATTATCGGTACCTTTGCGGCCATGGCCTTGCTGGGGTACACATTGGACAACCTTTCATTGATGGCGCTTACCCTCTCTGTGGCATTCGTGGTGGATGACGCCATCGTCATGCTGGAAAATATTTATCGTCACATGGAAATGGGGAAGCCGCGGCTCCAGGCGGCGTTTGATGGGGCCAAGGAAATCGGCTTTACGATTCTCTCCATGACGATTTCCCTCGCGGCTGTGTTTATTCCCGTGCTGTTCATGAGCGGGATCATGGGCCGGTTGTTCCATGAATTTGCCGTGGTGATCATCGTGGCCATCCTCATCTCCGGAGTAGTGGCGCTGAGCCTCACGCCGATGCTGGGGAGCCGTATGCTGAAGCCGCAATCGGAAAGCACCAGCGCTTTTTATCGTGTCACAGAAAAGGGATTTCAAGCGACGCGCGACGCGTATGGCTGGACCCTTCGAAGCGCGCTCCGTCATCGCTTTATAACCCTGCTGGTTGCCGTCGGAACTCTTGTGGCGACGATCTACTTATACGGCTTTGTGCCCAAGGGTTTCGTTCCCAGCCAGGATCAGGGCATGCTTTCGGGAAGCACGGAAGGGCCACAGGATATTTCCTTCGAAGGCATGGTTCAATTGCAGCAACAGGTGACGAAAGTACTTCGTGCAAGCCCGTATGCCGATGCCTTTATGTCTTTTGTCCAGGGTGGCAACGCCGGCCGTTTTATGGTCCGGCTGAAGCCGCGGAGCGAGCGATCCGCGACTCCGGAACAAATTATCGAAAGCCTGCGTCCAAAACTCAACGCCCTCCCATCCATTAAAACCTATTTGCAAAATCCTCCTCTGATACGAATCGGTGGAATGCAGACCAGGAGTCTTTATCAGTTCACTCTGCAGGGCCCCGATCTCGATCAGTTGTACGGGGCAGGCGCGGATTTCGAAAAGCGCATGCGTGCGATCCCTGGACTGGTGGATGTGTCCAGCGACCTTCAGCTCAACAATCCGGAAGTCACGGTTAAGATAGACCGCGATCTGGCTTCCTCCCTGAATGTTGCCCCGGACCTGATCGAAAGTACTCTCTTTTCTGCATACGGATCTAAACAGGTATCGATGATCTATACCCCTACGGACAACTTTTACGTCATTATGGAAGTCCTGCCTCAGTACCAGCGTGACCCGAATGCGTTGGGATTGCTTTATGTAAAATCGCGAGCGGGGAAGCTGGTGCCTCTAAAAGGACTCGCTAGCCTGGAAACGGGTGTCGGGCCGCTCTCGGTGTCTCACTATGGCCAGTTCCCGGCGGTGACGCTGTCCTTCAACCTGCAGCCCGGTGTTTCGCTGGGTCAGGCAGTCGAGTCGATTCAAGATGCCGCACACAACAGCCTTCCGGCCGGAGTCACCACCATATTCCAGGGCATGGCCGCTGCCTACGAATCGTCGTTGAAAGGCATGGGCGTTTTGCTGATTCTGGCGATTCTAGTGATTTACATGGTTCTGGGAATTCTTTACGAGAGTTTCATTCATCCCATCACGATACTTTCGGGATTGCCTTCCGCGGGCCTCGGGGCATTGGCTACATTGCTGGTATTCCGGCAGGAACTGAATATTTATTCTTTTGTGGGCATCATCATGCTCGTGGGGATCGTCAAAAAGAATGGAATTATGATGATCGATTTTGCGATCGAAGCACAGCGGACGCAGGGTCTTGCTCCTGCGGAGGCAATCTACCAGGCTTGCCTGGTGCGGTTTCGGCCCATCATGATGACCACGATGGCTGCGCTGGTGGGAACATTGCCGATTGCCCTGGGTGTCGGAACGGGATCGGAGGCGCGCCGGCCCCTTGGCCTCGCAGTGGAGGGCGGCCTTCTGGTTTCTCAATTGCTAACGTTGTACATCACGCCAGTAGCTTACGTTTATCTTGAGAAGGTGCGTGACCTGATGCATCGAAAGCGCGGCGGGCTCAGCCCGGCATGAATACAATCGGCTATTGGTTACAGGTTACAGGTTCCAAGTTCCAGGTTAAAACCTGCAACCTGAAACCTGCAACCTGAAACCTGCAACTTGGAGCCTGTGATCTGGAACCTGGTATTAGTAGGTAGCGGAGGAATAGTTTATGTCGACGGCCGATCTTCAATGTAAATGGGCCCGCAAATCTGCCTGGGCCGTCATGGTTTGCATCATTCTCACCCTTACCATGCAAGGATGCAGGAGCCGTTCTGCCTCATCCGAACGTCCGTCCAAAGATGGGATGCACGGCGCAATGATCCCCGTAGATGCAAGCAAAGCTGTCAAGAAGGACGTGCCGATTGATCTTCAAGCTGTCGGCACCGTTGAGGCTTCTTTAACAGTGACGATGAAATCTCAAGTAAGCGGCGAATTGATGCAGGTGCTTTTTCGGGAGGGGGACTTAGTCAAAAAGGGGGAGGAGCTTTTTAAAATCGATTCCCGCAGCTATGAAGCGCAAGTGAACCAGGTGCAGGCAAATCTGGCAAAGGATGAGGCCGCGCTGGCGCAGATCGAGGCAAACATGGCCAGGGATCTTGCCCAGCAGAAATATGCGCAATCGGAGGCGGCGCGCGCTGCAAGCCTTTTCGAAAAGCATCTTGTTTCGAAAGAACAGGTGGAGCAGTCTGCGGCCGGCGCCGAAGCAGCATCGGCTACCGTTCGAGCCGACCAGGCCGCGATTCAAAGCGCTCGCGCCACAATGGAAGCAACAAAAGCGACGATTGCGAGTGCCCGTATAATGCTCAGCTATACCAGTATCCGCTCTCCGATCGACGGACGGACAGGAAATCTCAATATCAAGCAGGGCAATATTGTCAATTCCAATACCGATCTTACGACGATCACTCATGTGGAGCCGATCTACGTTGCCTTTTCAATACCCCAGAATCAATTGTCCTCGGTGAAGAAGGGGCAGCCAGTAACGGTATCTGCGCAGGACAGTTCTTCGTCGCCAGAAATCGGGAATCTATTCTTTATCGACAATGCCGTGGATACAACGACCGGAGCGATCCTTGTCAAGGCATCTTTCTCGAATAAGAACCACACGCTTTGGCCGGGTCAATTTGTCCGGGTTGTTCTTCGACTGGGAATGAAACCGGACGCTCTGATGGTCCCGGGCCAGGCGGTGCAGACGGGCCAGGACGGATCCTTTGTTTTCGTGGTAAAGCCCGACCAAACAGTCGAATCGCGTCCGGTCATCCCCGGAATGCACGTCGACGGACAAATCGTGATAGAAAAGGGTTTGGAGCCCGGGGAAACTGTCGTCACCGAAGGACAGATTCGACTGGCTGCGGGCAGTCGTGTTCGCATCCGGTGATAATTGCCGCGGATTCAGCCACATTTATTTTCACAAAGCGATGGCACAGGTACATACGGTAAAGGGTTTCATCGACTCCTCGTTGCTCGGCGTGACGCTGATGCATGAGCATATCTTCGTGCTGTCGCCGGAGATCAATCAAAACTATCCGGAGAGCTGGGGGGATGAGGATGCCCGGGTTGAGGAGGCCGTGCGGCGGCTTCGGAATCTGAAGTCGGGCGGGGTGGACACACTCGTAGACATGACCGTGATCGGACTGGGCCGCTACATCCCGCGCATTCAGCGAATTGCGTCGCAAATCGACCTCAATATCATCGTGGCCACCGGCATATACACATTCAACGATCTTCCGCCGTACTTTCGCTTTCGCAAATCCGGCAACCGATTGCCCGGCTCCGATATCCTGATGGAAATGTTTTTAAGAGATATCCGCGAAGGGATTGCGGAAACGGGTGTGAAGGCCGCCATATTGAAATGCGCAACCGATTCCCAGGGTGTGACTCCCGGCGTGGAGCGGGTGCTGCGCGCGGTGGCGAAAGCCCATAGGGAGACCGGAGTGCCGATTTCGACGCATACGCACGTCCGGAATCGATGTGGCCTTGAGCAGCAGCAGATTTTCGAAGAAGAAGGGGTCAATCTGGCGCGCGTGATTATAGGCCACTGCGGCGACACCACCGATGTGGAGTATCTGGAAACGCTGATGGAGAAGGGCTCCTTTATCGGAATGGACCGTTTCGGTATCGATACCATACTTCCTTTTAAGCGCCGCGTGGATACGGTTGCCGGATTATGCCGGAAAGGATATGCGGGGAAAATAGTCCTTTCGCAGGATGCCGCTTGCTATAATGACAACTATCCGGAGGATTTGCGGATGAAGGCGGTTCCCAATTGGCATTATCTGCATGTTTTAAACGATGTGGTCCCGGCTTTGAAAGATTGTGGAGTGACGGACGAACAGATCTCTGTCATGCTCGTCCATAATCCACGCCGGATTTTCGAAGGCAGTGAAATTGTGAAGTGATATTTTTTCTGGCCATAGTAAGATCAAGAACCCGTACAGCCGGGAGGAGAATGAAATGAGCAAAATACTTGCGTGTTTGATTGTTGGTTCGCTCTTAATGATGGTTCCGTCCGTTTCTTTGGCGCAAACCGCTGAAGTGATCAAACTTCCGCCTCCTCAGATGGAAGGAGGGATGCCCGTGATGAATGCTCTGAAACTGCGACAGAGCACACGCGGCAATTTCGGCCCGGAGGTCAAGTTGTCGATGCAGGTTCTTTCGAACCTGCTGTGGGCCGCGGATGGTGTGAATCGCCCAGGCGGCCATCGCACCGCGCCTTCGGCTGTGGACTGGCAGAACATCGAGATCTATCTCACCACCGCCGACGGTGTTTTTGTTTATGACGCTGTGAACCATGCACTGAAGGTTGTCACCAAAGAGGATTTGCGGGCTACTGCGGGCCTCGACGGTTCAGGCGCGATGAAACAGGATTTTGTGAAGACTGCGCCGCTGAATCTCGTCTATGTCGCCGACATGGCCAAGACCAAAGGAATGAAATTTGGGGGACAGGATGTCGGCATCCCCTGGACTTACACCGGAGCGGGCGCGATCGCGCAAAATGTGTATCTCTTTTGCGCTTCCGAAGGATTGGCCTGCATTCTCCGGGCAATGCTCGATGAGGTCCAGGTGGCCAAGACACTTCAACTGCGCCCGGATCAGAAGGTCATCTTGACTCAGACCGTAGCGCAATTTAAGAAGTAGTTTTTGACAAAAATAATGCCACGAATTTCACGAATAGAAAATATTCGTGAAATTCGTGGCGTTTTTGTGTTTACGCTTTGACCTTCTTAATCAGCCAGGCCATGTTCCTGCCGAGCGTCTTCATGGTCTCGATGCCCTCGGCGTCGTTTAGAACTTCGCCCGGATTCCTCCCCAGCGCCATGTTCCAGTAGCTCGATCCGGGGATGATCATTTCGCTGATCAGGAAGAGATAGTTCAGGCTCGCAAGGGCAAAATTGGAGCCTGCGCGGCGCACGGCTATCACTCCGGCACCGACCTTGCGTTTCAGCACGCCGCCGTTGGCTCTTCCCACAAAGCCGCAGCGTTCGATCAGAGCGCGCATGCCGGCGGTGACGTCGGAAAAATAAACGGGAGATCCCAATAAAATTCCGTCCGCCTGGCTTAATTGGGCGAAGTATTCATTGAACGGGTCCGTTTCGATCGCGCACTTCATGTTTTTCTGCGCCATGCATTTATAGCAGCACACGCAGCCCTGGAGCGGTGTCCCGTCCGCCAGTTGAATGATCTCGGTTTCGAATCCTTCGTCCTTCAATTCGTCCAGCACGGTTTTCAACAGCAGATACGTATTGCCGTCTTTCCTTCCGCTTCCATTAATCGCCACCACTTTCATAACCAACTCTCCTTTGCTTCTTTGCGTTATTATACAAAGAGAGCCACGCGAAAACTCAAAAATCCAGTTGGCTCCAAGCCGGTAGTATATTAAATTTCTTTAAAATGCTGCATTTATCAATGGAGGGAATTCAGGCTATGGAACGGATTGGCCTGCTGGCGGCTCTCCTCGTCGTTCCGTTTGTTTTTGCCCAGGAACAGGCAATCGATCGCACAGCTGTGGGTGCTAAAAGCGTATACGTGGTTGCCTTTCGCACACCTGCACACGTGCGGACGAGCTCGCCGGAAGTGTTTCACACTGCTGCCGCGGATGTACGGAAGATCCTGACGGATGGGCACGTGCTGATTGCGGAGGACAAAGAGCGCGGTTTCATCGAAAACGAATCGCAAATGTCCGTTGGAAGCATGGCGAAGCTTGCCGACGAGGCCGGCGCCGGTTCACTACTCTTTGTGACCGTAGACCGCCCGACCAGCAAATGGATCAAGCTGACCGGCGAACAGCAGCAGAAGGCGAAAACCAATATCGGTTCCGCCACTGCGGCGACAATTGGTCTCGGGATCTCCGGACTGATGATTTACATGAGTCAGCGGGAAGCATGGATCCGCGAAGGCGCTGCGGCGAAAGGGTACATTGCGGAGGATGTAATTTTCGCGCAGTCGGACTTATTCCCTGCGGCTAAAGAAGGAGACTGAAAATCGCAATGCATGGAAGCACTCTTATATGGCTCTATCCGTGCGCGAGCGGAGAAGAAGCAACGCGCCGATCAGGCCGTACCCCAGAGTTATCTGCCATACCAGGTTATTGCCAAGCAGCCACGGAAAGTAGATGCCACCGGCAGGCGTCACCGAGTGAATAAATCCGAACATGGTAAATAGGGCGCAGAGAATCGCGAAGACAGCCGCGCGTCGGAGTCTGCCGTCGAGGAGATGGGCGAGAAACCCTCCCCATAGGATTGAGGTCAGGATGAATCCATGTCCTATGGCGCGCAGGATATTCTGATCGTCGGTCAGAGCTTTCGGGAGATTGACCGACGGATCCAGTTTCCCGATGAGACTTTCGGCGTATGTGAGCACGAGATACGCGACCACGGGCATTATCGCGAAGGCGACCGCGGGAACGTGCTTCCGCGGCGACTCGATAAAGGCTTGCGAAACGATCTCGATGCCGACGAACAGGAGGATGGGCGTGATCACCGCTTCAGGGATGGCCTGCACAACGATGGACATCGCGCCGAGTGCTCCGCCGACCCCGATGAAAAGCCCGGCCGCCAGCGTGTAGGCGGCTCGTCCGCCCATCGCTTTGTAGGCGGGATGGCCGATGTACGGAGTGGCCTGTGCGACGCCGCCGAACAGCGCGGCGACCACCGTCGCCACGGCTTCCGTCAGCAGGATGTCGCGCGTCCGGTATTCATCGCCGGCAACGCGCGCGCTCTCGGTAACGTTGATGCCGCCAATGATTGTCAGCAGGGCAAATGGGAAAGCGATCGGCAGATAGGCAATGGCCTTCCCTAATCCAAAGATGAAGCCAAAGGTAGGCCATGGGAAAGCGGGATGAAATTCCATGACCGGCGCCACGGTATGAGCGCCCAAAAGACCGAATCCGCCCATCAGATAGTAGATCAGGCAACCGACGGCCACGGCAAGGAATGCCCCGGGAATGCGGAAGGGCAGCCGCCGTGCGGCTGTGAGGGAATACAGAATAATTCCGAGCGCAACCAGCCCGGCCGTGGGGGCGGAAAAGATCTTCATTACGGGGAAGAAGGCGAGCAGTGTGATGCCGAGCCCGCCCAGCGATCCGAGAAGCCCCGCCTGCGGGATGTGACGGCGCACCCAATCTCCGAAGAACGAAAGCGCGATCTTGAAAATGCCGATGATCATGAGCGTGGCCATGCCCACTTGCCAGGTAAGCACGGCGTCCTTTGTCTCGAGATAAACGGGGCCGAGCACGGCGGTTGCAATTCCGATAGTGGAGGGCGTGTCGAGGCCAAGAGGCATGGCGGTGACGTCGGTCCTGCCTGTCCGCTTTGCGAGCCGGAAGGCAAGCCAGGTGTAGACTGCGTCGCCGAAGAGGACCCCGAGAGCCGTGCCGGGTATCATGAGGCTGTAAACCTTGTCGATCGGATACCCGAATGCGCCCACAAGAATCCCGGTGAGGACCACAAGGTTGGTAACGTTGTCCAGCATCAGTCCAAAGAAGGCATTTAAATCGCCCCACTGCGCCCAGCGGTAGCGTTTTTCCTGTGACATAGACTCTCCCCAGCGGCGATACTACCCCCCATTTCTCAAGGGCTTTCTACTGCGGCGGCGGGTCCGGGCATGTCTACTGCGTTGCGCTTCGTCGGGCTCCTCGACGCACCGTCAAGTACATCTGCGGGGCCCTCGGTCGCGCGCCTTGTATCCACGCTCGTCTGCGCCTAATGCCGCATACTTTTTGCGCCCTCAGGGCGCCTTCGGAGTGCGGCCGCTTGCTGCCGCTTTTAAAAAACGCTCAAAGTCAGTGTTTTTCACCTCTTTATTGAAAGCGGCAGCGAACAGCCGCACATCTCCGAAAGCTTCGCCCTGCAAAAAGCATGCGGCATTACCCGTCTGGGCCGCCTCGCTACAAAACCCCGTGAGAAATGCGGGCTACGGGTCCATTGCCAGCCTCGGACTGAGCCATGATCGGGTCCTAAATACTTTTATATAATACTTCCATCGGCGGTGCCATATCAGCCGCTGCAACCTCATTCTAGGAATGAAAAATGTGAGTGTGCCTAGAAGCGCCCATACGCTGCCGAAAAAAAGAAAACCGGTTATGAGGAAAGAGTGGGAAAGGATCCGTTCCATTTTGGAGAAATGATTGTGGATGTAAACATGTCTTGAAATAGTTACCTCGGCTTTGGTTAAAGCCGTTGTCTCTAAATCAAGCCTTGTCGCACCGCCATGTTTGTGGCTAATGCTGCAGTTGGTCAGAAGCGCTACTCTGCCCCCCTGATCCGCAAATCGCTTGCAGAGATCGGGATCTTCGTAATACATCCAAAATATTTGATTCCAGCCGCCAATTCTTTCGTAATCCCTTCTGGAAATCATCAATACCGACGCGGAAACCCAGTCTGGCACAATAAATTCGAAATTTCGCCAGCGTTGTAATGCAAATTTTCGGGCGCGCATTCGAGCTTCCGCACTTTTCAAAAGGCCCAATAACCTCCACGAATTCGGAAACAATAATCGGTGTCTGGCTACATTGTCATGTTGTTTGCACGACACGATCCCATATTTATTCTGCGACTTTAGAAATTGCAGCATGGAATCGATGGCGTCATGGTTCGCCAGGGTGTCGGGATTTAGAAACAGGAGGTATTCCGCGCTCGAGCGCATGACGCCTAACCCGCACCCGCCGCCAAATCCCAAATTTTTTTGACTTTTGATAAACTCTATATGCGGATAGTTTGCGGCAAAGCTTTCGAATTGACCATCATCGGAAAAATTATCAACAACCAGGACTTCATATCTATCCTGCGAATGGTCGAGGCTTTTGAGGCAAGCCTCAAGATAGGACCATGACCGATAGTTCACTATGATGACTGACAATTCTTTGCGCATAGCTGCAATAGATTAAAACGGATACCTTGAAATATCCCTAACATACAATTTGTTCCCAGCTTTTAAATTAGGCTATAGTAGTTTTTCCGTATAAACGAATCAATCCTATTGCAATGAACATTATCCGGGTGAATGGATGCAGGCGCATGGATAAATCGAGTCTTCGAATGCGTAGATCGGGAAGCGATTAGTGGATGCAAGTAAATATGTTTAAGGGATTCAGCAAAACACCATCGATGAATTTTTCCACGGTGATATTATTTTCCAAGCTCGACGCTCCATTTATTGACGCATGCATCAATGGTGTCCTGAACGCTTCTAATAAAGTTGTACTTGTAGCGTACGACAGGCTGCTGGACGGCCAGGAGCAGAATGACTTTCTGGCCGAGGTAATGCGCAGGAATGCAGGCAAGAACATAGAGCTCAAAGTCATTCCTTTGGCCTATGAAATCGTGCGTATCTTCCCCATCAATCCCAAGCTCATAGCCAATACCCGCATATTTTTAAATATTATCCGGAAGGTAGGGTTCGACCTGATTAAGGATACATCGGAGTACACCCTGTTTATTGACGGGGATGAAGTCGCTGAACCGCAAAAACTCCTTCGCTGGAAGAACGAATACAGGACTAAAGCGAATAGTCTAATGCTGGCAAACTATTATTATTTCAGAGAACCGGTTTATCGAGCGGATAGGCTGGAATATTCTCCTGTTTTGGTGCGCAACAGCAAATTAGAAACTTTATATCGCAAAGATCCCTTGCGATTTTTAAATATGCAGTACGAAAGAAGGGACTATCTGATCAAGCCTTGTGAAAAAATTGAAGACGTGTTCTTCCATCATTACAGTTGGGCCAGGACCAAGGAGGAAATGCTGACAAAGGTGAAAAATTGGGGACACCGGGAACAGCGCAACTGGCAAGAGCTGGTAGAAAATGAATTTTCCCACGAATTCAGCGGGAAGGACTTTATTCACGGCTACAATTACAGCAGAGTTCCCAATTTGTTTGATATAAAGCTATGATTAAACGCTTTTTGGCAGAAATAGAGGAGATGGAACGAGGTAATAACGATGCCCCCACTTTCTGAAGCAACCCGGCCTTTGATGTGGAATATTTCCCATGTCTGGGCGATGTATGGCCTTTTCATAATTGCGCTGGCGATATTCGGCTGGGGGATGCACCGGCGGATACAGTTCTGGCGCAGAGGAAAGTCAGAAAAAGAACAGTTCGCGGACTGGGGAAAACGCCTGGCAATTCTCCTGCGCGAAATCTTTTTCCAGAAACAGGTCCGCAATTCCGGCTATCCCGCTATTTTTCATTGCCTCATTTTCTATTCATTCATCGTGCTGGTGATCACCACACTGCTGGTCATGATCCAGTACGACGCCGGGCATCTGCTCGGCCTCGAGCTGAATATATTTGAAGGATTCATCTACGTCTTTTTTTCCGTGGCCTCCGAACTGGCCGGCATCCTGGTGCTCGCCGGCATTGCAATGGCGGCGTATCGCCGATATTTCCTGAAACCTGAAACAGTCCCCAATACGCGTGAGGACGGTCTTGTCCTGCTACTGATTGCCTGCATGGTGATCACCGGTTATTTGGTCGAGGGCCTGAGAATCGCCGTAATCGGCGATCCGTGGAAGATGCTCTCCCCTGTGGGCTGGGGCATCTCCTCCTTGTTTGCCGGAGTGACCGAAAGCTCCGGAAAGTCTATTCATGCTTCTCTCTGGTGGGTGCATACGGTTTTCGCTATGGGATGGATTGCTCTCATTCCCTATACCAAGTTTGTTCACCTGCTTTCGCTTCCGACCAACGCTTTCTTTTCCAAGATCAAACCGCGCGGTGAGCTCCAGCGCGACGATATCGAAAAGCTGATGGAGAGCGCCGAAAGCGACGACCTCAAGATCGGCCTCCAGAAAGCCGACGAGCTCACGTGGAAGCAGCGTATGGACGTGGACAGCTGTGTTTCCTGCGGTCGCTGCGATGAAGTCTGCCCGGCTTACATGGCGGACAAGGATTACTTCACGCCCCGGCAGCTCATCGCCCGCATCAAGAAATCTCTGGATGCGTTCGACCCCGGCGTGAACACGGGTGAAGACAAGCAGGCCGAGCTGAGCGACATCGTCGGCAAAGCTTTCGACGAGGAGTTTATCTGGCATTGCCGCACATGCAGCGCCTGCGTGGAAGTCTGCCCGGCGCTGATCGACCATGTCGGCACACTGATGGAACTGCGCCGCAACGAGGTCCTCATCCAGGGGCGCATGCCGGAAGAGGCCGGCCGCGCGCTGCGCATCTACGAAACCAATGGAAATCCTTTCGGCCCGCAGTCTGATCGGATCGACTTCATCGAAAAACTCAAGGCCAGGGTGGTCGGGCCGGGCGAGAAAGTGGATGTGCTTTACTGGGTCGGCTGCATCGTGGCCTTCGACCCGCAGAAGCACAAGATTGCGAGCGATATCTGCCGGCTGCTGGAACAATGCGGTGTTGATTTTGGTGTGCTCGGCGGGGATGAAAAATGCTGTGGCGATCCCGCCCGCATCATGGGGCAGGAGATGCTGTTCCAGCAGACCGCGAAGGAGCAGGTCGAACTGCTCAAACAGCGCGAATTCAAAGTCCTGCTGACCGGGTGCCCGCATTGTTACAACGTCCTTAAAAACGAATACCGGCAATTTGGCGGCGACTTCAACGTTGTGCATCACAGCGAATATATTCGCGACCTGCTTGGCCGGGGCGCGCTCAAACCACTGTTGGGCGACGCACACAAATATGTGTATCACGATCCGTGCTATCTCGGCCGCTATCAGAAGATCTATGATCCGGCGCGCGAGGTGATCCGGACGATCCCGCAGGGCGAGTTGAGCGAAATGAAGAACCACCGTGCAAAAAGCCTCTGCTGCGGTGCCGGCGGCGGGCACTATTTTATGGACCTCAAGCGCGGTGAGCGGATCAATAACCTTCGTGTGAAGCAGGCCCACGCGGCGGGAGCGGATACGATTGTGACCGCGTGCGCATTCTGCATGCACATGCTGCAGGATTCGCTGAAACTTCTTAATTACGACGAGACCATGCGCGTCATTGACGTGGCATCGCTCACAGCCGAAAGCCTGGAGACGCGGAAGAAATAAACTCTTTCGAGTCTTTGAGCCCTGGAGTTTTTGAGTTTATCTATGACCCAATTCCCGCCACTGGCATCTCTGCGCGCAAAGCTGAAAGGCGCAAGCCCCAGGCTGTTCATTGCCCTGGCCTGCTATTTCGTCCTCATCCTGATCGCACTGTATGAGCTCCTGCCGGTTCGGACCTCCAATGAGCGTTTTGTGCTTGGTTTTGTTCTGCTGGTTTTCGCCCTGCTGATCGTCAAAACCATCGTCCACGCCAACGATGACAAGTCCGAATAATTTGGCGCCAACCCGTCCAGTGGTTGAAAATCCTGGGAGCGCCGTTGTCTCGGCTAATGCGCATGATTTTTTGGGGGCGAAGCCTTCGGAGTGCGGCAGCTTGCTGCCGCTTTCAAGTGAATCCCTGCAAAACGGGCACATCGGGCTGTTTTCAAAAGCGGCAGCAAGCTGCCGCACTCCGAAGGCGCCCTACGGGCGCTAAAACTATGCGGCATCAGGCTTCTCGCCGGCGCTCCCGAGGAGGATGCCTGCGGGAGATATTGCATGCTGTGGTTGATTAAATCGCGGGTATCCGCTATTTTGGCTTCTTGCCGGAATTGAAAGGGAGATTATGCCAACCAGACTCAGAAGTGCGACTACAACCGAAGGACGGCGAATGGCCGGCGCCCGCAGCTTGTGGCGCGCAAACGGCATGCGTGAAGAACAGATGGGAAAGCCGGTGATTGCTATTGTCAATTCATTCACCCAATTCGTTCCCGGGCATGTGCATTTGCATGAAATCGGGCAGCACGTAAAGAAGCTCATCGAGGCGCAGGGCTGTTTCGCGGCGGAGTTCAACACCATCGCCATTGATGACGGCATCGCAATGGGTCATGACGGCATGCTTTACTCGCTTCCTTCCCGGGAGCTCATTGCCGACAGCGTGGAATACATGATGAACGCGCACATGGCCGATGCAATGATCTGCATCACCAACTGCGACAAGATCACGCCGGGAATGCTCATGGCGGCCATGCGGCTGAATGTTCCCGCCATTTTCGTCTCCGGTGGCCCTATGGAAGCAGGCGTCGTCGGGGCAAAGCGCTACGACTTGATCGATGCCATGGTTATGGCCGCGGATTCGTCGGTTTCCGACAAGGAAGTCGCCGAGCTGGAAATGGCGGCGTGCCCGACCTGCGGGTCCTGTTCCGGAATGTTTACGGCGAATTCCATGAATTGTCTTACCGAGGCTCTTGGGTTGGCGCTGCCTGGCAACGGCACCATATTGGCAACACATAAGAACAGAATGACGCTCTTTGAAAAAGCCGCGCAGCGGATTGTGGAAATGGCGCGCGCCAGGTACGAGCAGGACGATATTTCGGTTCTTCCCCGGTCTGTTGCGACGCGTGAAGCGTTCTTGAACGCCATGGCGCTGGATATTGCGATGGGCGGTTCCACGAATACGGTCCTGCACCTGCTGGCGATTGCCCGGGAAGCCGAGGTTGACTTCTCCATGTCCGACATCGACAGGCTGTCGCGGAAAATCCCGGTACTCTGCAAAGTCGCTCCCAGCTCGTCGTTCCACCTGGAGGATGTCAGCAGAGCGGGAGGAATCATGGCGATCCTTGGAGAGCTTATGCGCGCCGGTTTGATCGATCCATCGGTGAAGCGAGTGGATGCGCCGAATCTGCGATCGGTTCTGGAACGCTATGACATCGCAAGCCCGACTGTCACCGAAGAAGCGCGCATGCTGTACCGGAGCGCCCCCGGCGCGAAGGGCCGCAACCTGATTCTCGCCTCACAGGAAGCGTATTACCCGGAACTGGATCTTGACCGGACATCGGGATGCATCCGCGATGCCGCGCATTGTTATTCCACGGAAGGTGGGCTGGCGGTGCTTTTGGGCAACATCGCGCTGCAGGGATGCATCGTAAAGACGGCGGGAGTCGATGAATCCATTTTCCGCTTCTCCGGCAGTGCCTGCGTGTACGATTCGCAAGAAGCTGCCTGCGAAGGCATTTTGAGCGGAGAGGTGAAAGCGGGCAATGTGGTCGTTATCCGCTATGAGGGTCCCAAAGGCGGTCCCGGCATGCAGGAAATGCTCTATCCCACGTCGTACATCAAGTCGATGCATTTGGGCAAGCAGTGCGCGCTTATAACGGATGGAAGATTTTCCGGGGGGACTTCCGGTCTATCCATCGGGCACGTTTCGCCGGAAGCCGCCGCTGGAGGTGCGATCGCGCTGGTTCGAAACGGCGACACTATCGCCATCGATATTCCCAATAGGACCATCCATGTGATCGTGAGTGAGCAGGAACTCGAAGTGCGGCGCGCTGAAGAGCGTTCCAGGGGTATGGCGGCATTCAAGCCGCAGAGGCAACGGCAAATACCGCAAGCGCTGCGCGCCTATGCTTTGTTCGCGGCATCGGCCGACAAAGGCGCCGTGCGCATTATTCCCGATAGCATTTGACCCGAATTCAATATCGAGTAAGGCGTTACGGGCTCGCCATGTGGCGCTTTATGAATTCATCAGGCGTCATAAAGTTTTCGATCGTGGACTTGGCCCTGAGATCGTTCACGTATTGCTGCCTTGCTTTTCTCAAGCTCGTTTGATCCAACTGCTGCCTGATGCCCGATTTCACCTCTTCCAGAGGTGGTATGCCGGCCGGTTTCTTTTCGATCACGCGGACTATGTGAAAACCGAACTGAGTCTGGAAAACCTGCGACAGGGATCCCGGTTCCGTGTTGAAAGCCGCCTCCTCAAATGGTTTTACCATCACTCCGCGCGGGAAGAAGCCCAGATCGCCGCCTTCCTTGGCGGTCGTATCCTGGGAATACTTCGTGGCCGCTTCCGCAAAAGTAATTTTGTTCGACTCAATCTCCGCGCGAATTCCTTCGAGCTTCTTTTTGGTCTCCGCTTCTTGCTCCGGTGTGATGTTTTTATCCACCAACAACAGTATGTGCGCCGCGTGAACCTGCTCGGGCCTCGAGAGTTTTTGCTGGTTGTCATCGTAGAACTTTTGGACTTCGGCATCCGTTGCCGGCTGGACATCTTTTAGGGCCTGGTCCAGCACCTGCTGCATTTTCATGTTCTCTTCGATATTTTTTCGCAATTGGGCATCCGTGAGACCTTGGGCTGCCAAAGCTTTTTGAAAATCCGCCTGCGAAGGGAAATTTTTTAAAAGCTGCTGCCATTGTTGTTCCACCTTCGCCTGGTCGGGTTCAAGAGTCTGCCTGCGGGCTTCGTTCCTCAGGAGGGCTTCGATGATGAGATTGTCTATGGCGCCTTTGAGCAGATTCACATTGCGTTCCTGCTTCGTGTCTGTTGGAGACTGCTTCTGCCGGGCAAGAACGCTGATTACCGTAAGGACCTGCTTTTCGGTTATGGGTTCTCCTGCGACTCTCAAAACGACAAGATCAGATCCCGCGGCGGCCGCCTGCGGAGCGGGCTTTGAAGCCGGAGGCGTTTGTTGCTGGGCGGGCGCCGCAAGGCACAACGCGGCAATAAGGGGCAATAGAAAGATTAGATTGCGTCGAATCATGGGAAAGCCACTCCTTCTCCTAATAAGTCTTGCTTGACCCGTTTGAATTAAGCGATGAAGCCTGAATTGAAGATCCAAAGCAAGAACGGCAAATTGTCCAATGACATGGTGCGGAAGTCAAGCGTGGCATTGTAGAGTCGGAGTCGAGGATTAAAGGATTAGGAGTAAGGATTAGGAGTAGAATTTAGAGGGGGAGGGTAGATTCGGAGTCGGGGTTGATATAGGAATCGGTATCAGATTTTGACTTATATTTATTCGATACCGATTACAAAAACAACTGGCATGGTCAACGGCTCCGATCAATATTTTTTCAGCCGCTTTGAGCGGCTCATTAACTAAATCCTCCGGCTCTGCCGGAGGATGCTTGCCCCTTTAATCCTCTATCCTCTAATCCTCTAATCCTTTAATCCTTTAATCCTGCCTCCTTAATTCTGTCTTACTCAATCGGAACTACAGATTCGCGCAGGATTTCTCCTTGAAGTCCCACTACAGCGCAGCGGACGGGGATCCGCCGTTTAGCACGGCTGGCTGCGTCCACGACAATCCTGAGGAGTCCGCTGCAACAGGGGACCTGCATGATTACGACGCTGATCGATTTGAGTTCGCCCTGATCGATCAGGGCTGTCAGCTTTTCCTGGTAGACTTCCTGTCCTGAGTCGAGTTTGGGGCAGGCAATTGTGAGGGTCTTGCCTTTCAGAAAGTCCTTGTGAAAATCCCCATAGGAGAAGGCGGCACAGTCGGCCGCAACCAGCAAATCCGAATTGCGAAAGTGCGGCGCCGCCGGGGAGATCAGATGCAGTTGAATCGGCCAGTGTGTGAGCCGGGACGGCCGCGTTGAGCCATCTGCTTCATCAACCGGAGGCGCAACAAATGTCTGGCTTTGCGAGCCCGGGCACTGTCGTCCGGATGTTTGACACGGCGTGCTTTCCTGAGGTAGATCGACGGCGATCCGATGCTCACCGAGATACGTCATAGCTTGCTGGAGATAGGCCGATTGCCCATGATTCCTGAGGTGTTCGAGGTGCGCCTGGAGGACATTGCGCCCCTGCGGAACGATA
Organism: uncultured Acidobacteriota bacterium; assembly: GCA_963718845.1. Classification (GTDB taxonomy): domain Bacteria; phylum Acidobacteriota; class UBA6911; order UBA6911; family UBA6911; genus UBA6911. The sequence goes on from CAVRAD010000006.1 coordinate 188,551, forward strand.
TTTTCCAGAACGCGGATTTCGTCATAAGGCTCCGCTTCGCGTTCTTCTACGGAAATGGCGTCTTCGGGGCATGATGTCATGCAGGCGCCAAGACCGTCGCAAAGCAGATCGCCGACAAGCCGGGCTTTGCCGTCGATGATCCGGAGGGCGCCCTCCGGGCAGTCTGAAACACATAAGCCGCATCCGTTGCATTTTTCCTGGTCGATAATAATAATCTGTCGCTTCATAGGGTCTCTCTCTTTTTCCTCGGTTCGATTGCCATCAACGAGATTCATACTATTCGGGATCGAAACCGGGATCCTTGATTCAAGTCAAGAAAAGCAAAAAGTTTCCAGGAGTCTGTCCGAGTCATAGAAGAGGGTGCCTTCTAGGACTCGGACAGACTCCTATCGGAATTATTTTGAAATAGGGGCCTGCTATGCGAAACTTTGATTGCCATTTATTTAAAGGAAACCTTATGAGAAGAACAGTTCTTTTTGTCGCGCTCGCCGTCGGGACCTGCCTGGCTGCGGTGAATCCATTGGATCAGGCGACCCTGAAAGAGTACCTGGCAAACGGCGCGCCTTTCGATTTTATTCTCATCGATGTACGCAGCAGCGAGGAAGTGTCGACGGCGATTGGCAATGAGGCATGCAAACCGTACAACCTTGCCTGGCCGGTGCAATTCAAGGATGAAATCGTCAAGATTCCCAAGGATCAGGCGGTCATCGTCTACTGCCGGAGCGGCGGACGTTCGCGCAACGCGGCGGCACATCTGAACGCCGAGGGGTATACGCGCGTGTATGATGCCGGCGGATTTATCACATGGGACGGCCCTACGGTCCCGGCTTCCGAAATAAAATCTACATCGCTCCTGCCTGAACCTTCAATGCGGGCGAAGGAATGAGAGTCGGCAGATCTGCAGTCGTTAGATTGCATAATTCGTGATTTGTTTACTTTTGTCTCTTGGCTTTCAGTTCGGTTGGGCTTCCATCGGGGCCGGTTACCGTTAAAATTCAAGTCGTCTCCGGCCAACGTTCCATCGTATTTCAAAGTCCCAAAATCCATGGTGATAGCAAAGGAAACTTTGTCGCCTTTCAGCGTGGCATTTTCGATCTTCGACTCAAAGAAATCGGTCTTGACCGAACCCGTCAGATTGACGCCGTCCGCCTTGAGCGTAATCGTATTTTCCATGGCTCCCATCGGTGTTTCCATGGTGCCTTTCCATGTTCCATCAATGGAGGCCGCGCATACGACCATCGTCGACAACAAAAGTGCAGCAACTGCGAATAAATACTTCATGGGCAAAATCTCCTTTCGAGATAGTGGCAATTCAAATTTATAGCTCAAAGGCTCCTGGGATTAAAGAATCGAATATACATTACAGGGATTTGGAGAAACGGCCTTTTACCATTTCCCACGACCCGGTGATCAGGAAGCTTTCATCCATATTATCCACCATGCGCTCAAATTTCTGCATGGGTATGGAAAATGTCAGGGTGTTCGCATCCACGCCCGGCCGGGCCGATACGTCGAACATTCCCAGCACGGCGCGCGGGTGATCCGATTTACATTCCTCCAGCGGATACTGAACGATGGTGGCGCAGCCGGCGCCCATCGGGCAGAAGACCGCTGCGTTCGTCGGTTCATCGTAGTTTGCCAGCGTGAACAGGCCCGAAAGAACATCCGGCGGGGCAAAGAAAATAACTACCTGCGGTTGGTCCGCTTCCTCCAGCAGATCCCACCGTTTGAAGACGACGTATTCAGCCGGGGCGGTAAAGGTTGGAACCGATTTGAGAAGTTCCATCACAAGTTCAGGCGTTTTTTTATATCTCTCCCCCTCGATCTTTCCCGGAATGCCGCAGGAGAGGAAGTACTCGAAGCCCGGCATCAGTTCCTGACTGAATCCGAGATAGCGCTTCCCTCCGAAGCATGCAATCGATTTGGTGCCAAAGCTCAAAGCATTGCCTTTGCGAATGGCAGCAAGATCGTCGATGAAACAATGCCTGCCTTCCGTAATCCTGTGTACCGGCGCCTGGTTTCCTTTGACTGTGTAATAAAAAGCGATCGGCAGGTCGGCTCCCGGAAAATATTTGCTCCAGCGTTGCGTAAATTCCTGTTTCAGCCCTGGTTTCATAATTTTGTCCTCCGGTGACATCGGCTGCCATGATATTAAGCCAAAAGCGTGCGCAAAGGAAATGATGCAGTTGTGAAATCCTCAATGAGCGGAGGAAAATATATTTATAAACCTTTGCCGGCGGAATGCGTCCAATATAGATATACGAAAGGATTTGGTGCCTTGGATATAGCGCTGACGGACATTGCCGACACAGACATGGAAATTCGCCGGATCGAAACGGAGGATTTCGACGGCATCGTGGCTCGGCATCAAAAGCAAATTTATCGGATACTTCTGTGCATGGTCCGGGATGCGGATATCGCCGATACTTTGACGCAAGAGTGCTTTTTGCGCGCATTCAGGAGGCGCGGCAGTTTTCGAGGCGAATCGAGTTTGTCGACGTGGCTCGTGCGCATCGCCATTAATCTTGCGCACGACCAGAACCGAAGCCGGCGCTGGAATTTCTGGCGCAAGCTGGAACGCCCGGAGCGGATGGATGCGATACGAATGGCAGATGCGCGCCAGTCTCCAGAGCAAATTCTAATGAAGAGAGAGTCGGTGAATGCGATCCGATCTGCTGTAGAAAAGCTTCCGGAACGGCAGAAGACAGTGTTTTTGCTGCGGTATATCGAGGACATGCCGCTGGAAGCGATCGCCGAGGCGATGGGGCTGAAACTCGGCACAGTCAAGTCGCACCTTTTCCGCGGCATCGAGGCTGTGAAGGCTTGCTGTAATAAAGTCAGATGAAAAGAGATTATGGAGTAATGAAATGAAACCACGTTTTGACGACAAACTGCCGGGAGGCGAGTCCGAACAGTTCAAAGATGGTATCAGGATTTTCCGGGAAACCTTCCGCGCTGAGGCCGAAAGGCCCGACACTTATTGGGCGCGCCAGCGCCAAGCCATTTCAGCAGGCTTGCGGCATCCCCCGCACAAATTGAGCTGGAGGCCGGCGTTGCTCTGGGCGCCCGCCTCCATCGCTGTCTTGATGTGTCTTCTCCTATTCACGGGAAATAACAAACTGCCTGCTCCCGACTTCGCCGTGGGTGCGGATCAAAACCTGCTCGTCGACGTGGAACGGGCCTTGGTTCGGGATTGCCCTGAAGCGCTGGCTCCGGCGGCCACTCTCGTACAGGAAATTAGATAGTCTTATGGAGTGCGGCAGCAAGCTGCCGCATTAGGGTTTGCTGTTTCCGGTTTCTCGTTTCCCGCTGAAATCCAGTGTTCGAAAACGGGAAACGCGTAAACGGGCAACGGGCAACGGAGAAAGCGACAGCAAGCTGTCTCCAAAGGTTTCTCAAACAGGAGGGATATATGCGAATGCGATTCTATCTGGCGTTGCTTTTGTTGGCTCTGATTTGCGGACTGACAGCCCAGGCGCAGACGCGGCCGTCAAATGTTCCGGCCGGCAAATGGTGGAAGAATTCGCAGGTCGTTAAGCAATTGCAGCTCAAGGAATCCCAGGTGGCTCAAATTGAGCAGATATTCATGAACCATCAAGGCAGGCTGGTTTCGGCAAAGGCGGAGCTTGAAAAACGAGAGCTGCAACTGAAGACTTTGATGCAGGCGGATCCCATGCAGGAAGTTCAGGCGCAGAATGCCATAGAGCAGGTTGCTGTGGCGCGGGCGGAACTGGAGAAGTCGAATGCTTTCATGATGCTTTCCATCCGGAAAAATCTTTCGAAAGAACAATGGAATAAACTGAACACAATACAAAGCCCGATATTGGTCGCGTCACCCAAGAGCGCTGCGGCAGGGAATTTGCCTGCCGGGCTAAAGGGGATGCAATTCAGCCCAAAAGTCTATTCTGTCGGTGATTCTGTGAAACCTCCGCAGGTCCTTCAACAACCCAAGCCCTCCTATACGGAGGAAGCGAGAGAAGCGAGAATAGAAGGGATTGTGCTGGTAAATGCAGTCATCCAGAAGAATGGAAGTGTCGGGCAAATCAAGATATTAAAAGGACTCGGCTATGGGCTGGATGAGAGTGTGGTGAAAACCCTCTCGAGGCAATGGAAATTTAAACCCGGCACTTTGAATGACGAGCCAGTCGATGTCTCTGTGGTGATGGAGGTCTCTTTCCGCCTCTATTAGCCAAGGCTAAACCACTGCAAAAAAATCGGGGTCGGGGTCGGTATCGGAATCGGTATCGGATCGGCTTTTATGAATGTCACAGCAAGTAGGAACTAATCTTTTTTGAATCCAACCCCGATGTATACCGCGCATCATCAGCACACCATAGATTCGATCCCATAAATCAGTTGTGAGACAGTCTCTGGAGACCCGTTCGCACAAATACTACGGATCGCCCTCGACAACCTGCGGGGATCAGGTTTAATGTATGGATCAATGAAAAAGTCATGGCTTTTCGGCATAGTCATTGTCATTTTTATGGGCGGATTCTGTCTGTGGATTCTGCGGCCAGGGGGTACCACGGAAACCCGCGGCACTGTAAAGCGCGACAAACCAAAGCTGCCGAAAAATCTGCCGCTTACGAAGATGCGCCAACAAGGCAGCGTTACGATTGCTCAACTGCAAAGCCCCGCTCAGATCGACGGTTTCCCGTGTGCCGCCGGCTGGGTCCATTTTACCGAGTCGGGCCAACTGCAGGCTTTCTACTTGGGTGAAACCGTCCCCTTTGGGGGCAACGAGATTCCAAAAGGCACCTGGATCCGCTTAAATCCTGACCTAACGCTCAGGTTCTGTTCTTTTCCGGAGCACACGAATATCCAGGGATACCTCTGTCGCGGCGGTTTCGGAGGATCCGAAGGTATCACCACCGGCTTTTATCCCAGCGGACGGCTTCAATCATTCTTCCCGCCGAAGGATATCGAGATCCAGGGGATCCCGTGCCGAGCGACCCCATTGGGTCCGGTGTCCCTCTATGAAAATGGCAACCTCAAACAGCTAACGCTGGCTCGTGATAGGGTGATTGAAGAGCGCTCTCTTGACGAAGGACAGACAGTGGCTTTAGGCGAACGCGGGGAAGTACAATCCGTCTCAAATCCCCCGATGATTGAACGTGCTCGAAGCTGGTTTAAAACACTTTTCCCCTAATTTCAAGTGCATGGATACTCCGACAATCAACAAGATCCTTTCTATCCTGAGAAAAGAAATTAAAAAATGGAAAGTCCCTGCTGTAGGAGCGGTTGCCGAACAGGCCATCGACCGTCCGTTTGAAACGCTGGTGAGTACGATACTGTCGCTGCGCACAAAAGACGCGGTGACGGAAACGGCTTCGCACCGATTGCTGGCTCGTGCCCCGACGCCGAAAAGCCTGGCCTCGTTGCCGATCCAGGAAGTCGAGACGTTGATTTTTCCAGTCGGGTTTTATCACACCAAGGCGAGGCACCTGCGGGAGACCTGCCAGAGTCTCCTTAAAGACCATGGCGGCAGCGTTCCGCGCTCCATGGAGGAGCTTCTTAAGCTGCCTGGAGTCGGGCGGAAGACGGCAAACCTGGTGCTCACGATAGGCTTTGGCGACTACGGGATATGCGTCGACACCCATGTGCATCGCATCTCGAATATCTGGGGATACGTCCGCACAAAGACGCCCGAAGAAACCGAATTCGCATTGCGCAAAAAGCTTCCGCGGCGGCACTGGAAAACCTACAACGATATTCTGGTAACCTTCGGTCAGAACCTTTGTGTCCCGGTGTCTCCCTGGTGCAGCCAATGCCCCGTCGCGCGACCCTGCCCCAAAATCGGGCTCAAGCGCTCCAGATAAGCAGCGCGCTATACTCCGCTTTCAAATGCTGACTCGCTTGAAGTATGATGAGTCTCGCAAATCCACAAAGGAGTATTTGCATGAATGATGAGCTAAAGCTTTCGCAGCCTGTTCAGAACCTGCTTCACAGAGGTGTCCTGATCCCGTGTCCGTATTCGGTGGAAGTGGATGAGGCCGTTGTTCCCGAGCGCATTGCTCCGGGCGTAATCATCCACACAGGATGCAGGATCGCCGGAGCGCAAGACATCGATCGGGCCCGGTTCGGAGCTTGGCAGGGAAGCTCCGGTCGCGATTGAAGACTGCCAGCTCGGCCATAAGGTTGAACTGAAAGGCGGCTATTTTTCCGGTGCGACTTTCCTGGACGGCGCGAATATGGGGAGCGCGGCGCACGTGCGTCCGGCCACTCTTCTGGAAGAAGAGGCCGGCGGCGCCCATGCCGTCGGATTCAAGCAGACTATTTTCCTGTCCTTTGTCACCGCGGGAAGCCTGATCAATTTCTGCGATGCGCTGATGGCGGGCGGAACCAGCCGGAAAAACCACAGCGAGATCGGTTCTTCCTATATCCATTTCAACTTTACGCCGCACCAGGACAAGGCGACGCCTTCCCTCATCGGCGATGTGCCGCGCGGCGTGTTTCTGGATAAGCCGCCGATTTTCCTCGGAGGCCAGGGCGGAATGGTGGGACCTGCCCGGATCGCCTATGGCACCGTCATTCCGGCCGGCACGATCTGCCGCCAGGACATCGTGGAGGAAGGGAAAATATTCGCTGCAACGGATGCTGCCAAAGCACCCCGCGTCTTTGCCATTGGCATCTATCGAGGCATCAACAGAATCGTTGCCAACAATCTGATCTATATCGGGAATCTGTGGGCGCTTGAAAGCGTGGTATCGATATGTTCGAGAGCCGTACGATGTCGGCCGACATTTTCAGCCAGGCCTGCCATGCCGGAGCCTTGGCGCAAATCGAAGATAGCCTGAAAGAACGGTTAAAGCGCCTGAAGGAATTGGCCGATAAAATGTGTTACTCGCTGAAACACGCCAGCAGATGCGACCGGCGAAGACTTGCCGCCCAAAATACAGATTCAGCAGCAAGCATTGGCGGACCGATGGCCTGAAATGGAAGCGCGGCTGAAAGAGGGGCCTCCGGCGGAAGCGGGCGCTCAAAGCCGCGACGCTTTTTTGAAGGAATGGGAGCAGATGAACGTATGCCTCCGGCCACAGCAAAGCAGTGAGTGCCCTGAGTCCCCAGGCGCGCAATGCCGGCGCGGCATGGCTGCAGGAGATCGTGGATTCGGCCGGCACTTTGGACAAAAATATTAACGCGGAGAAGATACAAATGGGACGCATGTTTGGTACGGATGGCGTAAGAGGCATCGCAAATGTTCACCCTATGACGGCAGAGATGGCGCTCGAGATCGGCCGCGCCACCGCCTACGTCTGCAAGAAGCATCCGAAACAGAGGCACACGATCGCGATCGGGAAAGACACGCGGGTCAGCGGCTACATGCTGGAATCTGCTTTGACGGCGGGCATCTGCTCGATGGGAGTGGATGTGTCTTCTGGTGGGCCGATGAGCACTCCCGGCATCGCCTTCATCACGCGCAGCATGAGAGCGGATGCGGGCATGGTGATCTCCGCTTCCCACAATCCCTATCAGGATAACGGAATCAAAATTTTCTCGCGCAACGGATTCAAGCTTCCCGATACCGAGGAAGATGAAATAGAAGATTTGATCACTTCCGGGCGAATCAAGGATATCCGGCCGACCGCCAGCGAAATTGGCAAAGCCCATCGCATCGAGGATGCCAGCGGCCGGTACATCGTGTTCTGCAAAAATACCTTTCCCGAAGACCAGAGCGCTGGAAGGAATGAAAATCGTGCTCGATTGCGCAAACGGCGCTACATACAAAGTAGCTCCCACGATCTTTTCCGAACTCGGAGCGGACGTGACCGCCATTCACTGCGATCCCAATGGAACGAACATCAACGATCATTGCGGGTCGCAGCATACGGAGGACCTGATTGCCAAGGTACGCGAGGTCGGAGCCGATGTCGGCCTTGCTTTTGACGGCGACGGCGACCGGCTGATCGCGGTGGATGAAAAGGGCGAGCGGATCACCGGAGATCAAATCATGGCCATCTGCGGCAAGATGTACAAGGAACTTGGCCTGCTCAAGAACAATCTGGTTGTGGCGACGGTGATGAGCAATTTCGGGTTTTTTGCCGCACTGAAGAAGCTTGGAATCCAGGAAGGGGTCAGCAAGGTCGGCGACCGATATGTGCTGGAGATGATGCAGGAAAAGGGAGGCGTCCTTGGGAGGCGAGGAATCCGGCCACGTCATTTTCCTGAATCACCATACGACAGGAGACGGAATTATCGCCGCCCTGCAATTGCTGTGGGCCATGAGACACTAGTGGCCAGCCTCTTTCCGAACTGGCAAAGGTCATGACCCTTTCGCCGCAGAAGATCATCAACGTGAACGTAAAAGAGCAAACCGCCGCTTGAGAAGATACCGGAGCTTCAGAAATGCATCAAAGAAGCGGAAGCGGAATTGGGAGACAGAGGAAGGGTGCTTATTCGATATTCCGGCACCCAGTCTATGTGCCGGGTCATGGTGGAAGGTCCGACCGAGCAGATGACCGACCGACTTACGCATTTGCTCGCCGATATGGTAAAGAAATGCATCGGGTAGCATCAAAGCCCCTAATGAGAGGATGACGACCATGCCATTCAAGGTCATTATTGCCAGAGACTTTGATCACATGAGCGAAGTAGCGGCAAATCTGGTTGTCGAGGATATCCGGCTGAAGCTTGCATCCCAGCCGTCCTACGCCCTGGGTTTGGCTACCGGCAATTCTCCAACCGGTTTGTACAAGCACCTTGCCAAGGCGGCCAATGCGGAGAAAATCGATTCTTCCAGGATGATCAGTTTTAATCTGGATGAATATGTCGGGCTGCCCGGAGAGAATGCGCAGCAGCGCGCCCTGCACAAGGAAAGCTACAGCTTTTTCATGATTCAGGAGTTGTTTGGCCTTCTTCAAAAAAAGTTCCGGGAAATCAGCGTGCCCTGGGGCACGCTGATTGACCAAGCTCAACTTGAGTCCGAACTGAAAGCGAATCCCGGAGATTGGGAACTGCAGGGCAGCGACAAAGGCAAGGCTGTGGTTATCAGGCGAGACGCTAAATCAGAATACCTTCGATGGATTCTGAGGGAAATTCTGGATGGATATGCAGATAAGATCGCTAAACGAGGCGGGATTGATCTGCACGTTATCGGTGTCGGGGGAAGAGGGCACGTTGGCTTTCACGAGGCTGGCGTCCCGTTCAAGGACAATCGAGTCATCTTGATCAAGTTGGACGACAATACCATTTCCAATGCCGTGACGGATGGACACTTTTCCAGCAGGGAAGAATGTCCGCTTTACGCAATTTCGATGGGAGCGGAGCTCATATATAAAGCGAAAACCGTACTGCTGCTGGCCAACGGAAAACGCAAGGCGGAATGCGTTTCGGACGCGCTCTTGATGGAGCCCGATTGCTCGGTGCCCATTTCCTACGGGCATGTCCTGTCTCAACTTGGAGGGTGTATGGTTTTTGTAATAGATCGCCTAGCCGCGGCCAATGTTATGGAAAAAGCGGATCAGGTTCGAAAGCGCGGTATAGACCTGGTGGACCTGAGCACGCAAAGTGCCTCCGTCCCCGTTGCGAGTCTGCAATTCTCCAGAAATCCCGAAACCCGCCTGATGGGCTAGAAGTGACGAGCAGGGGCGGCATGCACCTCGCTCCCGTTGAACACCGCACATTGCCTTCCTCCGGACTAATAAATTTCATCGCCTTCTTCGCTGGTATAAAAGAGGTTGAAAAATTCTGTGTCCGCCCGTGATGCATCGGCTTGCAGAAGGCTGATTTCGGCATCTCTCCGGCTATCGACGGCCTGCTTTTCCAGCGCGTCAAGTTTTTCTGGCACCTTCATTTCTTCGACCATCGACTTAATCTTCCGGAAAACCGCGGCGCTACCGAATAGAAGTTCTCCTTCATGGATGATCTTGCTGGCAATCATGTGCTGGAAGGAATCGAACGCCAGCTGTTGGCCTGCTTTGGCAATATCCTTCACCAGGTAGTCGATTTCTTCGTTGTAATTCGGGTGAACGAGAAGGTAATGCTTCTTCCTATAAATTGCCTGGTCCAAATCCTTGAGGGCATCTTTGGATGCGTCATCCTCGGCGATTACTATGATGTCGAGATCCGATCCGCGAACCATTTTGCCAGTGCTGACCTCAGGACGCGGGACTGCGTGAGCCATGCCATAGGTGACATCGCCTGCGATGATGAAGCAGACTTGCTCCTGAATGGATTTCCAAACGGGGAGCGATTGCACGACCGATATCATCGATTCTCGCGCCAGATCGAATTTCGCCCGGCTGATCCGTTGCACATCCTCGCTCAGTTTTTTAGCCCTTGCTTCTATGCTTGGTCCCTGATTCTCGAGCCCGAGCACCGTGTATGTCAGGAATTCCCTGCGGATTGACGGAGAAAGCCTCGCATATCCCTCGACGTTGCGGTCCAGGCGCAGATACCTGCGGCCGGCGCATTCGGCGCGAATTTCCGGCGTTTGCCTGCAGATTTGCCACAGAGGCAGCGCTTCCATGCCCGATTTCTCCAGCAGCTGCCACCCCGTCAGCGGTCCTGTTTCCCGAAGAATATTTACTAATCTCCTGTGCCTGCACGTGCGCCGCCTCATTGTTAGTCGTTTCCTGATTCAAGTGGGCGCTCCGAGACTGTCTAGCTGTTTGTCGGACGAAACCTCTGGTTGGTGTCGCATTCTGTGCGGGCTGAAGCCCGGCACGCGCAGCTTGAGAATCAAATAATTTTTTTACTGCTGCGGTTTCTCTTCGATTTTGGACCAGGAATCTTTTAGGGAAACGCTGCGGTTGAAAACCATTGTCCCTCTCGCAGAGTCGGGGTCCGTGCAAAAGTATCCCTGCCGCTCAAACTGATAATGGCTGCCGACGGGCACTCCCGCCATCCCGGATTCTATGAATCCCGAAATCTTCTCCAGCGACTGCGGATTCAGGTTGGACAGGAATCCTTCGCCGCTGTCCGGATCCGGTTTTGTGAAAAGGCGGTCGTACAACCGGAACTCCGCCGGGACCGCATTGGCAGTCGAAATCCAGTGCGACGTTCCTTTTACCCTGCGGCCATCCTTCGACCAACCGCCCTTGGAGTCCGGGTCATACGTGCAGTGCAGCTCCGTAATTGCGCCTGTATTGGGGTCTTTGATGACGTTGGTGCATGTGATGTAGTAGGCATACTTGAGCCGTACTTCGCGGCCAGGCGACAGGCGAAAGAATTTCTTGGGCGGATCCTCGCGGAAGTCCTCCTGCTCAATCCAGAGCTCACGGCCGAAAGGAATTTTGCGTTTCCCGGCCGCCAGGTCTTCGGGGTTTACATCGGCTTCCACTTCTTCCGTCTTGCCTTCCGGATAATTCGTCAGCACGACCTTGAGCGGCCGCAAGACGGCCATGGTCCGAGGGGCGCGCTTGTTGAGATCCTCGCGCAGGCAATGTTCCAGCAGGGCATATTCCACTATGCCTTTTGCCTTTGAAACTCCGATGCGATCACAGAAGTTGCGGATGGACTCCGGCGTAAATCCGCGGCGGCGCAATCCGGCCAGCGTCGGCATGCGGGGATCATCCCAGCCGCGGACCAGGTTGCCATCCACCAGCTGCAGGAACTTGCGTTTGCTCATTACCGTGTAGTTGAGCTCCAGGCGGGCGAATTCTATCTGCCGGGGATGATGAATGCCGAGCTGATCCAGAAACCAGTCGTACAGCGGACGGTGATCTTCAAATTCCAGTGTGCACAGGGAGTGGCTGATTTCCTCGATGGAATCCTCCAGCCCGTGGGCCCAGTCGTACATCGGATACACCTTCCATCGATCGCCGGTGCGGTGATGCGATGTCGCGAGAATGCGGTACATCACCGGATCGCGCATGTTCAGGTTGGGTGATGCCATATCGATTTTGGCGCGCAGCACGCGCGCGCCGTCGGGAAATTCACCCGCCTGCATCCGTTCGAACAGGTCCAGGTTTTCTTCGATGCTTCGATCGCGGTACGGGCCCGGTTTCCCGGGTTCCGTCAGGGTGCCCCGGTTCTCGCGAATCTGATCGGCCGTCTGATCGTCCACATACGCTTTGCCCGCTTTGATCAGCTCGATGGCCCATGCATACATGCGGTCGAAATAATCGGAAGCGTAATACAGGTTCGATCCCCAATCGAAGCCCAGCCAGCGCACGCCGTCCTGGATGGCGTCGATATATTCCTGCTCCTCCTTCGTCGGGTTCGTGTCGTCGAACCGCAGATTGCAGGCGCCGCCAAATTCGCGGGCGACCCCGAAATCGATGCAGATCGCCTTGGCGTGGCCGATGTGCAGGTAGCCGTTGGGCTCCGGCGGAAAGCGCGTGATGACCTTCGAAAACCGGCCTTCCGCCAGGTCGGCGCGGACAGCGTCAGTGATAAAGTTGGAACTTGTTGTCTCCGGCATCACGGATCTCCTGATTGATTAAAGAATATAGAATACAGAAAACAGGAGTCAGAATACAGGATTCTGTGTTCTGAGGCGTAGCATTAGCGAAGGAAATGCGGCAGGACGGCAGGGATCTCGAGCGCCAGCTCGACCATGCCGCATCTTTGACCCTCAAGATACCAGGGGACCTGATATATGAGTTTTTTGATGCCGTTTCTTTCTATCGTATAGATGTTGCGCTCGCCTGTTCCCAGCAGCTGCACGAGCTTGCTGCGCGCCGGTTCCGGATGGCAGTCGAGCAGGTTCTTGCCGATCAAATCTTTGCCCCCATATTTCTGAAAAGTCTCCGCTGCTTTCTGGTTCATCTCCAGCACGATGCCGTGCAGATCGCAGACAGTAACTGCACCGGGGAATTCATGAATCCAATCGATTCCGATCATCTGCCTGCCTCCGCACGCTCAGGGAATGACAACAATGCCTGGAAGTACGTAAGCATAGAACAGGACCAGCAGGCCGACAAGGATGGCGAGCAGGATGCTATGCTTGAAAATCGCTTTGAACATCTCCGCTTCTTTGCCTGTCTGTTTTGTAGCGGCCGCAGCCACCACCAGGCTTTGAGGCGAAATCATTTTCCCCATCACGCCGCCGGCGCTGTTGGCCGCGCCCATCAATATGGGACTGATGTGCAGCTGCTCCGCGGTTATTTTCTGAAGATTGCCGAACAGCGCATTGGACCCGGCGTCGGTTCCGGTCAATGCGACGCCGATCCATCCCAGCAGCGTCCCGAACAGCGGATAGATCCAGCCCGTGCGCGTAAGACTCAGTCCGATGATAGTGTCCATTCCCGCATAGCGCGTCGTATACGCCATACCCAGCATGAGCATTATGGCAAAGAGCGAAGGCGCCAGTTGCACGACGCTCCGATAGAGGATCTCCCACGCCTTGCGAAACGATAGCCCGAGGAGCCGGGATGCGACGAAGGCGGCTATGAATACCGCCGTGCCCGGCAACGCCAGAACATTCAGGTTCATCTTCGCCTCCTCCGGAGCAGGTTGAGGAACAATCGGAGGGATGCGGATCACCTGGTTGTGCAGTCCCGGGATGGGAAAATTCAGGCTCTTGAATTTTAAATGACTGTTGAATGCTGGAATCGCGAATAGAAAAATCAGGAGCGAAGCCAGGATAAAGGGCGACCATCCTTTAAATACGGCTTTGACGGAATGCTTTTGGATCGTTTCCGGTTCGGAGCTGTTTGCGGCCAGAATATTTTTCGGCTCCCAAAACTTCAGGAAGATCACCATCACGAGCAAAGAAAAAACCGCCGCCATGATGTCCACCAGGCTCGTCTCGCCATAGTTGGACCAGACAAACTGCATGGCTGCGAACGAAGCGCCGCTTACGAGCAGAGCCGGCAAGACCTCGCGGGTTTTCTTCCATTTGAAACAGGTGAGCATCATATACAGCGGCAGGATCAGGGCGAAAGGCGGCAGGATCCGCCCCAGCATGGCGTTGAAGGCGTGCTCCGGCAGTCCGGTGACTCCGGCGAGCACGCGGACCGGGTTGCCGACTCCACCCCAGGCTACCGGAGCCGTGTTGGCGATCAGGCAAATGACGGCCGCCTGAAACGGGGGGAATCCCAGACCGATGAGAAAAGATCCGGCAATAGCCACGGGCGCGCCTCCTCCTCCCGTTCCTTCAAGAAACGCCCCGAAACAGAAAGCGATCAAAACCGTCTGCACGCGCACATCCCGCGAAAGGGAGGCTATCGATTGCTTCATAACCTCGAACTGCCCGGTTTCCAGCGAAATGTTGTATAGGAAAATAGAAGCGATGATTATCCAGGCAATCTGGAAAAATCCGAAAACGAATCCATGCATCGCGGCATTGGAGATCATCCGCGGCGGCATCTGGAGCACCGATGCTGCCAGCGTTACCGCCACGATGAAGCCGCAAAGGGCCGAAACCCAGACTTTCCTTTTTAGCACCAGCAACACAAAAAACAGGCTCAGCACCGGCAATGCTGCTATAAAAGTCGACAGCGGCCAGAAATGCAAAGGATCGTAGTTTTGGCTCCAGGGCATGGGAGCTCCCCTAATTTCTGATTCCAGATTCCAGATTCCAGATTCCAGATTCCAGATTCCAGATTCCAGATTCCAGATTCCAGATTCCAGATTCCAGATTCCAGATTCCAGATTCCAGATTCCAGATTAGCAAAGATCGAAGCTGTTCATTAAGTTGTTATGTCCGCAATCTGAATTTGATTTAGATCCCCGTTATCGCAAATCCACCTCAGAGCTCGAGGAGTATCAATACCCGAAATTGCGGTTTTAGTTTTTGGCTCCAGGGCATGGGAGCTCCCCTAATTTCTGATTCCAGATTCTATATTTCGGAATCCAGAATCCGGAATCCGGAATCACTGCTGTTTGTCCGTGTGTCTCGGGAAAATACGAGTGGCTGAATATATCATGCCCGGCGAATAGGGACCTCCAAATTCCAATTGGAATTAGCGGAAGGCCAGAATAGAATCGAGCCACGCGGTTTTAATTTCACGCCAATACTTAATAAGGATATCCCCATGAAAGATTCTTCGAAGCAGGGGACCGGGCGGCGAAAATTCCTGCTTTCTTCTGCGGCGGTGATGGGCGCATCGTTCTGGGCCGACGAGACGCTTGGATCGGTCCTGCAGAACACAAAGACCAATTCCAAACCATCCGATCTGAAAATCACCGATATGCGCGTGGCTACTATTGCCAGGGCGCCCTTTACTGTGCCGATTCTGCGGATCGATACCAATCAGGGCATTTCCGGCTATGGAGAAGTGCGCGACGGCGCGAGCAAGACCTATGCATTAATGCTCAAGAGCCGGATTCTTGGCGAGAATCCCTGCAATATCGACAAGATCTTCCGGAAAATCAAGCAGTTTGGTTTTCATGCGCGCCAGGGCGGAGGAGTCTCGGGCATCGAAATGGCGCTGTGGGACCTTGCCGGAAAAGCCTATGGCGTGCCGGTGTACCAGATGCTGGGCGGTAAATTCCGCGACAGGATCCGCTGCTATGCCGATACGGACACATCTCCGAATCCCAAAGTGTTTGCCGGCCGCCTCAAAGGCCGCATGGATCAGGGATTCACCTTCTTAAAAATGGACCTCAGCATCTGGCTGCTGAACAAAATTCCGGGAACGGTTACGCAACTGTCCGGCCGAACCACGGAAGAAATGAATAAAACCGAACACATGTTTACCGGGACCGACATCACGCCCAAAGGTATCGAGATCATGGCGGATTATGTCGCGCAGGTGCGCGAAGCCATAGGGATGGAAATTCCTCTTGCCGCCGACCATTTCGGCCATATCGGCGTGAACGCCTGCATCAAACTGGGCAAGGCGCTCGAGAAGTACAACCTGGCGTGGCTCGAGGACATGATCCCGTGGCAGTATACGGATCTATTAAAAAAAATCACGGACGCGATCGATGTCCCCACCCTGACGGGCGAGGATATTTATCTCAAGGAAGATTTCATCAAACTGGCGCGGGAACACGCCGTAGATATGATTCAGCCCGACCTGGCAACAGCCGGCGGCATCCTGGAAACCAAGAAAATCGGTGACGCCTGCCAGGAACACGGCGTGCCGATGGTGTTGCATATGGCCGGAAGTCCGATATCGTGCCTGGCGAATGTCCACTGCGCGGCGGCAACCGAGAACTTTCTGGTTATGGAAAACCACGCGGTGGATATCCCGTGGTGGAATGACGTGGTGACCGGCGCGGAAAAACCGCTCGTCAATAAAGGCTTCATTAAGGTGCCCGAAGATCCGGGGCTTGGCTTCACTTCCGTGAATGAAGATGTGATCAAGCAGCACCTGGCCGAGCCCGGATATTTCGAACCGACAAACGATTGGGATAAGGAACGTTCCAACGACATGCTTTGGAGCTGAGAACTCTAAGATACAAGGTGCAAAGGAGTTTGAATATGAAACGATGGATCGGGCTCTCGGCGGCGCTGCTTATTTTGGCGCCGGTGATATTGTTTGCGCAGTTGGGAATGTTTACCAATGAGCAGAGGATCGATATCACGCGCGAATGGAAAGGGGAGCGGTTTCCAGATGGCCGGCCGAAGGTGCCGGATGAAGTGCTGGAACGGCTCAAGAACACGTCTGCCGAAGAAGCCTGGGGATCGATAGGGATGCGCGGCTACAAGCACCAGTTCGAAGGCGGCTGGAAGACGGTGAATGTGAAGCCGGGCGAACGGCTTGTCGGCCGCGTTGTGACGGCTGCATTCATGCCGCAGAGGCCGGACATGAACGCCGTCATCAACGATCATGCCAAAAAAGAAGGGCGGATCGGGACCGGACAGAATTCCTGGGTGATCGATACTCTTGTGAAAGGTGATGTCATGGTGGTCGACCTCTTTGGCAAGATCAAAGACGGCACCATCATCGGCGATAACCTCGGCAATTCCATCATGACGAAGACCGGCACGGGAATTGTCGTGGACGGATCGGTGCGCGACGTCACCGGCCTTTCCGAAATCGAGGGCTTCAAGGTCTTCGCGCGCGATTTCCACCCGAGTTACCTCGCCGAAACCACCCTGATGGGATGGAATCTTCCGATCCGCATCGGCGACGTGACGGTGCTGCCCGGCGATATCGTGCTGAGCGACCCGGACGGAATCGTGTTTATCCCGGCGCATCTGGCTGAAGCCGTGGCCAACGAGAGCGAGATGACTCGGCTCCGCGACGACTGGGGGCACAAGATGCTGCGCGAGCAGAAGTATGCTCCGGGACAGGTGGACGGCCAGTGGACGCCGCAAATGATCGAAGAGTTCAACAAGTACGCCGAGGAAAAAGGTTCCAAGGTCCGGATGCCTGCAAAAAGATAACCGAGCAGCTTTCAGGCGACACACTATGAATGCCAAGAAGATGCTGCTCTCATCTACGATTATTGCGATGGGTGTTGCTTTGTTTGCTGCTCTCACAGTGCGAACTGCTGAAACCGACGACTATCTTGTGTACATAGGCACCTATACGGGAGGCGCCAGCAAGGGTATCTACGCATTTCGTTTTCAGCCTTCAACCGGAAAAACAGTTTCCATTGGACTGGCGGTCGAATCGGCAAACCCGTCTTTTCTTGCCGTGCATCCGGATCGACGGACGCTGTATGCCGTCAATGAGGCTCTCGTATCCGACGCGGGGAATGGCTCGATAAGCGCATTCGCCATCGATGCCAAAACCGGGCGTTTGACATTTCTCAACAAAATGTCTTCGGGAGGCCGGGACCCCTGCCATCTCACCATCGATCAATATGGAAAATGGCTGCTGACCGCAAACTACAGTTCGGGCAGCGTCTCGGTTTTTCCAATAAAAGAGGACGGCAGATTGGGCGCAGCGTCCGCGTTCGTGCAGCACAGCGGATCCGGCAAAGATCCGCGGCGCCAGAAGGGGCCGCATGCGCATTCGGTCAACCTGTCGCCGGACGGTCGCTTTCTGCTGGTTTCCGATCTTGGCCTGGATAAGATCCTGATTTATCGCTTCGATAGGGCCAAAGGATCGCTGGCGGCGAACGATCCGCCGTTTGTGAAGCTTAGTGCAGGTGCCGGCCCGCGCCACATATCGTTTCACCCTAACGGCCGGTTTGTATATCAGATCAACGAACTGAACTCCACGCTGACTGCCTTTGCCTACGATGCGGATAGCGGCAGTCTGCGGGAATTTGAAACGATATCCACGCTGCCGCAGGGTTTTTCGGGCAATAGCACTACGGCTGAAGTTGCCGTCCACCCTGACGGGACATTTGTGTACGGCTCCAATCGCGGGCATGACAGCATCGCGGTGTTTGCGGTCAAGGGAGACAAATGCATCCTGGAGCCGGTGGAATATGTTTCAACCCGGGGAAAGACGCCGCGGCAATTTGCCATCGATCCGACGGGGAATTATCTTTTCGCGGCCAATCAAAATTCAGGGGAGATTGTCGTGTTTCGCATCGATCGCACGACAGGGAAGCTGACTGCTACGGATGTTGTGCTCAAAGTTCCTAATCCCGTGTGCGTGGTTTTTGTGCCGTATATAAAATAATTCCAGATTCCAGATTCCAGATTCGACGGATTCCGGATTCTGGAATTAAAAACGAAGGGCGCTATCCCAAACCTCAAATCCGGAATTAGGAATCCGGAATCCGGAATCGAATAGCTATGCATAAAGTTACTTCAGCCCTGGAAAAGGAAACGGCCGTTTATCGCAAGATTACTTGGCGAATCATGCCGTTTCTCTTCTTCTGCTACGTTCTTGCGTATGTGGACAGGGTGAATGTCGGGTTCGCTAAGCTGCAGATGCAGCAGGCGTTGGGCATGAGCGACGCCGTGTACGGGATGGGGGCAGGCATTTTCTTTATCGGGTATTTCCTGTTCGAAGTGCCTGCGAACATGATGCTGCAGAGAATCGGCGCCCGGCTCTGGATAGGCCCGATCATGATGGCATGGGGCATCGTCTCCGCCTGCACGCTTTTTGTGAAGGGCGCATGGAGTTTCTACGCCATCCGCTTCCTGCTTGGCATCGTGGAATGCGGATTTTTCCCCGGAGTTATTTTGTACCTGACGTATTGGTATACGCAGAAGCACCGCGCACGAATGATGGCCCTATTCATGAGCGCCGTCCCCGTTTCGGCTATCGTTGCGAGCCCGATTTCCGGGTGGATATTGGGCAGGATGAGCGACGTGGGGCATCTTGCCGCGTGGCAATGGCTGTTTGTGGTGGAAGGCATCCCGTCCGTTGCGGTAGGGATGATCACGTTATTTTTTCTGACCGATCGGCCGTCCAAGGCGAAGTGGCTGAAAGAGAACGAGAAAAAACTGGTTATCCTTCGCCTGGAAGAGGAAGAAACGCTGAAAAGCCAAGCGGGCCAGACCAGGCATCGTTTAGTGGATGCATTCCGCAGCGCGCCTGTGTGGCTGCTCAGTCTTGCGTACTTCGGTATGACGGCGGGCAACTACGGCATTACCTTTTGGCTGCCGCAGGTCATTAAAGAGACCATCACGCAGGATCCGATCCGTATCGGTTGGATAGCGGCAATCCCGGGAGTCGCAAGCATCGTTGTGATGTTTGCCTGGGGACATCATTCCGACAAAACCCGGGAGAGGCGCTGGCACATGGCCTTGGCTGCGATCATTGGCGCTGCGGCTTTTGGCGCAAGTGCTATTCCAGGAATGTCCGGAGCGGCGGGCATAGCGGCGCTGACTGTAGCGTCGGCTTTCCTGATGTGCCAGTTCGCGGTTTTCTGGGCATTGCCCACAGCCATACTTTCGGGCACGGCTGCGGCCGCGGGGATCGCCTGGATAAACTCCATCGGGAATCTGGCCGGCTATGCCAGCCCGCACGCCGTCGGTCTGATCCGCGATCATACGCACAGCATGATCCCCGCCCTGCTGGCCCTGTGCGGCGCCCAGCTGGTGACGGCCATCATGATTCTGATTGTCGTGCGGAATAAGCGAACAGGGAACACCAATGCACCTGGCACATCCGACTGTGATATATGCGTATGATTGCTATCTATGAGTATGATGAACTAAGTCCCATGCCCATTAGCGCAGCGTCTAATCCAATGAACCAGTCCACGGGAAAAGAACGGGATAGCGGAGACGGGGCTGGATTACTTCAGGGCACAATACTACTCCGGGGCGCATCGTCCATGCGGACCTGAAGACAACGTAGAAAACGCCGTCTCGTGAAATCAACCTGGCGCGACAAAGACTGCAGGAGGTTTTAAATGAAACAACCTAATCCTGAAAAACTCATCCGAGCGAAGACAGCAGAAGAGTTGGGGGAAGCGCTGGGCTTATCGGCGGCTGAAACCGGCGAAATGGAGTTCCGCTCAAAGCTCACGTGCGCTTTGGCAAAAATCATCCAGAATGGAAAGTTTACTCACGCGGAAATTGCCAAAAGAGCAGGAACTTCCAGGACTCGGGTAACGGCCATCGCGAATGGCAACACACGGGGAATCTCGACTGATCTGTTGATTCGAGTTCTTTTTGCCACCGGATACAAGGCCGAATTGCGCGTACGCAAAGCCGCGGCATAAGGAAATGAGACAAGAAATAAGCATCCGAAAGCCTATTGCTGAAAAAGACAAGTGGGTAAGGCAGAGATCAGGATTGAGGCAAAAAGATGTATAATGCGCGGCATGAAAAAATCCCCATGGTTGTTGCTGGGTGTTTTATTATTGCTGAGTATGTCTCCGGCAAATCTAAAACAATCCGAAGCTTTTCCAAAAGTTAACTTCACCGCGCAGCAGATTTCTGTCGACGGCGTGCCGGTTGTCCGCCTTGCCGACGCCGCGCGTGGAATCGAAGTCTCCATCCTCCCGTCGCTGGGAAATATCGCTTCCGAAATGAAAATTCACGGGAAAAATATCCTCTACTTTCCCGACGGGAAACTGTCCGACTTCCAGAATAAGCCGATGCAGACCGGGATCCCTTTCCTGGCTCCGTGGGCCAATCGCATGGACAGCGACGGGTTTTGGGCTAACGGAAAAAGATACAATTTCGACGCGGCTCTGGGAAACTACCGCAAGGATGGCAACGGGCTTCCCATCCACGGCTTGCTGGGCAGTTCGGCGATCTGGCGGGTCACGAGTATCGGGGCAGACAAAAAATCCGCTCACGTAACCAGCAAACTCGAGTTCTGGAAATATCCCGATCTGATGGCTCAATGGCCGTTTGCCCACGAATATGAGATGACCTACAAACTGGCGGACGGCGCGCTGGAAGTCGTCACGACCGTGTTTAATCTGAGCGCAGAGTCCATGCCGCTCGCCATCGGATTTCATCCGTACTACCGGATCCCTGATGTTCCGCGCGACCAGTGGACTCTGCACCTGCCGGCCCGCAAAGCCGTCGTGGCCGACAATCGCAGAGTCCCAACCGGTGAGCTGAAGCCCGTGGAGCTGCCCAATCCGTTGCCTCTGAAGGGCCGCACGCTGGACGATGGCTTTACAGACCTGGAACGGGATGCCGGAGGACGCGCTCATTTCCTGGTTGAATCCGGCGAGAAGCAGATCGAAATCATGTTTGGCCCGCGCTATCCCGTGGCTGTCATATGGGAACCCGCACTACCGCCTGGACAGACTTTGGGTTTCATCTGCATAGAACCGATGACGGGAGTCACCAATGCCATCAACCTGAATCACGCCGGCAGATATCCTGACCTGCAGTCCATCCCGCCCAACGGCAAATGGACCGAGAGCTTCTGGGTCCGCGCCAAGGGATTTTGAGTCGATCCGGCGTAAATCCGCGGCGAATCCTACAAGATTAGTTCCCTGCAAAAAATGTAAGCGTTTTTTTGCACTTTGGCGTCTAATAGAAGAACAATCGGATAAAAGCTGTAGCAATTGAATCAATTCTTGGACGGGGTCTGGTCTTGTGCTCTTCTTGTCGGAATTGGCTTGTCTTTAAAACCCGGTGTGTCCGCCCAAAGATATCTTTACTCTTTTGCATGGCGGCGATTTCACTTTCAGGTTTGAATGCTTGCAGTCGGCCCGCATCCCAGGCCGGCGAAACCAGCCCTGCCACACCCGCGCATTCCGTCGCGGTCAAGCGCGGCAATTTCCGTCGCAATCTCCGTCTCAGCGGTACGGTGAGTCCCGTTGAATACTATGGTGTTCAAGCTCCGCGTCTGTCCGGTCAAATGTCCAACAGCATGGTGATCACCAAGATCGTGAGCAACGGCACCCAGGTTCGGGAAGGCGATGTCCTGGCAGAATTTGACCGACAGGCCCAGACGAAGAATATCCTCGATAAACAGGCCGAATACGACAATCTCGTTCAACAGATCAAAAGGAAGCAGGCCGATCATGCTTCGGCACGGGCCGCCAATGAAACGGAGCTGAAAGGCGCGGAGGTGGACGTCCAGACCGCCAGGGTTGAGATGCGCAAAAATGACATTGTTCCCGCCTACCAGGCGGAGATCAACAAGGCAAATCTGGCCGAAGCGGAAGCGAAATTGAAGCAGCTCAACGAAACATTCGCCCTGAAGAGCGAGGCGCAGGCCGCGGAACTGCGTATTCTGGAGATCCAGCGCGATCGCGCCCAGATGGCCGTGGAATATGCGCAAGGCAATATAGAAAAGATGACAGTCAAATCCCCGATGGATGGGCTGGCGGTTCTGTCCTCAATTTCGAGGGGAGGTCGTACCTCCGAGCTGCAGGAAGGGGATCAAGTCCGCCCCGGACAAGGCATCATGATGGTTGTGAATCCGTCGCAGATGCAGGTGTCGGCCCGTGTCAATCAGGTGGATATTGCGCAGGTTCACATCGGCCAATCCGCGGAAGTCCGGCTCGAAGCCTATCCGACTCTCATTTTTCCCGGCAAGGTTGCGAGCATCGCCGCTATTGGCACGCGCAGCGACTATATTAAAAGAATTCGATATTTCACAATCCTTATCTCGATCCAAGGCAGCAATCCGAAATTGCTCCCCGATTTGACGGCGATCGTCGATCTCCAATTGGAAAACACAAAGGACGCGTTGATTCTTCCCCGGGAAGCGATAGCTATCCGAAATGGTCAGGCGATGGTGGCAGTTCTTGAAAATGGGAAGGCTAAATTGCAGCCGGTGAAGCTCGGGGCCATGAACGAGTACGAGGCAATCGTGGAATCCGGGATCAGGGAGGGAGTGATGGTATCGCTCAATCCCGGGACTGCGGCTAATGCTAAAAATCAAGCGTCGGGACAAATGTAGTTTATAGCGGATTCTTTGGCCATGAATCATACGAAATCGCGCACGGCGTCATGGATTCGTCGCATTGTTTTACTGCTGCTGGTGCTTCTTGTAGCGGCTGCGGCGATCTATGTCTGGGGCTCGCGAAAGAAAAGCCTGGCAACGACGATCCCCAATGCGGAAGTGAAATTTGACGAATTTATTGACTACGTGGAGCTTCGCGGCGAAATCGCCGTGAGATCTTCCAAGGTGATCACGGCTCCTTACAATGCCGGGGATTTGCAGGTATTGAAACTTGTTCAGAACGGCGCGCACGTGAAAAAAGGGGATCTTGTGGTGGAGTTTGACCCGACCACGGTAAAGCGCAACGCAGATCAGTATCGGCAAACATTGAATCAGGCGGAGGCTGAGATCGCCCGCACGAATGCCCAAAGACTGCTTTCGGATGAACAGAACAAAACCGAAGTGGTGAGTGCCCAATTCGGCCTGGAGCGGGCACAGCTCGATGTGAAAACGCAGGACGTTGTTCCTGCAATCGAGCACGAGAAACATGTGCTGGCCCTGGCCAAGGCCGAACAGAAGCTGCGCGAGTTGGACACAAAACTCGTTTCCAGCCATACGGGCGCAGAGGCAGATCTTGCCGGGGTGATTCGAAAGCGCAACAAAGCGAAGGAAGACCTGGAACAGGCGGAACGAAACATGGCGGATCTCACGCTGACGTCTCCGGCCGATGGAATTATTGCGCTGCTGCCTAACTCCGGCGCGCGCATAAGCATCATCAGCGGCTCTACTCCCGTTTTTAAAGAAGGCGACCGCGCATGGGCGGGCGCCGCCATCGCCGAGTTGCCCGATATGTCCACCATCCATTCCATCGCGCCTGTCTATGAAGCCGATCGAGGCCGCGTGGAACTGGGGCAAGCGGTTGCGTTGAACATCGAAGCTGTTCCGGACAAGGCGCATAAAGGCCGCGTCAGTGAAATCAGTCCACTTGCGAAAACAGACTATTCCACCTATCCATACAGGAAGAGTTTCAACCTGAGAGTGCAACTGGAGCAACCGGACCCGAGACTGAGAGCCGGAATGGCCGTAGCTATGCGCGTGGAGGTGGAACGGGTGCCCAATTCTATTATGATTCCCGCAGAAGCGGTTTTTGACAAAGGCGGCCGGATGGTGGCCTATGTGCTCACAAACGGCAGCTATCAGGAACGAAAGCTGGAGATTGCGCGCCGCAGCAGCGGGCAGGTGCTGATTGCCGCCGGACTGAAAAAGGGAGAACGGGTAGCGCTGAAAGATCCGACTCTACCAAGCAATCAGGAGCAGCAATAATGGCAAGGGTTTCCAATCTGGAATCGAGAATTTGATGCCAGCCTCGAAGCGTCGAACCAAGGCATACCTGAAAATCGTTGGGCTGCTATTGGCGGCTGTATCGGCCGCCTCCTGCGCCACAGTCACAAGACTTTCCGGGCTTCGGAAACCGGAGATAAATATTCCGGTAGTTCGGGTCGCGCGCGAACCCGTTGAGACGAAAATTTACCTTATCGGCGAACTCGGTCCTTCCAAGACCGCAATGGTTGTTGCCCCTCCGGCGGGCGGCGTTCTTCAGATCGTCAGCCTCGCTAAGACGGGCACGCTCGTGAAACAGGGAGATGTCGTCGTCCAATTCGATCCCAGCGAGCAGGAATACAATCTGGAGCAAAGCAAGTCGCAACTGGAGGAGGCCGAACAGCAGACAAGAAAGATGAAAGCCGACCAGGCAGTCCGCCTCGCGCAGGAACAGGTGACTCTATTAAAGGCGCACTATGACGTGAAACGCGCCGAGTTGAAAGTGAAGGGGAATGATCTATTGAGCGGGATCGAGGCCAGAAAAAATGTGATCGATCTGGAGGAGGCCAAACGCAGACTGGAACAACTACAGCGTGATCTCAAGTCGCATGCGAGTTCCGATGCCGCGGATCTCATGGTGCAGAATGTAGCCCGAACCAAGGCGATGATGGGTATGAAACTCGCCCAGCAATTCATCGACAACATGACGGTTCGTGCGCCGATCAACGGTGTGGTCGTGGTCGCGAGGAGCATAGAATCCCTGATTTCGGCCGGCGGCACCATCTCCATTTCATCAGAGGATGACATCCCCGAATATCGACCGGGAGCCCAAACGTATCCGGGCAGTCTTATTGCACAGGTTCAAGCTACCGATGAGATGGAATTAGCGTCGAAAGTGATCGAGACGGATCGAGCCAATATTGAATCGGGGCAGAGCATTGAAGTGATTGCGGATTCCAATCCGCTGAAAACCTATAAGGGAAAGATCAAATCATTGGCTCAATCTGCGTCCAATCCCTCCTATGAAGGCACGACAGTAGACTATCTGGAAGGGCTTTCGACGCGGAGTTTTGCCGCTGTTTTCCGGGTCGATACGAACGGTGATTCTCTGAACATGGGCGTGTCGGCACGGATAACGGTTACGGGAAAAGACGTGCGCGATGCACTTTCGCTTCCGCGCCAGGCGCTGCATCAGAAGGAAGGAAAAACGGTCGTGTATGTGCGTCGCGGCAAAGAGTGGGAACCCCACGACGTGCTCATCAAATATCTGACGGAAAGCCGCGCGATTATCGAGGGACTTCCGGAGGGGACGGAGGTTGCGCTGGTAAATCCCGAACAGGAGAAAGGCAAGACCACCGGGAAAGCGGGACCTCTGGCCTCGGTTCTTGGAGGAGCGACGCAGTGACGGGTCAAGTGCGTGAAAAGACGACAGGATTTGTAGCGGGCGGCAAGCAGTGGCTGCCCGACGTGAGCCTTGCCATGCAAAATCTTGGCGCGCGCAAGCTGCGTGCATTGCTCACCATGATGGGCATTGTTTTTGGTGTCGCCGCCGTTGTCTCCATGCTTTCGATTGGCGCCGGCGCACAGCAACAGGTGCTGGCCTTTATAGAGCAATTGGGTGTCCATAACCTGATTATCGAGGCCAAGGATGTGCCGGATCTGGCGGAGTTGCGCAAAATACGCAAGACTTCAGCCGGCTTGTCCTTCAAAGACCTACGAGTGATTCGCGCGAATGTCGCAAATCTGAAATCATCCGTGCCGCGAAAATCCTTCGCTCCGAGCGGCATTTTGCCTAAGCCGCGGCAAGACAATCCGGGGGTTTATGGGGTTTCACCGGAATACTACGATATTGCCGGACTTCGGGTTATCGCAGGGCGCTTTTTTAACAAGGACGACAATGATCGCAAGGCAGCGGTCTGTGTCTTAGGTGAGGGCGCGAAATCGAACCTTTTCCCGCAAAAGCCGGCCATAGGCGAATATGTCAAGGTCAATGAGCAGTGGTTGCGCGTCATCGGAGTTCTCGGGAGTCAGTTGACGATCGGGAGTGAACTGTCCGGTATCCGGACAAAGGATTTGAATAATCTTATTTACATGCCCATCGACAGCGCGATTTACCGCCTCGATGATAACAAGACCATCGCCGCTCTGAGAGACGAGATTGACGGCATTTATCTGCAGCTCAGCCCAACGGCAAACATCAGCGTCGTTGGCGACATTGTCCGCGGCATTTTGGATGCCTCACATCGAAACGCAAATGACTTCAGCATGATCGTCCCTGCCGAACTGCTTGCTGAACGGAAACGGACGCAACAAATATTCGAAATGGTCATGGTTGCGATCGCCTCGATCTCTCTGCTCGTGGGCGGGATCGGAATCATGAACATCATGCTGGCCAGCATCCTCGAACGGACGCATGAGATCGGTGTGCGGCGCGCTGTCGGCGCGACGAAACGGGATGTATTGCGTCAATTCCTGGTTGAAGCCGTTCTGATTTCGTTCGCCGGAGGTTTGCTGGGAGTTGCGTGCGGGTTCGGGATGTCACGCCTGGTCGCCATGATGGCTGGCTGGTCCACAATCGTTACGCTGAATTCCATCCTGCTTGCGTTTCTTGTTTCGGTCTCAGTAGGTCTGATCTTCGGTATCTACCCGGCTGCAAAAGCCGCACGCCTTGATCCCGTCGAATCCCTCCGCTACGAATAGTTTGATTCGAGATTCGAAATTAACCTCGACATCAAGATGACAAAACCTGGCAAAAAATCTTGAATTCGTGCAATATCCCGGCGCGGTTTTTATTCTGACTTCTGACTCCTGAATTCTGTATTCTCATTTCCGATACTTCGCCGCCCTGCCATCCTGGATCACTCCGCTCCAATTCATGCCGAAGCCAAAATCGTAGGCGTTGCCTTCGGAATCCACGTGGCATTTCATGTCAAAGGGGACATCTTCCTTCTGTTCTTCCACTGTCTTCATGCTGGCCGGCATTTGCAGGGGAAGCAAGCCGGAAGGTTCGGCGCTTCCCGAAAGGATATCCAACAGCGCATGGTCCTGAACGTCGAACGCAGCCACGATCGCGTCAGCATCTTTTTCAAACTCGCTGAAGATCATCGGGTTGGACATTTGAATGACGACGATCACGGGTTTGTTCTTCATCGCTTTTCTGGCGTCGAGGACCATCTTCAAATCGCCGATATTTGAAGCTGCCGTGGATTTGCCCTTGTAGGTCCGGTTGGTGAATTTCTCCAGCGGGTCCCCTCCGGCAATGCTCGGGTCACGCGCGTCCACTGCTTTGTAGGGACGGTACTGCAGGCTGATCGGCACGTAACCGGTTCCGCCTTTCTTTGCATCAGCCGGATCATAGCCGCTGCCGCCCGTGGGGTTGCGGATCACAGCAAGAGCGAAGTCCGCCTCTGTTGGATTGTCTGTGACTCTAAAGAGCTTCTTCACGATATTGATGTTGACCGGGTAATCCAGGGAGGCGGGAGTTTCTTCGCCGAAGAAATTTCGTCCTGCGGGCGTGAGTCTCTTGGGCACGAAAACGGTCTTATTCTTCTGAACCGGAAGTGCCTTGTTGCGGTTTTTGAGCATCACAAGCGATTTCAGCTGGGCTGCATACCCTTCCTTCATGAAATTCGCATTGCCGACGACGGCCTTGCTCTCCTGGATATTCAGGTAAGGATTTTCGAACAATCCTACGCGGAAAATGTTTTTCAGCAGTCGAACGGCGGACTGCTCCATCCGGGCGCGCATGAACTTCTCGCCATGCTCTTTAACGCCCATATTGTAGGCTTCGATCACGGGGCCGGCTTCATTGTTGCCGCCGAACTGATCGACTCCGGCTATCAGTATTTTGTAATGCCTTTCCGCAACCGTGAGCGTCTCTGCTCCCCAGGGTGTTGTGCCAAATCCGTTGACGGCAGTGACGTTTTTGGTTACGCCCCAGTCGGTGCAAGCCACGCCGTCAAATCCATAAGTGCTGCGCAGCAAGCCGCTGATGAGATGTTTGCTGTAGCTGTTGCCGACGTTTTCACCGTTCGTCCTGTCGATGCCGTAAGAGATGGTGTAGTAGGGCATGATGGCGGAAGTCATCTTTGTTTTGCCTTTCAGCTTGAAAGCCCCCTCGGTAAACGGCATCAGGTGATCTGCAAGATTATTTCCGGGATAGACAGCATATTTGCCGTAAGAGAAGTGCGCGTCACGGCCGCCTTCTTCCGGTCCGCCGCCTGGCCAGTGTTTGGCCATCGCATTCACACTTGTGTAGCCCCATCCACCCGAAATTTCCTTTTCATCTGAGGAGGTCTGGAACCCATCGATATAGGCCCGTGCCATTTCGGCCGAAAGGCGCGGGCTTTCACCAAAAGTGCCGTTGACGCGGCTCCAGCGCGGTTCGGTTGCCAGGTCAATCTGCGGAGACAGCGCCGTAGTGATGCCGAGCGCGCGGTATTCCCGGGCAGCGATTTGCCCGAATCGTTCGACTATATTCGGATCGAAGGTCGCTGCCATCCCGAGCGAACCGGGCCACATGGAGATCTGTCCGCCCGAGCCGGCGTTGTATTCCGCGTCGGCGAGGGTGCGATGGCGGGGATCCGAGCTGTTGTTCGCGGGAATTCCAAGCCCGAGACTTTCGCACAATGCTTGGACGTTGTTGTTCCATTGGGCAGCGACTTCCGGGCTTTCTACGGAGGTGATCAGGATATGACGCAGGTTGTCGTCCGTAAGAAATTTTATCTGGGCGTCGGTAAGGTCCGAGGCTTTGGCCCCACTTTCGGCAAACGGTTTCCCACGATAGGTGGATGCGAATCTTCCTCCAGTTGCCGGTATGGCCTGGTGGCCGCTGTAGAGCATAAGGCCGGCAATTTGTTCGATACTCATCTTCGAGGCGAGGTCTTTGGCTCTTTCGTCGGCGGATAAGCGCCAGTCTTCATAAGGATCGAGTTTGTAGTTCCAGTTCAGGTCCTTGAAGGCAAATTCCCTGTCAAACACCAGCTTTATACCGGACGTTGTCGCATAGCGGAGCGTTTGCCCGCCTTTGTTGACAACGGTTTTAATGGGGCCGTTGCCTGTCTCACTCCACTTCTTGCATCCGGACAGGACCAAACAGCACGCGACAGCCAGAACCGTGGTCATACAGAACATGTTGACTTTCATTATAGTTTCCCGTGCTTCTCGATGTTGATGCTACTTCGTGGCCAATTCCAGTAGGGCCTGTTTCAAGGCTTCGCTGACTGTCGGGTGCGGGTACACGACTTTGATCGCATCGGCGACGCACATTTCATTCTCGATCATCTGTGCCGCTGCGACGATGAACTCGCTCGACAGGTTGCCCAGCAAGTGCACGCCCAATATTTTTCTGTCGGCTGTCCGGACCAGCACTTTGACCATTCCCGAGCTGCCCTCGTTTTCCACCAGGAAGCGCCCGGCGACGCCCATGGGCACGATCGCCTTCTGATAGTCGACTCCCTTTGTCTGCAATTCGGCTTCGGTCTTTCCAACGCACGCTGCTTCGGGATCTGTGTAGATCACGGCTGGGATCGGATCATAGCGAACGTGGTCCTCTTTGCCGACCATAGTGTGCACGGCGGCGACTCCTTCCCGTGTCGCCACATGCGCGAGCATCATCCGCCCCGTGACATCGCCGCACGCCCAGATCCCGGGCACATTCGTCTTTCCCTCGTCCGATGTCTTGATGCCTTTCCGGCTGAACTCGACGCCAACCGTTTCCAATCCAAGTCCCTCGATCACGGGGACTCTTCCCGTGGCGTTGAGGATGCAGTCGGCGCTGATCGATCCCGGCGCGCCGCCGGGATCCTCGTAATGAACGGTGCCATTCTCGACTGCCGTCACCTTGTGAGACATTTTAAAGACGACTCCGCTCCTTTTCAGGGCTTGCTGAAGACGGCCGGAAAGATCCACATCAAATCCTGACGCGATTTGCGGCAGCATTTCAATGACCGTCACTTCCACGCCGGTCGCGGCAAAAAACCCTGCGAATTCGAGACCGACATATCCTCCGCCGATAATGACGGCTTTCTCCGGCAATTCAGTGAGATCAAGGACGGCCGAGGAGTCGAGAACGCATTTCGAGTCGATGCCGGGAATCGGCGGGACGGCAGGCTGCGAGCCGGTGGCAATTAAAATATTCTTAGCCTCATACGTCTCTTCGCCGACTCGAACCGACTGCCTGGATACAAGCTGGGCCTGGCCCCGGATGACTTTCACACCATTGCGTTTGAGCAGGCTCTCGACGCCCCGGGTCAATGTCGCCACGACTTTGTTTTTGCGCCGGACGACGGCTTCCAGATTAAACACCGCCGACGGGATTTCCACTCCGTACGCGTCACCATTCCGGCATTCGGCGAAAAGCCTCGAGGATCGCAGGAATGTCTTGGTCGGAATGCATCCGACATTCAGGCAGGAACCGCCGATGAATTCCTTTTCGATCAAGGCGGTATTTACGCCCATTTTTCCGGCGAGAGCCGCGGCCTCGTAGCCGCCCGGACCCGCCCCAATAACAATTAGATCGTACATATATGATTCCTGATTCCTGATTCCTGATTCCTGATTCCGGATTGAAGATGCGAGTTGGCATTCCTCAACCTTGGGAGATTTATTATTACTTTAGGCCTTCTATCAGTTTCCAGCCGGCTTCCACATACTGGCAAAGAGTGCGCTGCGTTGCTCCGTAGGAAATAAAATCTTTCGGGGCCATCCCGTCCGGTTCGTATGCTTTGGCGAATTCCGGCATTGCGGAAAGCCTCTCCACAACATCCGGTGCAATTTCTTTTGCGATCCGTTCTTCCCGAGGATGATCGTTTGCAATAAACCATTCCTGCGGTGTTGGAGCGATGGACATCACTAGTCTCGCGCCGGCCAGTTCGGTCAGGTGATAACTGCCGCGCAGGGCTGCGATCATCAAAACCGCTTCATAATTGCGCTCGCGGTATATCCGGTAAGCCCGCTTTGTAACCGCGAGACCGGCTTGGCGGATGTCCGATTCGTTCACCGGCATTTTGTTGTCGAGGGCGACTTCGCGCAGGTAATCATCAAGCCGGCCGATCATGATAACCGAATAACATTGTCCTGGCTTGATGCCTTTGCTCTCCGCCCGACAGCGTCCGGCGCGGCACCGTTCCGCGGTGGCGATGACCTGGGGTACGGTGAAGCTGATGGTCGCGGCGGCGGAAATTCCTTCCGCGATGCAATCCTCGAGGACATCGAGGCCGGCGGATCCGGCGGGCAATTTCACGGCGATGTTCGGGGCCCATGCGTGGAATCGCCGGGCCATTGCCAGCATCGCGTCACGCTCGCCCGCGCGCGACGGATTGACCTGCGCGCAGACATACCCCTGCTTGCCGCCGCTCTTTTCGAAATGGTGCTGAACCATCGTCGCGGCGCGAGTGATGATCCCGTGCAGCAACTCCTCGGCTTTCATTTCGGCATCGAGATTTTTGGCCAGCACAGGCTCGATATCCGCTGCCCACACCGCCCTGTTTTGGGCCAGCGCGATGCTCGACAGAAACGGATTCGTCGTAACTCCGACGGCCCCGCGATCCAGCGCCCGCTGCAGCTCAGCCGGATCCCCCGAATCATTCCACCACACCGTCTGCGTATTTTTACTTAGCCAATTTAAATAAGTATCCGCGCCCACTTGTTTTCTGACTCCTGACTTCTGTCTTCTTCCTTGTGTCTTCCTAACCAGGCTTCTTGACCTCAACCTTCGCCATATCCTCGACGAATGTCGCAATTGCCGAATGATCCAGATCGCCGCGCCCGGAATTCATCAGCGACATCAGGACCTGCTGCGCCAGGCTGGTGAAAGGCAGGGAAACTTTCATCGATTCCGCCACCAGGAGCGCGTTGCGCAGGTCTTTCTGGTGCAGACGAATGCGGAAGCCAGGCTTGAAATTGCGTGCAATTACCATCGGAGCTTTCGCATTTAAAACGGTGCTTCCCGCTAATCCGCCCTTTACGGCGTTGAACACGACTTCCGGGTCGAGCCCGGCTTTCGTTGCGAGGACCAGGGCCTCTGCCATGGCGGCGATGTTGACCGCTACCATCATCTGGTTGGCCAGTTTCGTCACGTTGCCCGCGCCAATAGGTCCGGTCAAGGTCGCACTGGAGCCCATGGCCTGGAAAAGCGGCAGAACCTTATCGAACACTTCCTGTTTGCCGCCCACCATGATGGCTAGTGTACCGTCGATGGCTTTGGGTTCGCCGCCGCTCACGGGCGCATCCAGGAATTCAATCCCCTTGGCGGTGCATGCGGCTCCGACTTTCTGCGCTACGAGGGGACTGATCGAGCTCATGTCCACAAAAATCGCGCCCGGCTTTGCTCCTTCCAGCGCGCCTTCCGGTCCCAGTATAGCCGCTTCGACTTCCGGTCCGTCTGGCACCATGGTGATGGTTATGTCCGAGCGGGCAGCAACGTCCTTGGCCGATTTGCCCGCGGATGCGCCCGCTGTAGCCATTGCAGCGACCGATTCAGGGACAATGTCATAAACGACGACCTGGTGTCCTGCTTTGATCAGGTTGCGGCTCATGGGTTTGCCCATGATTCCAAGGCCAATAAATCCGACTTTCATCATTCACTCCTTTTAATTTCGGTGACAGTCACCATAACCTCGAAATTCCACCTGGTGGTAATTCGGTGACAGTCACCATAACTCCCAAATTCTATCCCCCAAAAAATAAAGGCTTTCTATTGGTAAACATAAATTTATAGATATTGACATCTAGTAACTTCTTTTTCTTTAATTTATTCAATTTGCTAAATTTACCTTAATTTCGCCTCTGATGGAATTTCGAGGTTATGGTGACTGTCACCGAATTACCACCAGGTGGAATTTTGAGATCAGGGTGGTTGTCACCGAAATTACAGATCAAGGTTTTGACGCGCATATGCGATGCACTTCAGGTTGTATTCGTCTTCCAGCTTAACTTGTTGCTCCCTGCTTAATCCGCTGGTTCGTGGCAAGGGCGTTTTGGGACGATTCTTTTTGACCAGGGCAAGCACTTTTGCCAGATCCCTTGCCGGCAATGGGCTATAGGCGTCATCGAAGGTCGCCCAGTACTTGGTCGTGAACACGGGAATCTTCAACGGGTCGCGCGTGATCATCTCCAGGTCGATGATCATGTTTGAGTCAACCGCGCGCAGCATCTGGACCATCTGTTTGAGATCCAGAATCCCCTCTCCCATCGGTACCTCGGAGAGGAGAAATCCATCTTCGTATTCCTCCACCGCCATATCTTTGATGTGTGCAAAGCATGTGTAGGGGATGAGAGTGCGCGCGGCGTCCATGGGATCTTCGCAGAGGGAGATGTTGTTGCCGAAGTCAAAACAGACGCCCACCCATTCGCTGCCGAGGCGCTTCAGCCACGCCACCTGCTCACCGGAGCGCCAGCCTTTATGGTTCTCGATGCCGAGTTTGATCTTGTATTTGCGGAGCACCGGTTCGGCCAGTTCCACCTGCTTCTGACACTGTTCGAACATCAGTTTGAAAGGTTCCAGCCGGTCGAAATCTTCGTAGCGCCTGCCGGTCATGGCAGCATGAAAGGCGGTGGCGCCTGCTTCTTTGTAAGCTTTTACCTGCGCATCGAAGGCGGCGAGATCGCTTTCCTGCCGGGGCAACCTGGGATCGCAGACGAGGTGCATGGTGTAGTTTTCCAGCCGCTGCCGGAATTTTTTGATTTCTTCCGGTTCGGTGGCCGGCGGATTCATCTGCACGCCGCCCAGGCCGATGCTATGACAGTGCTCGATCATATCAAAGGATGTTGCACTTCCTTTCGCTGCCATGGAGCGCACCATAAAGGCGGTGGGAGTTCCTCCCATGCGCGGATAATCCTTTGAAGTGATGGGATTGCGGGTGGATTGCGGCGCGCCCTGTGCTCGAGCGGAGGGCTTCAGCACGGACCAGAAAGGCGCGGCGCCGGCAAGTGCCAGCATCTGTCTGCGTGAGATCATGCGATCCTCCTTTTTTAGTCTGCGACCGGGGAGATAGGCAGCCCAATATACCCGATCTGCAAGCGATCGGTAAAGGAATTCAAAGGCAGAAATTCGGTGACAGTTTTGACAATTCCACGTACACTCCTGATCGGTAAAAATATTTCACAGCCAGATCTGCCATGAAAGGATACGGATATGCAAGAATCTCCAACTCCGGCGATCGATGGTTCTGTCGAAGCCAGGAAAACCACTCGACGTGTATTTCTGGGCGCCGCAGGTGCGGCTGTCATGACGGCGGCATCCTACGTTCGCATACTTGGCGCCAATGACCGGATCGGCATAGGGGTCATCGGATTCGGACTGATCGGCAAGCAGCACATCACGGACCTCAAAAAGTTCAAAGACGTTGAAATGCTGGGCATGTGCGATGCCTACAAGCCGCGGCTGGAGGAGGGGCTTGCGTATATGGAAAGTCCCAATGCCAAGGCCTACGGCGATTTTCGCAAGATGTATGAGAACAAGGATATCCAGGGCGTATTGGTGGCGACGCCGGACCACTGGCACGCTATGCACACTATCCTGGCCTGCGCAGCGGGCAAGGACGTCTATGTCGAAAAGCCGATGACGCTGTTCATCGATGAAGGCAAATGGATGATTCAGGCCGCCCGCAAATACAACCGCGTTGTGGTCGTGGGAACGCAGCGGCGGCATGGCAAAGGCGTTATAGATTCAAAAAAAGTGATCGAAAGCGGAGTATTGGGGAAGATTCATTCTGTCCGATGGTCATCCTATCGCAATATTTATCCAGGCTTTGGCCGGACTCCGCTTTCGGAGCCGCCCGCCGGTTTTGACTACGATATGTGGCTTGGCCCGGCAGAGAAGAAGCCGTACACGGCGCATCGCGGGATTTATCATTTTCGTTGGTTCTGGGATTATTCGGGCGGCCAGATGACAAACCTGGGCGCGCATATCATCGACCAGGTTTTGTATGTCATGAACGTCAAAGGGCCGACGCTGGTGTCTTCTTTTGGCGGTCGGTATGCACTCGAAGACGATGGCGAAACGCCGGATCTGCAAGATGCTATGTGGGTTTTCCCCGGATCCGATCTCAAAACTCCTGGTTTTACGATGAACGCCACTATTCGCGAGGCGAATGCCAGCCGGTCCATCCCTGATGCGGAAACTCGCGGGCAGCTTTATCTTGGAACTAAGGGTACTATGGTTCTGGCAGGGAATTGGGAAGTTTTGGCGGAAATGAAGGGCGATCCGGTGAACGACATCCCACGCTTTTCCGGGCATCCCACCGGGGGGCCAGTTTATTCGGATACGAAGCAGACGCCCTGGATCGAGGCATCCAAAGGCAAAGGCATGGAGTCGGATGCACGCTACGGATTCGGAGGCGAAGATACTCTCGCGATGAATAAGCAGGATTGGCTGAATTCGATACGAACGCGCAAACGCCCGTTCTGTGAAGTTGAAGACGGACACCGCGTATCGGTTGCGTGCTTGCTTGCCAATATGTCGCTGAAGCTAGGTCGCTCGATCCGTTGGGATCCGGAGAAGGAACAGGTCATCGGCGACAAGGAAGCTGCGGCCATGTGCGTCAAGCCATATCGCGCTCCCTGGGACAAAGCGCTAAAAGATGCCATCAAGGTCTAATACTGGGCGCTCAGGCTTCCTCGCCTGATGACGCATAGTTTTTTGGAGGCGAAGCTTTCGGAGTGCGGCAGCTTGCTGCCGCTTTTGAAAATGGCCCCATTTGCCCGCTATTCAAGGGTTCTCTTGAAAGCGGCAGCAAGCTGCCGCACTCCGAAGGCGTCCTGCGGACGCAAAAACTATGAGTCATTGGCCGAGACGGAGGTGTTCCCAGACGTGGTTTCACTTAGATACTTGACCGTTGGATAGCCTTTTAATGTCCGATTGCCGCTATAAAAACAAGCGTGGAGGTTACGGTGAAAGTCAGACATGCTTTTCTGCTCGCATTTTTTGTCATCTGCGTCATCCCCGGCTCGGGACAGGAACAGCCCTTCTACTTCGTGATGCTCGCGGATACGCAATTGGGGATGTATGAAAACAACCGGGGCTTTGTGCGGGAGACGGCAAACTATGAATTTGCCGTAGCCACGGTAAACAGGCTTAAGCCGGGATTCGTCATTGTGTTGGGTGATCTTGTCAATAAGGAGGGCGACGCCGACCAGATCCGCGAATTTCAGCGCATAACGCAAAAGATAGATCCGGCTATCCCGGTCTATTATGTGGCTGGAAACCATGATGTCGGCCAAGAACCGACGTCGGAAACGGTGGCGGCATACCGGAAAATCTTCGGGCGCGATTATTACTCCTTTCGCGCAGGCCCCATCTACGGGATCGTGTTGGATTCCACTCTGATTCATACGCCCCAAAAGGCCGAATCGGAATATCAGGAACAGCTTTCATGGCTTAAAGCGGAACTGGAAAAGGCGAAGAGTTCGGATGCGCGCCACATCCTTGTTTTCCAGCATCACCCCTATTTCATCAGCGAAGCTCAGGAGCCCAACCAATATATGAATATTTCGCTGGAGCGCCGGAAACCGATCGTGGAGCTATTGCATCAATATAATGTGCGCTATGTTTTTGCCGGGCATGTCCACAAGAGTTCCGTCGGGAAAGACGGAGATCTGGAAATGACCGTGACCGGGCCGATAGCAATGCCGTTTGGCGAAGACGGCTCCGGCATGCGCTTGGCTGAGGTCACCGCCGCCGGCGTCCGCCATCGCTATTATGATTTCGGTAAAATGCCGGATGGCCTTGCCATAAAATAGCAATTGCAGCGTATTGCAGGAGGGTATGGAATGGACAGGAAACGATATCTTATTTTTGCCGCGACATGGCTGATGTTGGGAGTCGCCGTATCTTCGGGATTTGCGCAGAGGCCGGAGGAGACGGTCGCAAGCGTGCCGGCTCTGGATGCTTTTCACGAAGTCATCGCGCAGATCTGGCATGAGGCGTGGCCCAAGAAAGACACCGCGATGCTGCAAAAACTGCTCCCCGATGTCGAGAAGGGGATTTTTGCCGTTGCGGCGGCTCCGCTGCCCGGCATCCTGAGGGATAAAAAGGACGCGTGGGACGAAGGCGTCCGGAAGCTTCAAAGCGCGGGTGCGGAGTATAAAGCGGCGGCGGCAGCGAAAGACGACGCCAAACTGCTTGCCGCGGCTGAAGCGCTGCACAGCCGGTTTGAAGGACTTATGCGCGCCATCCGGCCCGCCTTAAAGGAACTCGACGAATTTCATGCCGTCCTTTACATGCTCTATCATCACTACTTACCCAAGAATGATCTGGAAAATATCCGGAAATCGGCGACGGAGCTGACGCAGAAGATGGCGGCTCTGAACCAGGCGAAATTGCCCGAACGGTTGGTAACAAAGACAACGATTTTCAGGTCGCGCGCGGAATGCTCTCGCAAGCAGTTACGGCCCTGCAGCCCGGAATTCAGTCGAGTGACGAAAAGACTATCAGGGAAGCAGTGGAAGCCGTCCACTCCAGATACCAGGCCCTGGAGAAGATCTTTTAATCTGGATTCTTTCGGAGTGCGGCAGCTTGCTGCCGCTTTGGGATTTCCGTTTTCCCGTTGAAACCCTGATATCCGAAAACGGGAAACCGGAAACGTGTCAACGCCAAAAGCGGCAGCAAGCTGCCGCACTCCGAAAGAGATTTCGATTCTTCTTACTTCATCCCTTCCAGGAGGCCCTG
Source organism: uncultured Acidobacteriota bacterium (assembly GCA_963718845.1). Lineage (GTDB taxonomy): Bacteria > Acidobacteriota > UBA6911 > UBA6911 > UBA6911 > UBA6911. The sequence goes on from CAVRAD010000006.1 coordinate 226,594, forward strand.
GAAGAAATCGTGGTGTTCCTCTTCGTCCTGCAGGATCTTTTTAAAAATCTGCGCGGTTGTGATATCGCCTTCCTTCTCGGCGAGGGCGATGGTTTTCTTATAAAGCTTCACGGCGTCCGCCTCGTCGTTCATATCTTTGGTAAGCATTTCTTTCAGCTCTTTGCCGACAAAAATGGGGTCCGGCTTCGTGGTTGGAACGCCGCCCAGATAAAACAATCTCTCGGCAATCGCCTCCGCGTGCTTCATTTCCGCGATGGCAATCTTCTTCAGCTCATCTTTGACGGCGTAGTGGGCAACCCCCGCCCACTGGACGTGTTGCCATATGTACTGGACCGACACCTGTATTTCTCTCGCAATTCCCTTATTCAACAGTTCCAATAATTCCTTGCTTGCCATAGAAGACTTCCTTTTTTCTGATTAATCCTTTGTTACACTACCATGCACCTAAGCGTTCAATACCAAATGCAACGATTCTACACTCTACCAATCGAAGATTGCATCAAGGAACTCAATTTAGTCCATATTGGGCAATTCCAGAGAAGGGGATCCCGTTAACTTTGTGTAAAATAATTTTACAGTAAGCCACCTTTGTGCAAGGGATGCTGATTACCTTTTTAATCATCCGCAGTGAGAAATCAGCACACTAATATAAAGGGCATGGAATCGCGCAGCAAGTTCCTCGGCGGATGAAAGCTATCACATTATCCTTCAGTCATTTAATGAATGATCTGTTGGACCTGCTCGATTGATCGCAAGGATAAATCCACAGCCGGTTTACCGGACTATTTTATATAATAACCGCAATAATGTTCAGTGGTTGGTGTCGGATACTTTTACAGTCTCCGAAGTTTCACCTAACGCAAGCCAGGGAGATTGGAAAGCAATATCAATGATAAGTTATTTATTTTGAATATTTATGGCGGGCTTAGGATATGCCATGAGAAATGTTTTTTAAATGGCACGTATTTTGCTTATTAAAAGCATAATACTAAGCTATTTAAAGAATTCAAAAGTTTGTTTAGAGCTTTTAGTTTTTCTCCACGAGGAGGTTTCAAAGTGCATAGGAACTCAATTTTTCTGCTTGTAATAATGACGGCGTTGATGGTGGGAATTCCGCTATCGGCGAAAGCCGATACAGTCACCTTCAACAATGTAATTGGCACATGGAGCAACCCTACTCCGGGCAATGTGGGGGGAACGCTCAATTATGTAAACAATCCCGGCCAACATGCTGATGTTTACTGGGGAAGTCCTGCTGTTGTTGATGGGGGGCAGAGCGGCTATCAATTCGATGGTATTGCGCCTCCGCTATTCAATGTCACTGTGTCGCCTGATTCTGTCCCATTTCAAATCGGTGGGTTTACGCATGTTAATCGACCCATCTGGAGTCCTCCGGGTAGCATTGATGGTATTACTCTCGGCATTTCAATGGATGTAACGGTGAATGGCGGCGTTGCTGCAAACAAGACATTTGTATTTGACTTTGGTCATTGGGAAACCGACAACAATGCGAATCCCTGTGCCAATTTAGGGCAAAACCGCGTTGGAGTAAATCTAAACGGGTGCGCTGACCGAGTTACTTTTGAAACTAATTTTGCACAGACCAATGCCTTTTGGATTGGCGACACGCTATACACTCTTACTCTTGCCGGATTTTCGGAAACCATTGGCGGCAAGCCATTAAGCGCATTTTGGACCAAGGAAGACAATGAAAATTTCGCATATCTATATGGCCAAGTGAAGACGTGGAAGGACGCGGGTGGCTCTGATTTACCTGGTGTTCCTGAGCCAACATCGCTGCTCCTTCTTGGAACGGGTCTTGGTGCGATTGGCTTAGCTGCGTGGCGTCGGAGGAAATAAAGCGCACTGAACAGAAGCAATAGATTTTATTGGATAACACAAAAAACGCGAAATGTCCGAATGGGTATTTTGCGTTTTTTCGTTTAATGCGCAACTTTTTTATTTTATGTTGGCTGCAAGCCTGGTGGCTTCGGCCACGCCGTCGCGGCCATCTTTCAGGTCTGCAAATCCCGCGACGTAGTTTCCTTTGCGGAATACGCACAGGCCGTTCAAATATTTATCTGTCGCTTTGAACGCTTCGTCCGCGATCGTCGCCGGAGTCGTTTGGCCGAAGCGCTCTCTCAGCTTTTGCATCAACTGCGCGGCCGCCTCCGGGGAAGATTCCTTCACGATAAATCCCTTGCCGAAATCGTACTGGCCGACGTAGCCGCGCTTGAGCAGGCGCAATCCCAGGACGCTTTCGGGAACCAGGCGCGCCGAAACGAGGTTTTCTTTGGGAAACCAGTCCAGCATTTCAGGCAACGCGGTCTGCCCGGAAAGGCTTTTTTCGATACTATTCGCGTATGTCCGGAGCTCCGCAGAGAAATCCTTTTCCGGATTCGCTCCCAGTTCCACGTAATATTTATCTTTCGCGAAGAACAGGCGTCTCGGGGTCGCTTGACCCGAAGTTCCCAGCTTTTCCACCGGGAGCCGGAGATCGCGCGCCGAAGTGAACATGCCATAGGCATATTCCGGGTCTTCAAACTCCGATATGTCGATCACGATGGTGCTGTCGCCGGACTGGCACGTGATCCCCTTCATGCGGACGAACCGGTAGATGAAATATCCTTCGGAGTTGCCGTTCATATATTCGAAGAGATCGTCCGTCGTGTAGGCGCGCTCCTTGCCCTGCTGCTGCCAGCCGGCAACGGCGCCGCACTGAGGCAGTTGGCGCAAATGCGGCGCCGGCGAACGTCATAATCGCGGAAATCAAAACAAGAATCTTCATGCAAAAAGCTCCCGGGCTCGTCTCACCCGCTGGGCTACGTGGACGCCGTTGGGGCACTGGATGGCGCAAACTGCGCAGTCCTCGCAGCGGGCGTCCCTGATTGCCGAGGGCAGGGACAGGTAGTTTTCACGCGCAAGCTGGAATTCGCCATACCCCTCGGAGTAGCTGAGATAGCGCAGCACATCGGCCACAGGGATGCCCCGCGGGCACTTGCCTTCGCAGCTGCCGCAGGTGCGGCAATAGAGCGGGCGGAGAATTTCAAGCCGCTGCTGCCAGGATCTTTTCGTCCGTGCTCGAGAATTGTTCGGAGCAAGCGCGCATGTTTTCGTCGAGCTGTTCCATGTCCGTGATGCTTGGAATAGTGGCGTGGACATTTGGATTTTTCAGCACCCACTTCAATGCAGCGAGTGCAGCGCCTTCGCGCTGCATGACCGGATTCGGTTTCTGTCCCGGCCTGCCCATGCCGGCGCCGCCGGCCATGACTTTCATGGCAATGGTCCCCAATCCGGCCTTCGCGGCGGATTCGAATGCGGCCGTCAGCTCAGGTCCCATGGTGAAGTTGTACATGGAAAGAACGACGTCGAAATGCGGCGCTTTGCTCAGGATGGCGGGGAGAATGTTGGGGAAGGCATGCGTGCTGACGCCGATGAAGCGGACCTTGCCCGCCTGTTTGGCGATTTGCTGGGCTTCCAGCAATCCATCGGTGAGATCCTCGGGCTTGTCTTTAAAATGCAAGTGCCAGATGTCGACATAATCCATGCCCAGCTCCTTGAGACTGGTATCGATGTGCTGCAGCGCCTCTTCCTTCGTCTTTGACATGGTTTTGGTGGAAACGATCAGATCCTTCCGCCTGGATTTCAGGGCGGCGCCGACCATGCGCTCGTTGTTCCCGTTTTGATAGCCGCGCGCGGTGTCGAAGTAGTTGATGCCCAGGTCCGCGGCCTTCTCGACCACGCTTTGGTCCGAGGTGATCATGCAGCCAAACCCGACGCTCGTCGGTTTCAAGCCGGTCTTGCCCAAATTCCTATATGTCAGTTTGACGGGCGACTTCGCCTGCGGCCCCGCCGGCCCGAAGTTTGCTGCATCCAAAGCGGCCGGAAGCGCAAGCCCGGTCAACAAGAAATTCCTGCGCGATGTTTCCATCATCTTTTCTCCTAGATTAGTTCACACCAAAGCGGCAGCGAGCTGCCGCATCTCCGAAAGCGCCCTGCGGGCGCGAAAACTATATAGCATTAACCGAAACGCCGGCACTCCCAAACAAAAGTGGCTTTCAATCCGTCATTCGTCATTCGTAAATCGTAAATCGTAAATTGCTACGCCGGATAGGTATCTCCGATCGGCCTCACCCAGCCCAGGTTCGGCGGCAGTTCTTCCAACGGACCCCTCCATTGCAACATGCGGTCGACGTCGGCGTGCAGGCGATACTTTTTCTGAACGGCGGCGATCTGAGCGCCCTGGACGTCGATCTGCGAAAGATCCCACTGTCCCAATCCGACTTCGCCGGAATATTTCAGCCAGCCAAGCCAATTGGGATCGATGCCCATGGTTTCGGCTCCCACCCGATCGGCGGCGATGAAGTCCGTTGAAGCAATGGCGATCCTTGAGGCGACGGGCGTTCCCATGGATGGCCCATTGCCCTCCATGCCTTCAAACCCGTCGATGACCGCCGCGCCCCAGTAGGGCTGCATCTTCTGGGCCGTCAGGAAAAAATTGTAAAGGCTCTGGCGAATTCCCACATGGTATCTGCGCTTATCGTTCCAGCGCTTGGTTTCCTTCGGCGCCTGGTGCAGAGGCGCTCCCAGGATCATGTTCTTCATCGAAAGAGTCGCGATGGCCATGTTGTGTGTCTTGAGCATCGCAGCGGAGATGATGAACGCGTCCGGATCCAGCAGTCGCGCGGCAAGCCGCACGGGAACGACGTGCATGTCGAAGTCGATCAGCGGCAGCAGCACATAGCGGGCTTCCTCGTTGAGGTCGATCAGGTTCACCTTCTGCGATTTGTGTTCTGCGGCGACCTGCGTGTACTTGAAATTCTCGAATCCCTCCATGGTGTTGCCGGCAGAAGACTCCGCAAAGTAAATAGGGCCTTTGAAGCGCGGGGCGAGGTAATCCAGGATTCCCCTGAGCGCGTCCGGGTGCGTGGCGGCAAGCTGAATGTTGGTGGAGACGTTGTTCGGCTTGATGACGACGCTTTTCTTCTTTTTCAGGATTGGCCGGATCTGTTCGTCGATTGCGAGCAGCGATTCATAGATCATCTTGCGGCGGTTGTCTCCCTGGACGATCGCTACCGTCGCGCGCCTCTCCAGCGCCGGGAACGGGTCAGGGTGGGTGGCGAAGAATCCCTTCATGGCGGCCGCGTCCGGTTTCGCCTGTTGCGCCGGCGCAGTGCGGCTGCCGAGCATCGCAGCGGCTGCAACTCCTGCCATCTGGAATATGCTTCTGCGGGTGTAGGGCTTTGACATATATTTTCTCCTTGATCAAGCTGTCGCTGCTAGCTTACATTTCGCTACGGCCCCGTGTCATCATTTTTTCTTTATCTTGGAGCCTTTGTGCTTGAACTCCAAGTTTCAAAGGCTCAAAGACTCCAGGAAGGGATGGATGTTTTATGAAATCCTATATATTTGTCGCGATAGTTTGTGTCCTTTTGACCGGCCTTTCATTGGCGTTTGTTTCTCCGGCTTCAAAGCGGCTGTCTTCGTTATGATCCGCAGGTGACGGAGCTGCTGTCGCAGATGACGGTTGACGAAAAAATAGGGCAGATGATCCAGCCCGAACTGACGCCGATTCTCAACGAACCGGGCGACATGCAGAAATATTTCATCGGATCGGTGTTAAGCGGCGGCGATTCCGATCCCAAGGAGGGAAACAGTCTCCAGGCATGGACGGACGTCTACGACAAAGTTCAATCGGAAGCTTTAAAGACCCGCCTTGCGATCCCGATTCTGTACGGCATCGACGCGGTGCACGGGCACAGCAACGTGCTGGGAGCGGTCATGTTTCCGCACAACATCGCCTTGGGTTGCACCCGGGATGCCGAAACTGGTTGAGAAGATCGGCCGGATCACGGCCGAAGAGGTCCGCGCCACCGGAATTCAGTGGACTTTCGGGCCCTGCGTCGCGGTCCCGCAGGACATCCGCTGGGGACGAACGTATGAAGGCTTTTCCGAAGATCCGAGCGTGGTGAAAAGCCTCGGAGAAGCGGCTGTGCGCGGGATGCAGGGACTCGACTTGTCCGGACCGCTTTCGATCCTGGCGTGCGCGAAGCATTATGTCGGGGATGGGGGGACGACGGCGAGCACGGCTCCGCGTCCGGGACCGGTTCCGGCCAATGCTGCCGCGCGGCTCTGGCTGGACCAGGGAGACACGAAAGTTGATGAAGCCACGCTGCGCCGCATTCATCTGCCAGGATACGTTTCCGCCATTAAGGCCGGCGTAGGAAGCATCATGCCTTCCTATAACAGCTGGAACGGTGTCAAGTGCTCCGCCAGCAAGCGGCTGCTGACGGAAATCCTCAAACAGGAACTTGGGTTTGAAGGATTTCTGATTTCGGACTGGAATGCGATCGGGCAGATCAAGCCCGGCGATTATAAGACTTCCGTGGAGATTTCCATCAACGCCGGCATGGATATGGCGATGGAGCCCACAAATTACCGCAGCTTCTTTAATGCACTCAAAGAGCTCGTGACGGAAGGCAAAGTGCCGCTGTCGCGCATCGACGATGCGGTCACGCGCATCCTGCGAGTGAAATTCGCCATGGGTCTGATGGATAAAAACAGATCGCAATTGGCCGACAGGAAACTGCACTCGACTTTCGGGTCTCCGGAGCACCGGGCTGTGGCGCGCGAAGCGGTGCGAAAATCTCTGGTGCTTCTGAAGAACGAACACAAGACGCTGCCGCTATCCAAACAGTTGGCCCGCATCCACGTTTCAGGCAAGAGCGCCGACAATATCGGCAACCAGTGCGGCGGCTGGACAATTCGATGGCAGGGGCAGACCGGCAATGTGACTCCCGGCGGAACCACCATTCTCGAAGCGATCAAGGGCGCAGTGTCCAAGAATACCCAGGTGACGTATTCGCTGGACGGCACGGGAGCGGAAGGCGCTGCGATGGGAATCGTTGTCATAGGCGAACGGCCGTATGCGGAAGGGGTCGGCGATCGCTCCGATCTGTCGCTCGACAAGGAGGACCTCGCGGCGATCACCAATGTGAAAAAAGCCGGGATCCCGGTGGTGGTGGTCCTGATTGCGGGCCGTCCCATGATCATCGGTGAAGCGCTGCCGCAGGCCGACGCATTGGTCGCCGCCTTCCTGCCGGGCACGGAAGGACAGGGTATTGCGGACGTGCTTTTCGGGGATTATAAGCCGACGGGGAAGCTGTCGTTTTCCTGGCCGAAGTCGATGGATCAGTTGCCGCTGAATGCAAACGGCCCCAAAGACGGCTACGATCCTCTGTTCCGCCTCGGCTACGGGCTGACCTATTAAGTAGCCGCCACAGATTGCACAAATTTCACAGAATAGGATATTTGTGTAATCCGGGTAATCTGTGGCAAGTCTTGTTTTGCGGTGGAATGTGTAGCATTATGTGTAAAGAAGGGAGGGTGTCTATGCCTACCAATTTAGCGATCGACGATAGACTGCTGGAAAATGCGCTGAAAATAGGAGGCAAACGGACCAAGCGGGAGACGGTAAACGATGCTCTAAGGGAATATATTGATCGCCGCAAGCGCCTAAAAGCTCTGGAAGCCTTTGGTACTATCGCCATGGATCCTGCCTATGACTATAAGAAGCTCCGGAGGCGGCGTTGATTTTGGTTGATACGTCCATCCTGTCCCTCGCGTTTCGCCGAAGAGAAAAAGCGAATTCTGAGCCATCCCATGTACGAATTCTGAGAAGGCTTGTTGCGGAAAATGCTCCGCTTGCGGTTCCGGGGATTGTGCTTCAAGAATTGCTGTCCGGCGTACGGACCGAAGATGAGTTTCATCGGCTCCAAGGCTTGATGGAAGGTTTCCCTTTAGTTCTAGCCTCGCGAGAGCATCATCTGGAAGCGGCTCAAATCGCCAATCAGTGCAGGTCAGCGGGTGTGTCCGTATCCACTGTAGATTGCCTGATTGCTGCGATGGCGATTAAAACAAACTCGCAGCTTTTATCCACGGATAAGGATTTCGCGCGGATGGCATTTCACTGTTCCCTGCAGCTATTCCGAGAATAATGCGCTGATTTCATTTTACGTCTCCGTGCTGTAGGAGACCTCCATGCGGAGGATGGCGCGGCGGGCGATCCACAGCACCACAGCCGTGAGTGCCAGCAGGCCCAGGATTGCGCCCAGGCGGGATGCGGGCTCTGCGGGAGCGAGCAGCAGTCGCAGGATCGCAGGCGTGCTCTGGTCGATCGGAGCGGGGACGGGACATAGGGACTGCAGATAATACAGCACGCTCAGCTTCTGCAGGATCTCCGGAAGGAATCCGTTGATGCCCTCCCATCCGAGCAGCACGGCTGCGGGAATGATCGGGTTGCGCAGCAGCAATCCCGTGGCAAGGAAGACGCTGCCATAGCCGATGCATCCCAGAGCGGCCGACATGACATACCAGAAGGCGTGCGCCGCCCCATTGCTTTGCCAGTAAGCCTGAACCTCCACGGGATTGTGCGTCCAGAGCAGCACCAGAAAACACAGCAGCGCACCGCCCGCAAAAATCACGGTCGACGCGATCAGCCCGGCGCCGTATTTTCCGGCCAGGAGCACCTCGCGCCGCGCGGGCGCGAGGAACCAGAAATGCAATGTCTTATCCAGCATTTCTCCCCGGAAGAGATTCATGAAAATGCCGAGGCAGCCGAAAAATATTGCAAGGCGCAGGTAGAAAAACTGAAACACTCCGGCAAATATCTTGCGGTCTTCTTCGAAGTTCAGCAGCGTTCGCATCTCCCTGGATGTGAGCTTGCCGTCCGTGAACTCCAGCCGGGCTTCGCGCTGCCCGTCGAAATACGAGATCCTGCGGCGCGACGTGATCTCGTCCACCAAGCGCGCGCCCGTCCCATTCACGATCGTCACAAATGACGTATTGTCCTTGCTCGCCTGTACGTTGAACATGCTGGTGTTAAGCTCGTCCCGCTCACCCCCCGCGCCGGCGTGTTTTATCACCACGCGTTTTACCAACACTTCGCCTCCCAGATCCACCTGCAGAAATTTCTGCCATGAACTGGAACACCAGCGGTCCTTCTTTCCGCCCGTGACGCTGCCGTTGAAGGCTTTTTCCGGACCTTCGTCGGCGCTGCAAGGCGCACTGCTTGTCGCCGGGCGGCGGAGCGCCAGGTTGGCTGGACCGTCTCCATAAACTTCAAGCTCATAAATCCTTGCTGCGGGATCATTCACATACGATGGAACAATGACATGCAACCGGATGAAACGCCCCTCAACGCCGGGTTCGATCGTATGCCTTGTAATTCCATTCTCTTCTGATTTGTCGCGGACTCGCCTGGTTCTTACCCACTGAACATCCGATGCCGGCTTCCCGATCCTCTGCAACACCGTTTCCGCCGACTCTCCCGTCCGGATGCTATCCATCAAGGCAGGCTTTATCTGGCCGTTTGCCGAGAGGTTCGCGCGCCGGAATTTCGCCTGAATGCTGTTGCCAAAGAAAATGAGCGACGGGAACAAAGCCAATCCGTAAACCCAGAATGCGCGTTTGGAGAAGAAGGCGCGCCGCAACTCTATCTTCGCGATGGTCCACGCTTGTTTCAGCCGGGATCGGTTATTCATGGCTCGGATCTAGTTCCCTTCGCCGATCAAATATTCATAAAGAGCGTCCACGTTCTCGTCCGCGGGAATGATGCTGTCGATCTTGTGCCCTTCCAGGGCTATGCGGCTAATGGAGCGCGAGAACTGCTCGGGGTCCCTGGTCATAACCAGCAGGCCCATCCTGTCTTCATTCAGCCGGATCTCGGTGATGTGGCCTTCCGCAAACAACAGCGCCGCCACCTGCGAAGCATCCCGGCAACGAACGATGAACTGGCTCGGGTGCTCGTGGATTTCTTCCCGCACATCGCGGATGGTGCCTTCGGCAATGATCATGCCGTTCGCTATTAGAATGACCTGGTCGCTGATTAAGTCCACTTCCTGCAGCACATGGCTCGATAAAATCACATGTCGTCCCATCGCCGCCCAGGACCGGAAGAGTGCGATCGTTTCAGCGCGAACCAGCGGATCCAGTCCATTCAGCGGTTCGTCCAGCAACAGCAGATCGGGCTCATGGGCGATCGCCTGCGCCAGGCGGACTCGTTGCCGCATGCCCTTGGAATAGGCTGCCATCTTGCGATGCGCTGCTTCGGTCAGCCCCAGGCGCTCGAGCGCTTTCCATGCTTTTTCTTCCGCTGCGTTCCGATCGTATCCAAAAAGAAGCAATCCGGTTGTGATGAAACTGAACCCGGTCGCCCAGCGCGGTGCCGCATCGTACTGCGTGGCGTATCCCGTGATGCGCATCAGCTGCTCGGGATCCCGCGGTGAGATGCCGCGCATTCGTATCGATCCGTTGTCGGGGAAGATCATTCCCGTCATCAAATTCATCAGAGTGGTTTTGCCGGAGCCGTTAGGGCCCACGAGGCTGGTGATCCCCGGTGGGATGTGCAGCGTAACGCGGTTTACGCCGAGCACCTCGCCGTAGAATTTCGAGACCTCTTCGAAAATCACCGCAGGCTCGGTCACGAAATCACCTCCACGGGGCGCAGCTTGCGCCAGAGCACCAGGAGGAGAAGAAACATGATTGCCGCAAGGGCCAGGATGCAGGCCCAGACGCCCGGGCCTGCGGGAGGGTCGACGTCAAACATGGCATACCACAACCGTCGGGTAGCCCAGGCCGGATTCAATAGGCTGCCCCATGTCGATCGGAATACGGCGTTGATCATCGCCGAGGCGCCGCCCAGGATGAAAAAAAAGCCGAGCACGATGCCGCCCGCCACGACTCTCAGTTTCGCGTATGCCGAACCGGCCAGAGCCACAAGGCTTACCAGCAGAATCCAGACTGCGAATCCGGCGATAATTCCAATGCCTATCCTCCAGTTTGCGCCGAACCACGTCCTGTCGGCCATACCAACTTGCATACTGAATAGGAACAATCCAGGGACCCAGGTAATAAGAGAAAGCATGCCGAAGAGGGTCGTAAGCCGGCCAAGCGCGTATTCCGCGCGGGACAGCGGCCGGCTGAAATACAGGGGCAAAGCATTGTTCGCGAGGTCGGGCGCGATGAGCCCGGGACCGGCCAGCGCCGCAAGGAAGATGGCAAAGCTCGCCTGGACCTGCATGAAGATGATGAAGAAATTTCCTTTGACCTCGACGAAATTCTGGAACTGCTTGCCCATCCCTTTCAGCAAGTCCGCATGATTGCTGAGATAGATGAAGATGGCACACAGCAAAGGCCATATCAGGGCGACCAGCATGAGCAAAGCGATCAGGCGCTGCTGGAACAGGCGCCTCCAGGCGAATCGAGGCAACACCAGAAACCGCGCCCGGCGGCCCGTGATCGGTCCATGATAGCGTTGATATCCTCTCCTGTAGACTGCCATCAATATGCTCCCCAGCTCAGACCCCGTCGGTATCGGAATCGCTATCGGTATCGCAATCGAAAATCGAGTTTCGAAAACCGCCCCCGATTGCGACTCTGACCCGATTTTAGATGATGGGCGGCACGTTGCCGTTCGCTGCCTCTCCAGGCGTATGCGCAATATGCCCCATCGCTCTCAAAAAGATCTCCTCCAGCGTATCGCGCCGGTGCGTCAGTTTTCGGACCAGCAGGTTCTGCTGCGCCAGCAATCCCCACAACGCTTCGACCTCAACTCCCGGTGGCAGGACGATGCGCCATCTTCCGTTTCCTTCCGTGACGCCATCGGCGCCGACTGACGGCAGAGCGCCGCGCAAGTTCCGGTCATTCCCCGAAACTTCCAGTTCCACGAAGCATTTGTTGGAGCGGCGCTCTTCTTCAAGGTTGCACTCGTGCACGATCATGCCGTCCCGCATGATGACCACTTCGTCGCAGACCTGTTCGACGTCGCGGAGAAGATGCGAGCACATGAGCACATTCATGCCCTGCTCTTCTTTCATTTCGCGGACCAGGCGCAGCATGCGCCGGCGGGCGGAAGGGTCCAGTCCGTTGGTCGGCTCATCAAGGACAACCAGTTCCGGACCGTGAATGATGGCCTGGGCCAGCTTGGTCATCTGCTTCATTCCCAGCGAATAGGTTCTCAGTTCGCGATAGCGCGCTTCACCAAGACCCACGTGAAACAGCGCCTGGTGCGCCTTTTCAAGTGCAATCGCCTCCGGTAGGCCGGACAGCTGGGCCATCAGGCTCAGGAATGAAACGGCCGACATGTTTGCGATGAAAGAATCGGTTTCCGGCATGTAGCCGATGCGAGTCCGCACTTCGCGCGCCTGCTGACGGCAGTCGAAGCCCAGCACCCGGGCGCTGCCTGCAATTGGCTTATGGAATCCGAGCAGTGTGAGGATCAGGGTCGATTTCCCTGCGCCATTGGGCCCGAGGAGCCCTATGATTTTCCCGACGCCGGAGACGCCAAGACGGCAGGAGATCCCGCGCAGAATCTCCCGCCGCCCCAGTTTCACTTTTAGATTGTCCAGCTCGACTACCGTCGATGTCATTAAGAGCTTTCAGCTGTCAGCATTCAGCCATCAGCCGTCCTAGAAAAAGCGGTCGTTGCCGACTATGTTCCTGCCTGTAACCGGCCTAGACCTTGCAGCAGCATCATATCCATTATCAGGCCTGACAACTTAGTACGACTAACTGCGCGGATTTGTTCCTCGGTCGCGCTGAATACTACGAGGATCGGGTCGCGCCCCGTGATCAGGTTGCGGATCGCCGGATTTGGCACCAGCGCGGCGTAGCTCTGGAACGCGCCCTTTGTATTCAGCCACGCGAAGCCGGATGGATGCAGCCCGGCCTGCCCGGACAGCTGCTGCTGAAATTCCTGCGACCAGACCAATGGGGATCCGCCGTTGCGCGTTGCAATCGCGCGCAGAACCGCGGCGCGATCGGATCCCGCCACCAGGTAACCGCGGTCATAGGTCCAGACCATGGCCAGCGGCGCTGCGGAGGATTTCATGGACATCCATGTTCGCCCGTTCGTGGTTTCCTGTTCGATCGTGATGCCCTGCGTCCGGCCTGCTTTTTCACTTTCCGCATTCAATCCTTGTACGAGTCTGCGAATGGAAGTGTCGAGCGTCGCGGGATTGTTGACCAGCGTGGCCATTATCCAGACGGGCCCTTTCGTTGATATGCTTTCCACGCCGATGGCGGATTCTGTCCCGATGGAAGCGGCGAGATCGTTTGAAAGACTGACACCCAACGCCGATTCTGCCTGAGCGAGGCGGCTCAGAACCGATGGGTCAGACCGTGTTGCAAGCGCCAGCATCTCCTCGAACATCTGTTTCGGCTCGCGCGTGGAAGCGTAACCCGCTGCGATCACCTCGCCGGGTATATATTCGGCTGCGCCACCGGAACCGGAATTCGCAAGAAACGACGCCATGCCCATGCGCGGACCTTTAAATGTGACGGTCATCGCGTTTTCTTCGGCGCCTTGCGTGTCCCTTCGTTCCAGAAAAAGGTGCTTTGTCTGGTGCGCGCCGACGAAATCGCTCCCGGCCGCACCGGGCGTGCCGGCCCCGCCTGCCAAAGATAAGATGGATTCGATGTCCATGCCGACGAGCCAGCCTGCGCCCCGCTTATAGCGAGCTGCGATCTCCCGGGCGAAGGGAGTCTCCCCGCCCTGGCCCAGATTGCCAAGCAATAACTGCAGGTGTTTTGGGGAATCGGATAAGACCAGCAGCGTGTCGGTCAGTTGATAGGGCAGTGCAGATGCGCCCATTTGGCCGGCCAGTGCATTCAAGGCCGCCGTTACATCCGCCTGCTTGCCAGTCTGCACTTCCGCAAAGACCATCGGGAGCTTTTCACTCGAACCCGGCACCCCCTGCGAGTATCCGTAGACAATCTCATCCCCGAACAGATGCGTCACCGTTTCAATCTGGGCGAGGAGCTGTTTCAGCGACCGGCCGGCGCTGGAATTCCACCACTGTCCGAAAGCGGGATTTTCCGTGGACTGCTGGTCTGCGAATCCCATTGCCTGGCTGATGGTGTTGCCGAAGTTCGGGACTGCGCCGTAAATGACCGTATTCGGCGGCAGGTATCGGAGCAGCTGCGATTGCGTGCGCAGGGCCGGAGAAGGCAGACCAGCGATCTGCTGTTCGATGCGGGCCAGGGAAGCCAATATCCCCAGATACGTTTCGGCATCGGGGCTCCACGCAATCGCCTCCGGGACCGAGTTGATCAAGGATTGGTTTGAGGCAGCCTGTTCACCCGGGCTCAAGAGTGTTTCCGACCCGAGCTGAGCTACGGCCACCGAACCTTCGACCACAGAAACCAGGGTTCCGCTGAGCCCGGAGGAGACAGCGAAAATCGTTCCTTTGACAGATGCCAGTGAATCGCGTGTCTGCACGCGCAGGTACCCGTGACGCTGCTTGGCTGCATGAATGATAACGTCGCCGCGCTGAAGGTTCACGACGCGGCCGCTCCACGCGGCGTGCACCGAGAGCTCCGTGCGTTCGTTGACGTCCATCCGTGAACCGTCGGCCAGCGTTAAAACGGCTCGAGAGCCTGGGCCGGTGCGGACAACCTCATTCTCACCGATCGCGGCCCCGGGCTCCAGGATGCCCTGCGGAACGCGATAAAGCTTCCCGCTCACGGATGCTACCGTAGCTCGGGGGCTTCCTAGTGCAAGCAGCGTATCCATATAGGAGCGACCGAAATAGAGCACTCCCATCAAAATCGCCGCCGCGGCTGCCCACGTTCCCCATCGCGGCCAGCGGGAAGCGCGGCGCATCGGCATGACTGCGGCTGTCCGTTCGCCTTTCTGTGAGGCGAGTGCCGTGCGGCATTTGGGACAACGACTCAGGTGATCTTCCATCAGCAGCCGGCGGCTCTCGTCTAGCTTTCCGTCCAGGTAGCCGCGGAATTGTGTCTGAAATTCAACGCACAGCGCTTCGCCTGGGCCTGCCAGCTTTTCCCAAACGCGATCGTGCGCACCGGCAAGCTCCCCGGCATCTACATTTTCATTTGTTATTGCTTCCAAAGCCTTGTCCAAACGGTCCTCTGACATCGCCGACCTCCTGTTTAGCGCTCCATTTCATTCTTTAAAGTCTGCCGGATCCGGTGCAGCCGAACGGCTATGCTGTTCTTCTCCTGGCCGAACATTTCGGCCAGCTCCCCGTTGGTCAATCCTTCCACATGCCGTAGCAGAAATATAAGCGCGTCATCCTTTTCCAGCGTGGCTATTGCGCGGCGCAGACGCTCCTTGAGGAGTGTCTCCGTTTCCCTTGCGATGGGCGAAGGGGTGTCTTCGAGCTGGATTTCAGCGTGCGTGACCCTGCGGCGCAGCAGATCTACTGCGGCATTGGCCGCCGCTCGCCGGAAGTACGCTTCCGGCATCTGAGAGAATTCCATCTGGTCTGCCCGGTTTAAAATCCGAAGGAAAACGGTTTGCATGGCGTCCTCGGCGTCGGCGGGATTGCCCGTGACGCGCAGAGCCGTGCGGTACACCGCAGCATAGTGGTTTTCGTACAGTTCGGCAAATTCGATAAAGTCATAACAGTAGGTTGCGCGCTTACGAGATTCCTGGCTGTTCCCATATCCGGTGCCCTCGACCTCATAACGCGCCAGCACCCCCATTATTACAATATTTCGGTGCCAGATACCATAATTCCGCCAGGTGGTAATTCGGTGACAGTCACCATAACCTCGAATTACCACCTGGTGGAATTTCGAGGTTATGGTGACTGTCACCGAAATTCTTTTTGCGAAACGACGGGAGGGAGAGAGGAGTAATCACCCTATGAACAACCAGCATTTGGCTTGACAGGGCAGGGAGTTGCCGCCTAGAGTGAAGAACAGCCATTTTTTCAATGGTTTTCAGCTATTTGCTGATCAAAATGTGGCTTAAGTTCTGTTGCGTGGATCTCTTGAAATTCATTTACTGCAGCATTGGAGGATTCGCGCATATGCGGAGCCTTCAGATAGACATGTGGCGATAAAACAGAAGTCAGCATTGTAATCGCGTTGCTCGAATGCATTAGCGAAGTGATTTTGAAGAAAAGTACCTGATAATGTCTGCATCTTGGAGACAATTTTTTTAGGGAGGAGCAAGCATGAAGCGATATTTAACTTTGGCTGCGGTAATAGCGCTCTGTATCGGGCTGTTTTGCAGCTTCCCGGCATTGAATCAGGCTCAGGCACAGGGCAAAAAAGCGGCATCGACCGCAGAAAAAATCACTGTGCTCAATCCGATGGGCACGCCGCCGCCGGTGACAGTCAAACCGATGGCGGAACCGCTGTCCACGCTGGACGGCAAAACGCTTTACCTGGTCAACACGGGTTTTGTCAATACCGAACGCCTGATGGAAGAATATAAGAAGTGGTTCCAGGCTAACTACCCCAAAACCACCATTGTCGATCAAAGAACTGGCATGAGCAATCTCACGCCGGCATTGAAGAAGGAACTGCAGGAAAAGGCGGATGCCGTGATCTTCGCCCTTGGGACATTGAAGTGTCTGCGCGCCCGGGGCGGTTCGCCTCGCAATCGAGACCCAAGCAGACCTGAAAAAACCTGCAGTGCCTGTTCTTTTGTCCGAGTTTGAAGAACAGGAAACTGAACGTAGCCATACTGGCCGGCATGCCCAAAGTTCGGATTCACTATATCCGTGGTCCGGTCTGGGCTAAAACGAATGAACAGATCAGAAAGCAGGTCATTGAGGGAAAGAGCCCGGTTACCGGGAAGCCGACTATGGCCGAAATGGTAGAGATGCTTACCAAACCCTTGACTGCCGAAGAAAAGAAAACGGGAGAAATCAAGAGAGATAGAGGCCCGGCTACTTATACCGGCACTCCGGATGAACTGCAGAAATTGTATATGGACAAGAGATACACCGATTTCATGCCGATAATTCTTCCGACCGAAGAAAAGGTCAACGAGATGCTGAAGGGCACCAGCCACGCTCCCGAGGAAGTGGTCGGCCGTATGAATCCCGGATCAGATGCCGGCGATACATGGAGCTATACGGTTAAGGATTGTGCTGTTAATGCCGTAATGGCAGGAGCCAAGCCGGAATATTTCCCGCTCATTCTGGCCATTGCATCGGGCAATATGACATCCATCAATATCTCCGATAATGGTTTCGCGGCTGCTGCCGTGGTGAATGGAAAAATCCGCGATGAAATCGGGCTCAACTACGATGTCGGCGCCGTGGGGCCCTATGCCCACGCGAATGTCGCGATTGGAAGAGCCTGGAACCTCATTTCCATAAATGGCGGAAACTGCGGAAAAATCGGGACGACCTACATGGGCACCGTAGGCAACGCCCAAAATGCACTCGCCACGATCATTGCCGAAAACGAAGAAGCATCTCCATTTGAACCGCTCGCTGTAAGGAGATCCAATTCTCAGGCAGGCAGTGGCTATGGTTTTGGCAACGCCCCGGGCGGCGCCTCTCCCAAGTACAAGAAAGGCGATAATGTTGTCACCTTGCTTACCGGATGGGGCGTTCTTTCCGCGGCGAACTGGAAAGTCAACCGTTGGCAGTCCCTTATGGACTATCCCAAGATTATTAAGGACATCTATGAACAACAAAACCCTGGCTTGTTCGGGACCTTTATAATTCTGAGTCCCCCGATTGCCAATTTTGTTAAGGACGCCGGATACGATACGGTTGAAGCCCTAAACAAATATATTACCCAGCCGGATCCGGCAGCCAAGGCCGCAGCTCCAGCCCAGGCTCCAGCTCCAGCAGCGAAGCCCGGTGGCCCGGGAGCGAAGCCCGGCGGCTTTGGCATGATGGGCGGTGGCGGCATTGACCTCATCGTTACCGGAGCGTCCAACAATAACTACTGGATGGCTGGCGGCCTGAGACCTGGCCAGGCGATCGCAATTGACAAGTGGCGCTAGTCTAGGCTAAGAGTCATAACTCAGATTCAGAATTCAGGAGCCGGAGCCATTCCGGCTCCTGAATTTGTTTGGGATCGAAAATCTTTTGCATCTTTTTGGCTCTTTGCGTTCCGGACCGTACTTTTTCAGGGAGGAATTAAGGATGAAGTGTCGTTTAAGTGCGGCTGCAATAGCAGTGCTGTGCATCAGCCTGTATTGCAGCTTTCCTGCATTGAATACATTGGCTCAGGGGAAGAAGGCGCCCGTCGATCCACCGATGCCAAAGATTACCGTGGTAAATCCATTGGGCACACCGCCCCCGATTAAGTTGAAGAACATGGCACCACGTTTGGATACGCTCGACGGCAAAACCATCTATCTCGTCGATGACGGGTATATCGGAGGCGATAACCTCCTGTACGAAATTCAAGATTGGTTCAAGGCGAACCATCCCAAAACCACCACTATTTTTAAGAGAAAGGGCGGAGGGGGATTTGAAGCTGAAGATCCGGCCCTGTGGGCGGAGATGAAGGAAAAGGCCAATGGCATCATCATCGCGTTGGGCCATTGAAGCCAGTGTGCGCCGGCAGTTGTCGGCCACTCCATCAATTTTGAAACCAAAATGAACATCCCTTCGGTTCCGATTGTTCTTTCGGAATTTTACCAGCAGGAAACAGAAAAAGCCCGGAACGAAGGATTGCCAGGTCTGCGGACCCAGTGGATCCGCGGCCCTGTATGGGCGAAAACGCGTGAGGAGTTGCGCAGAGATGTTATAAACGGCAACAACCCGATCACCGGCAAACCTGTGATGCAGGAGATTGTCGACAAATTCATCAAGCCTTTGACGGCAGAGGAAAAGAAGACTGGGGACATCATTCGCGATAAAGGTCCGGCGACTTTTACCGATACTCCGGAAAAGCTGCAGAAGCTGTTTTTGGATAATCGCTGGACGGACTTCTTACCTGTGGTTCTCCCGACAGAAGCGCTGGTCAATGATATGTTGAAGGGGACCAGCCACGCTCCGGATGAGATAGTCGGCAAAATGTCGCCCACCAACACCGGGAACTACTTCGAGTATTGGACTTTCACCGTTAAGGATGTTGCAGTGAACGCGGTCATGGCCGGATGCAAACCGGAATATCTGCCTGTACTGCTGGCTGCGGCGGCCACCGGGAAAGAGGCAATATCGGTTTCCGATAATTCCTTCGTGGATATGATGGTGATCAACGGATCTATTCGCGATGAAATCAATCTCAACTCTGGAGTAGGCGCTATGGGCCCGTTTGCCCACGCCAACACCACCATTGGAAGGGCCTGGAGCCTGATCGCGATCAATCTCGGGAATTGCGGGAAAGTGGGCACGACCTACATGGGCGTCGTTGGAAATCCCATGAACCTGATCAACATCGTCATTGCCGAGAATGAAAAAGAGTCTCCATGGGAACCCTTCTCCGTCCGCAAGGGTTTCAAGAAGAACGAAAACGTTCTCAGCATATTCGAAGGCTGGGGCGTTCTTTCCGCGGCAAACTGGAAAGCCGCGTCCTGGGGCAAAGAGATGGACTACCCCAAGATCATTAAGGACATCTTCGATCAGCAGGGATTCTTGTTTGGGGCAGCTGCAGTCCTCAGCCCGCCGATAGCCAATTTTGTTAAGAATGCAGGCTACGCGACGGTACAGGATTTTGAGAAATATTTGGCGCCTGCTCCGCCGCAATTCCCCATGGCGAAGATGCCTCCTCCGGAGGCAAAGCCGGAAGCCGGGGCTCAGGCGAAAGCTGCGCCCAAACCGAAAATGCCGGGCATGGGTTCCAGCACGGCAATTATCGTCACCGGTGGAACGAACAACAACTATTACAGTATAGGCGGCATGCGATATTCGCAGAGCGTCCAGATCGACAGGTGGCGGTAGTTAGTCGGCAGTCGTCAGTCATTAGTCGGCAGTGGGATGTGTTTTAGCCTGCTGCCGACTTTTTTTATCTCGGAATGGCTGAAAAAAGCAATTCTACATGTTGATCCGAGCTTTAGCTCGGATGCCTGGGAAATCCATAGCGTCCTGCCGATGCTTCATAGCTTTTGGGAGGCGAAGCCTTTGGAGTGCGGCAGCTTGCTGCCGCTTTTAATCAACGCTCAAAATCCGTGGAATAGATCCGGGTCATAGTTCAGTGCGGAATATACTTCATATCCGTTGGCGGTAAAGAAGCGGTTGATTTTCAGAAGCGTTTTTTTGATGCTCTCCATGTTCTTCAATGGCGGAGTTGCGACCGAGATCCTTTTTGTTTCACTGCTGCCCGCATATCTGGCCTCTGTCTTTTTCAGTGCCTTGCCGAGATTGTTTACCCTTTCACCCTGCTGAAACACGTTTCCATCGCAATCGATGGAAAGCATCTCGGCCCTCATGTGCTTTTTGCAGGACTCCATATCCCTGTAATAGGGAACGCAGAAATCATCATCGCACCCTTGCGCGATCTTTTCCGGCGGAGTACCCTCTTTCGCCATTTCCTCCTCCGTGATACCTAGCAGATTCGAAGGGATCTGCACTTCGTTTCTGGCATTCCACAGGCCATAGAAAGGCATTCCGCAGGTGCAATCAGGATATGGATACGTGATTATTTCCAGCATTCGGGGCCTCGTACCGCTTCGGCCTCCGTTCAGCTGCTTCAGCTGGTCGTCGTTCAGCTCCACATACCTGTAGATCCCAGCCTGAGAGGATTGTTTGTCCGTGAGCCGCAGCGTTTCGTGTTCCACGGTGACGCCGTCTTTGTCTATGGGCGGTCCGTCGGCTGTTGCGGTGCCCATGAATCCGGGAATGATGAAGCAAAAAATAGCCAGGAGTTTTATCCGTTTCATTTTTTCCCCGAATAAAACAATTTATGCAATTATACACCAGCAGGAATCCGTGCCAAAAAAAAGGCCGCAGAGTTGCGGAATCCTTATTCCCGCAACCCTGCGGCGTTCACTTCCTACTGTCTACTAACGACTGCCGACTACTTCCACTCGTCGACCAGAACACCGCGGCCGACACCGAAATCCGTGGCGAACCATGTGGTTTGTCCGGCGCCTGTCACGATCACGCCGATACCCCTGGGTTGGAAAGGCTTCATCATGGATTCTGGCGGAGCCTTTCTTTGGGATGCATACGGCTCAAGACCCTGAATGGCCATAGAAGCCCACATCGTCGAAACAACGCCATTGCCCCAATAGGATCCGACGGTTTTCTCGACGTTGTTAGCCAGCCATGTGGCCAGGTCCTGTTTCGTGTTAAAGCCCTGCGAATCCTTAAGAATAGCAGCTACTTCGGGAGCCATGATCACGCTGGCGCCCATGCCGCTGAGAGACCGCATATAGTCGCGAATCAGATACTGGGGTGGATATCCTCTCTGCACTTCGCCGACGCTGGAGATGTAACTCCATCCTGTCGAAACCGAAAGGACGTTGTCGGTCGGTTTGAAACCCATCTGTACGTGGACGGGATCCCATCCGGCCGGCAGCGCTTCCTCGTTTTCCGCAATGCACAGACTGTTGTATTGGATCGTGCTTCCCAGCGCGCTGAACGTCGTCTTGCCGGCATGGAGACCTCCAGCCGTTTTCGACATAATGGCGAAAGATCTTCCCAGCACGGCGTTAACTTCGTTGTGCGGGCCCATGACGTTGAGTCCGGAATTCATCTTTACCTGGTTGCGGATAGGGCCGTTAACCAGGATCATGTTTGCCATGGAGCTGGTGGAATTGCCGAACGGGACGTACGTAGAAAGCGCAAGAATCAAGGGAAAATGCTCTGGTTTTGCGCCTGCCATAACGGCACAGACGGCTACTTTCTCGACGGTCATCGAGCGTTTTCCACCCGGCCAGTTGACAGACCTTGATTACTTTCTCAGGCTTCTGACTGGTTCCCTTGAGCATCGCGGCAACTCTTGCTTCCGTTGGCAGGATGATGGGCAAATAGTCCGTCAGGTCGTTATCCTTGAAATACTGCCGCAGGTTGTCTTCTGTGTCCGGCTTCAGCAATCTCGGTTCGACCTTCGCGTTCTGCGGTTTCCCGGCATACTTTTCTTTCTCAGTCAGCGGGCTGGTCAGGGCATCCACGATGGCCTGCATCATGGGTTTACCGCTTAGCTGGTCCTTGCTTTCAAAAACATAGCGATGGTGGACTGATTTCGGCTGTCCCGCTACGGGGAACGTGAAACCGACATAGCGTATCGGCATGCCGTTGGTATATTCGAAATCGTACCCTACCGCATATTTTACGACGTTGGCACCAGCGGCGCCCACGGTGGGGATATTCATTTTCTCGAGAGTTCTGCAGTGTTGGCTCACGGCCGACGTGCAGCCATCTCAACCAGATATGCCGATGATGGCGGCATTTCCATTCTTGGCAATTTCTTTCCAAAGTCCGGGATCGTCAGTGGTATACATTCCGGTTTTTCTCTTTATGACGATCTTCACGCTGGGTTTGTTCTGAGCGAACCAGGATTGAATTTCTTCGAACACGCTGTAGGCAGCTTCCGGTCCGCCCCAGTTGATGTCGACCAGGTAAATCGTTTTTCCGTCCAGCGTATCCAGACGCGGAGACAGAGGCATGCGGTCCACCATCTGGTTTTCGATGGCCGGATTCAGGACCGTGATCAACGGTTGGGCAGCGGCTTTCGCTTTGCGTTGCTGAGCCTGGGATGGCGTTAATCCGGCGAACGCCATGGCTGCCATGATCAATAATAATAAGCTTGTTAGTAGTTGCTTTCTTCTCACGTTTCCCTTCCTTCCGATTCGATGTAATCGGTTCTACACGTCACAAATTCGGATGATTTTTGCACAATCCCAACGTGCGGCACAAGCAGAAACACTCGGGGTCAGGTCTGGAAAATTCGATTTACTGAGACTTTGTTCAGTCGCCTCTCTTCGAAATTGTCGTCTCGCAGTTTGATATTTTTAGCTCATATGGCCGGTTGTCCATTAGACACAGGTGGAGGTGCCCAATTGACACGCCCTATAAGAATCGAATATCCACACGCAACGTACCACGTCATGTCTCATGGCGTCGATGGAGTGGCAACTTTCACCGACGATTTTGAAAGGAAGCGTTTTCTGGACTATCTTCGAGAAATCGTTGGCGCGGGAACCCTGCTGGTCCATGCCTTTTGCCTCATGATTAATCATTTTCATTTGCTTTGTGAGACTCCGAAGTCAGGGCTTTCTCGACACATGCAACGCCTGCTGGTGAAATATACGAATCTCTTCAATAAGCGCCATCATCGACGTGGCCACCTTTGGCGGGCGCGCTATAAGGCAGTGCTTGTGGAGGAGGGTGAGTACTTTCTTCACTGCTCACGCTATATTCACCTCAATCCTGTAAAAGCAAAGATCTGTTCACGGCCGGAAGAATACGCCTGGTCTAGCTATCGCCACTACCTGCAGGGTGATGAAGACCTCAAATGGGTCACAACCTCTAGGACATTACGTTCATTCCAGAATAAACTGGATTATGCGACTTTTGTTGTCGAGGGGATTCAGCAAGATTTAAAAAGCCCTTTTGAAGAAGCCATCGGCGGCATAGTTTTCGGCAGTCGCGCCTTCGCTAACCAACTGCAACCCCTAGTTAAAAACCCGCATCTGACTGAAGATATGCCGGGTGTCGAAGACTTTGATATAACTAGCGATCCCTCGATGGAGGAAGTGGAAGCAGCGATAAGCCAGATCTTTCCCCGCCTTACTCAATGCCAGCGCACCAGGATGCTCGTTTATGGGTTAAGGCGTTTTACACAAATGACCGGAAGGGACATTGCTGCTGTCGCCGGACGATGTCCTTCGATGGTTACACACGTCTGGCAAGAGATGCAAATACAACTGGTGAAGAATATAGAGTTCCGGAAGCGAATGGAAAATGTGGCACAGCTCTTAAGAAAAAGAATCGGTTAGATCACTCCCAGAAGCGAAACCCCTGAAGATTCAAGGAGTAAACTCAAGCGACTGCAACTTCATTTTGGCGTCTCCCATGCCATAGAAACTAAATTTTCCAGACCTGACCCCAATTGGGCTTCTGCCGCTTCCATTAGCCGGTCAAGGCCTTCGCGTTTAAGAGCGCTGACGGCAATCCCGTCCAATCGATGGCAGAGATTTTCAAGAAACGGCTTCTCAACGACGTCTGCTTTGTTGAGTACCACCAGCCGTGGAATCGATTCCAGTTCCAGATCCGTCAGGATGCGGCCGACCGCATCCATTTTCCTTTCCATAGAAGGATCGGATGCGTCCACGACATGAAGGAGCACATCTGCTTCGGAAAGCTCCTCGAGCGTGGCTTTGAAGGCGGCGACGAGGTCGGGCGGCAAATCACGGATAAAGCCGACTGTATCGGTGATGATCACATCCCCCTGCTTCGGGAAACGAAGGCGGCGCGATGTCGTATCCAGCGTGACGAACATTTGGTCGGCGGTGTCGATCTTGCTTTGCGTCAACGCGTTCAACAGAGTGCTTTTGCCCGCATTTGTATAACCGATAATGGAAAGAACCGGTAGCCCTTGCCGGACCCGGCGGCGTCTTCGAACGCTGCGCTGCCTGGAAAGCTTTTCGATTTCATTTTCCAGATGGCGGATCCGGCTGCGCGCCCGGCGCCGTCCAATTTCAAGAACAGTTTCGCCCGGGCCTCGTCCTCCGATGCCGCCTACCAGGCGCGACAGGCCCGCGTCTTCTTCCGTCAGCCTGGGAAGCGAATATTTGAGCTGCGCCAGCTCAACCTGGAGCCTGCCGTCGCGGCTGCGCGCTCGCTGAGCGAAGATGTCGAGTATCAGCTGCGTGCGGTCAATGGCCTTCAATCCGGTCATATCCTCGAACGCACGCGCTTGAGCCGGTTTCAGGTCGATGTCGAAGATCGCGATATCGGCGCCCCTGCGCATGGCGGCAAGGGCTACGCGCTGGAGACGCCCCAAGCCGACTACTGTGCGCGGATGGATCCGGCCGCCCGAAAACGGCAACACTTCCGCGATTTCTACTCCTGCGGCGCGCACAAGTTCGGCAATCTCGGACAGAGCCGTCGCTCCTGGCGTGATAGAAAGGATCAGTGCGCGCTCTTTTTGCGTTTCTCCGGCCCGCCGCTCGGTCAGCCTGGAAAATTCACTCTCCAGCGCGCGGATCTCTTCTTCAAAATCGAAGTGGAGGGTGTAAATGTCTCTGGCTTCGATTCTGCGAAACGGTTCGCTTTGCTTTGGATCGTCGTCCATGCCGGGAAGGATGTGTGCCAGCTCAATCCGGCCGGCGTTGCCGTCTTCTTCGGCCTGGATCGTGGCAACGAGGTCCAGACGCAGCAACGCCAGGTCGTTCAAGTCGTCTTGAGTGGCAGGCTCCCCGCGCAGATGCGTGTGTACGAGACGAAGCCCGCGAAACCGTCCTGTTCCTCCGCGGAGCCTTCCTATGTCGGGGAGTTCGAGACGGGTGGCGTCTCCCAGGATCACCTTTCGAATAATCCCGTCTCGTGAAATCAGTACGCCGATCTGCCTTCCCAGTTCACGCGAGAGTGTGCAAAGATATTTGGCGAGTTCAGGTGAAACAACCTGCTGCGGCAGAACGCGCCGCCTAAATGTTCGTTCCAGGGCACTCCGCTGGGATTGCTTGATTCCCAGGATGTTTCCGTCTATCTGATGAATAAATTGTGCTCCCTTCTGTTTGTTCTAGGGCCTATTTGCCCGGGGCGACACCCTTCTCAACTTATTGTCACGTTCGTGATTTTGACGGACATCAGTTCTTCGCAGGGTTGCTGCGCCACTGCGGGAAAGGCAATGAGAAAAATACTTGCCAGTAAAGCGACCGCTAGGATAAGGCCTGCGGGATACCTCATAGCAGATGTCTCCCTATGCAATTTGTGCTGTTATTCCAGATGCTGTAGCGCATGAGCTGACGGCGATTATACTCCTATCTGCGCCTCAAGCCTGCCCAAAAAATTCAACTGTCGGTACCGAAATCGCTATCGGCATCGAAAATCGAGATCGGGATACGGCTTTTCTTTCCGTAATATCAATCCAAACGTCGGCACCGATAGCGATGCCGAATTGTCTTTTCTGCGGCTGCGATATAAAAAAATTCTTCCTTCCTTGAAAATATTTTCGCTCAAAAACTCAAAAGACCATTGGATGAAGTGGTGGGACCAGAAAAAGCAACCGCCCAGCAAAAGCGATGCTTTTGAGTGTCCTTCATTTTATGGGCAATTTGATTTGAGGAGGGAAAATGCAGATCAAAAACGGCCGGATGATAATGGCCCGGATTTTAAAGCCACTCCAACTCAAAATTTCGGTCCGCCGCGCGCCTGCGGCGGTTTTTCTGGGAAGCTGTGCTCTGCTGTTTGGCGCCCCACTGTTGGCTCAGGACCTGCTTCTTAAGGAATATATCTATCTCGATGGAAAGCTGCTGGCCGTTGAGCGTCAGGTGCTGACGCAGACCGCACAGCAGCCGGCCAGTGATTCAGGCCAGGAAATGAAATTTGCACACTACTCGCCTTCCGGTATCCATGGGTTGACTCCGCCAGACAACAGCTGCAAACCAGGAATTTCGGTAATTCCCGGCATGCGGGAGAGGTGTGCATTTCATAGCCCGGTTCTTGCCCAGTTTCTATGTCCGGGCGAGGGACAAAGCCGCTTCGTGGGGAGTGAAGACTTAAAACTGCGATACGGCGCGTATGGCTGGCATTGGAAGGTTGCGGGAATCTCTGCGCATAAAAACGGAGGGAGCTATGACGGACTATAAACAGGGGATATTGTATCCAAACCGAAGGAACTATTGCCGAACCAGACTGCGCTCTGGAGCATTGGGGATATGTCTGATGTTATCCGCTCCGGTACTGGCAACTCCTTTGGCTGAGCCCCCTGTCCTGCTCAGTCAAACGCCATCGGAACTAAAACCCTATGCCATTGCGCTGGGACAAAGGCTGCAGCTGCCGGGCAAAGAGAAAATTTCAGCTGAAGGCGCCGATCACATATTTTGGTGAGGATCCTCCGCGGACGGAAGCGGTTCGGATTACGTGGCAATTTCCTTTGAAAATACGTTTGGATAAGACCGGCAGCCGGCTGGCGTTTGACGGAAATGATCCTAGGCAGGCAATGCCCGCGGTTCGAAAGGCCGCAGATACAATCCAGACGCTGCTTGAGGATTCGGTGGAAGGCTTCTTTGCTCTGCAAAAAGACCGCATTTCCAGGCGCTATCTGGGCTCCGGGTTCAAACTGGAAGGGGCAAAGGAATCGGATCCGGGCATGGATGTCGTCCTGGTGACCTTTCCGGATAATTTCCGGGGCAAAGAACCCATACTCAAATCCTATTGGTTTGACAGCAGCACCAAGCTGCTCGGAGTGGTGGCGTACACCTCTTCTTCTGGCGCTGTAACGCATATCGTGATCGATGATTGGCGCGATGTCGCGGGAGAAAAATTCCCGTTCCGCATCGAGCGCTGGGAAGACAACAAACTAACAATGCGGCTGATCCTTGACGCGGCTGCTTTTACGGCCGGCAGCAATGACGGCTCATTTGGAGAAAACTGATATGACCGCAAAATGCATTATGGTCAGATGATGCTTGCTGCTTTTATCTGCGGGTATGCAGCGATGGGACAGGCCGAGGACCGTGTCATTTCGCCCGCTCTCGGTTTTCAGCCCGCGCATGCCTATGCCATTTCCGGGATAGAATCCATCGACAAAGCAACCGGTTCGCTGTCTCTTCACATACCCCTCGCACAGCTTCCCGCCGGTCCTGCCGGCTTCACCGGCCGGCTTGACGCTTGTTTACAACAACAAGTATTGGGAAGTGGAACCAATGTCGCGCTACCTATGCGTTGCAGGGAGTCATTTTCCGGGCGGGTGGCGGCTATCCATGATGCCCAGTCTTGACGTGCAATACATCCAAAGCAGGGCGAAGCCGATCCCTGCGGTTATTATCTGACCGCCGAGCTTTTTCAAATGAAATTGACAAACCCCGATGGCAGCCGGAATACCATGCTGCTCAGCAAACCCGTCCGGCAAATGCCGGCGACATGCGAAGCGGGCACCTACCGCATGTCTCAATTGAAGAATGAAAATGCGCCAAGCGTCTGGTACACGGCTGACGGAACATTTTTACGGCTGGAAATTGATGCACCCAGCGTAAGCGGCAGTTGGCCCGGCAATTCGTCCTGGACGCTGTATCGGCAGGATGGATCGTCTGTCCGCTATGAAGTGACATCCAAGATCATGTATTTAAGGGACAGAAATGGAAATACAATTGACAGTTACACGAACCGTTGATTCCTGAGTCCGGCCCATACATATGAAGTTATGGCGGATGAATTCGGCCGTACGATACGCTTGGACCATTTCGGGGATTCCAGAGATGAAGTCAGCCAGACCGGCCATAACGGAACGCCGCTGGTTTGGAAGATCCATTATGGCAGTGCCGGCGCTATCATCCCCGATCGTCATACATTTGCGACCATTCCTTAGTAACGAATTGCGCGTTTTGAAAGTCCTCCGCGCATGGCAACCAGGCTTGAATTGCCCAATGGCCTATCCTACACATTCGGATATGAACGATCGGCGCCGTTTGCCTCGAATTACCGTGAGCTGCGCACAATCACGATGCCGACCGGGGCTCAGATCGATTACGGATACAGACTGGATGGCAACTCCAAACCGACGAACTACTACCATGTCCTGGCCAATCCGCTCACGTCCAAAACGATATCGTCGGACGGTGAAGTGATTGAAAAATGGGAATTCAGCTATGATGTGATGGCGTCGACCGGAGCCTATTCCCGCAATACTCACAAGGCTCCCGATGGGGGTATCACACGCCACGAGTTTAAGACCGTTTCCTATAAGCTGGGCCTTCAGCCGGATTCCGGACTCATAACAAAGATTGTGAATCCGGACGGTTCGATCATCAACCGGGACTGGCAGATCAATTTTCCCCGTGAAAAGCCATTGAGCCTGATGCAGGCAAATCTCTGGGTCCGAAGGGAATATACTACCACGCGCCAATTCATCCGGAAATCCGGTGTCCACTTCGGTCAAGGTGTTCACGGTCGACGAAACGGCAATACTACTTCCATTGAGGAACGAGGATGGCTGCCATATAGCACGTCTTTGTGGGATCCCTCCAATGCCGCTCTCCTAAGAAAAACCGTGAACACATATCTGAACGGCGCCGACGATTCCGCCAACGGCGCAACTGATTGACACAAAAGCCTATTCTTATGCTTCTCTCGAGTCAGGTCGGGACTCCGCGCAATTTGCCGGCTTCTACGGAGATCCAAGACGGCGGCGGCGCCGTGAAATCCCGCAGCCAGTTTAGTTATATGGAAACAAATCCGGCGCGCACTGCGGGAAACCTGACCGCCGAATTTCACTGGGATTCAACGAAACCCGGATATGCGAGTCTTGGTTCGGGAGCGGAGCTGACTGCGGCCAATTCGCTGGTGAAAAGATATGAATATACGGCAAGGGGAAATCTCAGGAAGGAGACAGACGCCCGGAACATAGCCACAGCCTATGACTATGGCGATATCACGGCGTGTCCTTCGGGCAGCGCAACGTTCTCGGACCTTTATCGAACCGGCGCTCATCAGGGACAAAACGGAAGTGGGGCATTGCTGGACTGGTCTTACAGCTACAACTGCAATTCGGGAAAGCGGATGTCATCGACGGATCCGAATTATCTGGTGACCAGCGTGAACTATGACAATTATGGCCGTCCGACGACAATCATCGACGGCAACTATCGAAAAACCGTGCATACCTATAATGACGCTTCGCTCTGGATCGTTACGCAAAGAGATGTCAGTGCTTTTAATGATCTGCGTAACGTAGCGGTACTGCACTATGACCGGCTCGGCCGCATTCGTCTTTCGCGCCGCCTGGAAACGGCCATAGCCGATCCGGCCGCCGCTGCCGCGGATGAGTCCATGGGAATAAGGACCGATACGAAATATGATTTCAGTCTGAACCACAACGAAACGTGGATATCGAATCCCTATCGTGCGGACGAGACGAGCGCTCCGACGCGCGGTTGGACCGTGAAGCGCCTGGATAGGATGGGACGCGTGTGCGCCGAGGAATGGTTCGCCGGCGCGGCCACGCCGGCGCTTGCGGCCAATTGCGCGCCTTCATCCGGATCCACAGGTGCGATTACCTATAAATACAATTCATTGTCTAATTCAACCGTGGAAGAAATCGCGGATGCCGCGGGTAGGACAATTCCAGATGTATCGCGACGTTCTGGGCAGGCTCATCGCCGTGCGAGAGGATCCGGCATCGGCAAAATACGACACTTACTATCAATATGATCTGCTGGATAACTTGACGATAAGCCGGCAGGCGGGTCCTTGCAGCCGTTTCCAATCCGGTTGCTTCGCCCTGCGGCGGTGGGCAGACGCGGTCCTTTGCGTACGATTCTCTTGAACGTTTGTCGGCGGCCACAAATCCGGAACTGGATGGGAATACTCTCCGCTATGGATATGATGAGAACGGCAATATCACCACAAAATCAGGATCCGGAAGTGCCGCCCTGCTGGTGAGCTTCACCTATGATGCGTTGAACCGGGTGAAAACGCGGGATTACAACGATGGAACGACACCGCCCGTGACCTATTGCTACGACGGCGCAAGCTGGAGCGGAAGTTTCGGCGGATGCAATGGATTTTCCGCAACGCCTTCAAAGGGGCATTTGACCGAAGCAGGGTCCGCGGTTTCGCGCACATCGTATGCGTACAACACGGCGGGGCAAATTACTGAAAGCACTCAAACGACAGCCGGAAGATCCTTTTCATTCGGCTATACCTACAACGCAGCGTTCGGATCTGGCTTCAGTAACCCTTCCAAGCGGGCGAAAGGTTGTTGCGGAGCATGACGACGCGGGGCGCATAAACCGGCTGTGGGGCCAGAATGGAGCGTTGTTCAAAGACTATGCCGGCAGCGCAGGCAATTGGATCCGGTATGCGGCTCATGGCGTTATCCAGTCGATGACGCTGGGCAACGGTATCGAGGAGACGCGCAGCTATAACAGCCGGTTGCAGCCGACCAGGATTCAGGCGGGAGGGCTTCTGACCCTGTGGAATTGCTATCAGGCCGGCGACGATGCGAGCTGCCCTTCACTCGTAGCAACCCCGGTAAACAACGGTGAGATTCAAGGGCAGAAGATCATGCGAGGCGGCCAGATCTGGACGCAGAAGTTTACGTATGACGCCATGAACCGGCTGAGCTCTGCTTTGGAAACAGGCGGCTGGCAGCAGAATTATGGATATGATCCGTTCGGGAATCGTTGGGTTTCCAGCGCAAGCGGTTTGCCGGCCAATCCCCTGGTTCCCTCCGGCGCGAGCGCGTTTTCCGCTGCGACCAACAGGCTGGCGGGAACAGACAACTATGATATGCGGGGGAATCTTAAATTGTATGGGGGCCACGCCCTGACGTACGACGGCAATGATCTCATCTCTTCTGCGAGCGGCGCGGTTCCGTCGGTGCGATACGAATACGACGCAGAAGGAAGGCGGGTGCGCATGCATACGTGCGCAACCCTGCCTGTATGCGCGCCCGGACCCGAAGCAAGCACAACCCTTTACGTGTACGATGCATTCGGGAAACTTGCAGCGGAATATGGTCCTCCTTCCGGCAATTCGGGTACTAGCTATTTCACTTCAGACCACATTGGATCCACACGCTTGGAGACGGACACGGCTGGCCAGCCTGTCAAATGCAGCGACTATCTGCCATTTGGCGAAGAGATACCTGCGGGTTCCGGCGGCCGTTCTACCTGCTTTGCCGCTAGTGACAATAAAATTAAATTTGCCGGCAAAGAACGGGATGCTTCAACAGGCTTGGATTATTCCCTTGCGCGCTACTACTCAGGATCACAGGGAAGGTTCACCTCGGAGGATCCTTTAAATATTCCGGCATTGCAGAAATCCAACCCGAAGCAGTTTGCCGCCATTATTGCGAATCCACAGAACTGGAATGGATATGCCTATGCGCATAACAATCCGCTGAAGAAAGTGGATCCGGACGGATTCCTGACCATTATTGTGGCCGGCACGTGGAATAACCAGATGGAATGGCAGAACTCACCTTTCCGTGCGCAGGTGGAAAAGACGTTTGGCGAAACAGCTGTACTGTTGTCCAATAATCACATGAAGCTGTCCGTGCAGGCCCGATCCGCCGCCGCACAACAATTGAATTCCATAATCGCCGCCCATAAATTCGCTCCCGGGGAAAAACTGAACATTGTCGCACATAGCCATGGGGGCAATGTGGTGGCCGAAGCCACTCAAAAAGGGCTTTCGCACAAGATTGACACGCTCGTCACTATGGGGACCCCGATCAGGCCGGATTATCAATTTAACGAGTCGAAGATAGGAGCACACTTCAATGTCTTCTCGCGCAAAGACATGGTTCAGCCGACAGGCGGCATGACCTATAATTTCGGCGGATTGCTGATGCCGGGATTCATTCCCGCATCACGGAAAGTGAATCTTCCCGGGGTGATAAACTTGGATGCCACATCACAGGCAGGCGGGCATTCAGAATTGTGGACAAAACCGGGAACTTGGGACAAAATTGTTGCACCAGAGATAAAAAAATGAAGACACATACTTGCATGAGCCTTTCCGGTGTTGTTGTATTCGCTGTTTCTCAGCTTCTGCTCCAGATCGAGTATCCCTGGAGCTCCTATGCCGCATTCAATTTCAGCAAGGGGATCACTCTTGTGTCGTATTTGCTGGCAGCGGTCATCGTTGCGGCAATAGCGGCAATCACCACGGGTCTTTGCCTGTCTACGTTTAAGGGATCTCTTTTGTTGAACGCCGTGATGTGCTGCGCGGCAATGTTTGTGTCCTTGTCGCTGATTGCCTTTCTTTTGGGTCCCGCAGGCTTTGATGTGCCCGGGACCCGGCTGAACGGCATATTTTTCTCCGAGTGGAAATTCCTCAACTTTATTTTCATGGTTGCGGCGCCGGCATCCATAGCCGCTGCCGCCCTCTGCTGTTGGTTTGCACACAAGAAGTCGAATGCGCAATCCGCATAATCCAGACTATGCAGCTACTGCTTGTTTGGAAGTGAGATTCAAAGCGAAGAACTGAAAAGCGGCCACAGAGTCCACAGGTTTCGCAGATTTATTTTTGCGAAATCCGCGGAATCGGTGGCCATGCTTTTTCTTTTCGACGAGGTTAAAA
This sequence comes from uncultured Acidobacteriota bacterium, assembly GCA_963718845.1. Lineage (GTDB taxonomy): Bacteria > Acidobacteriota > UBA6911 > UBA6911 > UBA6911 > UBA6911. Next base: position 259,512 of record CAVRAD010000006.1, read on the forward strand.
GCAACGGCAGCAAAAATATTTCGCTCAAATGGGCGGATAACTGTCGGATATAAGGAAAGGAAACGGAATGCTTTTTCGAGTGCAGTCCGCGGCGGTCTTCGGCATCAAGGCGCTACCCGATATCCGTCGAAGTGGATCTCAGTTCCGGGCAGAAGCTGAATCTTATGACGGTCGGGCTGCCGGATACCGCGGTGCGCGAAAGCAGCGAACGGGTGAAAGCGGCGCTGCGCAACTGCGGATTTGTTCTGCCTGCGCAGCACATCACGATCAATCTCGCTCCCGCGGATCTGAAGAAAGAGGGCTCGGCCTTTGATCTGCCGATGGCCGTAGGAATACTGGGCGCATCGGGCTGCGTGCACGCGCAGAACCTGTCGGGATTCCTCTTTATGGGAGAGCTGTCGCTGGACGGATCGATCCGGCCGGTCAAGGGGACGCTCTCCATGGCCGCGATGGCCCGGGAAAGGGGATTGCGTCATTTGATCGTTCCGGAGGCCAATGCGCGCGAGGCGGCTGTGGTGGACGGGGTTCGGGCATTCCCTGTGCGAAACCTGTCGCAGGTAGTGGAACTGCTCAATGGCAAGGAGCCCTGGATTCCTCTGGCGGTCGACCGCGAACAACTGCTTGCGCAGCAGAGCAGCTATGACGTCGATTTCAAAGACGTCAAAGGGCAGTATCAGGCGAAGCGCGCCATGGAAGTGGCGGTGGCCGGCGGGCACAACATCGTTCTGATCGGACCGCCGGGATCCGGCAAGACCATGCTGGCGCGCAGGCTGCCGACTATTCTGCCTCCGATGGGTTTCGACGAGGCGATTGAAACCACCAAGATCCACTCGGTTGCCGGCCTGCTTTCAGACAAGGCAGGACTGATTGCGGCGCGTCCTTTCCGGGCTCCGCACCATACGATTTCGGATGCCGGTTTGATCGGCGGCGGGACGATACCCCGGCCCGGAGAAGTCAGCCTGGCGCACAATGGTGTGCTGTTCCTGGACGAATTGCCCGAATTTCACCGGCATGTGCTGGATGTGCTGCGGCAGCCGCTCGAGGACGGCGAGGTTACTATTGCGCGCGCCTCCATGTCGTTGACGTTTCCTGCTCGCTTCATGCTTGCGGCGGCTATGAATCCCTGCCAGTGCGGATATTACGGAGACATGCTGCACGACTGCACGTGCACGCCGCCGCTGATTCAGCGCTACCTGGCGCGCGTATCCGGTCCGCTGCTGGATCGGATCGACCTGCACATCCAGGTCCCCGCCGTGAAATATAAAGAGCTGGCCCAGGACGAGAAGTCGGAGGAATCCGCCGTGATTCGCGAGCGCATTCTTGCCGCCCGCTATATCCAGAGCAAGCGCCTCGAATCTTTCGGCATCTACTGCAACGCGCAGATGACGCCGCGCACGCTGCGCCGCTTCTGCAAGCTCGATTCGGAATCCGAGAAGCAGATGGAGAATGCCATCACGCGCATCGGCCTGTCCGCCCGCGCCTACGATAGGATATTGCGCGTCTCGCGCACGATGGCCGACCTGGAAAAGGGCGAGAAAATCCAGGCCCGGCACGTCTCCGAAGCCATCCAGTACCGCACCCTCGACCGCACCTACTGGCAGTAGTAAGTAATGGGGACGTCCTCTTTTTCTAGGTCTTTTTGACGAGGCGGGAGATCAGGAGCAGCAGAATCAGAACCGCTGCAATCAGGATTCCCCAGAAGAGCTTGAGTGATAGAGGCCGGGCCTTTACTGAACCGGCTTCGGTTTCGGGTCCCAGCCGCACTTCTGCCGCCGCGGCTCCCACCAGTCGCGGCGCCAGAATGGCCAGATCATACCTGGGTGCGTCCATGTCCTTTCGGCCGTAGTACAGCTTTAGACCGGTATCGCTTCCGCGGAAAAACCTGAGCCGGTAGGCGGGGAGCAGCAATGTTGCGGATGTAATGGATAGCGGACTGTTATCTCCCTCTTCCACGACTAGAATAGCGTCCGTCGTCTTCAGCGAGGGCATCCTGAGTGTAAGCGCCGGAGCGGCGGTTTCCGGATCCGCATGGCGCCACATTGCTTCCGCAATACATTCTGTCCAGGGCTCCTGCCTGTCATTCATCGGATTTCTTTCGATCAGTACGGAGAAATGGCGCTGAAAAACGCGGGCGGAAGTCGTGAGGATCAACCGGGAGACGGGCAGGTCTGCGAAGGGAAGGCGCAGGCGATAATAGCTCCGGGTGCCGGTCCCGTTCCTGGCGTCCAATACCCTGGATCGTGGCGCCTGGATTTTTTCAAGTGGCGGCAGGTCTAAAGACAGCGGCTCGTCCGCTTTTTCAACCAGATAGGGAATTTGTTTTCCGTCGGCTCCCGCAATCCGCAGATCTACAATCCTGCTGTGCGCGAGGGCTGCCGCATCCAGCGGCAGTGTGCTCAGTCCTGGCTTGCCGGCAGATATGCCCCGCGCATAGCGAAAGCTGCCGATGTCGATCGCTGCTCCGGCCACGGGCATCGCGTTGTCGGCCGGACTTTCCGCTTCCGCCTTGACCGGATGTTTCTCCTCCCATCGAGCCTCAACTGTCTTCGCTTTTGCGGCGGAAGCGCGCGCCGCTTCAAGATCATAGCGAGGCTCCTGGAGACCGGGATAGCCATACCGTGCCGTCAGCGGCCTTTCGTCGGCGCTCTCAAAATAGATCCACGGGAGATAGGCAAAAACCGCCTCAATGGCTGCGAGCTCAAGCGGCGGATTGTTCCCGTCCTCGATCACGAGGTCGAGCTGCGCTTCCAGCGGCGGTGTGATGGATACTGACATTTCGGCAGCCGCAAGATCGCCGCGCACTTCTCGCCGCAGCGTTCCGGCACCGAGCTCAAGCGGAATCAGCTCATCGCCGGAAAGGCGCGCTTCGGTGATGCGTGCATTGCGCAAAACATTTCCTCCGTTTGCCGCCAGCCTGATTTCCGTAACCGGCAGGCGTGCGCCAGGCAGGCGAAGACGGTAGCGGCTGACTCCAGGTTCGCTTCCGCGCCGCTCAAACTGCAAAGGGATCTGTAGCCTTGGCGGCAGGGATCCGGCAGACACAAGGCGCACGGCGGCTCTCTGCGGCATCGGAAGGCGATTGCTCGCGCTGTCATCCCATGTGATTTTCAGATGCCGGTACTCTCCCCGGGGAAATTCTATTTCCGACAACCTGAGTTTTTCCGCAGGCAGATCGAAGACAGTGGCATCCCTGATCAATCGGCTCCATTCGCCGGCTTCATTGCCCGCCTCCAGGATGCAGCGTTTCACGAAAGGCGCCGGAAGGCCTTCAAACCGCACCCCGTCCATCAAGAGCGGCCGCCCGAAATCAATTTGAAATCCGCTTGTTTTTTTTGTCAGGGCCAGAGGTGCCAGCCGCCCCTCAATCCATTTCGGTTCAGGCGCGGGGGGCATGATCGTCAGGTAAGGCACTTCGCGGTTCGACCCGTCATAGATTCGGAGATCCTTCAGCCCGCCCGCTGCGAGGATCATCGGTCCCCGTTGGCTGCCCGTCGTTTGACGGGAAAACTGCCAGACAGAATTGCTTCCCGAGAGCACGTCCGCGTCCAATAAAAGCCGGTTATGTCCCGGGCCACCCGGAATGATTTGCCGCTCGTGCCGGAACCTCTCCGGCACAGGAGTGATCGTCTGGCTGAAAGTCGAGTAGAACTGGGAGAGAAAAAACGCCGCCGAAATAAATAACACCCTACGTCGCAAACGACTCATTTCTCCTCCGTGCGAGCGGATAAAACAAACTTCTGCAAAACCAGCGCGACCAGCGCAAGGCAAACAGCGAGGCCTACAAATGATGCTACTCGGTAGAGTCCGCCGAGTCTGGCCAGGTCGTGGAAGAAGCACTTGAAAATTGTGACTACCAGGAGTGCCAGGGATGCAATCCGCGCAGGCTGATTGCGCAGCATGATTCCGGCAGCCAGAAGCGCGACGGCGAATGCCGCCCAGCCCAGAGTATAAGTCAAGTCCTGCGCCAGCGTCGCCGTGAAGTTAAACGCGATCGTTCTGCCCGTGGAATAAAAGTCGGCAATTTCAATGTTGAGCAGCAAAAACATCAGAATTACCGCGCCCGCGGGCAACAGCTTGGATACGCGCATAAAGTTGTCCAGGAGTGAATCTTTCGTTCTGGAAAGAAGCCGCCCGCCCAGGATCATCGCTGCGGATGATACAAGGTATGTGTAGAGATACCAGTTCCAGATCCGCATTTCGCTGCGCGGCTGATAAACCAGGACGGAGGGATTCAATGCCAGTCTGATAAACACCGCCGCAAATAATCCGCTCGCGAAATAAAGCAGCCCTCTGTGCGGGATTTTTCGGTAAAGCCAGGCGAGGGCTGCGCCTTCGAGCGCCCAGCCGATCGTGATCCACTCCTTCTCGAGCTGAAGCGGAATCGCCACTGTGACAAAGGCAAGTGCTGCGCCGGCAACCAGCGCCAACCGCCCCAGGTGTCGCGTGCCGGGAGGCTCGATCTTCAAGAGTCGCATCAACACCAATGACAGAAGCAATGCCTGGGCCACGGGCAGAATCCCGATCGCCTGCTCCCACCCGGCTTGGATTATGGCCAGCCTGGCTTCAAAGAAGAAGGGAATGCTGGCTAAAACGGCGGCGAGGCAAGGCACCAGCGAGCGCCCGGCGCGGCGGCCCAGCAAAAGCGGATAAATAATGAATACGAGGTAAATTGGGATGGAGAACAGCAGCAGGTCAGGCCAGAACCTGGATGCGGAGTGCCGAGAAGACCAGAATAGTACGGCGAGAGCAGTGGGCCATACGGCAATGGCGGCAAACACGAAGGTCCCGCGATACCACTCTAAAGCGAGGAGCGTAACCAGGAAGATGAGATGCGCCGCCAGCAGAAATTCGGTATAGGGCGTGCCACGCTGGGCGCCGGCAAAAATCGCAACAAACTGGGCTAAAATGATGGTGATGGCGGCCGTTTGAGAAAATGGGGCTGCATCGATTCCATTGCGTTCTGCCAAATAGATCCAGACAAGGCTCAATAGCACCAGCGCTCCTGCCGAAAAAATAGCGACATCCGGCCACGGAACGAACTCGGCCACATCAACCCACACAATTAAAATGAGACCGGATGCCGCCATTGCCGCCCGATGAAGGCTGTCCCGGCGCATATACAGCGCGGCGGCTCCAATCGCCAGATCCAACACCAGCAAAATTCCGAGCAGCGGCCACGGAGGAAGGCTCAGAGATTGCTGCGCTGCGATAACCACCAGGAAGACATGGCCGGTGAGCCCGAGAAGGATGCCGTTCTCCGAAAGAGAATCGCCGGCACCGGCGGAATGTTTTTGCAGCCAGATATTCCCTGCGAGCACGAGCAGCGCAAAACCCGCCATCACGACCAGTGCCGGAATCAGGATGTCCGCCAATGAAGTGCTGGCCCATAATACCCCCAGAATAATCCAGGAAAGAACCATTCCGGCAACTGCGAGGATTGGAAGTTTGCACGTGGATCCCTGCCAAAATAGTCCCACGTTGAGAATGAGTAGAAGCAGGGCCAGACCCCAGATGGAAACCGAAGCGATCGGACCGACGGCAAGAAAGAACAGGAGAGCCAGGCTGACCAGCAAAAGTCCCGCGCCGGCCTTCTCAGGGCGCAGTTGTTTGTGCAGACGCCGCGCAGCTATTGGCACGCCGATGAAGAACAGCCCAAAGATTGCGTATAGGGCGAGACCGGAGTATAGGCGCTCGGGCGTCAGATGTTTGACGGACCATGCTGTTTCCGTTAGGAGCGCAAATGCAGCCGCTATGAAGTAAATGGCGCCTTCCTCCGCGTATATGGCGTAAGCGGAAACTGCAAACAGGATCAAAAAGAGCGCGCCAAAAAGAATCCATGGGGCCGCGCAGGCGGGCTCCATCATCGCTAGACAGGGCATGACAAAGAGAAGCAAGGGGGCTGTATAAACAGCCGGTTTGCCCGAACCGGCGAAATCCCGGCCGTAGCGTCGCGCGATGAAAGGAGCTGCCAGGTAATAAAGAGCAAATAGAACAACGAATCCGATAACCGATGGCCACGCGCGCTCTTCATAAGAAGAACTCAGCCAGATAGCCCAAATTAGAATTGTGGACAGGCTTCCGGCAAGGTGCAGCATTTCCGGTCCGCGCGCAAGGGCGATGGCGAAGAGTCCGGCGTCCAGCAGAAAGAGAAATCCGAAAAGAAGCCCAAAGCTGTGTCCGTATCCGGGGACAGCCGCTATGTACAAAGCGAAGAGCAGCGGGAGCAGCGCGCTCAGATTTCCCGTTTGCCCGTACAGGGATATCCAGCTTTTGCGGGTCTCGTCCCGCTGACCCAGCGTAAATGCCGCAAAGGCCAGGACCGGGAAGATCAGGAATATCCCGAGCGCAATGGGCAGCTGAGCCGCTGTGAGAAATTTCATCACCCATCCCCATTGGTAGAAGATGGTAAAGACAAAGCTGAGCAGCGTGAGCAGAGGCCATTTCCTTTTTATCGCAACCCAGGCCAGTCCGGTATTCAGAAGAAGAATATACGTGAAAAGAGAGATGGGTCGGTTTTCGCCCGTGGAGAGCAGCGCCGGGGTGGCAAACCCTCCCACCAGTCCGAGGAGTGCGATGAATATGGAATCGCGCCGGATCGAGAGCAGGACGGCGACTGCCGTTACCAGCACCATAAGACCAAAGGCGGCCACGGGAATGATAAGATCCCAGAGGACGCGTGCCGCGAAGAAGGTTGAGAAGAGGATGCCGATGGCGGATGCATCCATGGCATTGGCGGTGACCGGATATTTGCGCGCCGCCTTTAGTTCGCACACGATCAAAAGGCCAATCCCCACGATAACACCTATAGCCATGCGCACTGGCGGCATCAGCCATCCCTGGCTGATGGAATAGCGCAGAAAGAATACGGCGGCCAGAAGCAGCGCCACGCCTGCAATCCAAGAGAAGAGCTTTACGCCAACGAGATTTTCCCAGTCGAACTTCGGCATTTTCCATGACGGCAGCAGCGGAGCAGGAGGGGGAGTGAAGGGAGGCGTTGGCGGCGGAGCTTCACGAGGAGGCGGCGTGAGAGACGGTGATGTCTCGCGGGGAGAAGCTTCCGCGACCGGAACCGGTGGAACCTCAATCTTGGGCGGCGGCCACGGCACAGCAGACGGCTTTGCAGCAGGCTGCGTTTCCGCGGGCGACGGCATAGGGGGCGGGGGCTTAGCCGGAATCGCTTCTTGTGCCGGTTTAGGCGCGGTCCGCAACTCTTTCAGCGTGCGCTCAAGTCCTTCCAGGTGCCGCTCCAGCGTATTGAAACGATTCATTGCCCAAATGAAGATTGCAATAACGGACAGGAACAGAATGAAGGTGAACATAGGCGCTTCCGATCCAAAATGTTTGGGTAAAAATATGCTGGATTATACACCCTGCGGGAGATTCTATGGCAGAAGGAGTTTTTGAGGATAGGGAGTCAAACGCAAGGTTTCTATCGGGGCAGAAAGAACAATGCGGCATGGAAATAGCAGCCGCTTGCATACGCTTCTCAGCGACATTTAAATCGCGCAAAACGTGAAGCTTTTAAGCTACGTGCTTTTCGACGTTGTAGGGCCGGCGAACGAAAAAGGAATCGTCCCTGTCGCGGGATATCTGGTATACCGCATCGCGGCATATCGTGCACGAGTGTAGATGGTCTAAAACTTCCAGTTTCTCGTCCAGGTCCAGTTTTTTATCCAACAATTGCACCAGCTTTTGAAAACTGCATGCGCTCATATTGCCTCTCAGATATGCACTGTTTTTAGGGGCGAGATTTATTGTTTTGCCTGCTTTGCTTATATCACATCATAATTGGGTTCGAGCATCTATCCGCTAAATCACCCAAAACGGGATGCGTGCGTACCGTTAAATCCCGCTACGTATTTGTACGTATCGGCATGTTTTCATAAGTAAATGAATGAAATATTCAGTCCGTCGTCGGTTTCTCCAAACTCCCACAAGTGGGTCGGGACTTCAGGGGCCGTCCAGCAGTAGAAATTCCTGGGAGCGTCACCAGCGGGACGCCTAATGCCGCATATTTTTTTGCAGGCGAAGCCTTTCGGAGTGCGGCAGCTTGCTGCCGCTTTCAAGGGGACATTTGAAAAACAGGCCTATTGGGCCGTATTCAAAAGCGGCAGCAAGCTGCCGCACTCCGAAAGGCGCCCTGCGGGCGCGAAAACTATGCGGCATTAGGTGAGCCGGCGGCGCTCCCAGGGGGGTTCACCTAAGCGCAGGAACTGTGGGACGGGTTTTGAAACAGTCTCTGAAACCCAGAATTGCGTGTTGCAGCAAGATTAGTTTAAAGCCGAAACACCAATACTTATAGCCTGGGGGTGGAGTTGATGAAAAAGAAAGAAGCCCGCAGGAACAGGCCATGGGCCTGAAATCTGCGGGCTTTCGGATGTTATTGATTTACTTAGAAGCTTTTTTCGGGATGCAGTGCTTTTGCTCTTGCGAGCAACACGTCCTTGGACTCATCCTTATCCTTAACGCAGGCATCGGTCGGGCACACGGACGCGCACATCGGTTCATCGTGGAATCCCGCACATTCCGTGCACTTTTCAGGCACGATGTAAGTGAAATCCTGGGAAAGGGCAGGGTTGCTATTGCCATTCAATTCAAATTCTTCGCCGCTGGCATAAATCGCCTCATTCGGACATTCCGGCTGGCAGGCACCGCAATTAATGCATTCATCCGAGATCTTAAAAGACATTTTCAGTTTCCTCCAACAGATTTAGCAGTCACCATAGCTATTGACGGGTTGAATCTTAGCACGGTTCAGTTTGTCCGCCCATGGTTTTTGTTGCGGATTCCTCTTTTTGGGCTGCCCGCACTTTCATTCATGCATGTGGGAAAAAAAGGTTCCTGTGTTAGTCTAAATGTGTCAACGCAATCTTCTGGAGTATGAATGAAAACTGCCTGGCTTCTTGGCCCTGGAAATATAGCAGTCCACGACGCACCGGAACCGCGTCCGGCAGCGCGAGAAGTGCTGCTTCAAACGGAACTCGCGGGTATCTGCGGAACGGATGTTTCATTTTATCTGGGCCACAGGATCGCGCCGTACCCCTTTGTTCTTGGTCATGAAGTGATAGGACGCGTGGCGGGCGTTGGTGAGGGGGTCACGAGGTTTGCCCTAGGGCAGCGCGTTCTCGTCGAGCCGAATTATCCCTGCGGTTCATGCCGGTTATGTCTTGCTGGACGCGGGGCCGTATGCGCGCAGAAGGGGAGTCCCGGCGTAAGCCTGCCGGGGTGTTTTTCGGAATATTTCGCCGCACCCGCCGAGTTTGTCTGGCCCCTGCCGGACGCCATCTCCGATCAGGATGCCGCAACCATTGAACCTCTGGCCGTTTCCGTGCATGGGTTTGTTCGTTCCGGCGCGAAGGCAGGAGACACTGTGGTGGTTTTGGGATGCGGCGTGGTCGGGCTATTGCTGATTCATGCCGCCGTGGCAGCAGGCGTGCGAGTGATCGCCCATGACAGGTTCGCCAACAAGCTGGAGATGGCCCGTTCCCTCGGTGCCGAGTCGCCCGCGCAAAATATGGATACTGCGCAGATGTGGCAGCAGGAGAACGTGACTTCCATATTCGAATGCGCCGGTTCGCCCGCCACCATCGATCTTGCTTTGAAGGCCGCGCCCCGGGCTTCTCAGGTGATTCTCCTGGGGCTTTCCTCCGAGCCTGCAAGTTTTGTTCCGCTGCGCTTTGTGCGCGAAGGGATCGATATCCGCACGTCCATGATTTACGATCACCCGAAGGATTTTGCGCACGTCATCGACCAGGTTGCCCGAGGAGCGCTCCATCCCTCGTGTGTCGTGACGCACACGTATCCCCTGGAATCGCTGGGCCGTGCGCTTGCGCATGCCGGAACCGGAGAGGCCGGCAAAATCCATATTACGATGACATAGCCAATAGCCGAAAGGAGGTTCGATTGTGATTAAAATTCTGCTCATCCACGGACCGAATTTGAATTTACTGGGAAAGCGCTCGCCGGAGGTTTACGGGACGGCCGGCCTCGATGAAATTAACGCCCGAATGCACGGCATCGCCGAAGAGGGCGGCGCCGAGCTGCGCGTGTTTCAGTCCAATAGCGAAGGATCTTTGATCGACGCTATTCATGATGCGGCGACCTGGGCGGACGGTATCGTCATTAATCCGGGCGCCTACGCCCACTACTCGCATGCAATCCGGGACGCACTGGCTTCGGTCTCATTGCCCGCAATCGAGGTTCACCTGTCGAATATTTATGCACGCGAGGAATTCCGCCAGCACTCGGTCGTCTCTCCCGTTGTCGTGGGTTGCATCGCAGGCCTTGGCTGGCGCAGTTATGCCTGCGGCATTCAGGCGATGATTGGGATTCTGCAAGACCGGGCAGGCTGCCAAGGAGCGGAAGTAGCGGGATAAAGCCGCGATTCCTGAACAAATTACCACAATCCAAAAGCCTCGGAATCGGAATCGGCATCGGAGATCGCAATCGGTTTTCGGTTTTGCGTATCAATGGTCGATATCAAAAGCCGATAGCGATTCCGATCTATATGGTTTGAGTATTTCTTTATAGATGTGCGGTTGCGGGATTTCTGACTTTGCGCTACCGCGTGATGTTCCATGCCCTCAGGCGATCCACCAGGATGGTCACAACCGCATCCATAGCGAGCGATGAAGTGTCCAGGACGATATCGGCCTGCGCGTAGAAGGGCGCCCGCTGTTCCATCAGCGTGCGAATCCGCTCCAGCCTGTCCGTCGTCTGCAGCAACGGCCGAGTGTCTGCTTTGCCGGATCGTTCGAGAATTGTTTGAATGTCGGCGGCCAGCGTAATCACCACACCGCAGCGCTTCATTATTTTGAGATTTTCCTGCTGGACGATAACGCCGCCACCGGTCGCAACGACGCAGCCGGTGCGCTCGGCGAGGCGTTCGACCATGCGGGCCTCCATGGCCCGGAAAGCCGCCTCGCCCCGGGAAGAGAAAATCTCCGAGATGGATGTTCCCGCTTCGGACTCGATCAGTGCGTCCATATCAAGAAATTCCCAATGCAACGCTGCGGCCAGTTGTTTCCCCACGGACGATTTGCCGGTCGCCATAAATCCGCATATAAAAATGTTCCGCTTTTCTTCTTCCGTCATGACCTCGCCTCGATGTCGTTTATCATTAATCGTCAATCGTCAATCGTCAATCGTCAATTAAACCGTGGTATCTTATAGGCAAACAGGCAATGGAGGCGAACCATGGACCCCTGGCGCACAGGAATTACCACTTCCGACGAGAAGAACATCTTCATCCGCGGATACGATGTGACATCGTTGATGCGGCAGGCTACATTCACCGAAACCATCTTTTTGCTGCACCAGGGCCGCTTGCCGACGAAAGAGGAGCGAGCTCTCTTGGATGCGATTTTGATAGGCGTCTCCGACCACGGACCGGCAGCCCCGTCGGCGGCGGCCGCGAGGATCGTCGCTTCCGGAAACCGCCGCTCGCTGGAAGCCGCCGTGGCGGCGGGTGTCCTGGCTATGGGGGATGCGCATGGGGGTGCCGCATTTGATTGCATGCAGATGATATGCGACGGCGTCACGGTCGCCCGCCGCGAAGGCCTTTCGCTGCAGGATGCCGCGCGCCGCGCGGTTGCCGATGCGATATCCGCGAAGCGGCGCCTGCCGGGAATCGGCCACCGGGTGCACACGGAAGATCCGCGCACACGTGTCCTCTTTGAGATGGCGCGCTCCGGCGGCGTGGCGCGCGACGGTGTTACATTCATGCAGGCGCTCGAAGCAGCCGCGCGCGATCAGATCCGCCCGATGCCTATCAACATCGACGGCGCATTGTCGGCAGTATTGTGCGACCTGGGATTCCTTCCGCCGGTAGGCAAGCTTATTTTTATCATCGGGCGCGTAGCCGGCGTGACGGCGCAAGTGATGGAAGAACATACGCGCGAGAAGCCGATGCGCGTCCGGATACCGGTGATATACGACGGTCCGCCCCCGCGCGAAATGAAGTAACTTCAGGCAATTGCCTTAGCCCGCATTTCTCACGGGGTTTTGTAGCGAGGCGGCGCAGACGGGCGTGGATACAAGGCGCGCGACCGAGGGCCCCGCAGGCGTACTCGACAGTACGTCGAGGAGCCCGACGGAGCGCAACGCAGTAGACATGCCCGGATCCGCCGCCGCAGTAGAAAGCCCGTGAGAAATGCGGGTTAGGACAGGAGGTGCGCCTGTGAAGCTCCTTGAGGGCATCAAAGTGTTGGACCTGACAATGGTTCTGTCAGGGCCGTTCGCTACACTCCACCTGGCGTTGCTGGGCGCTGAGGTGATTAAGATCGAACCTCCGGGTTCCGGCGATCTGGCGCGCAAGCTGGGAAACGTGCCGAAGCTGAACGACGAACAGATGGGGACGAGCTTCCTTGCGCAAAACGCCAATAAAAAATCACTCACGCTGAACCTCAAACATCAAGAAGCCCGGCTGATATTTCGAACGCTGGCGCAGAGTTCGGATGTCGTGGTAGAGAACTTCCGCCCGGGTGTCATGGACCGTTTCGGCCTTTCCTATAAAGCGCTTGCTGAAATCAATCCGCGGTTGGTATATTGCGCGATCTCCGGTTTCGGTCAGACCGGCCCGGATGCAATGAAACCCGCCTACGATCAGATTATCCAGGGATTGAGCGGCGCCATGGCGATTAATGGCGATGAGCGCCTGAACCCTCTGCGGTGCGGTTTCCCGGTATGTGACACAGTTGGAGGATTAAACGCGGCCTTCGCCATACTGGCTGCTTTGTTTCATCGTGAGAGGACCGGCCAGGGGCAGTTCATAGACATAGCGCTGCTTGATTCCATCATGCCGCTGATGGGCTGGGTCGTCGGCGAATTTATTAATCGGCAAGCAGCCGCCGAGTTTGTTGGGCAACGACAACTTTACAGCTGCTCCCTCGGGCACTTTCACCACAAAAGACGGGTATATCAATATTGCCGCCAACAAACAGGAACAATGGGAATCTCTCGCCGATCTCCTTGGCCTCGCGGAACTGAAAACCGATCCCCGTTTTCAGCAGCGCGACGCGCGCAAGAAAAATCGCAAAGAGCTCACTCCGCTGATTGAAGCCAGATTAAAAGGACACGAGACGAAGTACTGGGTCGATCTGTTCAACAGCCGCAGCATTCCATCCGGCGCGATCCTTGGGCTGGAGCAGGCTTTAAACCAGGAGCAGATCCTTCATCGCAAAACACTGAAAACCATTCACGCCGAGGGAATCGGCGATTTGAAGCTGTTCAATCTGACCGCACACTTCGACAAGACGCCTGCGGATATCGAATCGTCTCCCCCCAGGTTGTCTGAGCATACGAACGAAATTCTGAGCGGCCTCGGATATGCCGAAGAGCAGATTGCGGCACTCAGGAAAGCCGGGGCAATATAGATTCGAGGGCAAAATTCGGATTCGATTCGGATTTAAGCGAAGCAGGTTCGGCGGCTATCTCATATCCGAATCTCGATCTCGAATCTATAATCGTTCTATGATGGCGTCGGTCATGGCTTCCGTGCTGGCAGCGCCGCGAGCGATACGCCGGGACTTCCGACCATCCGGAGCATATCGTAGGTTCGCACCTTTCCCTCGGCGATAACGGATGCAATCGCTGCACGGATCCTGCTCGGCCTTTTCGGTTTCATTGAGATAATCCAGCAGAAGACATGCGCTCAGGATCATGGCGATCGGATTTACGATGGACGGCCTGAGATTTTCGTATTTTGGCGCGGAGCCGTGCGTCGGTTCAAAAATGGCGCAGTCGTCCCCGATATTTGCGCTGTTGGCGAATCCCAGTCCTCCGACGAGCCCGGAAAAAGCGTCGCTGATGATGTCGCCGAACATGTTGCTGGTGACGATGACGCCGTAGTCTTCAGGGTTTTTATTGAGCCACATCATCTGCGCATCTATGTTGGTTTCCCACAGCGGTATTTCCGGAAAATCGCGGGCAATTTTGATGGCTTCCTCTCGCATCATCCCCGATGTTTCCCTCAGGATATTCGGCTTTTCGCAAACGGTAACGTTTTTATATCCCAAGCGGCGGGCATAGCGAAACGCCGCGGCAATGATTCTGCGGCATGCGTTGCGCGTGATGATTCGGCACGAGATTGCCATGTCTTCATCGGGCGTGGATTTGAATGAAGCCATTTTGGGATGTGTCTCGAGGGCGGAACGTATCTTTTCCGGCGGATTCAGCCACTCCACACCGCTGTATAGGCCTTCAGTATTCTGCCGGAACACAACCACATTGATGTCGGGCTCAATCATCCGGCCGTCCAACTGCTTGACGAAATTGAGCGGATTCCCCCTGAATGTTCGGCACGGTCGGATGCAGACGTCGAGGTTGAAATGCTGGCGCAGTCCGACGATGGGGCTGTAATAAACGAAACCCTTATGCCTGAGTTCGGGATTGAGTTCCTGGTCCGCCAGGTCTTTTGGTTTAGATGTGATTGCACCGAACAGTGCAATTTTGTGTTTTTCGAGAAGATCCAGCGTGCGTCGTGGTAATGGATCCCCTTCGGTGCGCCAGTATTCCCAGCCGATATCTGCGGGGATGTAGTTGGCTTTAAATCCCACGGCATCAAGAACCCTGAGTGCTTCAGGCAGGAGGGTCTTGCCTATGCCGTCTCCCGGCATCGTAACAATGTTTTTTCTTTCCATGGGGCCCCCCCTGGAAGGATCAAAGGATTCAAGGATTAGAGGATTAAAGGGAAAAACCAAAATGCGGTTTTTCCGCCTTATCCCTTTACCCCTTCGATCTTTTACCCCTTTGATCCTTTAATCCTCTGATCCTTGAATCCTTTAATCCCTCTAATCCTTGAATCCTTTGATCCTTGAATCCTTGAATCCTTTGATCCTTTAATCCTAGAAGCTAGTGATTGGTAAGGGACTGGGCGGTGCCGCCGCGTCGGATCTTGACCATTTCGGAAATGATGGAAAGAGCAATTTCTTCCGGGGATTCTGCTTTGATATCCAGGCCGATCGGAGCATAAACCTTTTTCAGCAGCTCTTCGGGAATTCCATCTTCATCCCTGAATCGGATGAAGCAGGCCTTGATTCGTCTCTTGCTTCCGATCATGCCGATGTATTTTGCGGGGCTATGTATTATTTCCCTCAGACAGGGCTCGTCGAACTGATGGCCGCGGGTAATGAGGACAATATAGGTTTGCGGAGTGATCTCAATGCCGCGCAAGGTTTCCGCCATGTCTCCTGCCAGGACTTCGTCGGCGTCGGGGAACCGTTCGCGGTTTGCATAGATCACACGGTCGTCGAGGACGGTGATGTGAAAGCCAAGGATTTTGGCAAACTTGACCAGCGGGATTGCCAGGTGCCCGGCGCCCACGATAATCACCTTGCGCATCGCTGTGATGACTTCGAAAAAGACTTCTGCGCTGGAGTCCGTCCCTGGCAGTGTCAGAGTGACTTGGCTGCATTTTTCGTTGCACAGCCTTGTTTCCGCTTCATGCAAGATAGCCTTGAGCAGCTCCTGGTTGCGGATATTGCAGACGCTGACAGCACCGTCGCGGATGGAGCACTTGTCGCCTGAAGCCACATCCGGGCAATTCCCTGCGTCCAGCACAGTCGCAACTACCGCGGCCGTGCCGTCCTGTTCAACCTGCATCAATGCGTCCGCCAATTCCGGGCCAATTGCGGCAGGAGCGTTCCACCACGGATCGATAAAAACATTGAGAATTCCGCCGCAAACGGCAGGGCTGTTGGATTCAATGTCATCCATGAGCTCGACTTTCACCATCGCCGGTTTGCGCGAGCGAATTACCTGGACTGCTTCACGACGCACTTCCGCTTCGCCGCAGCCCCCTCCGACGGTTCCCAGAATTTCTCCGGATGCGGTTATGACCATCTGTGCTCCCACTTCACGGGGAGTCGAACCCAAAGTTGAGACAATCGTGGCAACAGCCAGCGTCTCGCCTTCCTCCAACAGCTGCCTGACTTTACGATACATGGTGTTCATTCCTCATAGAAACCCAGACTGCATGGCCCTACAAAACCGCCCATAATCATTACCTCATTAAAGCCGCTTCGGCCAGCAGATTTTGCAGCGTACGGCTGCTCGAGAGGAACGGCCATCGACGGACTGGTTGACGAGCGGGGCCGATTTCATAGAGAATTGGGAATGCGCAGAATGGAGCTGATTAAGCTTTTGTGAGCGTTAGAGGTATTTCCCATATGCCACAGAGAAGCAGACCCGTCGAAATTCTACTTGTTGAAGATAGTCCGAGTGATACGGATCTCACTATCGAAGCTTTGCAGGCCGGCGACATCCCGTGCAATCTGAGCCATGTTGAAGATGGCGTGGAAGCGATGGAGTTTCTAAATAGAGAAAACTCGTATGCCGGAGCTCCAAGGCCGGACCTGATATTGCTGGATTTGAATCTCCCGCGCAAAGACGGGAGAGAAGTTTTGGCGGAACTGAAATCGGATCCGGATCTGCGAACTATTCCTGTCGTAGTCTTAACAACTTCTAAAGATGACAGAGATATTTTCCAGGCATATCAGCTCCAGGCAAACTGCTATATAGCCAAGCCGGTCGATTTTGAAAAATTTGTGAGCGTTCTGCGTGCGATTGAGCATTTCTGGCTTGAGGTGGCAGCACTACCGACCAAAATTTAATCCGCCCGATTGAATGAGGCATTATGACAATTCGAAAATGCTGCGTTTTATTTGTCGTGTTCAGCGCTTGCTTCTTAATGACGAGCTGCGGGCGCGCTCCTGAAAAGCGCTTCGAGCTGAAGGGTAAGGTTGTTTCGGTCGACAAGGCACAACGTCAGGTTACGATCGATCACGAGCAGATTTCCGGATTCATGGACGCCATGACGATGCCCTTTAGCGTCCGGGAGGACTGGGCTCTGGAGGCGCTTGCGCCGGGGCAAGCCATTCAAGCAACATTGGTGGTGCAAGGCGACCGATCCTGGATTGAAGGAATCCGGATCAGTCAGAGCGCGTCCGGCGGCCCTCCGGAAACCGCCGTCACAATGCCCGGAATAGGTGACGAGGTCCCCGATTTCAAGCTCATAAACCAGGATACTGCGCAGATCCACCTTGTGCAGTACCGCGGCCGTCCTCTGCTACTGACGTTTATCTATACGCGGTGCCCTCTTCCGGACTACTGTCCGCGGACGAGCCATAATTTTTCGGAGGTTTATCGAGGGCTGAAATCAGTCGCCAAAGCCGGCCAGAAACCGCATCTCCTGACGGTTAGTTTCGACACCGAATACGACACGGCCGCGGTTCTGCGGGAGTATGCGCGCCGCTATATGGATCCTCCGGATTTCGGCATATGGGAATTTGCCACGGGTTCTCCGGAGGATATTAAGAAAATTACCGGCTACTTCGGGCTTATCTATCGCAAGGAATCAGGTCAAATCACGCATTCGCTAGTGACCGCTCTGATCGGGGCCGATGGCAAACTCAAACAAATTTTCCAAGGCAATGAATGGACTCCCAGCCAGGTTCTGAATGCATTCCAGACTTTGGCTCCTTGAGTCTAATTACGCGTCAATAGTAGAAGAACTGAGTTTGTACGACGAATTGCGAACGACCGGGCGCATCATCCTTCAGGAACTTCCCGTATCCGGCTTTGATATTCAGCTTGTGCTTCTGAATCCAGTACGCCACTCCACCCTGGATCTTCCTGTCATCTGCGGAACTCGGGTCGATCAGATCCCTCGATGCGAATTGCACGTAAGGACCGAGTTTGGCTTTCTTGAAATAGTAAGAACCTTCCAGCATCCAGTCGTTTTGTTGCCGAAGCGTTGCAAATGAGGTGCCCCCATCGTAACGTGTGAAATCCGCCTGGATCGTCACCGCGTCGCCGTTTTTGACTGGATGATCTAAAAAGAAGTCCACGGAGTTTGCGCTGTAATTGCCTTGCCGGTCGAAGCTCGCGCCGAGTGCGATGATCTTTTTCTGGCCGTGCGTTGTTCCCGTATAAAAGAAGCCGGTGTCCGCTTCCAACGGATACCAGACGAAGCGGGCCATGTAGCGATAGGGGAAGTCCCCGTCGTGATTTCTGTTGCCGCGATAGAGTCCCACGCGGTACTCGAAATGCTTATTTATATAGCCCCGCGCCTGCAGCCCATAATCACGGCCGGTTTTTGACCGCGTGGGAACGGAAGCCAAAAAGGAATAAGGTCCGTAGTCGATTGCCAGCAGAGATGCCGCCGATTGACCGGCGTTGTGGGAGACGGGAACAAGAATCATGCCGCCGTCCAGCTGGAATTCCGGGCGGAATGCATAATTAACATATGCATCCTGCAGAAAGAAATCGTTTATTCTATCCCCGTTGGCGACCTTCCTGCCCAGATTGGGATTATCGCTTTCGACGAAAAATGAAAGCTTGGAGTAGATTTTACCACCTGCGATAAACCGTATTCTGCGAAAGAAAATGTCTTCGGAACTATCTGCGCCTGCAATGGTTTCGAGTGATTCAAACTGGGGTTGAAGCAGAAAGCCGAAGGACACCGAAGTCTTTCCCTCGTTTAGCGTGAACTTCCACGGCGGGCCTGAGGCGTATATCGATTGCATACAGCAGGTGAAGACAATGCCAATACTGAGGAGAAGCCGCATATTCCGCATATTCCTTTTGCCTTCCTTTAGAATTTTCCTGGGAGAGTACGGATTCTTCATGCGTTTTGCAATGAAAATTTCTCGGGAGATGGAGTTTGTTGGATAGAATTTCTCATAATGGAAGATCGACCATCCCTCTATCAAGGATTTCTTTCTATTTGCAAAAGGTGATGTACAATGGCGGAAAGGAGCATATTTACGGCCATGACTGCGCTTCCTTCTGTCGGAATCTCTGCCCAAACAATCCGCGTTAATTTCCACTGTCATTCGAGTGTCAGCGACGGATCTCTCAGTCCGGAACAGTTGGCTGCAGAGTTGGCGGCATCCGGCGTCCGGTTTGCTGCATTAACGGATCATGATTCCATTGACGGATTGCGTGCTTTTGACCAGGTTCTTGCTTTCCATGGGATTGGCCTGCTTACCGGTGTGGAGATCACGATTGAGGAAGCGCCGGATTCCTTCCATGTCCTGGCATACGGATTTGATCCTGAAAACCGGGAATTGCTGGAGATCCTTCGCCAAAGGAAATTGAATCGTCGCAACGGATTCCGCGAAGATTTGCACAAATTCGGAGCCTATTTAAAGTCTTGGTCAAAAAATGGGGATATCTCTTCTGAACATGTCATGGCTGGCGCTGCGGAGGTTATTCAGATCATACACAGAGCCGGCGGTACGGCATTCCTGGCTCATCCGCTATCGGCATGCCCGGATATAGAAAAACTGGAACAGTGGCTGGTTGAGCTGAAAGCCCTGCAACTTGATGGTATTGAGGCATTCTATATCGGCTACCCCGAATCGATTCGCGAAAGGCTAATCGCGGCCGCGCGCAGCCTGGATCTGCTTTTGTGTGCGGGGACGGACTTTCACGGATATGACCAGCCCGGTTTGAACCAGATCTCATACGAGATGCCATTGGAGCATTGGATGCTTTTTCGACGGGCTCACCGACTGCCTGTTTCCGAGGAAGGAGGCGCATCCCAGGAAGGCTCCGGAGCTGCACAGCCCGCACCACCGCTTAGGAAACGGATGATCCGCCAGAAAAATCCTTCGCTGCAGTGGCGCAGGTTTAGTCTGCGAATCGTTTTTCCCACACTTCTAGCTGTCGTTCTATGCATTGCAGCCATCTTTGGTTTGATACTTCCCGCCCTGGAAAAGAACCTTATGGACCGGAAGCGGGAAATGATTCGGGAATTAATTCAATCGGCGATAAGCATCCTGGCTCATTACGAGGCGGATGCGCGGGCCGGGCTTATAAGCCGCCCCGAGGCACAGAAGAGGGCAGTTTCGCATATAGAATTTCTTAGATATGGATTGGAGCGTAAGGACTATTTCTGGGTAACCGACATGCATCCAAGGATGATCATGCATCCATATCGGAAGGATTTGAACGGCACAGATCTTAGCGATTTCAAGGATGTGCGCGGCACCAGGTTGTTCGTCGAGTTTGTCAAGGTGGCCCGTGTCAGAAACGAAGGTTTCGTCGAATATTACTGGCAATGGAAAGATAACCCGGACCGGGTTGTGCCCAAGCAGTCATTTGTAAAATTATTTGAGCCTTGGAATTGGGTGATCGGCACAGGGATCTACCTGGACGACGTGCACCAGGAGATCAAAACCATGACGGGTTGGCTGGTTCGCCTGTGTTTTGGCATTATGGGAGCCATCATCCTGCTTCTAGCCTATATCACCCGGGAAAGTCTTGCGATTGAAAGGCGGAGGAGCAAAAGCGAGGCTGAATTGCAGGAATCGCATGAAAAATATGCGGCTCTTGTCGAAGCGACGACCGAAGGAACCCTGATGGTTCTGAATGAACGCTGTGCCTATTCAAATACCACGATGGCCGAAACGCTTGGATATACAGAGGAAGAGCTGTCGCGGCTGGATTTCAGAGACCTTTTCCCTCCCGAAACATACGAAACGAACTCTGCGCTGACGGTGATAAACGCTACCCTGGAAGGCGGGAAGCCGCCGGCCCAGTTTGAAGGAGATTTGTTCAGGAAAAACGGGGAACGGTTTCGCGCGCTCTGTTCTCTTACCCTGATTGCTCTTGGCGGCAAAACCGGTTTCATCCTGGTCGCCAGAGATATCAGCCACAGTCGTGTTCTTGAGGGCGAACTGAGTCATAGCAGGGAAAGATTCAAAGATCTTACTGAAAGGATCGAACTGGGCGTTTTCAGGATTACCGCTGAGCGGAACCCTCTTTTCCTGGAGGCAAATCATGCCGCTCGAAAGATCTTCGGTATTTCCGATCATGAAGACCTTGCTCCCAGGGCACTCCTGCTGCTGATCTCCGATGAAATCGAGCGCGGGAAAATTTCCACGGCGGTTGAAAACGGGGTCGAGATACAGAATAGAACAATAGACATTTCAAAAAAGGAAGGAGGGCTGTTGTTTGTCTCCCTTTCTCTTCTGCCTTTTAAGGATGAGACAGGGGTTGCGAGGTATTACGACGGAATTGTGGAAGATAAAACGATTCAAAAGAGGTCCGAGAAAGAGCGCGATACGCTGCTTGGAGAACTGCAGAGCGAACTTCTTTTCATGAATGCCCCGCTAAAGGACTTCGCCCACGAGCTTCCGCTGTGCGATATGAATACCTCTATCCGCGAGGCTACGGAAAAGATGTCGCGCGGCAAGACAAGCATTCTCGGTGTAACGGCGTCGGAATCCGGTGCCGTCATAGGCGTACTGACGGACTGGGACCTGCGCGACCGCGTGCTAGCGGCCGGCACCGATATGGCGTTGCCTGTCCATGTCATCATGAGTGCTCCGGTCATTTCGCTTCCGGATGCAGCTACCGTCTTCGAGGCAATCCTTAAAATGGAGCAAATGCGCGTTCACCATCTGGCCCTGCGCAACGCCGAGGGCCGGATTCGTAGTCTCGTCGGCAATTCAGACCTGATGCATCTTCACCGATATACGGCGGCTGTAATCGTGGGAGAAGTCAAAAGAGCCGCGACTATTTCAGAAATCATCGAGGCAAAAAAGCGACTCCCGTGGCTGATCAAAACGCTGTTGGACTGCGGTGCGAAACCCCGCATCGTGAACCGGATCATGACCCGAATCAGCGACACGATCGCGGAACGCCTGATAGAAATGGCAATTCAGGGAACGGGCCAGCCTCCAGCCCCGATGTGCTTCATGGCTCTTGGGAGCGAAGGGAGAGGCGAACAAACACTGGTTACCGATCAGGATAACGCATTGATCTATGGGCCCGCGCCCAGTGAAACGAACGATTTCCTTCAGCAATATTTTCTGCGCCTGGGCGATACCGTCTCTTCTGGACTCAATCGCGCCGGCTATACGTTTTGCAGCGGCGAGGTCATGGCACGCAATCCCAAATGGAATCGTCCCCTCCAGGATTGGAAGCATTATTTCCGCGATTGGATCATGCAGGCAAATCCGCAGGACTTGCTGGAATTCAATACCTTCTTTGATTTTCGCTGCATTTGGGGCGAATGGGAACTTGCCCGCGAGTTGCGCAGCGTTATCCAGTCCTTGATGGCGGAACACCCGCCATTTCTGCTTCACTTCGCGCAAAACGCCCTGCTGTACAAACCGCCGGTCGGTTTGTTCGGCAAGATCGTCGCTGAATCCGGCGGGGATAGTCCGAATGCAATCAGCCTCAAGGAAGCGATGCTGCCCATCGTGAACTTCGCGCGACTCTATGCGCTGCGCCATAACATAGGTGAAACCAACACTCTCGATCGCCTTTACAAACTTTTTGAGTTGCAGATCGTAAAAAAGGGATTCTATGACGAAATCGTACAGGCCTACTCCTTCCTGATGGAGATCCGGCTGCGCAATCAAATTTCGGCTTCGGCGGAAGATAGAAAGCCCGACAATTCTCTTGACCTTAAGACTTTGTCTCCCATGGAAGCGATTCTGCTGAAAGAGTCCTTTTCGGTCATTTCTACAATCCGAAAAAAGATCAGCTACGATTTTCTCGGTCAGGCTTAAGCCGCATTTCTTGTTTCTCCTGTGGCGGTGAATCCGGACGTGAATGCAGTCACCAGCCTGCAGGGTTCGTCTCCGATAATGGCCAATGTCGGGGTGCATAAATATTTGCTCAATTCTGCAATAAAGGCCTTGCCATGGATGCAAAATTCCTGCGATACTCGATTTCAAGCCTGGGAACATGCTTTATGGTCAAGGTTTTAGGTCAGCATGCATATAAATTAGGTGCATTGTGAGATTCAGGAAAGGCTCAGTAAAGCATCGTAGGTTATTAAATAAAAATACGCATATTGAATACTTGCGTTTGATGCGCGCCTCGAAACTCCGGCTTGAGCCCACAGCAGAGTGAAATCCTGGGATATAATAGATGGCGTTCCCTTTCAGAGCCTGGACTTCAGGTTCTGCGGAGGGACTTTGTTGTACAAATGATCAGTCAAAAGACTGCAAAAGGGAGATAAGTATGCAACATCAGCCTGCGATTGAGCTGGGCAGGGATTTGGCAATTCCCAAAAAGACTAGGCTTGGAGTGATTCTATTTCTGATCTATCTGGCGATTTACGCGGGATTTGTGGTGATTGGGACCCTTTTTACGGACGCTTTAGGTGTGCGGGTCTTTGCGAATATCAATCTGGCTGTTGTTTACGGAATGGGGCTCATTATCTTGGCCGCCGTTATGGGCCTTTTTTACAACCATTTCTGCACAAAATATGAAAGGCAGATGAACCGCGAGGATAAATTATGATTTATCAAGTTTCCCCGATTGCCATCGTGATCTTCGTTGTTTTTGTGCTTGCCGTTTTGGGGCTGTCTTTCTATTTTGCAGGGAAAGCCAAATCCGCCAGCGGGTATTATGCTGCAGGCGGTCAGATTCACTGGGGAGTAAACGGGATTGCTTTCGCGGGTGATTATTTGTCGGCCGCTTCGTTTCTTGGAATTGCCGGCATGATTGCCTTTTATGGCTATGACGGCTTTTTGTATTCCATCGGTTATCTTGCAGGCTGGGTCGTTGCATTATTCCTGGTGGCGGAGCCCCTGAGACGGATGGGCAAATATACATTTGCCGATGCTCTCGATGCCAAATTCGACTCCTCGGCGATCAAATTGACGGCGTCCATCAGTACCCTGGTAGTGTCGATATTCTATTTGATTCCGCAGATGGTGGGAGCCGGGGCTCTGGTGACGCCGCTGCTGGGTTTCCCTCACTGGGTCGGGGTCATCCTCGTCGGGTCCATTGTCATTTTTATCGTTTCGACGGCAGGGATGACATCCACGACGTATGTGCAGTTTATCAAGGGAGGCCTCCTGATTGTCTTTTCACTGGTAATCGTCGTATTTGTGCTCAACAAGGGAATCAATCTTACCCCCCACAACGAATACCATTCCTTCATCACCTTGAGCTCGACTGTTGCGGATGGAAAGGTGACCGGCGTTTCAGACTCGAGTTATGCAATTTCCGGGCAGCAAACCGTCGCGGGAATTACTCTTGTCAAGCTGGAAAAAGGCGGCGTTCAGTCCTGGTGGAAACTCAGCACAAAAGATCAAGGGTTCGTTTTGGAGGAAGCCCTTTCCATCGTTACGCCCAAACAGGGGCCCACGCTATACAACGGTGAACCCAAGGAGGCTGGAAAGTTTTACCAGGTCGGGCATGCCAAGAAGATCGTCCTAGACGGCCAGGAAGTCCAGGAAACCGGGCCATTGGGGCCGCTGGAATATCTTCGCACTCTGGAAGATTCTGAAATCACGCGCTTCTCACAAAAGGCTTTCAAGTTTGGCGACGACAAAGTGACCGTTTTTTATCAAAATGTCACCAGCGGCCGGGAGATCATGCAGCCGGGCCTGTATTACAAGCTTAAAAAAGGCGCTACTTTGTGGACCCGGCTGGATTTCATATCGCTGATGCTGGCTTTGTTCCTGGGTACTTCAGCTCTGCCGCACATCCTGATCCGGTACTATACCGTTCCCAGTCAGAGCGCTGCCCGCAAGTCTACCATTGTCGCCATTGTCGCCATCGGGGCGTTTTACATATTGACTTTGTATATGGGCACGGGGGCAATGATCGGCGGAGGTCTCGATGTTGAAAGCTCGAACATGTCGGCGCCGCTTCTGGCCAAGATGTTCGGCACGACGCTGTTTTCCATTATTTCGGCAATCGCGTTTGCGACGATTTTGGGTACAGTCAGCGGCCTCATTGTGGCTGCTTCGGGTGCGGTAGCCCATGATTTTATGGATAAGTTCCTGAAGATCGACATGACGGAACAGGCGAAAGTCCGGGCGGGCAAAATCGCGGCCGTCATCGTCGGTATCGTCGCGATCATTCTGGGCATCCTGTTCAAAAATCAGAATGTCAATTTCCTTGTCGGCCTGGCGTTTGCTATTGCCGCCTCGGCCAATTTGCCGGCTATTCTGATGCTGCTGTTCTGGAAGAAAACGACTTCAAGCGGGATTTCCTGGGCCATCGTAGTCGGGATACTGTCGTCGCTGGGAATCATTCTTTTGTCTCCGACGCTATACGAAATTTATGGATTGAATGCACAGGATGCGCCAATTCCTTTGCAGAATCCGGGCATCGTTTCGATTCCGTTGGGGTTTATCACGCTATTTGTTGTTTCTTTGATGACTCAGAACAAGCAGCCTGCAAAGAGCAGAAGCTGAAAACGGCTGCGTGATGAGTACCACCGCAAGATAGATTCAAGTCCCCGGGCGAGCGAGCCCGGGGACCATTACAATTTCACAATAGCCCGCCAAGAGCGATGCCGAGGCCGATGCATTTCTATGTGCTGTTGCGTAATGAATAGGTGGCGCTATTATAGGCTGCATGGATCCGCTAGCCATATCCCAGAAGCCTGATCCTTCTGGGCTGCCAAAATCTCAACTTCGGGTTACGCGATAATTGGTAATGCTATCGCTTCAATTTATGATCGTGGACGATAGCGACAGGAGCGGCCGATAGGAAGAACGAAAGCCCTTTTTCAAAATGAAATCTCCCTTCGCAGCTTCTGATCAGGGGTAATATGTTAACGTTGCGCATTTTGGCCGGTTCACTTGGACAAACGCGCATCCCGTCAATATGACTTTTTTGATGCCCGGCTGTGGTCACAAGTCGGGTTTCGCGAATAACCAACCCTGTGACCCTCAAAATACGAGGTGCGTATCTTCCCACAAGCCGACTTCAGGACAGTCATCGACTATACCAAACCCATTATTGACTTTGGAGGGGAAAATGAACTGGCAACTCCGAAGCGAAGCGAGAAGACATCAGCTGAAGGCGTCATGCCGCGCTCAGCGGAACTATCTCTTGATGTACTTCTGCCGCCAATACTTTGGTGTGCCGCCATCGCTCGTGATCCAGCGGTGCTTGATAAGCCAGCGGCCGTCGCGCTTCACGAGCTTCGTGTGGTCTCGACCCTGCTCAAGGAACTTCGGCGGCTTTTCTATGCTCTCGTTCTGGACGTTCGTATAGATCAACCAACAGCTCGCCTCGTTGCCGTCAACGTCGATAATCACATTCGTTACGAGCGTATGGACGGTGCCTTTGTGAACTTCGCCCGTCTTCTCGCCCGTCATGCTGTAGATCTTTTCGATCTCGTTACGGCCCGTGAACACCATGTTATTGACATCGAGGACGCCGTCTTCGGTATAGTGCCGGGCCATTTTCTCGCCGGTCGCCTTACCCAGGTCGGCATAATATCAACCATCATGTCCTGGATCCGAATCTGCTCGAGCAGAGTTTGGTCGGTAACGGGCTTGTCCTGGGTAAAGCTCGTGCTCGGCAGCAGAAATAGCAGAAGGCGGCGGCGCCAACGATGCAGTGACCAGAAATGTGTGTCTTCATGATATCTCCCTGATGCTCGAAGTTCGTCGAAGTTTTCTTTGAGGTACTCGACGCTGCAATCCTACCCTCCACCGGCATATAGGTGGAATAAACGGCCTCTTTAGGGTTCGCCGTCCTTCCCCAGACTCATTGAGCTTCCGGTTCAGACCCCTCAAGGCAATAGAGACTTGATTTTAAAGCGAAATTGGAGAAAAGAGATACGAATATTGAGAACCAAAAGCACATCTACTTTTCAGGCCGAAGTCCCTGCCGTATGATCAGATTGCTTTCTACTAATCCGAAGTTCCCCAGCGGATTGAGCTCAATTTCCCAACAAATTGTTGAATAGTCAGAGATTGGAGGAAAATCACGACTTGAATAATGTTCCCATGTAATAGGCTGATATATCTTGACATGTATGGGATATTATGAATAATAGCTCCCATGTATATCGAAACCGTCCCCAATCGCAACTCCCCGCCCGCCATCCTCCTGCGCGAAGGCTGGCGCGAAGGCAAAAAAACCCTCAAGCGCACCCTCGCCAACCTCTCCGACTGGCCGAAGCGCAAGATTGAAACCCTGCGCCGGCTTCTCCACGACGAAATGCTGGTTTCGCCGTACGATCTGTTCGACACCGAACGAACCCTGCCCCACGGCCACGTCGAAGCCATTCTGGGAACCATCCGCAAGCTCGGCCTGGATTCGGTGATTTCTCGAAGCGCTGCCGCGAGCGCGACCTGGTGGTGGCGATGATTGCCGAACGGTTGATTCACCCATGTTCGAAGCTGGCGACGACGCGGGAGTGGCATACCACGACGCTTGCCGAGGAATTGTCGGTGCAGGACGCCGACGAAGACGATCTGTACGAAGCCATGGACTGGCTCTGGCCCGGCAAGGAGCGGATCGAGAAGAAGCTGGCCCAGCGGCACCTGACCGAGGGGCGATGGTTCTGTACGACGTCTCCAGCAGCTACTACGAGGGGCGGACGTGCCCGCTGGGCCACGTTCGGTCACGACCGGGATGGGCAGAAGGGGCTGCCGATCATCGTCTACGGGGTGTTGACCGATCACGAAGGTCGCCCGATAGCCGTCGAGCGTCTACCCGGGCAACACGGGAGATCCGACGACGGTGCGCGGACCAGGTCGGACAAGCTGCGGCAAGCAGTTCGGCTCGTCGCGTGGTGCATGGTCGGGGACCGCGGGATGCTGACGCAGCCGCAGATCGACAAGCTGAAGGAGCATCCGGGACTGGGGTGGATCACGGCGCTGACGACAGCGTTGCGATTCGCAAGCTGGTGAAGCAAGGGGCGCTGCAAGGTCGCTGTTTGACGAGAAGAATCTGGCCGAGATCACCGCGCCGGACTTTCCGGGCGAGCGGTTGATGGCCTGCTACAACCCGCTGTTGGCAGAAGAGCGGCGCCGCAAGCGCGAGGAGTTGCTGGCAAGCCACCGAGAAGGGGCTGACGAAGCTCGCGCAGCAAGTGGCGCGACGGACGAAGAAGCCGCTGAAAGGAGTCGGAGATTGGCTTGAAGGCGGGAAGGTCCTGGGCGCCTACAAGATGGGTAAGCACTATCAGCTTCACGATTCGGGACGGGACTTTCCAATGGGCGCGTCGCGAGGATGCGATCGCCGCGGAAGCGAAGCTGGATGGCATCTACGTCATCCGCACCAGCGAACCCAAAGAGCGCCTGTCGGCCGAAGACACCGTGCGCACGCTACAAGAGCCTGTCGCAGGTGGAGCGTGCTTCCGGTGTCATGAAAGGGATCGATCTCCTGGTGCGGCCGATTCGACACCGCACCGAGGACCGCGTGCCGGCTCATATCTTCCTGTGCATGCTGGCCTATTATGTCGAGTGGCATATGCGAAGGGCCCTGGCGCCGATCCTGTTTGAGGATGAGGAACTCGAGATGGAACGGAAGCGACGAGATCCGATACTGCCGGCGAAGCCGATCGGAATCGGCAAAGAGGAAGAAAGCCACACACAAAACGGCGGACGGTCTTCCGGTCCACAGCTTTGAGACGTTGATGGCGGAGTTGGCGAGTCGTGGTCGAAATACCTACAGGCTGAAATCGGAGGAATCGAGCTTGACGTTCAAGCAGGTACCGGAACCAACCGCTCTACAGAGACGGGCGTACGAGTTGCTCGGATTGTTGCCAGTAGGCGGAAAGTGATTTTGGGCGATTCTTCAAGTAAATCAGTCAAATACTGTCTCGACGGCCGGGGAACTTCGGGCTAATCGAGGAGGCGATCCAGTACTGGAATTTCCTTAATCGCCGATGGGACCAAATCGTTATTATCAGTTGTCCGCCTGCGCTTCTGCCGGGCCGCTTGCGGCATGGTCGGGCTACTTCCTCGATCGCGACTTCGTGGGAGCCATACCTCGATCGATTTCACTGAATTTTCGGAACATAATCTGCACAGTGGTGTCCTATAATTGAGGGCCTACCGTAACAATCCTGGAGGAGTCTTCTTTAATCATGGGTTCGGCACAATGAAGAAAGCAGCCAGCCTCATCATAATCGCAGGGCTATTGGTAGTTATTGCTGTCCAACCTATTTCAGGTGTCTGCATAACCCCCGGTCCGCCATGCCATGAGTTTTGGCGTGCAAGCGCGGTATTTGCCGGGCGTGTCATAT
This sequence comes from uncultured Acidobacteriota bacterium, assembly GCA_963718845.1. Taxonomy (GTDB): domain Bacteria; phylum Acidobacteriota; class UBA6911; order UBA6911; family UBA6911; genus UBA6911. The sequence continues at coordinate 288,481 of CAVRAD010000006.1, forward strand.
CTGTCACGGAAGACACAGAGAAATGGTCATGGCCATCTAGTCTGAACTCGAAGGAACCGATTAAGCCTCCTGATGGACGTTCAGCCGTGCATGCCGTGTTTGAGGTCAGCGAGCCATTTCGGGGAGTAAGCGAATCCAAGATCGAAGTCCGAGGCTCTAAAATAAGTAGTGAACATAGCATCGATTTTAGAGTCGGGCAGGAATATATCGTCTATGCATATCGGTATCAATCACAACCTTACCTTTCAACTACAGCATGCAAACGGACTAGCCGGATCGAGAATGCGGCAGAAGATTTGGCCTATGCTCGATCTTTGGCTACGAGCACCGCAACCGGAGCCCGAATCTTCGGTAAGGTTGTTCGCTCGACTTATCCCAGGCCGATTCAAATATCACTTCGGCTTGGTGAAAAGAGTTGGAAAACTCAGACCAATGCGGAGGGCGATTTCGAGTTTACTGGAATGTCCGTGGGTGATTATCAAGTCTTGCTTCCCAGCGGAGCGCAATTTCCCGCCAGTGTTCTGGATGTCAGAGGTTGCGCATGCGTCGGACCAATCGCGGATGAGCTGGACCGATGAGAATCATCATCTGATTTTGACAACGCTGAGTGCAAAAGCTGCTCTGGTTTTCTCCCAACTAATTCGGCGCGGAGCCAAATGCCGTAAAGAACGAGATACAGCCTTGTGGGAAGTCGCCAATTCCAGTGATCGTGTAATGCGCTTAACCGTAGAAGTGAAATCCCCGTTATTTATCGAGGCCGTGATTTGGAGGGTGCGGCTGGAGCATTATTGAAACGCCTCAGATTCTTGTGTCTCTGAAAAACGAAACATCCAGTTTCGCGCGCTGGCCGTTTGCCGGCTTTGGCGCTCTGTTTGTCAGCGGTGATATTGGCAAAAACACAGCCTTCGGGATGATGGATTTACGATTGACGATTGTTTTAGCTCGTCAATCGTAAATCGTCATTCGTCCATTAGTTTACGATTTGTATATCCTCCGACATTCCTTGCTCATACGTGCTCCAGCCCGAGTTCATCCCGTAGGGGCATCGCTGCAAAACGGCTTCAATGCGTCGAATATTGCCCTTCTCTATCTTGAATAACTCCACTTGTTGCCATGTCCATGGTTCGGTAGGTCCTGCAACCATGTCGCGGCCAGCCGCTGTCTTCCAATGTCTTGTTTTGCCGGCGCCATGATCGAAGAAGTTGAAGGTGAATACGATCCCACGTTCGCGGTCCACGGCCACAAAACGGCGATCGCGAATCCGGGAAACAAAATGCATGAGGCCGGACTGAAACTGCTCTTTGCAGCCCCATGCGCTTGAATACACCATCTCCTTGAGTGGATCCGGTCTTTTCTCCCCGGGTTTTAGCGGAACGTTGGTAGCCCGGTTGCCATTTTCATAACGATCGCAGTCATCCGCAAAGGGATAAAAGCCTTTGCCGTCATTTCTCTGCAATCCCGAGAAGTAGTAGTTCGCGGTCTTGATCATTTCATCGCGGGACGGCCGCTCGGCCTCAGGGATTACTTCCATGTATACGGCATGCGGCGAGCCCATTTTTTCAATACTTTCGGCAGCCGAGGGTGCAGGCTTACGCGTCGGATCCAACAGATTGCTCTCCGGCCGGATTACCAGTTGCTCTGCTTCAGCGATCAGCCCGTTTTGTATTTTCAGACGAAGCGCAATAGCGACGGGGTTGCCTACTCCGGGAGTTTGAGTTTCTTCCCGTGCCGTCCCGATAAAAGCAATTTGCTGGGTCTCAACATCCGGAATGTAAAATTTATAGAGTCCCTTTCCGACCATGCTTGCCCAAAGCCCTTCATTCCCGAACGGCAACTGCACTCCATTCTCGGTAAATCTAACGTTATCGGCAAAAAGAGTCTTATTCGGTTCATGGGCGAGCATCGCATCCATATAGCGATCGACGTATTTCTCCAGGCATGCACGGTCGCAAGTGCTCCGGGGAACATCAGTTGTCTGGGGCGCCGTACTCTCGGGTGCAGGCTTTTGACAGGCCACGCCCGTAAGCAGCAAAAGTGAGATAACAGCAATAGCAAACCATTTCATCCTCATTGTATTTCTCCTTCGGCGAATAGAATAGGCTGCATCGTGTTTAGGGAATCGACGTTTCTGCATTCTTATATGCTATGATAAACGCTATGGATCCGCTAGCCATTTTCCACCCCATCGTCCGGGAATGGTTTGAGCGCCGGTTTACGGCTCCGACCGAGGCTCAAGCTCTAGGGTGGCCTGCAATTGTTCAGGGCAAACATACTCTGATCGCGGCGCCCACGGGTTCCGGGAAAACGCTGGCCGCTTTTCTTTTGTGCATCGACCGATTAATGCGCGCAGGCCTCCAGGGGGAGTTGCCCGATGCCGCTCAGGTGGCGTACGTTTCTCCCCTGAAGGCTTTGTCCAACGATATTCATCGGAATCTCTCACAGCCTCTCGAAGAAATTTCTCTGATTGCCAAGGAGCGGGGTTTGACGCTTCCGGACATCAGGATTGCAGTTCGAACCGGCGATACGCCTGCGCACGAGCGGCAGGCACGCGCGCGAAAGCCGCCTCATATCTGGATCACGACACCCGAGTCTCTCTATATCCTTTTGACCTCCGAAAGCGGGCGGCGCGGCCTGTCCGGAGTGCATACGCTCATATTGGATGAAATCCATTCCATAGCAGGAAACAAGCGAGGTTCCCATCTGGCGCTTTCGGTGGAACGGCTATGCGCTCTGACCGGAAGGCCCATCACGCGGATCGGGTTGAGCGCCACCATGCATCCTATAGCCGAGGCTGCGCGGTTTCTTGTAGGGACTTCCGGTATAGATCCGGATGGAACACCGCGCTGTGCTGTTATCGATACGGGCCACTCGCGCTCAATGGATTTGCAGGTGGAGATGCCCGATATGGAGCTTGGGCCGATCGCAACCCTCGAGCTATGGGAGGCGACGGTTGCACGCATCGCCAGTCTTATCCGCGAACAGAGGACGACATTGGTCTTTGTCAATACGCGCCGCCTCGTGGAACGCGTGGCGCATCAGCTGTCGCAGAAGATCGGCGAGGAAAACATCGTAGCGCACCACGGAAGCCTGTCGCGCAAAACCAGGCTGCAGGCCGAAGAGCGTCTGAAGAGCGGCGACGTCCAGGTGTGCGTCGCGACCGCATCGCTCGAGCTGGGAATCGACATCGGAGCCGTCGATCTCGTCTGCCAGATAGGATCTCCCCGATCGATCGGCGTGCTCCTGCAGCGCGTGGGAAGATCCGGCCACAGACTGGGCGGTTTTCCCAGGGGCCGCGTCTTTCCGCTAACGCGCGATGAACTGATCGAATGCACGGCTCTGCTCTATGCGATCCGGAAGGGAGACCTGGATGCGCTGGCCGTTCCGCCGTGGCCCCTGGATATTCTTGCGCAGCAGCTCGTGGCCATGTGCGCGGCGGAGGAATGGGAGGTTGAGGATCTGTTCCAGGTTGTCCGCAATGCATATCCCTATGCCGGGCTTCCGCGCGCGTTTTACGATCATGTTGTGACGATGCTTTCGGAAGGGTTTGCCGGGAAACTCGGACGCAGGTCGGCATACCTCCACTATGACACTATCCACGGCATACTGCGGGGCCGGCGCGGCTCCCGACTGGCCGCGATAACCAGTGGCGGCGCAATTCCGGATAATGCCAATTATGATGTGATTGCGGATCCCGACGGCACCTATGTCGGCAGCGTCTATGAGGACTTTGCCGTCGAGAGCATGGCCGGCGATGTGTTTCTTCTAGGCAACACGTCGTGGCGCATACGCCGCATCGAAAAAGGCAAAGTCCTGGTTGAAGATGCCCGTGGTCAGGCGCCGAACATCCCCTTCTGGATAGGCGAGGCTCCCGCAAGAACAAAGGAACTGTCACGCCTGGTTTCTGAAGTGCGTGAAGCCATGGATCTGCGGCTGCCGGACCGCGAGCAGTGCATGCGCTGGCTTATGGAGAACGCTGGAGTGTCCTCGAATGCCGCGGAACAGACCTGGGCGTATCTCGTGGAAGGGAAGCGCATCCTGGGAACAGTCCCCACGGCTGCGCACGTGGTTGCGGAGCGGTTCTTTGACGAAGCCGGAGGTACGCAGCTGGTAGTACACGCTCCCTTCGGCGCGAGGATCAATAAAGCCTGGGGATTATCGCTGCGCAACCGTTTGTCTCAAAGGTTCGGTTCTGATCTGCAAGCCTCCGCGACCGATGACGGCATCAATCTTTCTTTGAGCGCCGAGCATTCTTTCCCGCTGAGCGACTTCCTGTTTTTGTTGCGCTCGCAGAATGTCGATGAGGCGCTGCTTCAGGCTGTCCTGGCCTCGCCGGTATTTGTGACCCGCTGGCGATGGACGGTTACGCGGTCGCTGGCGCTGCTGCGCTTCGCAGGAGGAAGGCGCGTCCCCCACCCGATCCAGCGCATGCGTTCCGATGATTTGTTGGCGCTCGTATTCCCGGAACAGTCCCGCTTTTTGGAAGGCGGAACGCTTCCCGGTGTGCCTGCGCCGGATCATCCGCTCGTGTTTGAGACTTTGCGGGACTGTTTCCATGAAGCGATGGACCTCGACGGGCTACGCCAAGTGATTCGCAAGATCGAATATGGAGAGATAGCATTTTCGGGCAAAGACACTCCCATGCCTTCGGCGTTCGCCCATCAGATCCTCAATGCCATGCCTTACGCATTTCTTGATGATGCGCCTCTTGAGGAGCGGCGGGCGCGTGCCGTGATCCTGCGGCGGGCGCTCCCGGAAAATGCGGATGACCTGGGGGTGCTCAATCCCGAGGCGATTCGCAGCGCCTCAGCAGATGCATGGCCCGTGGTGCGGGATGTGGAGGAGTTGCATGACGCTCTGCTTGGATTCGTGCTTTTTCCTGAAGGCGAAGTCGGTAGATTTCCTCGAGAAGCTTCTGACTGGATGGATTCTCTCGTCCGGGATGGCCGGGCTTTTCGTTTGGAGGCAAATACCCGCGTGTATTGGGCTGGCGCGGGAACAGGGGAATGGGTTCATGCCGGCGGGAAATTACAGCTGAACGCAGTGCCGGAGGATTCGTTGTGCCTTCGGACGGTTAGGGGATGGATGGAAGCAAGCGGTCCCTTGACGGCCAGGGGGTTGGCCGGCATTCTGGGTTTTCCGGTTGAGGATACGGCCGCCGCTCTGGTTCAACTGGAACGCGATGGCCAGGTCCTGCGAGGATTATTTTCGGGCGTCGAAGAGGAGTTCTGTGACCGCCGCATATTGGCCCGGATCCATCGCGCCACGATCGCTCATCTGCGTCGGGAAATAGACCCTGTGCCTCCCTCGATGTTTCTCAAACATCTTCTGGAATGGCAGCATATTGCTGACGGCGCCCAACTGATGGGAGAACAGGGAGTACTGGAAGTTATCGATCAACTCCAGGGGTACGAAACTGCAGGGGCTGCGTGGGAGGATGAGATCCTCCGCAAGAGAGTGGCGGATTATCAGCCTGCTTTTCTCGACAGCCTTTGTCTTGGAGGGGACGTTGTCTGGGGCAGATGGAGACGGCGTATGACGCAGGCGGAAGTGCCTGCGCGGCGCCCCGGTCTCACGCGCAGCGCGCCGCTCGGCCTGGGTTTGCGCGAGGATCTACCCTGGCTGCTCGACCCGATGCCTGCCGACGAATCGGCATTGTCTGGGCCCGCACGGGATGTTCTGGATTTCCTGCGCCGCCGCGGCGCTACTTTTTTCGCGGAGATAGGTTCTGCAACACGGCATCTTGCGTCAGAAGTGGAAGACGCGCTCTGGCAGCTTGTAGCCGCCGGTTTGGTAACGGCCGATTCCTTCACCGCCCTTCGATCCCTGGTAACCGGCGAAACCAGGAGAATGGAAAAATCCCGCCGGCGCAGGCGACAGCCGCGGCGGACCCGCAACGGGCGATGGTCGCTTCTTGAAGCCACAGGCGACGGCCCGGGCAACAGGACAGATTTTTGGGCGCAACAATACCTGCGCCGCTATGGGGTGCTCTGCCGGGAACTGCTCGTGCGGGAAACTTCGGCTCCGCTCTGGCGGGATCTTCTCGCGGTTCTTCGCCGGTCTGAGGCCCGCGGAGAAATCCGTGGCGGGCGGTTTGTCGCAGGTTTGAATGGGGAGCAGTTTGCTTTGCCCGAAGCGCTCGATGCCCTGCGCGCTCTGCGCCGCAGGGAATCCAATGGACACTATGCAATTGTGTCCGCCTGCGATCCCCTGAACCTGGTGGGCATTTTGACCCCGGGTCCCAGAATCGCCGCGGTTCCAGGGAACCGGATCGTCTTTCGGGATGGTGTTCCGGTCGCGGCCTCTGAAGGAGGCCAGGTCCGCATCCTGGCACCGGTAAGTGCGGAGGAGAGCAGCCTGATGGCCCGCTTGCTGGATGAGCGTCCCATTTTTCCGCCTGAGAACCTTTGACGCGAACAAATGCCCCTGCGCTCCACGTCAAGACGCCGGCGGAAGATTTTTTGCTTGCGTGCGACTGAACAATTTTGTAATTTCATCATTTGTGAATACATCTTTGTAGAATAAAAGACAGGACGGGACGCCATGCAAGCCCAAGAATCGCGCGAGACCAAAAAACTTTCCACCTTGATTGAACTAAATAAAGCTCTTACAGGCACACTCAACCTCAAGCATTCCCTGGCTCGAGTCCTTGAGATTCTGGAGCAGCGCCACGGGATGTTCATGAGCACTGTCATGCTGATGCGCGGGGATTCGGAGCTGCACATCGAAGCGTCCAACGGGATTTCGGCCGAAGGGCAGCGCGCTCATTACTCCCTTGGAGAGGGAATCAACGGCCGGGTAGTTGAAAGCGGGAAATCGATCGTTATCCCGCAGGCAAGCAAGGAGCCGTTGCTGTTGAACCGCGCCGCTCAGCGGAAGGGACTCAATGAGGAATTGACCTACATTTGCGTGCCCATCATCACCGGGCGCAAAATTATCGGGGCGCTCGGAGTGGATCTGCGCTTCAAAAAAGACCGGGAATATGAGCCGATCGTCAAGTTCCTCCGCGTTGCAGCCTGCATAATCGGCCAGGCAGTGAGAGTGGAGCGGTTGGTGGAGGCGGAAACCCAGCGTCTGGTGCAGGAGAATATCCACCTGCGCGAAGAATTGCGCGAGCGCTACGATTTTTCCAACATGATCGGCAGCAGCGGCGGCATGCGCCAGGTCTATGAGGCAATTTCGCAGGTCGCCAGCACGAATACGACAGTGCTGATCCGCGGCGAATCGGGCACCGGCAAAGAACTCATCGCGCATGCGCTCCACTATAACTCTCCAAGGGCCAAGAAGCCTTTCGTGAAGGTCAGTTGCGCCGCATTGCCCGAAACGCTTATCGAATCGGAGCTGTTTGGGTATGAAAAGGGTGCCTTTACCGGTGCGCAGACACGCAAGCCGGGACGCCTTGAAATGGCCGAAGGAGGCACGCTGTTCCTTGATGAAGTGGGCGATCTGAACCTGACCACGCAGGTGAAGCTGCTCCGGGTTATTCAAGCAAGGGAATTCGAGAGACTGGGGAGCACCGACACCATAAAGATCAACGTGCGCTTGATTACGGCTACAAATAAAGATCTGGAAAAGGCGATCGCGGAGGGAAGCTTTCGGGAAGACCTCTACTATCGCCTGAATGTTTTCGCTATCTTTGTGCCGCCTCTGCGGGAGCGCAAGCCCGACGTCATGGCCCTTGCGGATTTCTTTCTGGAGAAATATTCCAAGGAACACGGGAAAAACATCCGGCGCATTTCCACGCCGGCTATCGACATGCTCATGAGCTACCACTGGCCCGGAAACGTGCGCGAACTGGAAAACAGCATGGAGCGCGCTGTGCTGGTATGCGACGGCAACGTCATCTACGGGCATCATCTTCCGCCCACGCTGCAGACGGCAGAAGCCTCCGGCACAGCCGTACGCATGTCGCTCGCCGAGGCGATCGCTTCCTACGAAAAAGACTTGATCCAGGATGCGCTTAAAATGACGCGCGGCAATCGCAGCAAAGCTGCGCGCCAGCTCAACGCGACGGAGCGGATCCTGAACTATAAGGTCAAAAAATACAGCATCGACTGCCGCCGCTTCCGCAAATAAAAGCCTATGCCTGGGGGGCATACGCGTCAAGCTAAGGGAAACCAGGGCCGATAGCGCGATGCAACAGAACCCAGGATATCGGCGACCCGCTAGATCCAGTCCCGCAGGGACGATGCAGCACAGCCCAGGGTGGACCCAATGGAACGACCGACTCCGAATTCGTAGGGTCGATTCCATTGTGCGCTTGGGCTGTGCTGCTTCGCGCTTTCAGCGCTTTATTCCCCTTGGTTTGACGCGGATGCTTGGGGGAGGGCGATGCGTTGCCTTGGAAATGCGGGCTGAGGGTAGAGCCAAACAATACAAATATGTATAAAATAATTTTAAATGCTACTGGATTGTCGAAATAGCGCTACTTGCGTTTTGTACTGTCTCCCGCTCCGAATCAATCTAAATCGCTGTTTTAATTAAACATGCCTTCCAACCAGTAGCCATTGCCTCCCCTCTCCAAATATTGGCACGGCATTTGCTGTAGTCCTGTCTGTCAAAGGAGATGGTGTGCAATGAAAAAGAAGATTATTACCCTTTCGGCGATCATGATCGGGTTGGTGGGCCTTCTGATGATTCTGGCCCGCTATCACATATCCTCCGTCGTAAGCGGAGCCTCCGTGAAACTGGATTCCGCCGATACGGCGTGGGTGTCGATCTCGGCGGCGCTGGTGATGCTGATGACCCCGGCATTGGGATTTTTCTATGGCGGATTGGTGCGGCAAAAAAACGTGGTTTCAACGATCATGCAATGCTTGATCATATTTGCTTTATCTACGGGCGTCTGGACTATCGTCGGCTACACCCTGGCGTTCGGGCCGACGCACGGCGGCTTTATCGGTGGTTTGAAATATGCCTTTCTTCACGGCGTAGGTGCGGCGCCGGATGAGGCCTATGCCCCAACCATTCCCGGATCCTCATTTTATTTCTTCCAGCTTAAGTTCGCGGCCATAACGCCGGCGCTTATCATTGGCGCCTTTGCGGAGCGCATTCGTTTCCGTTCGCTGCTAGTGTTTATCACCCTTTGGACGGTGGTTGTGTATGCGCCGGCTGCACACTGGGTGTGGGGCGTAGGCGGTTGGCTGCGCAACCTGGGTGCGCTGGATTTTGCGGGCGGGACGGTCGTGCATGTTCTGGCCGGAGTCTCCGCTCTCGGATCAGCCATGGTCATCGGCCGCAGGAACAAAGGCAGCCATTCGGCCCGGCCGAGCAACGTTCCGTTTGTCATTCTTGGAGCCGCCCTGCTTTGGTTCGGTTGGTTCGGCTTCAACGCAGGGAGCGCCCTGGCAATTAACGCCATCGCGGTGAATGCGCTGGTGACTACCAATATTGCGGCTGCTTTCGCCTCTCTGAGTTGGATGACGGCGGACTGGGTGCTTTGGGGGAAGCCCTCGGCAACAGGCGCGGCCACGGGAGCTGTGTGCGGGCTGGTCGCGATTACGCCGGCCGCCGGTTATGTCGACTCCATGGCCGCCATTATCATGGGACTGATGGTCGGCGTGATCTGCAATATGATGGTAGTGTTGCTCGACCGCACGGGATTGGATGACACACTGGATGTTTTTGCATGCCACGGCGTAGGCGGTATTTTCGGGGCGATCGTTACCGGAGTCTTTGCACAAAAGCTGATCAATCCTGCAGGCGCAGATGGATGGCTGTATGGAAATCCCAAACAGGTTCTCATCCAACTCGCAGCCGTTGCCGCTACGGCTATCTGGGGTTTTGTGATGTCGGTGGTTCTGCTTAAGGTTATCGATTGGGTTATGGGACTGCGCGTGACACCGGAAGAAGAGGAAATGGGGCTGGATCTCTCCCAACACGGTGAATCAGCCTATAGCGTCGATTGATAGATCCAGTCAACAAAATGTTGCGGCCGGGATTAGGATTCTGTCCAGGCAATGGAAGGGGTCCGATGTTCCGGCCGCAACAGGTCTTCTGCCGGCAGCTTTTTGTCTTCAGCTAAAAAATCCAATTAGGCCTGGAGGCCATGCGGCGATTCACTTCGGCATACAACCAGTCTTCAAGACCCTTTGCCATATAGAATCGCGGAAAAAGCAGATCCTCTTCGGACGATATCAGCCCTTCTTCCATCGCGGTCCGTGATATGTCCGTGTTGGGGTAGATCCGAACGCCGGCACTTATTCTTAAAGTATCAAGCTCAAGAGATTCTGCGAAATCAAGGCTCGCTTCCGCCGTATCTTTGGTCTCTCCCGGCCCGCCGAGCAGGAGGAATCCCATTCTGCGGATATGGTGCTGGCGGAGCAATTCCGAGGCGCGCCGCACTTCTCCAGATTGGAAGTGTTTGTGCATGCGCTGAAGCATTCGTTCCGAGCCGCTTTCGAAACCGATGCTGACTTCGGTGCATCCTGCTTTAGCCAGCAACTCAATCAGGTCCGGCGTAAGGCCTCCGGGAAAAAGAATGCATCTCCAGTGGATATTGAGACCCGCGGCGATGATTTGCGAACACAGCTGGGTTGCGTAAAAGGGCGGAAGGTTAAAGGTATTGTCCACAAAGTAAAAGTTGTGGAAACCTTCTTCGACCCAGCGTGTAATCCAGGATACTACGGATTCAGGGGATCGCCAGCGCACGGATTTGCCTTCAATGGTTGGCGTGGAGCAGTAACTGCAGGACATCGGGCATCCGCGCCTCGACTGAACGGGGACGGGAGCATCGCCGGTTCCTGAGAGAGTTCGCGCCAGGAGTGCCGGATCGGGCAACGGGAGTGCATCCATTTCCTTGACGAATATGCGCCGTACCGGCGCGGAATCTCCCTTACGAAAGAGGCCGGGCAAAAAATCAAGTTTTTCCCCCGCATGAATCCGCCGCAGCAGTTCGGGAAAGATCGTTTCCCCTTCGCCTTGAATCCCCATTTCGGCGCCTACGTAATTCAAAACCGCCCGGGGTAGGATGCTGAATCCGGCGCCGCCCAGGATGATGGGCGCTGCGCTCTCTTCTTTGCACCAGGCCACGGCTTCGCGCGCCTGGTCCAGCAGGAATTTCGTATTGCGCATTCGCTGGTCGTCGATGTTCCGCACGGACACGCCGATCGCTTCAGGATTGAAACTCTGAATTGCTTGCGCGACAGCCGCCCGGGGATCCTTTTCGACGAGGAAATCCAGCAGGCGCACTTCATGGCCGGATCTTTCCGCTGACGCCGCAATACAGGCAAGTCCCAGCGGAGGGACCCGTATGTCCATGTCTTCGCGGTTCCCGGAGATCAGAAGCACTCGCATGGCCGTCTTTAATCCTTCTTTGCATTGAGCTGCAACGTTGAAACCAGCCGCTCGACCAGCGGCCACTGTGTATCCTTGAGCTTTTTCTTTCCCTCAGGCAGCGAAAAGTATTCAGCCCGATCCACTTCGGGGAAACTCTGGTTGCGTCCGGACCCGGGCGGCCATTGCATTTCAAAAAGATTGCTGCGAATGGGCTGGGAGGAATCGTAATCGCCTTCGAATGCCCAGCCATATACGACCTTGCCTCCTTTTTGAGTGATGGATCCGAGCTCGACATAAGGGCCACGTGGCTTAATGCCTGTTTCCTCCTCGAATTCACGAACGGCAGTATCCTGGAGATGCTCGCCTGCAGGAGGTTCTCCTTTGGGAATTGTCCAGTACCCTTCGTCTTTCTTTTGATACAAGGGCCCTCCCGGATGGGCGAGGAAGATCTGCAAGTCCCCCTCTCGGACGCGATACATCAGCAGGCCGGCACTGACGCGTGACTTCATGGTTTTACTCTATCACCGAAATCCCCGGGACACAAAGCGCCCGACCCGGTTATGAATAGGGAAGAGATGGAACACCATTGAAAAATTTGCCGGAAGCCACTAGGCTCTTGAGGTTATTCGCGGCAGCAAGATTCCGTCAACTTATTGCGAGGAGAATCTATGGTTTCTTTCCCCGGCATTACGTGGCGTCAAAGCGCGCGCACAGGAATGTGGATCCTGATCAGCCTTTTGGGGGCCGGCGCCCTGAGTGCGGTCGCTTTACGCAGAGATGAACCGATCAACGCGATGTGGATCATCGTCGCAGCGGTTTGCGTGTATGTGGTGGCGTACCGCTTTTATAGCCGATTCATCGCCTTTAAGGTGCTGCAACTGGATGATACCCGCGCGACGCCGGCGGAAAGGCTCGAGGATGGACGGGATTTCGTGCCGACCAACAAGTGGATTCTGCTGGGGCATCATTTCGCGGCCATCGCGGGACCCGGTCCCCTGGTGGGCCCCACGCTGGCCGCGCAGTTGGGCTATTTGCCCGGAACTCTCTGGCTGATTATCGGTGCGGTGCTGGGCGGGTGCGTGCAGGATTTTGTGATCCTGTTTGCGTCGATCCGCCGGAACGGGAAATCGCTGGGCCAGATAGCAAAAGAGGAGATCGGTCCTGTCGCCGGCTTTACCGCGCTGTGTGCGATTATTTCGATCCTGGTGATCCTGCTGGCCGTGATTGCGCTGGTGGTTACGAATGCCCTCAAGGCAAGCCCCTGGGGGACCTTCACTCTGGCGATGACCATACCGATCGCGCTATTGATGGGAATCTATCTGCGCTTCCTGCGCCCGGGCAAAGTTCTCGAGACCTCGCTCATGGGATTCGTCCTGGTCATGGCGGCTGTCGTGGGCGGCCAATATATAGCTCAAGTGCCCTGGCTGGCCGCGCTCTTCACTTTTGACGCGCGCCATCTTGCGTGGATGATTATCGCCTATGGATTTGCGGCTTCCGTTCTGCCCGTATGGCTGCTCCTGGCGCCGCGCGATTATCTGAGCACTTTTATCAAACTTGGTACGATCTTGCTTCTCGCACTGGGCATACTGGCGGTTCGGCCCACCCTGGCGATGCCTGCGTTGTCGCGCTTCATTGACGGCACCGGGCCGGTTTTCTCCGGCAAGATCTTTCCTTTCGCATTCATCACAATCGCCTGCGGCGCAATTTCCGGTTTCCATGCATTGATCTCCTCCGGCACGACGCCCGAAGCTGATCACAAAGGAAGGGCAGGCGCGGCTGATAGGCTATGGCTCGATGCTTATGGAATCGTTTGTCGGAATCATGGCCATGATCGCGGCCTGCGTCCTGCAGCCCGGAATCTACTTCGCCATCAACAGCCCTGCCGGAATTGTCGGAGCGGCTCCGGCTGCGGCAACGGCCATGATCTCTTCCTGGGGGTACCCTGTAACTCCGGCGGATATGCAGCAATTGACCGAGGTCGTGGGCGAGCAGACCATGTTTTCCCGGACGGGAGGCGCACCCTCTCTCGCAGTCGGCATGGCGCATATTTTTTCCCGGACTCTCGGCGGGCACACCTTCACGGCGATCTGGTATCACTTCGCCATCATGTTCGAAGCGCTTTTCATACTGACGGTTCTCGATGCAGGCAGCCGCGTCGGCCGGTTTCTCCTGCAGGACTTGCTCGGGCACATCTGGAAGCCATTGGGCCGAACGAGCTGGTATCCAAGCGTGATTCTGACCAGCTTTCTAATTGTGGCCGGTTGGGGCTATTTCCTATATCAGGGAGTCATGGATCCGCTGGGAGGAATCAACAGCCTCTGGCCTCTTTTTGGAATCGCAAATCAACTGCTGGCCGTGGTCGCACTCTGTGTCGCGACCAGCATTCTGATCAAAATGAAAAAGGCGCGGGTACTGCTGGGTGACCATCTTGCCGATGCTCTGGCTGGTCCTGGTGACCTTGACGGCCGGTTACCAGAAGATCTTCCACGCCGACCCGCGAATCGGATTTCTTTCCGAAGCCGGTCGATTGGAAAATAGGATAGCGGCGGGCAAGGTGTCGCCGGAACAAATCGTCCCGATTCAAAGGCAGATTTTCAACAACCGGCTGGATGCCTTTGTTACCGGGCTTTTTCTCGCTATGGTGCTGGTGATTCTAATCGACTGCGCCCGGAACTGGCTGGCAATTCTGAGTCGCCGCAAAGTCCCGGTCCTATGTGAAGCGGAATATCAGCCTACAACCTATGATTGACAATCCAGAATCTCGAATCTCGAATTTCGAATCCGAAGGATTTCAATGAGACTCTTGCGAAAGTGTTGGCATTTGTTGGGGCAGGTACTGGGAGAAGGGGAATACCTGCGATATTGCGAGCACCTTAAAGCAAAGCATCCGGAAAGAATGATCCCTACGCCCGAGGAATTCTATGTCAGCCGGCTGAACGAGAAGTATTCGCGCCCCAACCGGTGCTGCTGATGCTCAGCCCCTTGGCGGGTGAAAGTGGTCGGCGAGTTCGAGCAGGTTCCGGATGATTAAATCGCATCCGGCTGCCTCTAGTTCTTCTTGCGGGCGAAAGCCTCCCAGCACGCCGCACGTGGTCACGCCTGCCGATTTCCCAGCTTGGATATCCAAAGGGCTGTCTCCGACCATCGCCGTTTCGGAAGCTGCGGCTTTGCAGAAATCCATGGCCCTATAAAGCGCTTCCGGGTCCGGTTTGCGCTTCTGCGTGCTGTCCCCGCCCAAAATGATGCGGAAGCGGCTCCCTACGCCCAATCCTTCCAGGATGCGCCGGGAAAATCTTTCAGGCTTGTTGCTCACGACCGCGAATCTTGCCCACGGAAGGCGATCCAGTCCCTCCTTTACGAGAGGAAACAGTTGTGTGCGGTCCAGAAGATGAAGCTCGTATTCCTCCTGGAACAATGCCATTGCTTGTTGAACCTGGTTGCTTTCCGGTTCTCGGCTATTGACCGCGCGCAGGGAGTGTTCGATCAATTTTTGCATGCCTTCCCCGATAAAATCGGCAACAACAGATTCCGGCAACTGCGGCATCTTCATGCGAGCAAGCACAAGGTTGAGGGTGGAGGCAATGTCGGCCTTGGAGTCAATCAGCGTCCCATCAAGGTCAAAAAGAAACAGGCTGCAAGGGCGCGTGTTGAGCGGTGTCATCTAGTGTCCCGTCCCAGAAGTTCGTTACATATCTCGTCGGCCCTCGACGACGCTGGCGGCGTTGGGCCTCCTCTGAATATTCCCGATATTCCATCGTCGGCCCGCCTTGCCATCCCCGCCGATGGCTCGCCGATATATACAACGAACTTCCGGGACGGGACACTAGCTCCCCAGAAGCATCAGGATATGGCTCAATTCCGGCAGTATCAGGGATTCCATCGCCAGCTTGCATGCCCGGGGGCTGCCGGGCAGACAAAAAATAATTCTGCCCTTGATCGTCCCGGCCAACGCTCTGGACAGCATCGCAGCGCTTTTTACCTCGGCATAGCTGAGCAGCATGAAAAGGGAATTGAAGCCCGGGAGCTCCTTGTCCAGCATGCCGCGGACCGCTTCTACCGTGACGTCCAACGGAGCCAGGCCTGTTCCGCCTGTGGTTATAATCGCCTGAATTTTCTTGTCCCGCACAAGCTCACGCACAGCGGCCCTGAGGATGCTGTGGCTGTCGGGAATAACTTTCCGGACGAGAACCTGATGCCCGTTTTCTTCCAGCAATTTCTGGATGACATCTCCCGACTTGTCGGTATCAAGAGAACGGGACATGGAAAGCGTGATTACGGCGACCCCGGCCGCACCATCCGATTTCTTTCGATGCTCTGCAACAGAATCTGCAAGTTTCCGACCAGCCATAGCCCATACCTCCCGGATTCCACTGAAATTGTGGGGCATGATGCCATGCTGGGGAAAAATTTTCAAAGGCGAATTTGTTCGCCTCTGCCACGAAGTCTCTTGAGAAATGCGGGCCACGCGGTTTAGGTCGCCGGAATTAACGCCAAGGCCGTCGTTACGGCATCTTCCGCGGTTTTGGCATACGTGATGGGGAGCGCCGCTCCGTCGGGCGCCGTCAAATCCCACGTGTCCAGGCCGACCACAGGTGTGTGGCATTTCAGCGCGAGAGCTATTTCGGAAAGCGTCCCGAATGATCCGTGGATGGCAATAATTACCTGGCTGGTCAAAACATTGATGGCATTCCGGGCGTTTCCAATGTCGGTGACTATCGGAATGTCGATGTACGGATTGGCTTCGCTCGCGCTGGCGCCCGGCAAAATGCCGATCGTGATCCCGCCGGCTTCCCGGGCGCCTTTTGCGGACGCTTCCATGACTCCGCCTCTCCCTCCACAAATCAGGATGGCTCCCTTGCTGCCAATCAGGTAGCCGACTTCGCGGGCGAGGCTGTATACCTCGGGCAAGCATAATGCGGGACCCACTACGCCTATTCTAGGCTTCTGCCGCAGTTCCATGGGATCGCTCCGATCATGGCTTAGAAATACAATTTTAGAATCAGCTGCAAAACCTCTCAAGAACCGGATGGAAATTCGAAGAGCCGGCTAAAATCCGCCGCGAAATGCCCTGGACCCTTTCCTCTTCCGATTCATCAGTATGGGGAAGTGTTTCCGCCCGGCTGTCCAGAATGCTGCTGAGCCGGACCATGTGCACCATTTCATGAGTCAAAATGTAAACCAGAAACGGGTGTAGATCCCGGAGCAGGTTTTCCCTCTTGGCGGCGGCAAGTATGCTCCTATCGTTAAGCTCGATGCGGTAGAAATTGAAAGGCTGGCTGGCGTGGACGCGCTCCAGGAGCCGGACGCGTGCAAACGTTGGATCGGGCAGTGGTTCCCACCCATGATCCAATTGGGTGAGCAAATCGTAGTGGAGCTGTTCCCAGCGAAAAGGGGGAATGCAGTAATAGCCCGCAGTGCGGTCTTCCGCTTCATCAAGCGCTCGGAATACCAGATGTCGTTGCGGGGCTGAAAAGGGCACAAGTCCCCCCCAAAAAATCAGGATTTGTTTTCAGAACCGGATGCAGTGCTCGGCGCATCCGTTGAGGCCTTGGTTGAAGTCTTGGTTTCTGCCGCCTTTTCAGAAGAAGAGTCGGTTTTGGATTTCTCGCTCGGGCCACTTGAAGAGCGCTTTGCATAATCGGTAAGGTACCAGCCCGTCCCCTTCAGCTGAAAACTGGACTGGCTGATCAATTTTTCCACCTTTCCCTGGCAGAACTTGCATTTGGACAAGGGTTCATCGGTAATTTTCTGAAATGCCTCAAACACCTCGCCGCATTTTGAGCATTGGTACTCGTAAATCGGCACTGTCTACACCTCCATACTATGAATGACGTAGCCAAATATAATCCCGAAGCAGGTCCCAGTCAAACGCTTGGCTGAACGCTTGGCTGAAAAAGAGCGATTCTTCATGTGGGTCGGGGCTTCAGCCCATAGGCGTTAAGTTAAGTCAGACAGGCCAAATATTAAGCCGCGCAGCGGCGCAGTGAGTTTAGGCCGGCCTTTCAAGGCCGGCAATATGGATGCGGTAAATAGCGCGTCGCGTGAGCGACGATTGAATTCAACCATCGCTGCCGCGACGGAACGCCTGCTGGGCGTTCTATCCCGGGCCTTAAAAGGCCCGGCTAAATTCACCGGGCCGCTGCGCGGCCCACGTTAAGTTAACACCTATGGGCTTCAGCCCCGACACTTTCCGATCAGACGTACCGTCTCCAAAGCGTCGGGGCTGAAGCCCCGACGCACATGTATTTTAGACAGATACAAAGGATCAATCTGCGAATTCGGCGCGAATGGGTTTCGGGATGATTTTTGCTTCGTAGGCACGATCGAAGAGCTGCTGCACCGCCTGCCGCCCTTCGGTTCCGTAATCCAGCGTTCTCTCGTTGACATACATGCCGACGAAGCGGTCCGCCGTCTTCGTGTCCAGGTCGCGCGCAAATTGCATTGCATGGTCCAGCGCTTCTTCCCGGTGGTCGAGCGCGTACTGAATACTTTCTTTTAAAAGGCGTGAGAGGTCTCTGATGTCTTCCATCCCGAGATCTTTTCGGATGACGTTGCCTCCGAGCGGGAGCGGAAGTCGGGTTTGCTGATACCACCATTCGCCCAAATCCACAATCTTATGCAACTGCTGACTGGCATAGGTCAGTTGCCCTTCGTGTATGATGAGGCCGGCATCGACGGATCCCTTCTGGACCTCGTTCATGATCTGATCGAAAGGGATGACCACCGCCTCGAAATCCGGCTGGAACAGTTTGAGCGTCAGATACGCCGTTGTCATGGTGCCGGGGATCGCGATTCTTTTGCCGCAGAGCGCCTCCTGGCTCCAGGGTTCGCGGGCGACCACCATCGGGCCGTACCGGTCTCCCATGCTGGCTCCGGAGGGAAGCAGCATGTATTTGTCTGCGATATAGACGTACGCGTGGAAGGAAATCGCCGTGATTTCGTACTCCCCGTTCAGTGCTTTGCGATTGAGCGTCTCGATGTCCTGCAGCGTGTGACTGAAATGAAATTTGCCGGTGTCGAGTTTGTCTTTAGCCAGCGCGTAGAACATAAACGCGTCATCAGAATCCGGACTGTGTGCAATTCGTATTTCCATTTCTACCTTTCCTTCATTTCGGGTGGCCGAATATCACGGTGCGAAAAAACGTCACTAAGGCCTTTTTGCGAATGCGGTCTCGTGCATGCAGCGGGATGAGACTTTTCAAAGGCCAACGAAGAAGAGTCATTTCATATTCCATGGTAAATCCGCTGCCGCACAAGTACCAGGAATACAGGAGTCCGAACAGCAGGCCGGGCGGCAGGAATCCTTCTCCCTTATTGATCGTAATCCTGTAAGTCCGGGCATCCGCGGGGTCCTGAGTCATCCGGGCCATCCGAAGATACGCTCTGAGTTGGGAATCAGAAAGAAAGCATTGCCTTGCGGAGGCGGGTTTGAGGACAATCTCATAACAGCGGGCGCCATGTTGTTCGGTCCATCGGCGCGTCTCGATATACTGTCCCAGCAGAGATTCTCCCAGCGCGACAAGAAAATCTTCGCGGAGCCTCGAAGGATTGCCGAGCAGATCTTCGTGCAGCTTGAGATACCGGTCGTCTGGATCATAATAGCCGAGGATATTGTCCAGCTCCGTACTGCGGTTCCATTCTTTGTCCGGAATGACCACCGCTCCCCGGAAAAATTTCATGTGGGAAGGACGGATATCGCGGTTTTCCCAGACAATCTCCAGCAGGAAATCCTTTAGCCCCGAAGGGCGAAAGTCTTTGCCGCGCAGGGCATCTTTCATGGATTTCAGATAGTCGCAAAGCGACAGGCCTCGGCTCCAGCTGAACGTGCTGCGTGTGTTGGCCTTCGCATCACGGACGCGGGATGATTTTTCGCGCTGTGGGACGCTTCAGGGCGTACCCCTTCTGCTTTTTCAGGCATTTGTCGGCAAAGAGCAGCGTGCGTATGGCCAGGCTGAATCTGACGGGGTCGTGATGAATGACGCGCGTCTTAGTCTGGTATTCCGGCGAAAAGAGCGTAGCCTCGACGGGCTGGACGCCCATCGCCTCAACCTTGGGCCGGTCCAGGAGAATAGGGCTTTTGCCTTCCAGCGTGTAGTTGCGCAGGATGCTTACGGGGATAGGGTCCAGATTGGCGCTTAATACAACGTCGAACATTCCCTCGATTCCATGGGGTATGTTTCGATCATAGGCCTCGATCAGCTCGGAAACCAGAAAGCCCCGCCGCTGGTTATTGGGCGAAATGTCCGTTTCCCCTTCCTGCACCCAGGAGTTTGCGCCCAGCACTTTCAGCGCACGGCGATTGGCGCGGATGGCGGCCACAATCGGCTCCAGCTGAAGGATAGGGATGATGCTCGTATACAGGCTGCCCGGAGCATAGACAATCAAGTCCGCCTTTTTAATCGCATTTTGAACGGCGGCGCTCACAACCGGCTTGTCCGCGAACTCGACAAACACCCGGTCCACCGGAGAATTGCGCCGCGACTGGGCCGATTTGCTCTGTCCATAGACTTCCACTCCGTTGATGTAGCGAATTTTCAGCTGGCCGGGTGCGTCGGTCGCGGCGTGGATGCGTCCGGTGGGCGCACCAATGAGATCCGCGATGGTGTCAATGCCGCTCTGTATTTCCCTCAAACCGGGGGAGCGGTTTGTCTTTCCGCGTGCCGCCTTGAAAATGGCGGACGTGAGCAGCAGATTGCCCAGCGCGTGTCCGCCGGGGGAAATGGCCGGGCCCGATCCTCGGGGCGAGAGATAGGTTCCAAGCTTGCAGAAAGCATCGGCCAGAGCTTTTGGACAGGCACGCCGCAGATCCGGAAGGACTGCGAGCAGCGGATTTGCGACGCATTTGAAACTCGACTCTTCCTCGGGGAATCGGTGATTGAACAGGCTGTGGATCATTTTGATCAGATCCAGTGCTGCCCGCTGATGGAGTTTGTATTTACGCTCCAGATTTTCTATGGAGAATCGATGAGAGCAGCAGTTTCCTCATGTCGCCCACGCCGATCATCCGGAAGGATTTCAAAAGTCGGCCGGTAGATCCCCCGTCATCGGTCGTGCACACAACAAAACTCAATTGCGGGAAACTCCCGCTTCATCCCTACCATGGGCTGGTCCGCCCAATCAGGCATTTGCGAGTTTCCGCCCGCAACCGTCGACAATCCCGTGCCTCCGCCAAGAATGACAACGCGGGTATCCCGGTGATTGAAGCGCAGGACCTGTTCTGCCAGACGCTTGATATCCGGGGGCGCATTGAATGCCTGGGATCCGGTAAGAAGGTAATCCATCAGGTGTTCGATGGGCGTTCGCAGGGGGTCCGGCTGCCAGGCCACCTTTCTATGCAGTTCAGTCAACAGGTCCTTCGATGATTTTGCCGGCATGGAGTTAAATTGAGGAAGCTATAAAATTCCTCTTTTGAAGGCGTAGGAAACTGCCTGCGCTTTGCTGTGCAAACCCAGTTTCACAAGGATATTTTGGATGTGATTTCTGGCTGTGAAATGGCTGATGCTGAGTTTTTGAGCCAGGCTTTTCGTGGAAAGGCCTTCCGCCAGCAGAGTCAATACTTCGATCTCCCTGTCGGACAGGGACGAAGCCGTTTTATCCATAGCTGCAAATCTGGCGGCAGCGGCATTTCTCAGCTGGTGCTTTGCCGGCGGAATTCTCCTTCGAGAAGAGATCGTGGGCTTCCAGGTAAGACAGGAACTTCTCAAGCGCCAGCTCTTTGGTTTTCTCCTGCGTCACGTCGCGCAGAATGTGGGCCAGGAAAGGTTCTCCTCCGTCTGTGGGCGAGAGGACACTGACGTTCAGCCAAAGGGGCTTGTTGTCTTTTCCCTGGATCAACACGTCAAAGTTCTCTTGAGGCGTGCCGTTGAGCGCGTTGCTGTGGATTTTGCAGTTTTTGCTGCAGAGGGTCCTGTCCTGCCGGAATTTCCCCGAAATTACTTGATAGCATTCGTGGTTCAGGACGTCCGCTTCCGCGTATCCCAGGATTTTTTCGGCTCCCTTGTTCCATCGGAGAATGCGCTTTTCGGCATCCACGATGAAGACTCCGTCCGCCGTGTTGCATAGTGTGTCAAAGTATTCTTTTTCACGCATGAGGACGATGCCTCCCGGCTCCCGCATGATCATACGGCTGAAATAATCAGTCGCCGACAATCACGAACATATCCGTGCAGCAAGAAACGGTCAGTAATCCGGGCTGTTACTGGATCCCGCGAAACTTGGATTGCAGGATTGCGATCTTTTCCTGGAGCGAAGGTTCGGGCCCCTTGGGAACAGGTTCTCTTTTCTCGCGCACTTCCTCGGTGCTTTCGGGTTTTCGCGGCTCATTTCTCCGAAATGGACGGCGGCTGTCCCGCATCCTGCCGGGTCTCTGTTGGGCGCCAGCGGAAGAAGGCCTTTCCGCAGACGCTGCAGGGGATGCCGCATCGACGCCGGCTGCACTCTCCGGCGCAACTCCTTCCGGCCCGCGGCTGGCACTCTGAGGTTTCGGTCCGCGGCGCTGCTGCGGCTGCTTCTTTTTCCGCCGTTGCAGGGCGGGTAGCAATGCTTTCATGGATAACCCGATCCGCTTGGTTTCCGGCTCGATGGAAATTACTTTGACTTGGACGACATCTCCGACTTTCACCGCTTCCCGCGGGTCGCGGATGAACCGGTTGGACATCTGGCTGAGGTGTACCAGCCCGTCCTGGCGGACGCCGATATCGACGAAGGCGCCGAAATTCGTGACGTTGGTTACTGTCCCTTCGAGCTCATCCCCGGAGTAAGGTCGGACATTTCCTTCACATCCGCACGGAACTTTGGAATCTTGAACGTCCTTCGAGGGTCTCTGCCCGGCCGCAACAGCTCTTCACGGACGTCACGAAGCGTCGGAATCCCGGCCGCCTCCGTAGTGAAATCCTCGAGCTTCAGCGAAGAAATCAAATCCCTGTTTCCGACGAGATCGTTGACCTGGACGGACAGAGCCGCGGCCATTTTCTCCACGATCGGATAGGATTCAGGATGCACGGCAGTGCGGTCCAGCGCGTTCTCCGCACCGGGGATTCGCAGAAATGCGGCGCACTGTTCAAAGGTAGCTTTGTCCATTCCCACGGCCTGCATCATCGCAGTGCGGGACGCAAATGGACCCTGGGCTGTTCGGCTGGCGACCAGCTTGCGCGCCAGTTTGTCGTTCAGGCCGGATACGTAGCGAAGCAGAGATTCTCCGCCGCTATTGACATTGACTCCGACTTTGTTGATGCAATATTGCACGGTCTGCAGCAGGCCGCGGTGCAGTTCCTTCTGATCCACGTCGTGCTGATATTGGCCGACGCCGATTAATTTCGGATCGATTTTCACGAGTTCCGCAAGCGGATCCTGCAGACGGCGGGCGAGACTGACGGCACATCGCGCGGAAGCGCTCCAGTCGGGGAATTCCTCGCGCGCAAGGCGGGACGAGGAATAAATGGCGATGCCGGCATCGTTGACTGCGGCAATCAGGATGTCGCCCAATCCTTCTTCGGCGATGATCTGCCGCAAAGCGGTTTCAAGCTCACGCGAGCTCGTTCCCGCTCCGATGGAAATAGCCTGGACTTTGTGTTTGGCAATTAAATCCCGGAGAACGGTGCGGGCTCTCGCGGGTTCGTCAACCGGCTCCGGCGCTTTCTCCGCAGTCCCGGGTGCTGGATCCACGGCGGCCGGTGCAGTCAACGGCTCGATTGCCGGAGCTTCGGTGATGACGGCGCTTTCAGCTTCGGCGGGCTCGACGGGTGGTGGATCGGAAATCACGGGCTCGGGAGAAAACTCGACGGTCGCCTGTTCTGACTCGACGGGAGGGACGGGCAAGCCCGACGATTCGGGTACTGCCTCCGCTGGTGTCTCCTCCGCGATAGCTTCCTCTGCTACCGGAGCAGCGAGCGTATCGATGGATGATGTTTCCTCGGCAGGCGATTCCTGGACATCCAGTTCGGCTGGGACGGCAGTTTCGTCGGAAGGCGCCGCCGTTGCTTCCACGGGCGGCTGTTCTTCGACCTGCACGGGTTCCGGTAGCGTAACGGCAACGGTGTGCGGAGCTTTCTGTGCCGGACGTTCCGGTGCAGGTTTGAACCGGATCTTCGCTCCTTCGAGGAACTGGCCGGTTTCGTTTACGACCGCGGTGCTGCAATCATCGCCCTTCCCCCAGTCTACTCCCATGACAACGATGGGACCGGCGGGAGGCGAGAGCAGCAGGTTTGCCAGGTTTTCCTGGAACACACGGATTGCTTCCCGATCCGCCCGTTCTTTCAGCTGTGTGCGGACCTCGGTTTCGATCAGCGGGCGCAGGATGCGGCTGTAGCTTTCGCGCGCTGCGATCTCGAGGATGGGAGCGAAAATGGAGTCTTTGTCCTTGATGATCGTAGTCAGGAGATAATCCAGAGCCTTCGCGTTGTCTCCTTCAATGGATGAAAGGAGGATTCCCTCTTTGCATCCCCGGCGGATCGCCAGAACGCGGTGCGAGGGAATGGTCGTGACCGGTTCCCTGCGCTCGTAATACATCGTGTACTTCGTCTTCTGGCCGACCTTTGCGGGCACGACGTTGGAGATCAGGGATCCTTCGTTCCAAAGCATTTCGCGCAGGACCTTGCGGTATTCAAAATTTCCCCAGATCCATTCCGCGATGATGTCGATCGCGCCCTGGAGCGCCTGTTCCTGGGTTGTGACTCCCTTGGTCGGGTCCACGGTTACATTTACGTGTTCTTCGAGACCCCAGGCATCGGCGTCCTGGTTCCAGAAATACTCGGCCAGAGGCTCCAGACCCTTTTCGAGAGCTTCCGCAGCGCGGGTTTTCTTGCGCGGGCGGAACTGGTGGTGTAAATCATCCAGTTCGACTCTGGAGAAGCAGCTTTCGATGGTTTCCCGGAGTGCTTCGGTCAGCTTGCCCTGTTCATTAAGAAGCTTGAGCAGAGCGACCCGCTGATCCAGAACTTCGCGGTAATGCACCATGCGCTCGTGAATCGAGCGAACCTTGGCCTCGTCCAGTCCGCCTGTAGCTTCTTTGCGGTAATGGACGACGAAGGGCCCCGTGGCGCCCTTCTCAAAAAGCGCGATGGTGGCGGCGACGGAGTTTTCCGGTATTGACGTTTCCTGAACAATTCGACCTATGATAGCAGCATCCATGGGCGATATTCTTACCGAGGTAGGGCCGAGAATCAACCTGTAAATTCAGCGCTCCTGCTCGGGCAATGGGTCAACGGCACTAAATTCAGGTTTCCGGACACGCTCCTTGCGAAACATGTCCCGTTTATATCGTGTGCCACCGCTCTGGATAGATTCGCGCATGACTGGTAAGATGATGAGGAATTCCCGAGGCGAAGTATGACTTCAGACAATGATGCAGGATCAGGAATTGTGCACCCCCTGCCTCCGCGGATGGATGCGGCCAACAGTCTGCTCCGGCGCAGGAATCAGCCGCTCAGCGTTTTCTTTTCCCCCAAGACGGTCGCCGTGCTCGGCGCCACTGAAAGCGCTGGAAGCATAGGGCGCACCGTATTGTGGAACCTGGTCACCAATCCTTTCGGCGGCACAGTCTTCCCTGTAAATCCGGAACGCACCAGCGTGCTTGGCATCAAGGCGTACCCGAGCATCGCTGCAGCCCCCGAAAAAGTCGAGTTGGCCGTCATTGCGACTCCTCCGGAAACTGTTCCGCGGCTTATCACGGAATGCGTCGACGCAGGCGTGCAGGGCGCGATTATCGTTTCAGCCGGATTCAAGGAAATCGGTCCCGACGGTCTCAGGCTGGAAGAGCAGATCCTGGAGAATGCCAGGCGAGGCAACCTGCGCATCATCGGCCCCAACTGCCTGGGAGTCATGAGCCCATTGACCGGTCTGAACGCCACATTCGCAGTCGGAATGGCAAGACCCGGCAACGTGGCCTTTATCAGCCAGAGCGGAGCATTGTGCACCTCTGTGCTGGATTGGAGCCTCCGGGAAATGGTGGGCTTCAGCTGCTTTATTTCGATCGGTTCCATGATCGATGTCGGCTGGGGCGACCTTATCGATTATCTGGGAGACGATCAGAGCACCCGCAGCATCGTGATGTACATGGAATCCATCGGCGACGCGCGATCCTTTCTTTCCGCGGCGCGGGAAGTGGCGCTTACCAAGCCTATTATCGTGATCAAAGCGGGACGCACGGAAGCGGCGGTAAAAGCTGCAGCGTCTCATACAGGCGCACTGACGGGATCGGATGAGGTGCTGGATGCGGCTTTTCGGCGCGGGGGAGTGCTGCGCGTCAATAATATTTCCGAACTGTTTGATATGGCGGAAGTGCTGGCGAAGCAGCCCAAACCGAAGGGGCCCCGCCTGGCGATTATTTCCAATGCCGGAGGGCCGGGCGTGCTTGCGACCGACGCTCTGATCCGCAGCGGAGGGGAACTGGCAAGTCTTTCGCAGAAATCCCTGCTTGCGCTCGATCAGCTCTTGCCGCGGCACTGGAGCCACAACAATCCAATCGACATCCTCGGTGACGCCTCTCCCGAGCATTATGTCCGGTCTATCGAGATCGTGGCCAAAGATCCGAATACGGACGGAGTTCTAGTGATCCTTGCGCCCCAGGCGAATACGGATCCCACCAGGACCGCCGAACAATTGAGACCGTTGGCCAGGCTGGACGGCAAACCAATCCTTGCGAGCTGGATGGGCGGCGTTGAGGTAGCGGCAGGCGAGGCTATTCTCAATCGCAGCAACATCCCGACGTTCCCGTACCCCGATACCGCTGTGCGCGCTTTCAATTATATGTGGCGCTATACCTATAATCTGCGCGGGCTTTATGAAACTCCCGCATTGCCGCAGGCCCCGGATTCCGTGAGGGATCGCGCGCTGGCCGAAGATATGATTCGCAGCGCGCGCGCATCCGGCCGGACTCTTCTGAACGAATTCGAATCCAAGCGGATCATGGAGGCGTATGGCATTCCCGTCGTCGAAACCAGGATGGCGGCGGACGAAGAGGAAGCGGTGCGGGCGGCGGAACAGAGCGGCTACCCTGTAGTATTGAAACTTGCATCCGGAACTATCGCGCATAAATCCCAAGCGGGCGGCGTATTGCTCAACCTCGCTAATGCGGCGGCGGTCCGGAAAGCGTTTCGCAAAATTCTTGCGACCATAAAGGCATCGCACGGCCCGGAGCATTTTCAAGGCGTCACCGTGCAGCCGATGGTCCCGCTCGACGGGTACGATCTTATCCTGGGAAGCAGTCTGGATCCACAGTTCGGCCCGATCCTGCTGTTCGGGTCCGGAGGGCGCCTCCTTGACTTCTACCAGGATCGTGCGCTCGCGCTCCCGCCGCTGAATATGACGCTGGCGCGTAGGGCCATGGAGCAGACGAATGTATATACGGCGCTTGAAAAGATGCGCCGAAATTTCGACCTGACGGTTTTGGAGCAGATACTTGTCAATTTCAGCCTTCTCGTTGTCGAACAGCGGTGGATCAAGGAGATCGATGTCAACCCTCTCCTGGTAACATCGGAGCGGGTCGTTGCCCTGGATGCGCGCGTTGTTTTGCATGGGCCGGAAGCCACGCTGGAATCGCTTCCGGAACTCGCCATCCGTCCCTATCCGACCAGGTATGTGGCCCCATGGACAATGCAGGACGGAACTCGGGTGACGATTCGTCCCATTCGGCCGGAAGATGAACCGCTGATGGTAAAGTTCCACGAGACGCTTTCGGAACGCAGCGTGTACTTCCGGTACTTTCACGCCATGCAACTCACGCAGCGTATTGCACACGACCGGCTCACGCGCATCTGCTTCATCGATTACGATCGGGAAATGGGGCTCGTCGTGCTGCGAAACACTGCGCAAACGGCGGAATCCGAAATCCTCGGCGTGGGCCGTTTGACCAAGATCCAGGGCTCCGGGGAAGGGGAATTTGCCATCCTCGTCAGCGACAACTGGCATCATCGCGGGTTGGGAGTCGAACTGCTGAAGCGTCTCGTGGATATTGGGCGCGATGAAAAGCTGGTTCGAATATTCGGGGACATCCTGCCGGAGAATCGCGATATGCTGAGAGTCTGCGACAAACTTGGTTTCCGCCATAAATATTCGGCGGAGGAGCGTATCGTCAGAGCCGAAATTGCGCTATAGTGATTCTGTCCGCAGGGACGCAGCAAAATAGCCCTGCCGCTTTATGAATTCATTATTATCGGAGATGTTTTATGGATTTGACTACGAGATACCTGGGGTTGAACCTGCGCACGCCGCTGGTGCCATCCGCCTCGCCGCTTTCGGATGAAGTCGACGGCATCAAACGCCTGGAGGATGCCGGAGCCGCTGCGGTTGTGATGCATTCGCTCTTCGAAGAGCAGGTCCGGAGCGAGCAGGAAACGGTTCAATATCACTTGATGTACGGTACCGACAGCTTCCCGGAGTCGCTCACGTTTTTTCCCAAACCGGCCGAGTTTATCGCCGGTCCGGAAGAATATCTCGGCAAGATCCGAAAAGCCAAAGAGGCGGTCCGCATACCCGTGATTGCCAGCCTGAATGGCTCCGCGATTGGCGGTTGGGTGGATTATGCCAAAAATATCCAGCAGGCTGGAGCGGATGCGCTCGAACTGAATATTTACTATATTCCTACGGAATTGGACCGGACTGCAGCTGAGGTTGAACAGACGTATATCGATATCGTCAAAGCAGTAAAATCGGTGACGAGCATCCCGGTCGCGGTTAAATTGAGCCCATTTTTCAGCAATATGGCCAACATGGCAAAGCGGCTGGATCAGGCTGGAGCAAACGGTTTGGTGCTGTTTAACCGCTTTTATCAGCCGGATGTGAACCTGGACGTGATGGAAGTGCAGCCAAATCTGCACCTCAGCACCTCGCATGAAATGCGGTTGCCCTTGCGTTGGCTCGCCATCCTATACGGGCGTATCAAGGCGGACATGGCTGCGACCAGCGGGATTCACACGGCTGAGGATGCTATCAAGATGCTGATGGTGGGCGCTGATGTGACGATGCTTTGCTCTGTCCTATACCGCGAGGGTTTGGGCGCCATTAAGAAAATTGAATCGGCCATGTGTGACTGGATGGTGGAGCATGATTACCAGTCCGTGCGTCAACTGCAGGGGACGATGAGCCAGAAATATTGCGCCGATCCCGCTGCCTTCGAACGGGCGCTGTATATGCGCGCCATCATGTCCTACAAACCGGCATAGTAGGGAAGCCTATTGAATATTGCCCTGCTCCAGGATCCCTCGAACATGGCTCTTGATTGCATACCGGCTGCCGTCGGTTTCGAAGGTTATAGCGCCTTCATCTAGAGTAAGAAATGGCTGCACCCTGTGCTGTAGTAACCGTGCCATTACCTCGCGCGAGGGGTGACCAAACGGATTATTGCGCCCCACGGATACAACTGCCCAACGGGGCTGTGCGCGATCCAGCAAGGCCTGCGTTGTTCCCCAACGGCTGCCGTGATGCGCAACCTTCAGCAGATAACTGTGCAGGTCCTCCTTTTTTGCAAGGACCTCCCGTTCTCCAGCTTTTTCTAGGTCGCCCGTCAGTAGAGCCGAAAAATTTCCATATGAAAATTTAAGCACGATAGAATTTTCATTTGATGAGAGGAGTGTGGAATCAGAGCGCGGATGGAGCACGCGCACCGAGACCGCTCCAGCCTGTTCCTCTATCCCCGCGCGCAGAAGGCCGACAGGCACGCGTCGTTCCCGGGCAATTTTAAAAATTCCCTCAAGCGCCGCATCGGGCTTGTTCAGCGCATAGCCTAATTTCGAAACACGGAAATTTTTCACCACGGCGGGAATGCCTCCGGCATGGTCCTGGTCTGCATGCGAAAGGATTAACCTGTCAAGCCGCGGAATCCATTTCTGCCACAAATACCGGCTCACAACCGCTTCCCCGATGTCGAATGCATAGGTGCTCTCTTCGTATGCGGGGGCAAGCCGAAGGCCGCCGGCATCCAGGAGCCATACCCGTTTGTCGGGAAAACAAATGACGATGGAATCCCCTTCGCCCACATCGAGAAAAGTGAAGCTGAGGATCGATGCATTCCTCTCCCACACGGGCGCATAGGGATTGCGAAGTCTATCTCTGCTCTCTCTGTATAGGACGTTCAATTGCGGCATTGAGCTGCAAGCTAAGAACGCAAGCAGCGCAACGATGTACGCGCAAGGGATCCAGAACCTGCGCCATTCGAAGAAGCTCCAGATCAACAGGAGCAGGATGCCGCCCAATACCCATGCTGGCGAGGGAGTCGGGCAGCGCTGCCAGGCGCCGCGCATGGATGTGATAAAAGCGGCCCAATGAAGAAGATGCGATGCCAGCGATCCGGCCAACGCAATCAGCGCCGGCCCGAAAAATGGCACGCCGTTTGCCAGCGACGCGGTGATGCCGGCAGCCAGAACCACAGAAGAGAAGGGAACGATCGCCAGATTCGCCAGCGGCGAGATCCAGCTCATTCGGTTGAAACTAAGCGCAAGGAGCGGTTCGAGCCAGAGCTGTACGGAAACGGATGTGAGGAGCATGCCTGTGATCGCCAATCCCGCGCCGCCGATGGCGCGGCAAATCCACAGGAGCGTTTGCGAGGGCAAGCGCGGCCGCGAATCGATTATCTCTTCAACAAGGATTTCGCAGCGCGCGCGCAACCATCGGCCGCGGCGGTGCCATCGCCCGGGTTGCAGAAAGAGACGTTCCGCTTTGCCCGCAACCATCAACGGATCCCAGAGAGGTTTCAGATATTTTTGCATTGCTGGGATTGCCGTCATGGCGATTGCCATGACGGATAGAAATGAAAGCTGGAATCCGGTCTCAAACAGCCAATTGGGCTGCGCGATAAGCAAAATGAGCGCTGCGGCCAGCAGAACGTTCACGGCGTCTGCGCGGCGGAAGATCATTCTTGCGGTCAAATACAGCAGAAACATCCAGAGACAGCGCGTGATGCTTGCCTGGAAGCCAACGACGCATGTGTAGAGAAGGATCACGAAGGCGGCCATAAGATAGCGGAGACGTTCCGGTAGACAGATGCATTTGAAAAAATGAAGGAGCAGCCCCGCAATCCATGCGACATGCAGGCCCGAAATAACCAGGACATGATAGGTTCCCGAATTCTGGAAGGTCTCTCGAGTGGCGTTATTGAGGCCGGAATAGTCTCCTATAACGAGACTTGCCAGCACTGCCGCCGGCTGGCCGTTTTCAATGTTCGCAATAGGATCCAGGCTCCTATGCACATGCGAGTGTGTTGCCGCTGCCAGCTTTGTCCATGGATTGGAGCAACCGCCGGATATCTTTTCCAGCAAGCGGGTGGATTTTATCCTGCCGAGTACAAAGATCCCTCGTCGCGTAAGCAGTCCGGCCCTGTCTGACGATCCCGGATTTTCATAATTGCGGGGCACTTGCCAGACGGCCCAGCCTCGGATTCTGTCACCGCGAGTCAGATTCGCCGACCGTTTCGTGGATCCGTCACCGCTGGGCTGTGCAACTCTCAAAATCCCTTTACCTGTGCAGGCAACCCATCGATCTCCTTGAAGAAATGCATTCAGCTCTACGGTGGTAACGCTGTCCTCCCCATGTCTCGTGCTATCTTCGACCACGCATCCCTCAAACGAAACGGGTTCGTTCAAAGAGAATGCCTGCCGGGCAACCAGATAACGCAGGTCTTTATCGGAATACCCGTCGCGCTGCGCGAGCGCCATCAACAATCCGCTTAGGACGATCGCAGCAAGACCGGTGACCAGCGATAGAGCAATCCGGTCCCTGCGCAAGGCCAGAAAGGAGGCGCAAGCCAACAAAACGCCTGCGGCCGCAAGCGTGCAAAACGAGTAAGCCCGGCAGAGTGGAGATGCGGCTATGCCGGCCGCGAAGGCAAACGCGAGGGCAGCCGCGGGACGAGCAGAGTGACGATGTACGATTGACGATGTACGATTGACGATTGAAAACCTTCTTAGGAAGCTCGCGCATAACGAAAGGAATGCGATTGACGATTTACGAATGACGATTGACGATTGAAAACCTTCTTAAGAAGCTTGCGCATACCTAAAATTGAGAGAAGTCGCGGCGCCCGGGCCCGGGCTATTTGCTCAATCCATCACTGCAGCGATAAATCCAGGGAGTATGTTTCCAATCGTCAATCGTCAATCGTAAATCGTCAATTTCTAATAAGTCGTACTACCGTCTCGAAATGAAATGTTTGAGGAAACATATCCAGGCCTTGCACCCAATCGATCCTGTAATCGCGAGATGGAATGCAGGCAAGGTCCCGTGCTGAGGGTTTGAGGATCGCAGGATACATAGATAATGGTTGCAGGCGCCTGTTTGTTGATTTGCTCCATGACGTCTGGTCCGGCTCCGGACCGGGGAGGGTCGAGCACAATGAGATCAAATTTGTTTGATGCGGAGGATCCTTCCGATTTCATCCAGGCAGCGGCGTCTGTGCAGACGGTCTGAATGTTGCGGAATCCGGCTGCCGAAGCATTCGCTGCGCATAAACGGCATGCCTCCGGCGAACTCTCCACTGCCACGATTTTTGCGAACTGGCGGGCAAGCGGCAGCGAAAACAATCCGACTCCCGAGAAGAGATCGAGTGCGGAGTCGCGACCCTTGTTCGCCGATAATTCATGGACGAGCGCAGCAAGCTCCAAAACCATGAAGTCGTTGGCCTGAAAGAATACCGATGCGGTAACGGAATAATGGAAGCTGCCCACTTTTCGCCTGAGGATCACGTCCTCGGCTCTTCGGGTCCCAAGCAGGGGTAGTCCTCCGTCGCCCGGTTCGGCGCCGACGCGGGCTGTTGCCCACGTGCCCTCCTCGTGGGAGCAGGCCATATCCATTTCCTGCGGATTCGCATCGAGATCGACTTTGAGTTTGAATTGCTTCAGGGCATCTCAGCGCTTCATTGAGAGAAGGCCGCAGCAAAGGGCAATTTTCTATATCTTCAACGGTATGGGATCGGTGCCGATAAAAGCCGACGGAAGCTTTTTCCCCGGCTCCGCGCGTCTGGACCCGCGCGCGCGATCTGTAGCCCAGCGGTTGCATGCACGCATTCATGATAATCGGCAGTTCACGGGTTTCAGGGAACCGGTGATGCATTGTTTCTTCGAGGATCCGTCGTTTGGCTTCTACCTGTCGCAGATATTCCAGTTGCTGCAAGTGGCATCCGCCGCATTTTCCAAAATGAGGGCATCCCGGCGCCACACGCCCGTCTCCGGGCTTCAGGATCTGGGCTATTTCTGCTCGAATGAACGTCTTTTTTTCTTCGACCGGGCGCACGCGCAAACGATCGCCGGGAACAGAGAAGGGCACAAAGATCACCTTGCCCTGGTGTTTGCCAAGCCCCATGCCTCCGTAGACGAGTTTTTCGATTGTAACGTCAAATGTTTTGGGTGATTTCCCGGGTTTGTTCATAAGCAAATTTTCCCGCTGTTTTCATGTGGGGCCGGGCTTCAGCAGTCCTGTCTCAAAATCTCGCATTGCGCGGGCTTACAGCCCTTCATTTGCTTTTGACCAGCGCTGAATCCTGGGGCTTCAGCCCAGGCTGGAAGAGACGCGGAAGCGGGCCTGGACCTAGACCGCGCCTTAGGCGCTCAAAGCCCTCTAATCTTACAGCTGTTTAAGCGCCGAAGGCTTTGTCGTCTCTGATATCAGCCTAGGGTTCGAAGCCCTAGGAATGAAACGACATATAATGATAAGGGCTGTAAGCCCGCTCAATGAGCAGGTTTTGCAGTCAGTATTCTTCGGCCCCGACCCACACATCGGATTTGTTCGGCTATAGATGAAAGAGACTGAATTCGCCGATGCCGAATTTTTTATGTGCTTTATCGCACATGAAATTGCCATAAATTTTGTCGTAGGTTTCCTTCGGCAATCTCTTTTTATAGACCTTGAGTTCCTTCTTTGCCTCCTTCTCCCACTCCAGAGCCTCTTCCGGAGCGACGCACGCGCGCAATTCCTCGACGAGCAGCCCGTCAATGAGGACGAAATCCCGTTCCAGGGATTCCGAATCCATCCTGGTGCCGGATTCCAAGTTGCGCCGCAGTTCCTCGAGGCGCTCCAGCACGCGGCTCATTCCTTCCGGAGTCTCTACCGGATATTGTTTCGCGACCAGGCTTTTTATTTCACCAATTCTTGCAGAAATAAATTCGAGCAATTCCTGCAAGTCCGGGCCCTGTTTGTTATCGGAAGCATGATCGCCGGCGGCGGACGCATCTTCGGCCTCTTCCGGGTGTTCCCCCACGCGGGATTCCAGGTGGCCGGCATATTCCGCCATGACGCTATCGTGGCAATAGCAGAGACTGCTGACCTTCGAACTGCCGCGTCCCTGCCGGGCAAAGAATCCGTCCATGGCGATATCAATGCCGCGCAACGCTACATGCAGCGGAACGCCGGCGTCGCGCCATGTGGCAATCAGCCCCCAATCCATGGGAGAAATGAGCAGGTGCTTGCCGCGCCTTCTCACGAAATGCTCTTCGATTTCAGTGAAATAGTTGTAGTAGTTCATTCTGTCCTCGCCAAAAAACTGATTGTGCCATAAACAGGAGCTAGAAGTCAGGAGTCAGAAGACAGAATGACGACGGATCAGCGCTTCAGGTCCGTTTTCAAGGGAGGCGGCGGAACCGGACTGGGCACTACGTCAAAAGTGATCTCGCCGAGCGTTTGACCCCGCATTGTTTCTACCGCAACGCGCCATGTTCCCGGCGTAATCCCGCGCTTGAATGTATATCCGCGATATCCGTTTTCGCGCCCCGCCGAGATTTCAAATGGCAGTTGATCTGTTTTCACCCATCCGTCCGGCGTTTTGTGGCTCCAAACATGGCGTACGCGGACACGCAATTTGCCGGGGGCAAAAATCGACGTGTAGCAAAACACTTTGTCTCCCGGAGACAGATAAAAGGGAGATTCCCAGTCAATCCAGAATCGCCACGCCGAAGGGGCCACATAGTGCACTTCATAGCCTGCCGGTGTTTTTTGACATTGTGAAGATGCCTACGTCTTTCAAGGCCAGCGGTACCGGAGGAATCAGGTTGGCAAAATATAATATGTTTACTGTCAGGACTACGGACAGCATCCATGCGGCGATCGGTTTCATCCGGCGCTTCCACCCGTCCGGGTGATAGAGAAATCCTAAGAAAAACACGAACAGGCTGGCGAGCGAGACTGGTCAACCCCGCAAGCAGAAAAATATACTCGTTTACGGCTGCCAGGAGGACCGGGAGGAAGAAGGCAAGAAAGGAAAGAAAGCAGAAGCTGTAAAGGATCGCAAGGAGCACGTGGTTTTGCAGCCGGCGCTGCAGAAACTCATTGGCGAACAAAAGAAAAACCAGGATCAGGAAGAAGAACTGGGTGCGTGTGAAGGAAGCGCTTTTGAAATAAAAGACGACATAGCTCGAGAACAGGCCTCCAAAACAGAACTGCATGGCCCACGGGAAAGAACGGCTCCATTTTGAGAAGCCACCCAGGTGGAGCTATGCCGCATTGCCGCCGCAGGGTGAAGACGATCAGGGTGCCGATGAGGATCAGGTAAAAGAGCAGGATGATGTTGTCGATCGGGTTGTCGACGCGCGTCATCGTCAATGAATCCCAGAGGAATCCGATGACGAATATGGCGATGGCGACATACTTCTCATGTTTCTCGTACAGCTCTGCAATTTTGGCTTTTGTTTTGTCGCGCAGCGAGGTTGGTGCGGATTTCTCAGATTCAGAATTCCGGCTGTGGTGTTTGGTCCATTCCTATAAATCAGACGCCGCTAGTTACAATGCAGCGAATAGCGGCTGTCTGTATTTACTGTAGATTCCGGTATTCGTTAAATCTGGAATTGGATCTGGATCGTGATGGTTAATGCTTGAAATGGCGAATGCCCGTAAAGATCATCGTGATGTCGTGTTCATTGGCGGCATCGATAACTTCCTGGTCGCGCACGGAGCCGCCCGGCTGAATGATAGCCCGCACTCCATGGCTTGCGG
The DNA here is from genome assembly GCA_963718845.1 of uncultured Acidobacteriota bacterium. Lineage (GTDB taxonomy): Bacteria > Acidobacteriota > UBA6911 > UBA6911 > UBA6911 > UBA6911. Next base: position 323,665 of record CAVRAD010000006.1, read on the forward strand.
CAACCAGCAGTCCGTCGGAAAACGGGAAAAACGCATCCGAGGCCAGGGCGCAACCCTGCAGAGGAAGAGTTGCTTTTAAGGCTCCCCATTTGACGGCATCGACGCGGCTTGTCTGTCCCGCCCCGATTCCCAGCATCCGCGAGGCGTCGGCAAAGACGATGGCATTGGACTTCACGTGCTTTACCACGCGCCATCCGAACAGAAGCGCTTCCAACTCTTCAGGTGTAGGCGCGCGCTTGGTGACGGTCTTGATTTCCTCGGGGCGGAGATAGTGCATGTCTTTATCCTGGACAAGGAAGCCGCCGCCGATCTGGCGATGCTGCAACGCCAGCGGCTCATCCGACCGCACTTTCAGCAGGCGGATGTTCTTCTTCTGTTGCAGAATGGCCAGCGCGTCGCCGGCGAAATCCGGCGCGAGAACCACCTCGACGAAAGTTTTGTTGATTTCCGCCGCCGTCTCCGCGTCCACGGACCTGTTAAACGCAATGACAGAACCGAAGGCAGACACAGGGTCGCAATCCCTTGCAAGTGTGTAGGCATCCACAAGCCTGTCCGCCTGGGCGACGCCGCAGGGATTGGTGTGTTTTATGACCGTAGCCGCGGGCTTGTCGAATTCAAGCACGAGGTTCCATGCGCCGTCGGAATCCAGGAGGTTGTTGTAGCTCAGCTCCTTCCCGTGAAGGAACTCGGCTCCGGCTACGCCAAAGGAAGGTTCCGACGTTTTGCGGTACAACGCGGCGCGCTGGTGCGGATTCTCGCCGTAGCGCAGGTCCGTGATCTTCTCCAATGACAGCACTTCCGAGGCCAGGAAGCGCTCCGCTCTGCTTCCTGGCACCCTCGGCCGACCAGACTCTTTCCGAAAAATAGGCAGCGATGGCGCTGTCATAGGACGCCGTTGAGGCAAACGCTTTCTGCGCCAGGATGAATCGCGTGGCGTCGCTCAAGGCGCCGCCGTGGGTTTTCATCTCCTCCACGATCCAGCCATAATCGCGCGGGTCTGTGACTACTGCGACACTGGCATGATTCTTGGCCGCGGAGCGGATCATGCTGGGGCCGCCTATGTCGATTTGTTCGATGACTTCAGGATACGGCGCGCCCTCTTTTGCCGCTGTTTCGCGGAATGGATACAGGTTGACGATAACCATGTCGATCGGCTGGATGCTCTGCTCCTTCATCTGAGCCAGGTGGGAAGGTTTATCCCGCATCCCCAGCAATCCTCCGTGGATTTTAGGATGGAGTGTCTTCACTCTGCCGTCCAGAATCTCCGGAAATCCGGTGAATTCGGAGACATCGATGACCGGTATTTTGCGCTCCCGCAAAAAAATCGCGGTGCCTCCAGTTGAAATCAGTTGGACTCCCATGGCGTGAAGAGCCTGCGATAGTTCAGCCAGACCTGTTTTATCCGAAACGCTAACCAGCGCTCGATCAATTCGGACCATGTGCCACCTCCGGGGGTATGCGTATGCAAAAAGATAGTATACGCATTGCCGTTCTGAAAACCAGCGGCTCTGTTCGTATTTTGTTCTTGACAAGCGCAAATCCGGTCGCATAGGCTTTTGCAAAATTCACAGGGATTACAGAATTTGATTGCGGGGATTGCGGCTGCCCAGGGACCGGGTACTGTCCTTGTATGGCAAAGCGCGCACAGCAGTACAGGTTTTTCGAGGGAATATAGATGAGCAAAATTTCGGGCACAGTGAAGTGGTTTAACAATACCAAGGGATACGGTTTTATTTCCCAGCCTTCAGGCGCGGACGTTTTCGTCCACTACAGTTCGATTCAGGAAACGGGGTACCGAACGCTTCGGGAGGGCGAACAGGTTGAGTTCGACGTCAAGACCGGACCGCGTGGCCCACAAGCCGAAAATGTCGTGCGGACGGAACAGGAAGATCAGGCTGCAAGTTAGCGCGTGAAAATGGCGGTCTAGAGATCATCCGTTGTAGCGGTAAATCGAAGCGCATCGTCGTCCAGCGCAATAGTAAACGCGACTCGAGCGCAGCCGTATTTTTTTTGCAGGCCCAGCGTCTGGGTCGCGATATATTTGGCAAACTGCGCGTAGGACAAGGGTGTTTCCTGGGTTTCCTTTCTCTTTAGGTGTATCAGCACATCATAGAGCTGCCGCACCTTTTCCTCCTCGCCCTTTGGATCCGATATGGAGATGCGGATTGCTTCCGGCGGGGCTTGGGAGGATGGAGTGGGGGTGCCGGCTTTGGGCATAAGCTCGCTCCTGCCTGCCAAGTCCATCTCGCGATTCTGAACTTCCCGCCGCCAGAGATCTTTGTAGACATAGTACCGGGTAACCAGTGTGCTGAAGCGGAAACGCTGTGAAAAGCTCATGTCTGAGGATTCCGACAGCTTTTTGACGATCCGCTCTACCCGGATCCTGAGATCATCAGGGGGCTTTTTCCGGCTGCCGGACAGAAATATGTGGTACTCCACTTTCAGGCGGCGCAGTCCCGCTTCAAGATTCTCCAGATCTTCATCGTACACGGAGTTCTTTCCTCAATTGGTAATCGGCAGTCAAAGCCACGGAATAGCGAATCGTGGATTGACAGCCTTCCCATCGCTGTGCTGAAATGCCCGAATGAATACGCCTAATCTGCAAAGCATCCTTAGAAAAATACCGGCCGTGGACCAGCTGTTGTTGCGCGCCCCCATCGCCACCTGGGTCGACAGAACCAGCCGCGAATTTGTCGTTGCCGAGATCCAGAAACTGCTTCAGGGCGCACGCGATCGAATTCGCTCCGGCGGCGCAGATGCAAACACGGACATCAGTGCTGAGCATCTGGAAGCGATGCTGATCGAAACCCTTCAAGGCCGCGTCCGGCTGCATCTGCATGCGGTAATCAACGCTACAGGCGTTATTTTGCATACAAACCTGGGCCGCGCGCCCCTTTCTTCGGCGGCCCAAGAGAGTTTATCGGCATTTTCGGTCAATTACACAAATTTGGAATATGAAATTCTTACTGGCCGGAGATCCCATCGGGACAAGCTGATCGAGCCCCTGTTGCGGGAAGTGCTGGGGTGCGAAGCGGCAACGGTCGTGAATAACAACGCAGCCGCTGTGTTCATAATCCTGAATACCCTGGCGCAGGGCAAAGAGGTTGTCGTTTCCCGAGGGGAACTTGTCGAGATCGGCGGGTCCTTCCGGATCCCCGATATCATGGCGCGCAGCGGCGCCATCCTGCGCGAAGTGGGCACAACCAATAAGACTCGCATGGCGGATTATCAGGACGCTATCGGACCGAATACAGCCATGCTGCTCCGCGTGCATCCGAGCAACTTCCGAATGTTTGGCTTCACTGAAAGGCCCGAGCTTAAAGAGCTTGTCGCGCTGGCCCGCGCTTCAAAGATACCGCTGGTGGAGGATGTCGGCAGCGGTTGCCTGCTGGATCTTCGATCGTATGGGCTCTCGGACGAGCCCCTTGCGAGGGAAAGCCTGTCAACGGGTGCGGATCTGATCTGTTTCAGCGGAGACAAGCTTCTGGGCGGTCCTCAAGCCGGGATTATAGCGGGCGCGCGGACCCTGGTAGAGCCTATTCGCAAGAATCCATTAATGCGCACCTACAGGGTTGAAAAGCTGATATATGGCGCGCTGGAAGCTACACTCCAAAGCTACCGTTTCGGCAGGGCAGCACAGGAAATCCCGGTGGTGCGCATGATTGCCATGACAGGGGAAGAGCTTAAGAAACGGGCGCAACGCTTCGCGCGCAGGCTGCGTGCGAGCCTTCCGGCAACGGTCCAGGTCCAATTGCTGCCGGGGAATTCTCTGGTAGGAGGAGGTTCGTGCCCCGAATATCACATTCCTACGACTCTTATCGCTCTTGAATCAAAAGGCGTAAGTCCGAACACTATCGAATCCCGGCTTCGTTCCCAGGATCCGGCGATCATTCTCCGGCTGGAAGAAAACAAAGCCCTGATCGACCTGCGCACAGTGTTCCCCGCACAGGAAATGACGCTCCTGGAAGGAGTCAAAAAAGCAATCGGCAGTCGTTAGACGGCAGAGGAAAGGGGTCAGGTCTGGAAAATTCGATTTTGCAGACAAAATCCTCTCGCGACACCTGCAAAATCGAATTTTCCAGACCTGACCCCTTTCCTGTGTCGGAAGAGAAATCCCAGGAAAACGCTCGCCTGCGGAGCATGCTATTGCTTATTTAAGCGGAAGAATCCTGGAGATATTCTCCATCGTCAGAAGTTCCGCATCCGGTGGATGCTCCGGGCAATGATGTCAAGCACTAACGACTAACGACCGAAAACGAGAGGCGGGCGGTTTCCATGTCGGCGCTGTCGAGGCGGACGTGCACTTTCGAGCCCAGCTGAAAACGGCCGCGGCGCCGTTTGCCCACAAAAGATCGCGTAGTTTCTTTGTATAGGTACTCGTCATCTATCAGGGTGTCCAGTGGGACAAAGCCTTCGACGTAATGCTCCAGCAATTCGACGAAGAACCCCTGGCGCGTAGCCGAAAGAACAATTGCCTCGAATTCCTCCCCGATTTTGCCGGCCATGAACTGTGCCTTCTTGATCTTCTCGATTTCCCGTTCGGCTTCGTTTGCAGTGCGCTCGCGCGACGATGTGTGAAGGGCGAACTCGGGGAGCCGCGCTTGCATTGTGTCGCGCCAGGCGGGGGAGTGCTGCGTTGCCAGGCATTCTTTCAACAAGCGATGGACCAGGAGATCCGGATATCTCCGGATCGGCGAAGTGAAGTGCGTGTATTCGGCGGCCGCCAAACCAAAATGTCCTGGATTGCGTTCGGAGTAGCGTGCCTGCATAAAGGACCGCAGCATCAAGTAGATAAGAAATCTCTGTTCCGCTTTTCCTTCCAGCTGCAGGATAAACTTCTGAAAATCCTTGGGTCGATACGGCCCGTCGTGTTTTTCGAGCTTGTATCCAAGGCTGAGAGCGAATTCTGCGAACTCCTCCACCTTCAGCGGATCCGGAGCCTCGTGCACACGGTACAGCGCCGGGCCGCCCGAAGAGGAAAGTTTTTCGGCGACGCATTCGTTGGCCAGCAGCATGAATTCCTCGATAATGCGATGCGCGATGCTGCGTTCCGCAGGTACAACGCTTATCACTTTCCCGCCTTCGTCAAACTCCATTTCCGCTTCCGGTAAATCGAAATCCACGGCACCGCGGCGGTACCTCTTCTTCGATAGAGTCAGGCACAACTCTTCCATCATTTCGAAGAGAGGGACCAGTCCCGCATAGCGTGCTCTTTCGTCAGGATCGCGGTCGACCAGGATTTTTCCCACGGATGTGTAGGTCATTCGCTCGTAGCTGCGTAACACGCCTCTGGTGAATCGTTTTTCCAAAACTTTTCCTTTGGGATCGATTTTAATCAGGGCCGAAAGAACAAGCCTGTCCACCCCCGGCAAGAGACTGCAAATGCCGCTGGAGAGCTTTGTCGGAAGCATGGGGATGGCGCGATCGGGGAAATACACGGATGTGCCGCGGGCATAGGCATCCTCGTCCAGCGCAGTGTTTTCGCGCACGTAGTGAGACACGTCCGCGATGTGTACGCCCAGCAGGAAATTTCCGGAAGAGAGTTTCTTCAAGCTCACCGCGTCGTCAAAATCCCGCGCAGTCTCCCCATCGATAGTAATGGCTGTTTCGCTGCGAAAGTCCTCCCGTCCGGCACGCTCTTCGTCCAGAACATGGTCGGGAAGCACCTCTGCTTCTCGAAGAGCTCCCGGAGTAAAGGCAACCGGCAACCCGAACTTGTGTTCCACGATCCTGTATTCAATCCCCGGATCGCCCGGATTTCCCAGAATTTCAACTACTTTCCCTTGCGCTGCCTGATTCCTGCCGGGAGGCAGAATCATGGTAACGACGACGATCTGGCCGTCTTTAGCTTCCTTGCTTGACTGATAGGGGATCCGTATATCGTGAATGATCCGGGTGTCCAGGGGCACGACATAAGGGAAGCGCGGATGCGCGTAATACCGTCCGACAATATTGGAACGCTTTCGTTCCAGTACCCGGACAACTGTGCCTTCCAGCCTTTCCTTTTCTTTTTGTGGATGAGCGCGGCGTCCACGAAATATATTTCTGGGCGGATATTTTTTGCGAATGATTTTCACCAGAATCCGGTCTTCGTGCATGGCATCCGCCATGTTCCGCGCGGGAATGAAGATGTCCTCTCGGTGTCGTGTCCGGTCGTCGGGGACCAGGAATCCGTAGCCGTCCCGATGGCAGCTTAATACTCCCGGTACCAGATTCTCGCGCTCTGGAAGTGCGTAGCGCCCCTTCTTTACCCGGCGAATGACTCCGTCCTCATCCAGCTTGTCCAGGAAATGCTTCAGGCTCCGGCGATCATCGCTGTTCGAGGTCCAGCAGGCGTACGACGTCCCGGAACTCAAAACTGCTGTTCGTGAGCGATTGAATGAAATTAAGAACCTGATCTTTTTGTGACGGAGTTAGCATTGGTTGGATTCCAGATTCCGGATTCCGGATTGAAAGAACTGGGGAATGAGAGGCGTTTTTAGCGCAAGATGAACCATTTGTTCCCGCCGTGTTGGACGGCGCCGCCCGTTCCTGCGGAATAGGACATCAACGGCGCCTTGTCCTGTTGGGCGACCCTGAAGGCGAGCCAGCCTTCGAAAGATTCCCCCGATTTGAGTTCTTTGCGCATTTCCGGTTGGGGGGGCACTACGGATGCCGGCTTGTAGTCTTCACCGCTGGCGGAATAGGCCATGAACTGTTCGGGAAGCAGCGGGTGGACGCAGAGTCCCGGAAGTTCTCTCGCCTGGTATTCAAATCGTATGCGGGCGAGGACGAATTCGCTGCCGGATTCTGCGGGTTTGTTTGCCGCGCTGGCCTCGCGGATCCGTTTCCATGCTTCCTCCCCGCGGATCACCTCGAGCAGCGCGATCTTCATGTCGTACAGATTGTGCGACGTGTATCCCTCCCCGCACTCCACGATGTCGCTAAGAGCGACGCCCGATGGAGCGGCAAGGCTCGGTGCGGATCCCTGCGTTTGTGCCGGCGCGAGTACCGGCAGGGCAATAATGGAGATCAGACAAACAACAAGGAATCCGGCAGATAGTGCGCTTTTCAACTCAAGCTCCTCGCTATAAAACCTCTTGAGAAATGCAGGTTAGCCTTCCGCCAGTTTCTTTTGCAGCAAATCGTTAACAACTTGCGGATTAGCCTGGCCTTTGGTCTCCCGCATTACCTGACCGACGAGAAAACCCAGCACCTTTGTCTTCCCTGAGCGGAATTCGGCTACCTGTTTTGGATTCGACGCTATGATCGCATCGATTACGCCCCCCAGGCTGGCTTCATCACTCACCTGCGCCAGTCCCATCCGCTGGATGACTGCTGCTGGCGTTTCCAGGGTCCCGCACATTTCTTCGAAGACGATTTTGGCGATTTTTCCGGAAATTTCTCCAGAGTCGATGATTCGGATCAAAGCCGCTAAATTGCCGGGTGGTATAGGGCAGTCCTCAATGTCCTTGCCGGCATTTTTGAGGGCATACGCAAGATCACCCACGACCCAATTAGCGGATGCGCGCGGGTTCCCTGATTGTTTGGCGCACTCCTCGAAATAATCCGCGGAAGCGCGCGTCGCTGTCAGAAGCAGGGCATCGTCGACGGAAAGGCCGTACTCCGCCATGAATCGGTTCATACGAGGGCCGGGCAGTTCCGGGAGTTCCGCCTGCATTTCCTCGATCCATGCCGGATCCAGTTTCAGCGGCAACAGGTCGGGTTCGGGAAAATAGCGGTAGTCGTGGGCTTCTTCCTTACTGCGCATCGTGAAAGTGCGGCCTTCCGCATCGTTCCACAACCGCGTTTCCTGCGTGATCCGGCCCCCTTCGGACAAAACACGGCTCTGTCGTTCGATCTCATAATCGAGGGCTTTTTGCAAAAAGCGGAAAGAGTTGAGGTTCTTGATTTCTACTTTCGTGCCTAGCTTTTCCGAGCCTTTAGGCCGGATAGAGACATTGGCGTCGCAGCGCAGGCTCCCTTCTTCCATATTGCCGTCACAAACCCCGAGATACAGGAGCGTCTTGCGGAGATGTGTCATATAGTCATACGCTTCCTGGCTGCTGCGAAGATCGGGTTCGCTGACTATTTCCGCAAGAGGCACGCCAGTGCGATTCAAGTTCACGTACGACTTCGAGGCGGTTTCCGGTAAACCTTCATGGATTGATTTGCCGGCGTCATCCTCCATGTGAAGGCGCGTAATGCCGAATGCTTTTTCCTGCCGGTTCACGATCTTACCGCCGTCCGTCCTCTCGCCTGTAAAAACCAGCACTCGTCCGGATTCTCCAACCGGGCGGTCAAATTGGGAAATTTGATACCCTTTTGGCAAATCCGGGTAGAAGTAGTTCTTCCGGGCGAAAATCGAAACCGGATTGATGTGGCATCCCAGCGCCATCGCAGCCTTGACTGCCATCGTGACTGCTTCCCGGTTCAGAACCGGAAGCGCCCCCGGGAGGCCCAGGCAAACCGGGCACGTATTTGAATTCGAGGGGGATCCGAACTGCGTGCTGCAGGAACAGAATAATTTGCTGCGCGTGAGCAGCTGTGCATGTACTTCAAGTCCAATTACAGGTTCAAATTCCATGGGGGTTATTATAGGGCTTGTGAGAAATAAGGGCTAGCCCGCATTTCTCACGGGCTTTAGTGCGGGTTAATGGAGGTTACACTCGCAAAGGCGATACATTTCGGCCGGGCTGAACCGGTCTATTCCCGGTTTCTAAGATAGGCTAGAATATCGTTGGTAAATCGTATCAGATCATCCAAACGATATTCGATAACGTCTTTCATGATGCTCAAGTCTAGTTCCCGGTAGTCATGAACCAGAATGTTGCGAAAGCCCACCATGCCTTTGAGCTTTGCAGCTAGTTCCGAGGATATCACATGGGTCGTCGCAAGAATTTCGAAACTATCCCGGCTGTCCTTGGGAAGGCCGAGTTTCTCTTTTCGGATCACGTGATTGGCCAGGTCGATAGTCTGTTCGGCGGTTCGCTGAAGATTTGCCGCGATGGCATCCTGCTTCATGAAATCTGCCTCAAACGGCTTGTCCGATGGGAGAGAATAGTAATTACGAATCTGGCGAATGCAGCGTTCAATGCTCTCTTTTTTGTTCAGAGCAACATCCAGAGTCATCTGAGCACCCTTCCGGAAGCTTCAATTTCCTTCAGAATATCAGCGCGTTCCTCGTTGAGCTTTTGATAGGCCGACAGCACCTTCATTTCAAAGGCGTCTATCTGAGCCTCGTCTGCCACATAAATCAGTCGGCCTTCGGTGATAATATCGTTTTGAAATACGGTGTTTGTCTCCCGTAGGTTTATCAAATCCACGCTGCGTTTTGTCAGAGATTCCAGTTCGTCACGGCAGGCGCTGAAGGCGAAGGGCTTTTCCTTCCTGGCCTCTGCCGGGGGGAGCAGCAGGGCGATGTCTATATCGCTATCGGATCGCTCCATAGTTGTGGCGAAAGTGCCAAAGAGATAGACTCCCTGCACTCTCGGATAATGATGAAGAATCACTGAGATAATGACCTCGAAAGCCATGGGAGGATAATATGCCAAAGGATGAAAGAACTCAAAGCACCAAAGAGGGATAGCGTCTTTGCCGGCCATGCTCCATCCTGATTGAATCGGCAGTTAGCCGCGATACAACATGCGGTCGAAACGACCCAATATTTCATTGATCTTTTTCTGATGTTTATAGTGCAAATGCAAATCCAACTTCAAAGGTATTAAAAATCCGCAGAAAAAATGAGTTTAAAACAACATTTCTGATTGTCGAGTTTCATCAAGGATCTGCATAGAATCCCGCGAAGCTTAATTCCTTCAATTGCTTAGCCCGTGATTTACGCGCCTGGCACAGAAGTTGCCATATAGCTGCCGAGCGCTGTTTCAATTCGGGCCGGTTTGGGGGCAAGAGATTCGAGGGATCTCCGGTTTGGGAATTGTAGCAGCGCTCAAACTCCACGCTGTCCAGGTGTCTGCAGAAAGGCTGTCACATGGTCTTCGGCTAGTTTCTGAAGCTCCTTTGGTTCCAGCTTGCCATCCAGCCAAAGAATAGAGGGGTCCGTGCGGAACCATGTGAGTTGCCGTTTGGCGTAATGGCGGCTTTGCTTCTTTGTTTCCTCGATAGCCTCGCTCTCCGTCGTCTTGCCTTCAATGCTTGCAGCTGCCTGTCTGTATCCAATGGCCTTGAAGGCCTGGGAATCCCGGTTGAATTTTTTTAAAAGCTCCCGCGTTTCTCCAATCAAACCACTCTGAAACATTTCATCCACGCGTTGATTGATCCTTTCATAGAGCCGTTCCCGGGGGAGATTTATCCCGAGTTTTAGCCACCGGTATCCTCTGAAGGCGTCTCTGGGTTGCTGTTGCCACCAGGTCATGGATTTCCCGCTGACCAGGTAGACTTCATAGGCTCGAACAATACGCTCGGCATCCATTTGTGCGATCCTCTCCGCACATTCCGGGTCGACGCGCCGCAATGCCCGATGCAGGATCTGTGGCCCCTTCCGTTGGATGACCTTCCGCATCCGTGCCCTCAGTTCTTCCGATCGCGCGGGACCTTCGAAAAGCCCGTCGATCAAAGCTCGAAGATAGAAGCCCGTGCCTCCGACGATAAAGGGAATCTTCCCTCGATCCCCTATGGCGCGGATTACTTCTCGCGCCTGGCGCTGGTAGTCTCCGGCGGAGAAATCGCGGTCCGGATCCTGCAAGTCCAGCATATGGTGCCGGGCCTGCTCCTGTTCTGCCTTCGAGACTTTGGCTGTTCCTATGTCCATACCTTTGTATGTCTGGAAAGCGTCGCAGTTCACGATCTCTCCCTGAAACCGAAGGGCGAGGGAAATTGCCAGTCGGCTTTTTCCCGATGCCGTGGGTCCAAGAATGACGATCCCGGGATTTTCGGTTGACATGCTTTTATCCAAGCTTTAGGTAATAGCGGATGCAGGCAATCAGTAGAAACGCCAAGGCCAGCACGATGATTCCCAGTAACTGCGAACGCAGGCGGTGCATACAATGATTCCAGATTCCAGATTCTCGATTCCAGATTGAAAAGGCCAACGCTTAGTCCCCAATCAGGAATCTGGAATCAGGAATCTGGAATCAGAATTTGGGTTGTTATAACCGTTTTGAGTAGGTCTCAATCACTTTGCAGATCTTTTCGATCCCTTTTGTGAGAGATTCCAGCGAGGGCTCTTTGTAGCTTTCCACCGATACCGTGGATGTAGAGGCCTGGCGATCCATGTTCCTCAATTGCCTGTCCAGATCCGCGGCCATTCCACGCAACTTTTGCATCGCTTCGAGGCTGAACGCGTCATGTTCGCCGCCATTATAAAGATTCTTGTTTTCCCGGAGATCGATGTAAGAGAGGGTCTGGTTTTGCCGGATCCGTTTGGCGAGCTCGCGGATGTGCCTGGATTTTTCCACCAATGCTTGCCTGTCTGTTGATGTTCCGGAAAGGCCGGCTTCGAGCATTTCTTGAAGCCGATCGATCGAATCCAGCATTTCCGAACTCAGCCTGATCGGTTCCCGCAATGTCAGCTTCAGCATCACCGGTGTAATAAGAGGCTCTGTGTTGCGATAAAAACGGTCAAAATATACGGGGTTCACAGCAAAGTTCGAGGAAAGATACGAGTAATAATTGTTCCACATGTAATAGGAATTAAAAGTTCGAAAGGAACTCCCGCCAAGGTTCGGCTGATATATGGCCGTTCCCGCATTGGACGTGGAACCGTGAGATGTGCGAGTGGTGCCTGTTGCGATCTGTCCCCCACCGCTGGCGCTTGCAGAGGCATGTGGAGACGGTCTGACATCCCGTGCGGCAGATCCGCCGCCGCTCCGCGTGCCTTCTTTGCCCTGTGCCTCGTTCAAGGGCAGCATCAGAATGAATGCCAGGTACATGCCGATGAATGCAGTTAAGCGTTTCATAGCCGCTTCTCTCCCGATATGTTTTCAACAGACAGCACTATCATATACCTGTGCCATCCCGATCTCAAATAGCTGTATTGTTAGATGATCGGAATCTTCCAGATGTTCACGATTTTTTTCTTTTTGTTGCCCGGAGAGAGAAGCGGGTCAATAGGCCTTTTTGATTTCGACACCCTGGTAATAGGTTTTGAGTATCTCTTCATAACTGTGGCCGGCCCGCGCCATACCGAAGGCTCCTACCTGGCACAATCCAACACCGTGGCCGTAACCGCGCCCATGGAAAGTAAAGCTGCTGACGCTGCCGTCGGAATTGTATGCGCGGGTCAGGGTGTACAGTGTGTCCCTGAGCCCCAGTGCATTTCTGACTTTGTATCCGTTTATTTCGACAGAACTGCGGCTGCCGCTGACTTGAACTCGCACCGCCCTGCCCGAGCTTCCCAGACGTGAAGGTTCCATGTCTTTGAACTGTCCGATGTTGCCCGTCAGATTGCGCAGCTTCTCGGCGACGGCGGATTTGTCGATAGTGACATCCCAGTTTGCAGCGGGAGAGTAGCGATCGCTGGAAGCCCCGTTGGGACTGAGCTCAATTTCGAGAAAATCGATTGTCCCGGAGGGCCCGATATAGAAGGAAAGCTTTTCGTTTCCCAAAATTTTGATGCTGCTTACAGGGATAGGCCGCCCGGCATCGAGTCGGAATAAACGCGGCTTTTCTGAGAGGCGCAGTTCCTGGGTCTGTTTCCCGCGTTTCACGCTTATTGCAGCATTGGAAACACCGCCCGCATCGTTTGCTTTGGCCGTGACGAACGTGCCCTTGCTCAGGATATCCGGGCGGACAGATTCGGTCCAGTTCAGGAGCAGAAACAGTGCGTCGCGCCTAAGGATGGGATCGCCCGGCCGGATCATATTGTCGGCGTTGGGTCTCCATAGCCCGCTCTGCATAAGATAGGTCAGCGCATAACGAGCCTGCTCCGGGACGGCATCGCCGTCCTTGAGGTTGTCCATGTAATATCCTAAATCCCGGGTTGACAGTTTTCGCTGGATTTCACCGGCGCCAAAAAAGGATTCGGCAGCATACTTGAGGAATCCAGCCCGCACTTCGATGCCCTTGGTGTCGGATGAATCGTTGGATCGGTTTCTGAGGGCGAGTTTTCTGGCGTTTGCGACCCAACGGACGATTTCGTCTTTGCCGGCGGGACTTGCCAGGAATTGCGGTGAAATTTCCGCACGGGGTTCGAGTATGCCAGCAATTTGTGCCAGCTCGATGCCGCGATTGGCAACGCTGCCATCGTCGGAAATAATAGACTGTTCCAGATCATGCTTTCCTTCAAGAATTGTAGCCCCCTTTTCGGGCCCGCTTTCGATGGCACAGAACGTGCTTTTTAAATAGGGAACTTCGGGCGCATCATATACGCTGGAAAAATCTTCGGTCCTGCCGCCGCATGTGGACATATACATGGCATCAATCGGTTTGTCCTGGTAATAAACAGCGAGGCTTGCCGTCCGGCGCACCGCTTCGTTGGTGGCATCTTCTTCGATGCTAATTCCGCCATAGACCTGCGTTCGCGTATCCGCCGTAAGATCAAACCCTTCAGCGCGGTATCTTCCCATATTATAGAGAGCGTACGTCCGCGCGGCGATCGATAACGCCGCCAGCGCGTCAAACTCCGGATACCGGGATGGAGGAATCTCGGCAGGAATCACGCCCAGCAGGTATTCCTCCGTCCCCAACTGGTTGACTACGGTGATTTTCCCGCTCTTATTGAGAAAGATGTCCAGCAGGCCCCGGTAGGGTTTTCCGTCCACGGAAAGAAAGCTTGTATTGGAGGACGGCTGAATCAGGAATCCTGCCGGGCTCAGGCTAAAAAGATCGTTTGAGCCGCGGAGGGCCAGTGTGATTTTGCCTCCCTTTGTGGAAATGGTTTCCTTAACCAGAAAAGCATCGCGATATCCGGATTCGCTCAGGTTTTTCAGCAAAGGTTGCGCATCCTCTTTTGCGGGGAACTCGCCTATTCGTACCTGAATTGTGCCTGTTTCCGTATTTTCGCGCAGGACGACTGGAGAAGAAAAGAGCTCCGTCAGTTTGGCTTTCAAATCCTCGGCTGCTTCGGCGTTTGAAAGGGACGCGACCTGAATACGATATTCGGCGGACGCCTCTTCGGCTCCCAGGTCGACGCGAATCTGAATCTCGCCCCGCGCTAGTTTTTGTGCGGCTTCAGGAACCTTTTCCGTGATGAAATAGTCGCCGGACGAAGAAATACGAATTTCCTTTGCGGCTGCGGTCAGCCCAATTCTTATCGGGGGGCCTGGCGCATAGTCCGCGGGTGCGGGTACGGTGATGGCTGCTGGTGCCGGCCTTCCCGCAACTGGCGGCTCTGGAACACTTTTCTGGACAGCCGGCGGCGGCGTGGCGGGAACCTGCGCTTTCGCTGATGGTGCCTTCTTCGTTGGAGTCGTTGCCGCCGGCTGGGGAAGCGGCGATTTTACACGCGTCTTATGCCCGCCGCAGGCAGCGGATAGAAACAAAATAAGAATTGCTAAAAACAGTCCCTGACTCTCTGCGCCTTTGAGCCTTTTCGTTCTGTGTTTGCGCAGGGGTTCTACCGATTGAATGCTCTCAAAAGTCACTAGCAGGCTCCTAAGGCTCGTTCCAAGAAAGAACAAACTTGGCTCCGATGTGGTTTCCGGGAAAACCTCTTGGCAGAGGAGGGAATGGATCGGATTCGATGACGGCCAGCAGGGCGGCACTATCAAAAGAACTGTTGCCCGATGATGTGGTGATTCTGGCATTTCCATAACGGCCGTTCGTGTCTATATAAAAGACAACAGTTGTATGGCCTTGAAATTTCTGGAGATGTGAAGGGATGTTCCACTTTCCTTTGATGCGTTCCTTGACCTGATTCGCATATTCTCCCAGGGGAAATCCCTTGGTGTCGAAAAATCCGCTTTCGGTGCCGCGAATAGCTTTTTGTTCGTCTTCAAATATCTTATAGGTTTCTGGCGGCTGGTTAATCCCTTCAGGAACCGAGCGCGGCGGGGTGTTGCCGGCCGTCTCGCTTTTTGCCGAGGATCCCGGAGGCGGCAAATTCATCACTTCTTTTTTGCTTGAAGAGGATTCCGTCCGCACTGTTACGAAAGATCCTGAAGCGGTGTCCGTGGATTTTCCAGCCGCAGACTGCGTCTCTGAGGCTGAACCCGGAGCGGGGCCGATCGACTCATTAGCCGGCGGCGATAGGGCGGGCATTCTGGATTCCTGCTTGATTTGCGGAGCCGGGAGCGCATTTTCCTTCAACGCAGCCTTCTGTTCGTTTCCCCACCGAATGCGGATTGGGGGTGCTTCGTTTCCGGTCCTTTTTTTACTCCAATCGTAAACAAGCTTTTTGAGCTGTTCCGTGGATGGCGCCTGCATTTTGGACTGGGGTCGGAGGACCGCAACGGTCCTCCAGTCGTTTTCCTGGTCGTCTGCTTTTTGCGTCAGGCTGTCGGCGATCAGGGATATAACACGGAACCGGTTAAGCATCCCTCCCTGCAGCAATTGCGGAAATTGAATGATCGTTAGGAGCAGGATTATGTGCACCACGGAGCTTGCGACGCAAGCAGCCAGAATGCGATTCGTCGGCCGCTGCCTCTGATTCCGGGATATAGCATACTCAAACATCAACGCGCTCCGCGAAAAACCTTTACTGAAGTATAAAAAGCCGGTTAATCCCTGTCAATTTCAAGCGCTTGAGCTTTTTCAGCCTGGCCAAGTATTTCAAGCGCCAGTGCCAGGGCTTTGCGTCCGTCCTCCCCGCTGCATTCTACCGGTTCCAGCCCTTGAGTTGCCCTCAAGAACGCATGAAGCTCCAGCTGGAGCGGTTCTTTTTTTTCGGGCGTTAGTTTTCTGTTCAGGATTTCCGGCATGCCGCCTGTCTTCTGGTTCAGGCTAAAAACGGCTATGTCCTGCCGCGTGTAGTCCAGCGACAAGTACTCCTGCTTTTGAAACAATCGAAGCTTTCGTATCTTTTCCATAGATACGCGGCTGGCGGTGATATTGGCCACACATCCGTCTTCGAAGTGAAGGCGGGCGTTTGCGATGTCGATCCGGTTCGTCAGGATGGCGATGCCTACCGCATGCACACTGGCCACGGGAGAGGGTGCTAAAAGGCAGATGATGTCGATGTCGTGAATCATCAGATCCAGGATGACGTCGATATCGAGGCTGCGCGGTGAAAACAAGCCCATCCGATGAGCTTCGAAAAATCGGGGTTTGCGAACGATTTCGCGCAGTTGCTTCACTGCCGGATTAAAGCGTTCCAGGTGCCCGACCTGCAGGACTCGATCATTCGCGCGCGCAGCCTGTATCAGACGATCTGCATCCTCAAGCGTATGCGCAATCGGCTTTTCGACCAGGACATGAATGCCTCTATTTAAAAACTGTTCGCCGATTTCAGCATGCAGGGTTGTGGGAGCTGCGATGCTGACCGCATCGACCTGCCCGAACAGATCCGCGTAATTTGATAATGCCCGGGTGCCCAGAGGACCGGCCACCTGTTCCGCCCTGCCCGGAACTATATCCACCACTCCGACCAGGGTTGTCCCGGGCAGCGAAGCATACACCCTTGCGTGGTGCTGGCCTAAAGCCCCCACGCCCACGACGCCCACTCGAACCATATTCATTTCTTTGCTCCAATTTACGATTGACGATTTACGATTTACGATTGAAAAACAAAATTCCTGGTTTCCATTCGTCAATCGTCAATCGTCAATCGTCAATCTTCAATGAGCGGAGGCAGCGCGACTATGGCGATATCGTTCTTATCCGCTGCTTCCACAACTTCTTCTTTGTCGAATATCAATGTGCGCTGCGCATCGATGATTAGAGCTGTTGCACCGCAATCGATCATATGATTCAGCGTCTGGATGCCGATTACAGGGATATCGAAGCGCATATCCTGTTCCGGCTTGCTTACTTTTATGACCGTCAGGCCTGTCTTGATTACCCAACTCCCCCGCTCGTCGAATCACGGCGTCGGTGCCTTCCATCGCTTCCACCGCCAGGACAGCGCGATCCCTCACAACAATGGTTTGCCCAATATCCAGCGCCGCTAACTGCCGAGCAATCGGGCGTCCATAGTCCATATCGCATTTTTCGGAGGAGTTGAGTCCTCTGCGCGTTAATGTCCCCTGGGGAGCGAGGTAAGGTTTTAATAGTGTGGTGGAATCCACAAGGGCAATGCCGGATTCTTCAAGGATCCGCGCGATCCCCCCGATGAGCGAATCCGTGTTTTTCTGCTTCAGTCCGGCAAGCATGCGAATCATGGTCAGGTCCGGGAACGCAGATCCAAAAATTTGAGCATGCTTCACCTGGCCTGCCATAATCGCTTTGCGGACACCCGACTTTTGAAACAGCTTTATCAGCTTGCCCAACTGTCCGAGGCCAAGCCAATGAACCGGATAGCCGCAAGATTCGATTTCGGCGAAAGTCTCTTCTTTAATGGCGGCAACTACGACGTCAATATTCTGCTGCCGGGCGGATTGCAGAATCAGGAAAGGAAAACGGCCGTTTCCTGCAATCAGGCCATAGCGCTCTCTTTCATTCATTGAGATTCCAGATTTCAGATTCCAGATTTCAGATTCCAGATTCCAGATTTGGATTTGAAGAATGTCAGCTGTCCGGAATCCGGAATCTGGAATCTGGAATCTATTAGCGAATGAATCCTCGCTCGGAGCTTTCCATGAAGTCAACAAGCACTGCAACTTCCGGGGCTGACCATTGCTTATCTTTTATTTGGGCCAGTGCGTCGCTTGTATTCATCTTGGAGCGAAAACAGATCCGATACGCTTGCTTTAGTTCTGCGATGCACTCCTCGGCAAAACCCTTGCGCTGCAGGCCTATTGAATTTATGCCATATATCTTGGCCTGATTGCGTTCTCCGACGCTCTTGATGTAGGGAAGTGCATCCCGCGTAATAACTGAAAAACCCCCGATAAATGCATGCGGGCCAACCCGGCAGAATTGATGAACGGCAGAAAAGGCGCCGATGGTTGCGTGGTCGCCTATCGTGACATGCCCCGCCAGGGTCGCCGCATTTGCCATGATGACATAGTCCCCCACCACGCAATCGTGAGCGACATGGCTGTAGGCCATGAAGAAGTTGTTGCTGCCGATCGTTGTGATGCCTCTTCCTCCCTGTGTGCCGCGATTTAAAGTGACAAATTCCCTGAAGACGTTGTCGCTCCCTATTTTCAGGTAGGTAGCCTCTCCTCTGTACTTTAAATCTTGGGGATCCGTACCGATGGAGCCGTGGCTGTAGAAGTGGCACCTTTCGCCGATTGTTGTCCACCCGTTTATCGAAACATGGGAATCAAGACGGGTACCGGCGCCTATCTGGGTGTTTGGCCCGATAACGCAGTACGGTCCGACATGAGCTTCCGGGGAGATCTGACAGGAACCATCAATAATCGCGGTTGGGTGTGTGGGCATAGTATTTGAAAAGAGGACGGTCATTCCTGAATCGAACGGAATCGGAAATCGTCCCTATGATTTAGTTCATGGGCGATCCACCACAGAGCAGGAAAGCTCTGCTTCTACTACGATGTTGCCATCGACCGTTGCCTCGCCCTTCATTTTAAAGTAGCGATCGCGCTGCTTTAGGACAGTGACCTCAATTCTAAGCTGGTCTCCAGGGATGACTGGCTGGCGGAAACGGCATTTATCAATAGCCGAAAAATAGATCAACTTGGCATCTCTGCTCTGGTCTCCGAACAGCAATAGGGCTACCCCTACCTGGGCGAGCGCCTCAACGAGGAGCACGCCAGGCATAACGGGGTGATCCGGAAAATGGCCCTGAAAGAAAGGCTCATTAATGGTCACATTCTTCAGCCCCACCATGTGCGTGGAACCATCGGTTTCCAGAATGCGATCAACCAACAGGAATGGGTATCGCTGAGGCAGTACTCTTAAGATCTCCTGGATCTTTTGGGTCGAAAAGCCGCTTACCATGATTCTTCCGGAAATGGAGGCAATCTGCCCTGCCGGCGTTCTCGCCTACTAGTTTTTTGCCGGCGCTGCAGGAGGCGCGGCTACTGGCGCTTTCGCGGCACTGATCGGATACAGCTGATTATAAATTGTTACGATTTCTTCCGAGATATTGAGCGCCTGATCGACGTAGGCGTCGCGGGCTGGGTCGAAGAAAAAGACTGCGCCGATCCCCTTTTCTTTGGAAATCTTCTCAATGGCTGCCTGCATTCGTTTCCCGAGATAATTAGTTAAGCGCATGCGTCGGTTTTCGATGTCCTTCTGCGTGTCTTCCTGGAAACGCTGCATGGCTGTCTGTTTCTCTGCAACCTGGCTTTCGAGATCTGCTCGCGCATCATCCGTTAATTTGGAACCCTGAACACTCAGCTGATTCCGCAGCTTTTCCAGATCTTTTCGAATGGTGTCCAGTTCGGCATTTTTCCCGTCCACGAATTTCTGGACTTCAGAGAACCGGGCCTTCCCCTCATCACACGTGAAAATGACCTGCTCAAGACTAATCCATGCTACTTTGGCCGGTTGAATAGCTGCAGCGGTCGGAGCGGCCTGGGATGCGGCGGGAGCCTGTGCCAAGCTAAGGCCCGGTACCCAGAGTGCTGCGATAAGAACGGGAAGCATTAATCGATTCATTGATTCTGTTCTCCTTTGAAATTCGGCCCGGGCGGTCGGGGCCAAATTATCTGAAATGCCCCAAGCACGCAGGGCCAGGGCTTAAAAACTCGAAATTTACTACAATTTCTCGAAACAACAAAGAGATATCAAAAACTGCGTCCAACAGTAAACTTGAAGTCCTTCGAGGGCTCGCTAATAATCAAGAGGCGATTGTTTACAGCGATAGTCTCCGTGAGGCGCTGAGGATTATAGGCAAATATCAGACGGAACGGCGCACTGACAACCGGGAGCACGAATCCAATTTCCACGCCTGTAGAGCCACGAAGCGCGTTGTTTGTTGAATCGATGACGTTAATGCTGCCCGCCGATAGCGTCCCCTTGGCTATGTCAAATGTGGCTCTGTTTATGCCTATATCGTAAAAGGCAGACACGGTTAGAGGACCGGCAATAGGTATGCGATATTCGAAATTGAAAATGCCAACCGTATCGCCGCCCACCGGTATGAGAGTTTCGACCACCTTTGGCAGTCCCGTTTTAGGATCAATGATAGGATTGCCTTGTGCGTCGTATAGCGGAGTTGAGCCTATGGCGAGAGGACTGATGGATCGAGAGTCAAAACCACGAATCGTATTTTCTCCGCCTGTGAATAAACGCTCAAAAAATGGAACGAACGAACCGCCATAGGCCTTGATGGTTTGCACCTGCACATGGAATGCGAATATGTTGCGTCCGCGACTCAGCCATTTGTCCCGGAAAAAATGGCGATATTCAACGAGCGGGCGAATCATCTGGAAATCACCGCCAAGCAATCCTCCCGAGATTGCAGTTGAAATCTGGAGACTGCTGCCTCGGGAGGGTTGGTAATATTGGTCTGTTGAGTTGTAGCTCAAGCTCGGCGTAACTTCGCTTCGGATAATTCCACTGATCCCCCCCGAAGTGTCCCCGGCGGGATAGTACCCGTAGAACTGGCTCAGAGCATAATACTCATACCCTGGAGCAATATCGTCTACTGCAATTCTCTGACGGCTGTAGCTGGCGCCGAATGTCCATAGGGAACGGCTCAAGCGACGGCTCATTGAGATTGTGGCGCCCAGAGTTTTTTGTGAGAACAGCGTCGCTGCATCGCCGCTTGGGTTTGTCACGCCGTAGGAGGTATAGGTGTCGTAACGATAGATCCTGTTGTAGACCGATGCCCCCAAGCTCCACTTGGTGTCGAGAAGATAAGGCTCAGAAAACGAGAATACGAAATCCTTGGCCCGGGAGCCTGCGGTAATGTTGACTTGCACCGCTTCTCCCCTGCCCATAAAGTTGTTGTCCGAGTAGTTAACCCCAATGAAGCTGCCCGAAATTCCGCTGATGCCTCCTGTAAAGCCTATCGATCTCTGGCTCTTTTCTTTCACCGTGACATCAACATCGACGAGGCCGGTTTTATCGTCAGGTTTGACTTCATAATCGCTTTCTTCGATCTTTTCGAAAAAGCCCAATTGATTCAATCGCAAAATTGAATGCTCCAGCGCCTGGCTGCTGAAAATCCTGCCTTCTTCCAGGACAAGTTCCCGGCGAATTACCTTGTCCCGCGTCTTGGTGTTTCCCAGAAACTGGATAAATCGCACGAAAAACTGCTTGTCCAGCTGAAACTCGAATGACATATTGACGGTTTTGTCTTTGGGCTCGGCCGACATTTCGGAGAGGTAGGTCCAGTTGATATAGCCGTAAGCGCCGTAAAGCTTTTTGATCTGATCGAGCGTGTCCTTGATTTTTGTGTTATTTACTATATCGCCGGTTTTCAATCCAAACATATTCACAAGAACTTCGCACTTGAAAGGATCGCAGTTCTTCAGCTCAAGCTTCCCGATCCGGAACTGATCTCCCGCATCAATCGGTATTTCGATATAAAATTGCTGTTTCGTTTTCCCCATCATGGGAATCGCACCGCGTGGCCCTTCAAAGATACGAGTCAACGGCTCTCCCACCTGGACATACTGGTACCCGCGTTCTTTGTAATAAGCCTTCAAATTCATTTCAATATCGTAGTCGAGCTTTTCTTTATGGTACTTGTCGGTGCCCTTGAACATCGTCATCATGCTTCGCTGCTTATTGAGCTTCAGGGAGTCTCTCAGTTCTGCATCGTTAAATATCTTGTTTCCGACAAACCGTATCTCGCCGATGCGGACCTTGGGGCCTTCTTCTGTAATAAAGCGCACCCGCACGCCGGACGGAGGCAGATTGTCGACCTCCGATCGAACGGTTCCCAGCGGCCTTCCGTTTTGCAGCAGCAATCCCTTCAATGCGCGTTTTGCAGCCTCGATCTTCGAAGGATCGAACTGGCTGTCGATGGTGAGCCCCACCTTCCTTTCCTTGAATTCATCAAGGATGTTGGACTCGGTAAAAGATTTATTGCCAATGTACTCGAGTGCCCGGATCAGCGGTTTTTCTTTTAAGATAAATATGATGACCTTGCCCGCGTCCCCGTCCCGCTCCTGGATTTCGATGTTTTCGAAAAAACCAGCCTTTTGAACAGCACGCAGGTCAGATTCCAGGCGTTCTTCGCTGTATACATCGCCGGGTCGGGATTGAATGTAGAATCGAATCGTCTCTTCAGGGATTCGCCTGTTGCCCCGGATATCGATTCGCTCGATGGTAGTCTCCCCAATTGTCTGTGCGAAGACCGCGGAGCTTGCCAAAAGGAATCCGAGAAAACAAACTCCCAATTTTGCCGATATAGCCATCCATCCTCCCGTCAGCCGGCGCTATGCGAAAAATTAAACCTGTATCTTAGATAAAAAAAACCGCGAAATCCAGCCCGAGTCTTGTTAATCCACATTATTCATTAAGCTTCTATTGCAGGGTCGGATCCTGAAACGTCCATTCAGGTTGCACGTTGAACGTTACAGGTTACAGGTTACAGGTTACAAGACGCAAGTCGTAGGCTAACGCTCGGAACCTGCAATGTGGAACCTGCAACGTGCAACCTGTAACTCGAAGCCTGTAACCGTCGAACTCCGTTATAGACTCCACTTAGGGCAAAGTGTTCAATTATTTTTCCGGCGAGGAAAGCCTCTAAAAGACGGGCTTCCAACGTTTCCGTGCCACAGCTAAGCCAGGGAGAATTCCCCTTCATCGGAGCTTTATGCCGGAAGCGCTCTGATCTCCGCCGGGGATGTAGAAGAGGCTGTCATCGTGGAGATAGATCTCAATCCTTGAATCCGGAAGGATTCGATTCTGGATGATCGCTTCCGAGAGCGGGTCTTCGATATATTTCTGAATCGCCCTGCGAAGAGGTCGCGCGCCGTACGAGCGGTCATGGCAGGTCTTGTCTACTATCCACTTGCCCACTTCGGGACGTAGCACAATAAAAAGCTTTTTCTGCTTCATAACCTCATTGACTGCGCAAATGAGGAGATCCACGATTTTTACCAGGTCGTCATCTGTAAGGGCCTCGAAGAGTATGATCTCGTCCAGCCGGTTGAGGAATTCGGGATTGAAAATTCGTTTGACCTCGCTTTGGATCAATGCTTCGGTCCGCCGGGCATCGCCGTCTTTCCCGGTTTGAAATCCCATCAGTCCGCGCTTTTCAAGAAAGCGAGCTCCGATATTGGAGGTCATGATGATTGTCGTGTTTTTAAAATCGATCGTGCTGCCCAGGGAGTCTGTGAGCTGCCCGTCCTCAAAAACCTGCAGCAGAATATTGTAAACATCGGGGTGCGCCTTTTCGATCTCATCCAGTAACAACACTGAATAAGGATTGCGCTTGACCCTCTCCGTCAGTTGCCCGCCTTCTTCATAGCCGACGTACCCCGGCGGCGATCCGATCAGCTTGGAAACCGAATGCTTTTCCATGTATTCCGACATGTCGAGCCGGATCATCGCGCTTTCGCTTCCGAATAGGAAAGCGGCCAGCGATCGTGCCATTTCCGTTTTGCCCACACCCGTAGGGCCAAGGAAAAGGAAAGAGCCGACCGGTCGTTTGGGAGACTTCAGTCCTGCCCGGGATCTCCGGATCGCCTTGCTCAGAGCGGCTATTGCCTTGTCCTGGCTGATGATTCGCTTGTGCAGCTCCTCTTCCATGCGGAGGAGCTTGGCCATCTCCTCTTCGTGGATCGATGCTGCCGGGATGCCTGTCCATTTGGCTATGACTTCTTCAATATCTTCACGGGCAACCTTGAGAGGGGGCACTGTCTTTAATTGCCATCGCTCCCGGATGACCTGCAGATTCTCCTGCTCCAGTTCTTCTTCAATCCGATAGCGTGCAGCCTGCTCAAATTCATGGGCGGAAATCGGCGCTCTCGACCCGATCTTCAATAGTCCGGATTCTCCGCTGAATAGTGTCCTTGTCATCAGGGGCAGAGGCCCTTCTCAGTTTGACTCTGGCACCGGCTTCATCGATGAGGTCGATAGCCTTGTCGGGCAGGAACCGGTCGGAAATGTAGCGGTTTGAAAGATAGACCGATGCCTCTAGAGCTTCGTCGGTGTATTCCACTTGATGGAAGCTCTCATATTTTTCTTTGATGCCGTTCAGGATCGAAATGCTCTCCTGTTCGGATGGAGGGGGGACTTTTATGGATTGGAACCGGCGCTCCAGGGAACGGTCCTTTTCGATGGAACGACGATATTCATAGGGCGTCGTGGATCCTATGCACTGGATTTCGCCACGGGACAGCGATGGCTTCAGGATATTGGCGGCATCCAGGGAGCCTTCGGCCGATCCGGCACCCACCAGCGTGTGGAGCTCATCGATAAAGATGATCAGGTCCCGGTTCTCCATCAACTCCTTCATGATCGTTTTCAATCGCTCTTCAAACTGGCCGCGATATTTCGTTCCTGCAACGATGAGAGAGATGTCGAGAGCGAGAATTTTTTTGTCCAGAAGCGGTGGTGGCACCTGGCCGCCCACGATTCTCTGGGCCAGGCCTTCCACAATAGCTGTTTTGCCAACACCCGGTTCTCCGATGAGCACCGGATTGTTTTTGGTCCTGCGGCAGAGAATCTGGATCATACGCTCGATTTCCGTCTCTCTGCCGATCAATGGATCCAGGGCGTCGATGCTGGCGGCCTCCGTCAAATCCCTGGAAAACTCGGCCAGGCTCAAAGGCTCCTTGGACCCGGCCGGGAGCGTGCTTTTCAGACAAGCCGCGGCTCAACTCCTCGCGGACAGTCTTGGGGCGGAATCCATGCTCTCTCAGAATTTCAGCCGCGACAGATTTTTCCTCGCGCAGCAGTCCCAGGAGGATGTGCTCGGTTCCGATGTGTTTGTGAGAAAGGCGTTCCGATTCTTCGGCGGCGCTGTTCAAAGCCCGCTTGCATTCCTCAGAGAAGGGCAAGTCCACGGACGTTGATACCTTGCCGCGGATCAGCGTGCGGCCCTCGATTTCTTTGCGGATATCCTGAATAGTTGCGCTGGCTCTTGGGATGAAACGGGCAGTCAGATTCCGGTCTTCGCGAATCAGCCCAAGCAGCAAATGCTCAGTTTCAATCGAGGGGCTGCCGAACTGGCTCGCCTCGTAACGTGCGAAAAAAATTACTCTTCGAGCCTTTTCTGTGTACTTTTCAAACATAAAACAGCGCTCTTCCTCCCTTCAGTATTATACGGATCAATTTGAGAATTGCGAATGACGAATTACGAATGAAAACAGACAGGTGGAATTGCGGCTGCGATGGGGAGCTATTCGGCAGATTGAATAGGATGGCGGAGATGGGAGCGGACAAGCTATTGAGATTCGTATTTTATAGTGACAGTCGACACCGAATTACCGCATCGACGCCTTACCATTACACCATGTGGGCACGGGCTTGAGCCCGTGCAAATAGGCGAAAATTTGGCATGGCCACATTGTCCGGCTGAAGCCCGGACCCACATGAAAGAGGCGCGGTTGTCACTATATTAAGCAAAACTGAATAGAGTATGATTGAATCAGGAATTGCGAATTGTGAGGGAGCATGGGTTCAAGTTATCAAAAATCATAAATCCCGGTTTCCGAAGTAGGAGGCAGCGTATTCGGCCTATCCGCCATGTTTCCGATTGACAATTTGCGGGATGCCTGAATAAAATCATGGCAATTGGGGGAGGAGGCAGGGAAAGCCAAGTCCGCTTGCGACCGTGAGCGGTTGGGATATTCCCGGGGCGATACCGCTTTCCCGCATACACATCCTCTGACATCTCCAGGCAGAGGTTTTAGCATGCAACAACGTGATTACCTGATGAGTGAATCGTGCTTGTGCCTATTGAGACGCTTCAAACAATTTGCGACCAAGGGAGTGACCCATGAATTTACGCAAGAGCTTTGCGACAGCGACGGGTACTACGGATCTTCTCACGATATCGAAGCAGGATTTAAAAGCTGTCGAGGCGGCTAAGCCTGGCTGGGGCGAAAGACTTCATGGCGGTAGCCAAAGCGGAGTTGCAAAATGCCGTTCTTGCATCGTCGGCTGAAGCGGCAACAGCGCGGAAATCAGTGCAGGTTTTTCTAGAGCGATACGAAATAGGGACTCGAATAGAGAGGATGGGTTTTGAACGGGCTGCTATGTCATCGCGGGTGGCCTTTATAAATGATTCCGAGATCCTGCGACGGCAATCGCAGGTGATGGCTGCCGACCAGCAGAGCCGGACAGCCGGGGTGCCGATCTGGGGGGGGGTTTGTCATCGGCATCGCCCCAGTGCATTGGCATAGTATAGCTGTTTCTCGCGATCGTATATGATGGGATAATTAGTACCTCATTTGTTGCCTGGTCGCATCGAGGCATGATTGTCGCAAAAATATTTAGCCGGCCGTGTGGCTTCATCTCCAGCGTTCATTCTCGTGCTCAGCGGACTCGTCCGCTTGGCCTTGTGCGCCCAGCTTGAGACAAGTACTGTCCTGCTTGAGTGCCGTCGATAAAGCAGCCGTAAAACCTATGTCTGGCCACATGCGTTTCGATGGTGATCAAGTATTGGGGAGTGGACTCTCTCCTCAGGTTATAACGGACCAATCCCGATATATATGAATGGAGTCACGACAGGATCTGCGCTGTTGTCGAGCGGATTGGATTCCGGGGTTTTCTGATTAGCCTCCTTTTGAGGACCTTCTGGAACACCTGAAGAAGGGAAGACCTCCCGTGGTGTTATTCCTTTCCCGCGGAAAAAGCCGGCATGCGATGGTGCTCGTGGGCTTCGATGCCGGCAGGCAGAATCTCTTCCTCATTGATCCTGCAAACGGAAAAAGAAAATCCTTGGACTACAGGACCTTCCGGCAAAAGTGGGAAACGGCACAGCGCTGGACCTTCCTGATCGTCCCAAGATGATGGGCGCGTCAGGAGCAGCCATGCGATTTCTTCACAGGCGCCGGGGCCTTCTTTCGGCTAACCTCGTATTGATTATCGCCGTAATGGCAGCCGCACAGGACCCTGCCTCCGAACAATCCCTGGAACGGGGAGTTGAACTCCTTCATCAGACGCGCCCCGCCGAGGTCGAACAGATATAGTACGCCTGGTCCGGTTGGATCCAAACAGCGCCGCCGCACACTATTATCTCGCGCTGAGCCGCGTTGAACAGGGGCGAATGGATAAGCGCGCTGGATCGAGCATGTCCTCCGCATCGATCCGCGACACGCAGACGCCTGCTTCGAAATAGCCGGGATTAACATCAAGGCCGGTGCCTATCCCGCCTCGCTGTCATGGGCAAAGCGCGGACTCCGATTGTCTCCCAGGATTCGTACGGGCTGGATTCGCCGGAACAATAATTTCCTGATAGATTCCAAAATAGAAGGGCTGCGTTACTGGAATCGCCTCAACCGGCCTCATCTGACCGAGCTTCAGATCAACGCGACGGATTCCATTCATCGCTCAACGCATCGCCGAAGAGATCCATCTCGTTCCCGGCGATCTTCTGTCGGCGCAAGAGATCGATGATGCCCGTTGGCGATTGCGCCAACATCGCTACATCCGGGGCGTCAAGTTCCGGCCCATGCCGGGAGCGGGACCGACCAGTACGCGCTGGAAATCGATGCGGATACCCGGCGCGGTGTGGGATCGCGGGTGGAGTTTCTCTTTAACACCCTCTCCAGCATCGGTTTCCAAACCTGGCGCCTTACCTGGTGGGACATTGCCGGCAGGGGAGTGACGTCCGACCTTCTCTGGCGCTGGAGATCCGACGCGCAGCGGATCCAGGTGAATTTTGACATGCCGCGCCCGGTGCATCTCCCTGTTTATGCCGGCGCTTCCTACAACTGGCGTGATGAATCGTGGTACCTCTCAGGCAATCCCGATCAACCCCAGTCGGATATCCGGCTACGCACGCATGAGGCAGATTGCGATTCCTTCTGCCCTTGAAGGTTCCGCAACTGTCGCTGGCGACCTCTGTCGTTACCCGGACACGCAGATTCGATTTCCATGGCGCACTTCCTGCTGCCGGAAGCGACGAGGGAGAGGAGGGTCCTGCACCGCTCGATGTCGCACGCCGCGCATCCTGGTTCCAGCTAGCTCCCGTACTGCAGTTGCGTGAAAGGGAGCCGCAGTCCGTGGCAGGCATAGAGAGCCGGATTCGCGCGGGATTGGACATCGGCCGCGCCTGGGATCCGGTCAGCCAGAGGCTTTCGCGATATTCGGTTTCCTGGGAAAACCGGATCGATTGGAGTTCGCAGAGCAAGCTTCAGCGGACCCTGCTTCTCGGATTGCACGCCGGGTATCTTTCGGAGCCCGGGCTCGCTGAAGATCACTTCATCCTGGGGGTCGGCCCGGATGCCGACTTCTGGCTCAGGGCGCACCCTTACCTTCGGGAAGGGAAACCGGGGAATACGCCTCTTGCCGGGGAGTTCCTCCTGGGCAACCTGACAATTGCCTCGGATATCAAAAACTGGAAGTGGATCAAGAATTGGGATGCTTGCGTTCCTGGATGTCGCGCAGTTGCCGCGTTTATACCCGGGCCAGTCCATTCCACGCGTGCTGGCGGATGTGGGAATCGGTGTCGAACTGGGGTCGCCGATTGTGCCCTCGCGGCGTTTCACCATTATATGGGGGCACCACACCAGAACCGGCCAAAACGTCTTTTGCCTGGCTTGCGCCTTGCGTTAAAAGCGAACTTCCTGTGCGGATATCCGCAATATCCTTTTAAGTCACTGCCATTACTAACAAATATATCGAAAGGAAAAGGATTATTCCAATGATCACTTTGCCTGCCCCGCCGGACGTTTCTTTCTGCAGATCCAGGCTGATCACTTGTTGATTCAGGCTGAGTATTTCCTCATCACCTAATAGCACTACTTCAAAGCTCATCTTCTCCAAATCGCCCCCTGCGTTCAGGATCTCAGCTTTTATATCAGGGCGGGCCAAGAAGTCTTGAATCTGTTTTCGGGATTTAGATACTTGTTTTTGGGAGTCCCGGATCAACTGATGGAGTTCAGTCCCGGAAACTGTATGGGGAAAGACGGTTTGCGCAGAGTGTCTCTTGAGCCGCCGCAACTGAGTCGGCGGCTTGTAGGCCTTGAGTTGTTGTTGCGAAAAACAGCAGTCATCATTGTCAGCAGTGATATGCAACTTCGCTTTTTCATCGTACCCTCTTTTATCTTATCGGAAAGAATGGCAGCCAACTGTAACGGAGATTATTACAAATGTTGAGATCATTACAAATAACAGGCAACGATGTCACAATATCATAAATAGTATTGCTCCAAAAACAAAAGGAAGCTCAAGCGGCACTATAGCATCATCGACTCGGCTTTGGGCAATCGAGGAAGACCGGCGAACGTCTAGAACACGTTCCAGTGGGCAAAGGTGAAGTTGGGCCTGAAGACGACGCTGCGAATACTGCACATCGTACCAATGCGCGGGAGCCGCCCAAATGAACCCGCGCATGTGATTGCCTCCGCTCGGATTTTGGCCAGCGCCCCGGCCTCGCTGGGCCGAAATCCGTCAGTTTCAGCGTCATTAGAAGCGTGTCTCCCTTTGCGGCATTGGGAAGATATTCACAGGATGCAGTGTATTCGGTCTATCCGCTGGGCAACTTGTTAATTTGCTTCTTTCACTCCGAAGAAATTAAAGAGCTTCCATGGATTGTTGTAGGCTTTGATATTGAGCTCTTTGGTTTTTTTATCGACCTTAAGCTCGCAAGCCGGTATCAGGACGCCCTTGCTTTTTTCTTTCAAATTGCTCGAGTCAAGCTCGATGTCGAGGGCAGCCAGATTGTAATCCAGCGAGCGGACATGTGACATTGATTCGACGACCGAGATGGGACGATCCGTGACTATGCGGATTTTGCGGATGCCCGCGGGGCTATTCGGAAGAAGCCGAACGAACTTCAAGTCGCAGCCCGGCTGACCGGAGATTGAGATGCGCCCGATGGATGGCATTTTTTTCAATGCTTCGTAGAGACCCTGGCTACCGGATTTTTGAAAGGCCTCAATCAGGGCTTTCCGTTCCTCTGCCGTGCTGTATTTGTTAATTCTAATCGTTAGGCTGGTAATCGATCCGGACTGAGTACTTGTCCCTTGAGCAGTGCACTGAATGGATTCAGGCCCTTCCTGCGCAGGCTCGCTCTGGCTAAAGCTCAAGGCGATTGCGAACGGCAAAAGCACAGCGAAAACTGCGCAGCTGATCGTGAGAGCCCTTCTGGTTTGATTCTTCTTTCCCATTTTATTTGTTCTCCTCAATAAATTGTCGCAGCCTATGCCATTGTTAACAGGGATCAGAACATCGCATCGCAGCCGTAGAAAGTTCGAAAGAAATGCGGGCTGGTATGCTGTTAGTTTTGACAGATTCCAAGCAATGTCTTTTTAGATATACACTGCAAGACATAGAGTATTACAGGACGACGACCTCAACAAGAAGTAGTTGCGGATCATTGGACGACATTAGGCTAGTCGCCGAGGCAATGGCATATCGGTCAAAGAACCAAGGCAACGAACGAACCAAGAAGCTGCTAAAAATGCAGGCGTATGAGTTCATTCGTAATTCGTCATTCAGTATTCAGTTTTCCGTTTTCGAGCCGATAGACTTTTGAACAGATCCGGGCGAGCTTTTCGTTGTGGGTGACGATGATGGAGGAGAGGTCGTGCCTTTCGTGCACCTTGCGAAAGAGCGCGCCGATGGCTTCGCCGGTATGCGGATCCACATTGCCAGTCGGTTCATCGGCCAATAAAAGGCGGGGTTTGCCGATCAAGGCCCGGGCCAGGGCCACCCTCTGCTGCTCGCCTCCCGACAATTCTCCCGGGCGATGATGGCTTCGCTTTTCCAGCCCGACCTCGTGCAGCAGCATTTCGGCCGATTCGGCCGCTTCCTGTGTGGATGCGCCCCTGAGGAGCAAAGGCATCATGACGTTTTCCAATGCGGTAAACTCGGGCAGAAGATGATGGGACTGGAAGACAAATCCTACAGTCCGGTTGCGAAAGCCGGAGAGCTCCGGTGGAGTCAGGCTGGAAATCTCTCTGCCCAATATTCGAATCGATCCGCGATCGGGCCGGTCCATCCCGCCAATCAGGTGGAGCAGCGTGCTTTTCCCCGATCCGGAAACGCCCGTGATGCCGATCATTTCTCCTTCATCCAACGACAAGGATAGAGCGGAGAGGATCTCCAGACGTTGATCGCCGGAGCTGTAGCTTTTGCAAAGCTCATGCACCTCAAGGAGCCTACTCATAGCGCAGGGCCTCGACCGGATCCAGTTTGGCCGCACTTCGCGCGGGGTATATTGTCGCCAGATAACTGATCGCAAGAGCCGTTACTGAAATCAGCACGGCATCCCAACCCCGGACGTGGAAGGGGACATAGGGAATGCTGTAAATTTCCGCTTCCAGCTTGAGCAGCTTGTACGTGTCCAGGATCCAGCTGATGCCGATGCCCAAGACATCGCCGATCACAGTCCCGATCAATCCGATGATCAGCCCCTGCAGCATAAAGACCCGCTGAATCGTTTTCTCTGTCGCCCCCATGGCTGTGAGGATGGCGATGTCTCTCTGCTTTTCGAGCACCATCATGATGAGCGTCGTCACAATGTTGAGGGATGCCACGAAAACGATCAGCCCGATTGTGAGAAACAGCACAAGCTTTTCAAGCTTGAGGGCGGAGAAGAGCGGTTTATTGAGCTCAATCCAGGTAGTAGTGATAAAACCATTGCCTGCCCGGGCACGGATATTTTCCGCAATGGCCTCCGCATTTTCCAGGTCGTCTATTTTGAACTGGAGCACGAGGGCGGATCCTTCCGGGTAAGAGAACAGCCGGCGTGCCGCGTCTATATGGACGTAAGTCCAGTTTGCATCAATGTCCCAAAGCCCGGATTCGAAAATTGCCGCAACGCGGAACGTCATTTGTGAAGCAGTCATTCCCATGGGCGTTAGTCTCCCCATGGGGTACAGGACCTTGAGCGTGTCGCCTACCCGCGCCCCCATAGCCCTGGACATCTCTTTCCCGATGATGATCTTGTCGAGGGGAGGCGGGATATTCTCCGCGAAGCTCTCCGTGCCCGCATGTCTAGTATCGAGGGCGTGTCGGATCTCCTTCGACGATATGCGAGAGAAAATCCGAGACCTGGCTTTCCCATGCCGGATTAATCCCCTTAAGTGCCGCGCCCTGATTGTGCGAGGCACTTGCAATAAAAACCTGGTTGAAAATGGCGGGAGCGCTTCCGGTCACATGCGGTACGCCGCTGACTTTGCGCAGGACCTCTTCGAACTTAGGCATGGGAGTCCGGTCAATCCGGAGCAGGTTAATCGCCGATGTCGCTCCAAGGATTTTACCCTGCACGTCTTCCTTGAAGCCCGTGGAGAAAGCCAGCGCAATCACCAGCGCCATGACGCCTGCGGCAATTCCCAGTATCGAAATCACCGAAATCACCGACACCATCGTCTGTTTGCGTTTTGCCCGGAGATATCGAAGTGCAATGAATGCTTCAAATTTCATATAGAGGGCAGAAATGGGAATTTACGATTGACGATTGACGATTGACGATTGAAAACCAGCGTCGTGATTCCAATCGTCAATCGTAAATCGTTAATCGTCAATTTGTTGCTCTGGTCGAAGCAATGGAAACAGGATCACGTCGCGAATTGACGGCGAATTTGTCAGGACCATCGTCAGCCGGTCGATGCCGATGCCTTCTCCTGCGGTCGGAGGCATGCCGTAGCTGAGGGCGCGAACATAATCCGAATCCATGCCATGCGCCTCCTCGTCCCCGCGGTCGCGCGCGTTGAGCTGCTCCTGGAACCTGGCTTTCTGTTCCTGCGGATCGTTCAGCTCCGAATAGGCATTCGCTATTTCCATGCCGGCGATATAGAGCTCGAATCGCTCGACCGTAGAAGGATCCTCCGCTTTTGTCTTGGAGAGCGGCGAAACTTCCGCCGGATAATCGTAGATGATTGTCGGCTGGATGAGGTGCTTCTCGGCAACCGTCTCGAACAAAATTGCCTGCAGCTTTCCCGGGCCGTCCGACGGTTCGTAATGGGCGTGAATCGATGCGGCCAGGGACCGGAGTTTTTCCAGGGAGCGCAGGTCTTCTTCCGAGGGTGCGGGTATCGAATCAGGCCAGAATTTAAAGATAGCCTCCTTCATGGAAAGCCGCTGCCACTGATCGAAATCCAGGATATGCTCGCCGAAAGGCACTTGCCGCGATCCGGTAACAGTTTCGGCAACGCGCGTGATCAGTTCCTGTGACAGGTCCATCAGGTCGCTGTAATCGCTGTATGCCTGATAGAACTCCAGCATCGTAAATTCGGGATTGTGATGTGTGGAAATCCCTTCGTTCCTGAAGATGCGGCTCAATTCATAGACCCGGTTTATTCCGCCGACAATCAGGCGCTTGAGGTACAGTTCCAGCGCGATTCTCAAATAGAGTTCGATATCCAGGGCGTTGTGGTGCGTGTGAAACGGACGGGCCAGCGCGCCACCGGCGAGCGTCTGCAGGACGGGCGTTTCCACCTCGAGGTATCCCCGTTCATCCAGAAAGTTGCGGATTTCGCGGATGATCTTGCTGCGCTTGACGAAAACCGAGCGGACGTCCGGATTCACGATAAGATCCACATATCTCTGCCGGAACCGTGTCTCTACATCCGTGAGCCCGTGCCATTTTTCCGGCAAGGGCAGCAGATTCTTGGCCAGGTGGAAGACCCGGGTTGCGGAGATCGTAAGCTCGTCCGTACGCGTGCGGAATACGGTTCCTTCCGCCCCGATGATATCGCCGAGATCGAACAGCTGAAACAGTTCGAAATTTTCGGGCCCGACGAAATCCCGGCGCACATACACCTGGAACCGGTGTTCGCCGTCGGAAATGTCCATAAATCCGGCTTTCCCGTGAGGACGCAGAGAAACGATGCGGCCGCAGATGCGCACGGATTCTTTTCTCTCCTGGAGTTCGGCGCCGCTGACCGAGTCAAGCTTTGTCCTGAGCTGGCCGATGGTGTGCGTGTATTCAAATTTGTGCGGGTACGGATCGTAGCCCAGGCGCTTCAGTTCCGCCAACTTGAAACGGCGTTGCTCCAGAAGATTAGTCTGGCTTTCCATTGCTCCTCAGCCTCTTGTCCATTAATTCATTTTTGATGCTATCCAGAATGCCGTTTACAAACTGCGCCGACTCCTGTGTCGAGAACTTGCGCGCGATGTCGAGCGCTTCGTTGATCACAACGGTTTCGGGCGTCTTGCTTCCCGAGAGGAACTCGTGTACGGCAAGCCTCAATACATTCCGATCCACTGCCGCCATTCGGACCAGACGCCAGTGCTTTGTATGCTGCTGGATTACTTTGTCTATTTCCTTCAGCTGCCGGATTGTTCCTTCGAAAAGCTGGTCGGCAAATTCCCGCACTTTCTGCGGATGCTCGTTCATCTTCCAGAACGTGCGCAGAATTTCATCCTTTGAATGTTTTCCAACATCCAGTTCATACAGCATCTGAAGCGCGCATTCGCGCGCTACTCTCCGAAGTCCCATAATTTGATTCGCCGGGATAGTGGTATAATAAGCAGCCGGCTACAGCTGCTTCATAAGTTCAACCATTTCGATTGCGGCAACCGCAGCGTCAAACCCTTTGTTGCCCGTTTTGAGACCGGCTCGATCTACGGCCTGTTCCATCGTGTTGCATGTCAGGACCCCGTTGATCACCGGAATCCCGGACTCCAGACCGATGGCGCCCAGTTCTTTGGTGACAGTTGAAGCAAGATAGTCAAAGTGGGGCGTTTCCCCTCTCAAGAGAGCGCCGAGGCAGATTACCGCGTCATATTTCTTGGATAGAGCCATTTTCCCGGCGATCGGAGGAATTTCAAAGCTGCCGGGGACCCACGCGATGCTGATGTCCTCCTGCGAAGCCCCGTGCCGTTCCAAAGCATCGAGCGCACCGGAGAGCAACCGGTCGCTGATCAGCGAGTTGAACCGGCTGATAACGATTGCAAAACGACTTCCTTTGGCGTCCAGCTTGCCCTGGATAATTCTGGCCATTATAGTTTTCTCCCATTTTAAGCTTTAGATTCTGCAAGAGAGAGGGCCTCATTACAAGCCTAATCAATCAAGCAGCCCCTATGGCACAGTGTTCGGAATCGGAATCGCTATCGGGATCGGTATCGCAAATCGCGATCGCGATTCGGCTGTAAAACGCAACAGAACCGAATCCCGATCGCGATGCCCGATACCGATCCCTATGGGGATGGTTGTTAAAGCCGTTCAAATAGCAGAGTGAAAAAATCGCGCATGGTTCGTCCGCTGGCATAGACCGGCTTTCCCAGGCGCTCGGATAAATCTTCCGGGGAAAGATTGTCGAGCAGAATGCCTTCCACACGCGAAACCGCTTCGTTAGGGATAATCAGGAATTGCCCCGGGTCCTGTCCCTCCAAAGCAGCCAGGATGTCCTGTCCGCCGAGCAGGCCCGCAACGGTAATGCTCCTGCCTAAAAAGCGATTCTCCGCTGCGCATACCCGGAGCCGGGATCCGAACTTCATTATTGAATCGGGCGATGCAGCGCTTCAGCGTGGGGGCAAAGAGCTTTCCCGTTACCAGCGTTCCCTGCAAACCGGAGAGGGATTTGCGGCGCCGGCCCATTGCCGCCGCAAATTCATCCAGGAACGATCGGACCATTCCTATGCCGTCTTCGATTTGCGAAAAATCGTCGTAATAATCCTCCGCGGGTATGTCTACTGCACCCTGGATATAGAACTCGTCGGCAAGACATGCGAAGGTACGGCCGATTGCAGCGCGAAATTCTTCCTGCCATGGAATCGCCGAACGAATGATACTGCGGCAGTAATCGGGCGTCACAGGGACCAGGCGTTCCCGGGGTTTCCCATAATCGGATAATCCCAGCGGCACAATCGCGACCGACTGCACGCCCGGATACAGGCGGTACAGATCATAAACCGTTTCTTTCAGGTGCGTCCCGTCATTGATTCCCGGCATCAGGACAACTTGGGCATGGATCTGAATCCCTTCCCGGACGAGTGCTTTAAGCTTTCCGTTCAGGTCGTCGGCCTTTTTCCGCCCCAGGATCTGCGTCCGGAGATCGGTTTCCGTCGCATGCACGGAAACATACATCGGGGAAAGGCGCTGCTCGATGATGCGGTTCAATTCTTTTTCGGATACGTTTGTCAAGGTGACGTAGTTGCCATGCAAAAAAGACAGACGGTAGTCGTCGTCCTTGACCCGCAGGCCCGGCCGGACGCCCGGAGGGAGCTGATCCACAAAGCAGAACAGGCAGGCGTTGTTGCAGGTCTGAGTCCTGAATTCCTCCATCTGCAGGCCCGGATCGGCGCCTTCCGGCAGCTTAAAAACAACCTGTCTTTCGCAGCCGTTTGACTGCAGGATGCGGAGCTTCAGGCGCTCCTCGGACAGGTAGAATCGAAACGCGAGTTCGTCGTCGATCGCGTGGCCATTAACCGTCAGGATGCTATCTCCCGGCGCCAGGCCCGCTTTCGCTGCCGCGGATCCTCTTTTTACTTTAAGAATTCTGGTCCCTTTTAGGGTCATTCCCCTGCACCTGATATGACGCAATGATTCGCACCGACGTATACGCGTAGTGCAGTCCGGAGGCTATTGTGAATGCCAAGGTAGCGTACTGTACCAGGGGGAAAATAGTGATCGCCAGTGTCG
This sequence comes from uncultured Acidobacteriota bacterium, assembly GCA_963718845.1. Lineage (GTDB taxonomy): Bacteria > Acidobacteriota > UBA6911 > UBA6911 > UBA6911 > UBA6911. The sequence goes on from CAVRAD010000006.1 coordinate 360,212, forward strand.
CCTGGAAATTGGCCAGCATGCATACGCCTACGGTTAAAAGCTGAACCGCCGTAGTGCATTTTCCGAGTATGCTGGGAGGAAAATGCGTGTGCCGTGTCTGGAGATGAATGATGAGCACGGATACGGCGATTATGATGTCGCGGCTGATCGTTAAGATCGTCAGCCATGTGGGTATATGCAGGATTAGAGGCACGGAGGGAAGCGTCAGCATAATAAACGCGGCGGTCAGCAGGATTTTATCCGCCATCGGGTCCAGGAAGGATCCCAGCACGGTCTTCTGCTGCAGTTTTCGGGCGATAAGCCCGTCCAGTCCATCTGTGACGGCCGCAAGCAAGAATAAAAATGTTGCCGATTTGGGGTGGCCATAGATAAGCAGGATGACGAAACAGGGAACGAATAGCATTCTGAGAATCGTCAATTGGTTCGCGTAAGTCAAGACCACGTGCCAGCTCCTTTGAGACAGCCAATCGAAAGTATATACACCAACTTGCCAGAGCGCGTCTCCTATCTTATCAGGATTTTTGCCATTTCATATACAGATGCCTTCGGCCGGCCGATAAGCTATTAGGACAATCCGCGACCAAACGAAGAGGAAACCAGGGACATATGTCGCTTTCTGGAAGACTGAATACAATGGATTTGCCGGAAGTCCTGCAATGGGTAACAATTGGCAGGAAGACCGGATCGCTCTCTTTCGTCAAAGAAAAATCGAAGGTTCATCTTTTCCTGAAAGAGGGAAAGATCATATCCTCCGCTTCGAATGATCCGACCAAACAGCTCGGGCAGTTCCTCCTGTTTCAGGGAAAAGTCACCGAGCCTCAGCTTAAGAGAGCTTTTGAAATCCATCTCCAGACCCGGGTGATACTTGGGAAAATTCTCGTTCAGGAAAACCTTGTGTCCAAGGAGGATGTCGAGAAAGCGCTGATCACAAGAACAGAAGAGGTTATCTATGATCTCTTTTTATGGGAAGACGGCTACTTCCATTTCTCCTCCACCGAATATAACGAAAATGAGTTAATCCTGATCAATGTGGGTATCAATGCGCTCCTGTTTGAAGGAATTCGGCGCAAAGATGAGTGGGCCCGGATCCGGGCTGTGTTTCCCAATAATGATGCCGTGCTATCTCTTCGATCCGACGTGGACCTGAAAAGCCTCGAGCTGACCCCATTACAGAAAAAGCTGCTATACCTGCTCACGTTGAAAAAGCCTCTTTCGGAAATCATTCTGGAACTGCACGGCTCGGATTTTCTGGTTTGCTTCGAGCTGTTCCAGTTGTATGAACAACAGATCATTGAAATCGTCGAAACGCCGCCGCCCGCGGTCGAGACTGCAAGTCCTGCGGAGTTGTTCAACAAAGGTTTGGAGTTGATGCAGAGCCGTCAATTTCAGGAGGCGATTGCAGCATTCCAGGAAGTTCTGAAGCTGGATCCCCAAAACACGTGGGCTTCCGAGCAGATTGAAAAGGCAGAGAAATCGATGTGCCAGGAGTACTACCGGACCTCTATCCCGCCCGGAAAAATTCCATATTACCTGGTTCCCGAATCGACGCTTACGCGCCATAATCTGACACATGAGGAGGGTTTCGTTGCATCCCGCATCAATGGCACATGGGACGTCAAATCCATCGTGATGCTTTCACCACTGAGAGAGCTTGAAATTTTGCAGGTGCTGGACAAGCTGATGAAGCTGGAACTCATCGCACTCAAATAAAATTACGAATGACGAATTACGAATTACGAATGTCAAACATACGTTCCGGTTGGGGTGCATTACCGGCCGAAGTCAGAATGTCCTGTTGTATGTTTCAATTCGTAATTCTGGAAGCGATTCGTCAACGTAATTTGTCACATCTGTATTCATTCGGCATTGAAGTTGAATTTCATGCCGGCCATGAAGTTCAGGCGCAGGGCAGGGTATCCGAGAACTTCCTCATACCTCTGATTCAGAAATTGTTGAGACGGCCGTAGATTTCCACGCCTTTCGGGCAGGCGATAGGAGAAGCCGGCGTCTGCGCGCGTGTATCCCTTGTTTTTATAGAAGGGGTATCCGTATGCCGGTTCGCTATCCAGCACCGCGCCGCGAATGTAGGCGTTGGTGCTCAGCGTCAGGCGTCATATGCATCCGTGACAGCTATAGCTTGCGGAGTGGCGCGGGCGCCGCAGCAGGGGCTGTCCGACCTGAAAGGGAGAATTGGCCTCGAGCTTCCGTCCAGTGCCAGAACGTCGGAATCCACGAATGAGTATTGGCCGCCAACCCCAGCGATCGTGTCGGGATGCAGCTCGGAACGATACCTCAAAACCCTGCGCTCTTGAATTCTTCAGATTGTCCGAAGTATATGAGCTGAGATTTTGCATGGATCCGCCCAGCGTTACAATCTGGTCTTCAAAGCGATTATAGAAATATGTGAAATCCACTACGGCGAGGTTGGCGAAAAGGCTCTGTTCGACGCCTGCGTCGAAGCTGATGCTTTTTTCCGGATTAATTCCGGATTGTTGGTAAAGGCCAGTTCAAAGCCGTCCGGGGTGCGGATGCCCGTGCCGAAGCTTCCGTGAATCCGCGTCCTGCCAAAAACGCTGTTCGGGATCTCCGTCGTAAGGAGAGTATGCCACTGAAACTCGCGGATTGACCTTAACCACTGAGCTTTCCGGGATATAAGGTCTTGATCCCCATGCGTCTGTCGGAATGGAATGCGTTTGAATATGATCCATGCGGATCCCGGTGATCAGATACAGGCGATTGGAAAGACTCCAGCGATTTTCCGCGAAATAGGCAAGGCTTGTGCGAGGAAGCAGAAAAGGAGAATATTGGCTGTCGGTGATGTAGCTGTTTCTTATTTGTTCTCGATTGAATTCAAAGCCTGCGGTGAGGGTGTTTCTGGGCGAGAGCATGATTTCGCTTCGCGTGTTCAGAATTCCGCGCAGGGTTGAGGATTTATAGTCGCCCCACAGTTCGAATGATAATTGAGGTCGTTGGTGGAGAGGTTAGCGGCGGTGAACTTGACGCCAACGGGAAGAAAACTGCTCCGTGTAGCCTGCTTGATAGCCGAACAAGTTTTGTTTGCCGCGCGATACGGTATCAATGCCCGTAAACGTGCCAGCCGGATCGGATCCATAAGGCCCTGGGGCTCCGGCATCGTTTGCGTTTCCGAAAAAATGAAAGCTCAGTTGCCTGCGGGCCTGATTGTAACCAAGGTTCAGAAAGGCGCTCTGGTTGCGGTATTGATCGTTTTCGACCACGCCATCCGAATCGAGGCGCGACAGGTTATAGGACCAGCTTAATCCCCGGGTGAGCCCGCTTCCGCCCGGTGGCAAAGCGCCGGGTGTAGTTGCTGCCTCCTTCAGCCAGAGCGGTGAAAGTCGGCCGGCCTTCTCCTCGACGGCTGATAATATTGATGACGCCGGTCAAGGCGTTGGAGCCATACAGGGCGCTTTGCGGGCCGCGGGTGATTTCCACCCGCTCGATGCCGTCGGCTGGAAGGGAAGCCATGTCGAAAGGAACCGCCGAATTCGTTTAACGGGATGCCGTCCACCATTACGGCGTTGTACTTGCTTTCGCCTCCGCGGATATAGACTCCGGTTACTCCGCCGCGCCTGCCTGACTGGCTGACCTCGATCCCCGGGATCCCGCGAATGACTTCCAGCGCATTCTGTGCGCTCGCGGTCGTCGATGTCCTGTTTTGAAACCAGGCTTACCGAGGATCCGATCTGCGGCGACCAGCGCTCCTCCTAACGAAGCGGAGACGACGACCTGCGATTCGAGCGCGCTCAATGCGAGGTTCACGTCCTGCCTCTGATTTCCGTCTTTGCGGACTTCAATGTTCATGGCGGGGCAGGCGAGGCCGCGGGCGCTTGCTGCAGAGCTGGTACGGGCCCTCCTGTAACTCTTCGAATTTAAAAACTCCCCTTGCATCGGCCTGGCGTTCTTCAATAACCGTGAGAGAACGCAGGAGGCTGATTCGGGCTCCCGGCACCGGCTTGCCGCTCGGATCCAGAACCGTCCCCTCCAGTGTGGTAGCCAGCGCTGCGCTGTCCCGCACACGCCAATAGAAACAAAATAAAAGTGCAGTTTCTCAGAATCGATTTGTTCATTTTGGATTTCCTTGTTTCGTTTGTTGGCCTCAATTGCATAAGCAGGATTCCCTTGGAATCACGGGAAGGACCTCGACGGTACCATCCGGGATTAGCCGTATGGTGAAATCCAGGCCGAAGATTTTTTTAAGATTCTCCTGCGTCAATACTTCCTGAACGCTCCCCTGGTGCCGGATCTTGCCCTGGGACATGAGAACGAGGCGATCGCAGAAAGCTCCCAATAGATTGATTTCATGCGAAACCACGAGTGTAGCAAGGTTCTTTTCGCGCGTGATGCGCTGAACCAGCCGCAGCAATTCCACCTGGTAGTTAATGTCGAGATTTGCCGTGAATTCGTCGAGCAGCAGGATCTCGGTCTGCTGGACCAGGGCGCGGGCCAGCAGCAGACGCTGCCTTTCGCCGCCGGATATTTCCGTGACACGGGATTTCAGGTAGTGCGTCAGCCGGGTCATCTCCAGAGCTTCGAGAGTGATCTGCTCGTCCGAAGAGCTTTCGAAGCCCAACAGCGAAAGGTGCGGCGATCTGCCCTGGATCGCGAACTGAAATACCGTCTGGTAGTGATAGACGCCGCCATTCTGCGGAACAATGGCGATGTGGCGCGCAATTTCTTTTCGCTTCATGCGCGACAAGGAGGACTCGCCTCCCAGAAGCACTTCTCCCGACAGGGGAGGCAGAATCCCGCCAATCAGGCGCAGCGCGGTTGTTTTACCGGAACCGTTCGGTCCGATGATGCCGGTAATGGTGCCCGGCTTCATGCTCAGGGAAATATCCTCGACGATGGGCCGGTGATAATCGAAGCGTAAATTCCGGGCTTCAAGCATTACGGCTGGCCTGTTCATTCTCTGCCCCCTTTCCGGTGCAGCAGATAAATAAACAGCGGGGCGCCGCATAGTGCGGTCACGATGCCCACGGGAAGCTCCGCAGGCGAAAGAATAGTCCTCGCCAGAGTGTCTGCCAATAAAGTGAAAATAGCTCCGAAGATGAAAACCGTCGGGAACAGGATGCGGTTGTCGCTGCCGAACATCATGCGTCCCATGTGTGGGCATATGAGTCCGATATAGGCGATGGGACCGCTTACGGAAACCACGGCTCCGGTGATGAGCGAAGCCATGATGTACACGCCGGTTTTGACGCGCCGCACCTCGATCCCCAGTATCATCGCGTCATCCTCTCCCATCCCGATCAGGTTCAGGCTGTGCGAAAAGAAATAAAGCACCAGGAATCCCACGATGACCAGAAGGGTTACGGGGTAGATCGAAGCGTCTACGGGCCGGCTGAGATCGCCGATGAGCCAGTAAAAGATCCCGCGCAGGTCCGCCTGGTTGGTGCTGGTAAGAAGAAAGACGTTGATCGAAGAAAGAAAGGAGGCCAGCACGATGCCGGCCAGCAGCAGCCTCTGCGAACTTTCGCCGGAGCGCGATGAACCTCCCGCTATTACGTAGACGGCTCCGACCGTGAGCACGGCGCCCAGGAACGCTGCAAGCGGACGGCCATAAACGACGTGGCTGTTGACGACGGCAAATCCGATCCACCCGGTGAAGAGGGAATAGAGGATTGTGCCCATGGATGCGCCTGTAGAAACGCCGAGGACGTAGGGATCGGCCAGGGGATTGCGCAGCAGCGACTGGAAAGCCGTACCGGCCAAAGCCAGAGCCGCTCCCACGAGAGAACCCAGAAGCACCCGGGGCAGGCGAACCGAGAAGAGGACGGATTCCAGCGGATCTTCGCCGGTGCTGCTGCCCGAAAGTCGTCCGATGAGAAGACGCAGCGCCAGTCCGGACGGGTATGGGGACACTGCCGATATTCAATGAGACCAGGGCCGCGATGAACCAGATCACCAGCAGGGCGAGGCTTACGGCCAGGATCTTTTTGCCGGACAGACGGTTCATTGAAAGCGCTCCGGATAAAGTTTTTTCACCAGTTCTTCCACGCCGTCCACAAACAGCGGCGAGGGATGCTGGAGGTATTCGGTCAAAACGTAAACCTTCCCCTGCCGCACAGCCCGCAGGTCGCGCCAGCCGGCGATTTTTCTGAAGTCCGGGATGGGGTTTCCTTCCTGCTTGACGGTCAGAATGACGTCGGGATTTTTGACGAGAATCTGCTCGAGACTGTACCGGGGATAGTATTGAGGAATATCCGCGGTTATCGATACCACTCCCGCAAAGCGCAGGACATCATTTTCAAAAGTGTTTTTCCCGGGCGCCAGCAGAGGGTCGAGCCAGGTGATAAAAAATGCGCGCACGGGAGGAAGCCCGGCGATACGGGATTTGATTTTATCCAGTCGTTCTTGCATCTGCGCGGCGAGCTGATGGCCCCGCTCCGCACAGTCGGTGATGCGCCCGATTTCTTCGACGGATTGGAGGATCTTTTCGACGTTGCGCTGGGCGGCGACATACACAGGCAGTCCAAGGCCGGCAAGCTTCATGATCGCGCCGCGGTCGTTTCCCGCGGTTGAGGCGATGACAAGGTCGGGCTTTGCGGCCAGGATAACCTCATAGTTTGGATTGAGCAGGTCGCCGACTTTCAGTTTCTTTTTTGCTTCTTCCGGCCACGTGCACTGGATTGTTACGCCGATCAGCCGGTCCTGCGCCCCGAGGAGGAAGAGTGTCTCGGTGATATTCGGGGCCAGCGAAATAATCCGCTGCGGGTGAGAGGGAAGCTCTACCTGTCGCCCGATGCCGTCGGTGCAGGTAATGCGGTCAGCCGATGGATAATTTTGTTTTTCCAGGATTTCAGAAGAAGGTTTGGAGCACCCGATGGCAGCCAGGCAGACGATGAGCAGGAGCAAACGGAATCCGAACGGATTTTGGGGATTTCTGACGAAGCTGTACTGCCGGCGGAAGCTCAAAAGCATTTCAGTCTCTTTCTCGCGAAGAGTGGGCTGAAACTGGCGAAGAGGCAGGTTTCCTGACTATCGGGTCATCGCCGGGCTTCTCACCTTCCCCGTACGTTAGCTGCAACGAGTGGCGGGCGCGTTTGCTCTGCTTATGCCGCAGAAGCCGGCTTTCCGATTACAGTGGCGGGACCGTGTGGGACTTTCACCCACTTCCCTTTTACCCCTTGTGGGGCACCTCTGTTCGCATTTCAGAGATCAAAAAGCAAAAATTAGATATACCATCAAATTCGGAACCTTGTCAAACAATCGCTAATAGAATGGTGGCAGGTTAGAATTCCCCCATTCCCCCTTATTTCTTCAAAAAAAGGGCAGGGTAGGCTAGACTTCCGCTTTATTTGAGGAGATGCATGATACGAACGATCGAATGGACCGATGCCGGTGTGGTGATGCTGGATCAGCGATTGCTGCCGACCCAGGAGATTTACCGCACATACACGAACCATAGCGAAGTTGCCGAAGCCATTCGCAGCATGGTGGTCCGCGGAGCGCCGGCTATTGGAGTGGCTGCCGCCATGGGGATCGCGCTGGGGGCTAGCACATCGAATCCCGGCAGCCTTGCCGAATTGGATCGATTGTTTGAACGCATCTGCTCTGATATTGCATCCACGCGACCGACGGCGGTGAATTTATTCTGGGCCGTGGAAAGAATGAAAGCCGTCTATCGGAGTACTCGCCCCCAGGGTATCCCGGCCATTTGTTCCGCTCTGATCCATGAATCGATCGTAATGCATGCCGAGGACATCGAAGCGAATCGTGCGATGGGACGTTTTGGACAGGAGCTGATTCCGAACAAAGCCCGAGTGCTGACGCACTGCAACGCCGGTGCTCTGGCGACTGCAGGCTATGGAACGGCACTTGGCGTGATTCGGGCGGCAGTGGAAGCGGGCAAGCAGATCGATGTGTATGCGGATGAAACGCGCCCGTTCCTTCAGGGAGCCAGGCTGACGGCATGGGAACTGCAGAAGGACGGCATTCCCGTCACCATTATCACCGACAATATGGCTGGCCACTTTATGCAGAAGGGAAAAATCGACTGTGTCATCGTGGGCGCCGACCGCATTGCAGCCAACGGGGATGTGGCGAACAAGATCGGGACATATTCCGTAGCGGTACTTGCGAAAGAAAATGGCGTGCCTTTTTTCGTTGCAGCGCCGATTTCCACGCTTGATTTGTCGATTCCTGACGGGAGCCATATCCCGATTGAAGAAAGAGATCCCGACGAAGTCCGAAAGATCATGGGAGTCGCGATCACTCCGATTGACGCCAAAGTTGCCAATCCGGCATTTGACGTTACGCCGAATCGTTATGTGCATGCCATCATAACCGACCGGGGAATCGCCCGTCCTCCTTTCCATGAATCTTTACAGAAGCTTGCGCGTGGCGATGCGTAAACGAATGCAGTTCCGCTTTGAGATCTGAACGACGATGCTGATATTAGGCATAGAATCTTCGTGCGATGAAACAGCTGCCGCTCTTTTGGCGGATGGGAATGCTGTGCTCTCCAGCGTCGTTGCTTCCCAGGTAAATACGCATCGGAGTTTCGGAGGCGTGGTCCCGGAACTGGCGAGCCGCGAGCATTTGCGCAATATCGGATGGGTGGTCCGTCAGGCGTTCGAGGATGCCGGAAAAACTTACGATGACATCGAAGGGATCGCGGTCACACACGGCCCCGGCCTTATCGGATCCCTGCTTGTAGGGGTTTCTTTCGCCAAGGCGATGGCGTTTTCGCTAAAAAAGCCCCTCGTTCCCGTCAATCACATCGAAGGGCACATTTATTCGGCATTTATAGAAAATCCCGGGATCGAATACCCGCTGCTGGCGCTGGTTGTTTCAGGCGGACACACATCCCTTGTCTTTTCGCCGGAACCCGGTTGCTACCAGTCCATCGGGCGCGCACGGGACGATGCCGCGGGCGAAGCGCTGGATAAGCTTGCCAAATTCCTGGGTCTGGGCTATCCCGGGGGGCCGTTGATCGACCGGCTGTCGAAAGATGGCGATCCGCGGCGTTTCGCTTTTTCCATCCCGAAAATCAGCGACGGCAGCCTTGATTTCAGTTTCAGCGGATTCAAGACTGCGGCGCTGCGCCATATACAATTAGCCGGCATCAAGCCCCGCCGCCCCGGCGCAAAAATTTCCAAAATCGCCCTGGATCTGGTTACCAGCTATCAGCAGGTTATTATCGATACGCTGGTGCAGCAGACACGGAAGGCCGTATCCCGCTTTCATCCGCATTCCATAGTGCTGGTCGGCGGGGTGGCATGCAACAGCTTGCTGCGGAGTACATTCAAAAAAACGTTTGAAGAGGAGCCTCAACGCACCGAAGGGCGTGAACCGGTCCGGGTCTATTATCCCAGCCCGGTTCTGACGACCGATAATGCCGCGATGATTGCCGCGGCAGGCAGACCGAAACTGGAGCGCGCAGTCCCAAGCGATCTTGAGCTAAATGCCTTTGCGGGCTTGAGACTTTGCTGAGAGAATGTGAAAAAGATATTATGAAACTGTCGGTTGTGATACCCGTCTATAACGAAAAAACCACCATAATGGAAGTGCTGGGACGCGTTCGGCGTGCGGATCTTCCCAAGGAAATCATTATCGTGGACGACTGCTCTACTGACGGCACGCGAGAAATTCTTCAAGCCCTCCCCACGTCGGCAGATTTGAAGATCATTCTTCTGCCCAGGAACTCAGGGAAGGGGGCCGCCCTGCGCTCTGGATTTGCGGCCGTTTCGGGAGACATCGTGGTGATCCAGGATGCGGACCTCGAATACGATCCGGCCGAATATGGGAATCTTATCCAGCCGATCCTGGCTAATAAAGCCGATGTCGTCTTCGGCTCGCGATTTCTTGGCGGGCCGCACCGCGTCCTTCTCTTCTGGCACTCGGTCGGGAACTGGATTTTGACGACCTTGTCGAACATGCTGACCGACCTGAACCTGACGGATATGGAAACCTGCTACAAGGTTTTCCGGGCGGAGGTTTTAAAGAAAATCACTCTGCGCGAAAACCGCTTTGGTTTCGAACCCGAGTTCACGGCGAAAGTCAGCAAAGCGCGATGCCGGATTTACGAGGTGCCTATTTCCTACAGCGGGCGCGATTATTCCGAAGGGAAAAAGATCGGCTGGAAAGACGGCGTCGCCGCCATCTACTTTATCTTCAAATACCGATTTTTCAGTTAACCGCGATACCAGTCGAGGACTTTCCGGAGGCCGTCTTCCAGTGAAACCGCGGGTGTGTAGCCCAGCATTTTTCCGGCTTTGCTGACGTCGGCCACGGAATGGCGCACATCGCCTTTGCGAGCGGCTTCATAGGTCGGTTTCACTTGGCTGCCCAGGATCCCGTTCAGCTTTTCAATCAACTGATTCAGGCTCGTCTGTGCGCCGCACCCGATATTAAAGGCCTCTCCCGCGACATTCGGACTTGTGGCAGACTTCCAGTTGGCGTCGATCACATTCGCGACGAAAGTAAAATCTCTCGATTGCTCGCCGTCGCCGAACACGACCGGCTGCTTGCCTGCCAGCAGCAGCGTACTGAACCGGGGTATAACGGCAGCATAGTGCGAATTCGGATCCTGGCGCGGCCCGAAAACGTTGAAGTATCTCAATGCGACAGTTTCCAGGCCATACAGTTGATAGAATAGCCTGCAGTATTCTTCGGTAACAAACTTGCTGAGCGCATAGGGAGAAAGGCATCGTCCCCGGCGGTCTTCCCTCTTAGGCAGGTTGGGATCATCTCCATAAATCGAGGAGGATGACGCTGCGACAACTCGTTTCACGCCGGCATCGCGCGCTGCAGTCAGCACGGACAGCGTTCCATTGACATTCGAAAATTGGGTCGCTGCAGGATTTTCGATTGAGCGGGCGACCGAAGGAATGGCCGCAAGGTGAAATACATAGGAGACGCCATGGAAAACATCGCGCAGATGATCCGTTTCGTTGATGTCCATTTGAAGAAACTCGAACCGGCTGCTGGCTTTTTCCGGCCAGCCGACAAGATTCTGCTTCCTGCCCGTGCTCAGATTATCGATGACGACTACAGAGTGCCCCATGTTTAGCAGATGCTCCGCCAGGTTGGACCCTATGAACCCTGCGCCGCCGGTTACAGCCATCTTTCCAATCTTATCCATGACCGAATGTCCCTCTGCTGACCGTGTCTTGTTCAACTGCAACACCCGACCGATAGTAGCAAAGATGCCCTGTTTGGGCAATTTGCGACTGCGGACTACCGATAGTATCGGACAGTATTTTAGAGGACAGTAGATTATTCTAATGCTGTGATAGAATTACGGACCATGAGAATACGTATTTTCAGCAACGAAGTGGAAGCGCCCCTTTCTCGCTTTATCGGCAACTTTCTAGGCAATGTGTGCTTTGGCGTCGCCTCATCCCTCAAAACGCCACAGCCCATAAAATCCCTCAAATGTGAGATCGAAGGCGAGGCTGTACGAATCGAAGTTAATCAAAATCCGGTGCCTCTTAACATGAGCCAGGGATTTTCCAGGATCATTATTCACGACACTATCCGAGGAATGGTTCGCCATCTCAAACTTGCAGATCCGAACGGCACTATCCGTATTGAAGTAGAGATCGAGGCAGAATCCTAAGTCCCGCGGCATCTCAATTATTGCTATGATTCCGGACATTACATGGAGAGATAGAATGGCTCAGCAGGTAAGAACCTCAATACTCGGGTATGTGTTGCTTGTAGTTGCCGGATTCACGGTCCTTGCAGCCGGGGTGATCCAGTTTCTGCCGGCGCAGTTCAATGACGAACGCCGGCGGACAGACCTCGGTCCCATAGCGCTCCCGGGAGGCTCCACCGTGGAGTTCAAATCTTATGACTCGCAGACTCTTGGCACCGCGGAGCGATATAGCGTTTTTCTTCCGCCGTCGTTTTCAAAGGAGCCTGCGCGCACCTATCCCGTGATTTATTTCCTGCATGGCCTTAATAACGACGAAACCAGCTGGACTGTGGACCGCTACGGCAATATTCAAAATGCGCTGGACCAGATGATCGCTTCGGGGAAAATTCCCGAACTCATAATGGTCCACCCTCGCGGAGATAGTAGTTTTTACTGCAACACCATGGACGGCTCCAAGCGCTATGAAGACCTCATCACCAAGGAACTCATCAGCTATATGGAAACGCAGTACCGCGCCGCTAAAGGGCGTGAAAACAGGGCGATCGCAGGCACATCCATGGGAGGCTACGGCGCCCTGAAGATTGCCATGAAGTATCCGGAGCGGTATGCCGCCGTGGTTGGCCAGTCGCCGATTCTTTTTCCGGGAGCCAACCCGCTGGCGCTTTCCGAGGAGGCGAAGTCGTCGCGGTTCTATTCGTTTTTTATCAAAATGCTGACGCCGGTATTCGGGGATCCGATCCGGCAGGATCTCTGGGATGCAAACAACCCACTCGTGCTGGCCAAGAACCGCAAACTCGACGGCCTGAAAATTTATTTTGATTATGGGACCGACGATCGCTATATCCCGATGACGCATCTGGACGAAGGCAACAAAGCTCTGGCCCGGATCCTGACAGATGCACTTGTCCCCCACACATTCAAAATTCATCCCGGAGAACCGCACGGCTGGGCTTTGATCGCCGCTCATCTGGATGAGACAATGCCTTTTCTCAGCGGGACGTTTAAGAAATAATTCCGGATTCCGGATTTCGAGATTTTTCTTTTTTGTGACAGTGCTGACAAAAAAATGTGGGTCGGGGATTCAGAGTCTGTCTCAAAACCTGCTCATTGAGCGGGCTTACAGCCCTTTTCTTATTTGTCGTTTCATTCCTAGGGCTTCGCCCTAGGCTGATATAGAACGCGCCTTCGGCGCTTTAACAGCTGTAATATTAGAGACTTAAAGGCCGAAGGCGCGTTCTATACCAGCCTGGGGCGAAGCCCCAGGAAGGTCGCAAAGAAAATGAAGGGCTGTAAGCCGCTCAATGCGTTTAGACAGCCTCTTAGCCGACGCTTTGGAGAGAACTTCAATACTGCTAATGGATGGCCCTTAATTTTCTTTCGCGATAAATCGGTTTCCACGTTATGCGAGGCTTGATAATTCAAAATGCTCGGCTTGCACAAGTGACCTGACAACTCAAATACGGAAAAAGCGCTGCGGTTGGGATTCTTCAAAGTCGGGATCACGCCTGCTCGTCCTTTGCCGGACAGGGAACGATTTGCGAAGTGGCTGCGCGAAGGGATGCATGGGGAGATGCGCTACATGGAGCGCCAGGCTCCCAAGCGCCTTGATCCTGGACTGGTTCTTGATGGCGCGCGCTCTATTCTTGTTCTGGCTTTGAACTACTATGCGGCAGGCACATATTCAGACTCACCTATAAAGGGGAAAATCAGCCGTTATGCTTGGGGCGACGATTACCATGATATCGTCAAGGATCGCCTTGAGGCAGTGCTCGCTTTCATTAAGAAAATGGAGCCGTCTGCCAAGGGGCTTTGCTACGCGGATACCGGGCCTGTGATGGAAAAGGCGTGGGGGGCTCTAAGCGCCGTCGGCTGGATGGGAAAAAACACAACACTAATTTCACGCAGTCACGGATCCTGGTTTTTCATTGGCGTCATCCTGCTTAATATCGAGCTCGAGTATGATCCCGGGGGACGGAATTATTGTGGGCGATGCGACCGGTGCATTCAGGCGTGCCCTGCCGGAGCGATTATTGCTCCCTATGTGCTCGACGCGCGATTCTGTATTTCGTATCTTACACAACTGCGCGGACCCATTCCGCGTCCTTTGCGTCCCCTGATGGGAAATCGAATCTTCGGATGCGATGAATGCCAGGAGGTATGTCCCTGGAATCGATTTGCAGTCAAGACATCCGAGCCAGGGTTTCATCCCAGGAAAGGAAATCTCGTGCCGGATCTTGCTCCGCTGGTTGAAATGTCAGATGGAAGAATTTTCCCGGCGATTCAAAAAAAGCCCGATCTATCAGACGACTCGGGATGGATTTGTGCGGAACGTAGTTGTAGCTCTTGGTAATTCAGGTAGTAGCGCGGCGGTGCCGGCTTTGGAAAAAGGCCTGCAGGATGCCAGCCCATTGGTGCGAGCCCACGCCGCATGGGCGATGGGCCGGATCGCCGATAAACGCGTTCGCAGGATTCTTGAATCGGCCCGGGCGAAGGAGACACATCCGATGGTGCTCGAGGAGATAACTTTTGGCGGATGGAGGAATATAATGAGCTTTCAAGAATTTAATCTTATCAAGCCTGTCTTGAAAGCCCTTGACGATGTGGGTTATGAAATCCCCACTCCAATTCAATCACAAATAATTCCGCTTGTGCTAATGGGCCGGGATGTTCTGGGGCAGGCACAGACAGGCACGGGCAAGACCGCTGCATTTGCTTTGCCATTGTTGTCGCGAATTGATCTTAAAAGGCTTGAGCCTCAAGTCCTTGTGCTAGCGCCCACGCGCGAGCTGGCCATCCAGGTGGCTGAGGCTTTCCAACGCTATGCCTCACATCTGAAAGGATTTCATGTTCTGCCGGTCTACGGCGGACAGAGCTACGAAATTCAGCTCAAGCAGCTCAAGCGGGGCGTGCACGTTGTCGTGGGAACGCCCGGCCGCATCATGGATCATATGCGCCGTAAGACTCTGAATCTGCAGGCAATCACCTGCCTTGTACTGGATGAGGCCGATGAAATGCTGCGCATGGGCTTTATCGATGATGTAGAGTGGATTTTGGGGCAGACGCCTGCAGGCCGGCAAATCACTCTGTTCTCGGCAACGATCCCTTCTGCAATCAAGCGCATTGCACAGAAGTATCTCAAGAATCCGATTGAGATAACCATTAAAGTACGTACGACAACGGCCGACACTATCCGGCACCGCTTCTGGATGGTCGATGGCATGCACAAGCTTGATGCGCTGACGCGGATACTTGAATCGGAGCCGTTTGACGGCATTATTATTTTTGTGCGGACAAAAACCGCTACTGTCGAGCTGGCGGAAAAGCTTGAAGCCCGCGGGTATAACTGCGCGCCGCTCAATGGCGATATCCCTCAAAAAACGCGTGAGCGAACAATCGAACAGCTAAAATCAGGCAAGCTGGACATACTGGTCGCTACCGATGTGGCAGCCCGCGGGCTTGATGTGGACCGCATCAGTCATGTGATCAATTATGACATTCCCTATGATGCCGAATCTTACGTGCACCGCGTGGGTCGTACGGGCCGGGCCGGCCGCAGCGGAGATGCAATACTTTTTGTGGCACCCCGCGAAAGACACATGCTCTCGGCGATCGAGAAGGGAACGCGCCAGAAGATCGACTTGATGAAGCTGCCGTCCACGGAAATGATCAACAATCAGCGCATAGCTCGATTCAAGCAGAGTATTACCGATACGCTGGCAGCCGGCGACACTGACTATTTTTGCAGTCTTATGGACGAGTATTGCAGGGACCACAATGTGCCGGCGCTGGATGTTGCGGCTGCGCTTGCCAGAATGCTGCAGGGAAACAAGCCCCTGCTGCTGACGGACAAGCCGAAAAGGCATGAGCCGGCGCTTGAGGATAGGCCGCACAAAGAAAAACCTCGCGCCAAACGAATCTCGTCAAAGAACACGGTCAAAGCTGGAATGGAACGATTTAGCATCGAAGTAGGTCATAGTCATGGCGTCAAGCCTGCAAATATTGTCGGCGCCATCCTTAACGAAGCGGGTTTGTCCAGCGAGCACATTGGGCAGATTAAAATCCACGACGAGTACAGCACCGTCGACCTGCCGGAAGGAATGCCGAAGGATATTTTTAATCTACTGAAAAAAGTCTGGGTATCAGGACGGCAACTGGAAATATCCCGGCTGGATAGTGGCGGAGAAGACATCCGTCTGCACGGAAAGAAGCGAGAGGCTAGAACTAAAAAGAAAGGCCTTCGGGAGGTATAACCCTAAATGATTGAACCTCCGGCGCCGATAACACCTGCTTGAGCATGAACAAAGAACTCTACCGCAACTCATCCACGGGGCAGATGCCTGCTGAGAGGCGATCCAGAACGGATCGCAGAGGCGAGGCATCCATTCTGGGCATTATTGTCCAGCCGGCAGCGGCGAAGAAAAAGCCGTGGACGCCGGAAAACTGATAGGGCGGCATACGTTGATATTTACGATCCCCGGACCTGGCGCATAGTCATCGCCATCCTGCTGCTTTCCTTGATGGATGCCCTCTTGACGGGATTGCACGTGATCCGAGGATCGGCCCGAGAGCTCAATCCAATCCTGAATGTCATCCTTGATTGGGGGGGCCTCCCCGCGTTCTACTGCGCCAAAGCTGCAATGACCATACTTCCCATCTCCATCATTCTGATCCACAAGGAGTGGACCCTCGCAAGATACGCAGCCCGGCTGGTGCTAGGGGCGTATGTCCTGCTTAGCTTCTACCACCTGTATCTGCTCTCAAAAATTCACAGTGTTGCTTAAACTAAGTGCCATTCGACCCCGACCCCGAACTGAATGGTTGAGGGGAATTTTGATTGGGTGCTAGTATACGCGTGCAGGAGAAAATAATAATGAAAACGACCCTTCGGCGCAGTGCACTTTATGTTCCCGGCGACAGCGAGAAAATGCTGCAGCGATCTGCCGGAGTCCCGGCGGATATTCTTCTTCTCAATCTCGAAGACGGCGTGGCCTCGTCGCAGAAAATCGGCGCTCGAGGAAAGATTGTCGACGCACTCAAGAGCATACATTTCGGCGATCGTGAAACGGTGGTCCGCATCAATCCCCCGGATAGCGATATCGGGCAGGCCGATCTTGCGGCCATTGTCCCCGCGCATCCTGAGGGCATTTGCCTGCCCAAGGTCGAAAAAGCGGAAGAAATTAATGCCGCAGATGCCGCGATCCGAAAAATCGAAACTGCCCATAGTCTGCCCGAAGGGATCATCAAGCTGCATGCGATGATTGAATCCGCCGCAGGAGTGCTGCGCGCTGCCGAAATCGCTTCCGCCTCTCCCAGGATGGCCTCGCTTATTTTCGGATCGGCGGATTATGCCGCTGACGTTCGCTGTCGTCCGGGAGAAGACCGTCTTGAAATATTGCTCGCTCTCCAAATGATAGTCGTTGCCGCCCGGTCCGCCGGAATCGATGCCATCGACGCGCCCTGTTTCGATGTCCGCAATTACGATCTGCTGGCCAGGGAGTCTGCGCAGGCCCGCCGCCTGGGGTTTTCCGGAAAAAGCGCGCTGCATCCGGATCAGCTTGCCCTCATTCATCAGACCTTCGATGTAACTCCCGAAGAAATTGCCTGGGCGGAACGCATCATTGCGGAACTCAATGAAGCCGACCGCAGAGGAAAGGCCCTTACGACGATCGACGGGAACTTGATCGATAACCCCCATAGAGCTGCCGCAGAACGGATCCTCAACCGCAAAAAACAAAGCTGACCAGCGCGCAAGAAAGCTTTCGGCATGGTACACTATGCGTCTGCGTTACCAGGTGGCTGGAGGGCCGCCTGCGGGTATGCTCAGGAATTTTGTCAGGAGGCACTTTAGGTCAGATGGAAAGATTCAAAGGAACGGACCGCTATATTCTCAGCGATGCGCTGAAGGAAATCGTCAACGCCGCGATCGTGCTTCAAAGGCCCTTGCTGTTGAAGGGAGAACCCGGAACCGGCAAAACCGAACTCGCCCAGGTGATCGCCGAAGATCTTCAGTTGCGCCTGATCCGGTGGAACATCAAGTCGACATCCAAAGCTACAGACGGGCTGTACGTCTACGATACGGTGCAACGTCTGAACGACTCGCGTTTTCACGACAAGGATGTCTCGGACATCAAGCAATACATCAAGCTGGGGAAATTGGGCGAGGCGCTCCGTTCCGAAGAGCAGGTCGTGCTGCTCATCGACGAGATCGACAAGGCGGATCTGGAGTTCCCGAATGACCTGCTGTTTGAGCTGGACCAGATGAGCTTCGACATCGTGGAAACGGGCGAGCATTTCAAAGCCAAACGCCGCCCGATCGTCGTGATCACCAGCAACAGCGAAAAAGAACTGCCGGACGCGTTTCTCCGGCGTTGCCTGTTTCACTACATCGAATTTCCCGCTCCGGCCATGATGGAAAAGATCGCGCTGGTCCATTTCCCGAATCTGCGGCACACCCTGCTGTCTCAGATCGTCGCCAGGTTTTACTTCATTCGCCAAAAACACGATCTAAAGAAGCGGCCGTCCACCAGCGAACTCTTGGACTGGGTCCAGGTCATCGTTGCCGGAGGTATCAGCGAGCAGGAATTGAATAAGCGTCTGCCTTTTCTTGGCGTGCTGCTGAAAACGGAAGACGATGTTTCCAGGGTTTCTGTGCATTAGCGCCGGGGAGTAGCGGGATGTTTCTTAATCTATTCCATTCATTGAGACGGCGCGGTGTCTCCGTCACATTCAACGAATGGCTTCTTCTGCAGCAAGCCCTTTCCGAGAACCTGGCGGACAGCTCTCTGACGCGCTTCTACTATCTTGCGCGCGCCATCATGGTAAAAACCGAAGCGCATTTCGACAAGTTCGACCAGGCATTTCTGGAATGCTTCGGCCACATAGAATCCAGCGATGAATTGCTCCGCGCCATCGAGGAACACCTGCTCCGCATGCCGCCTCTCGAACTGAGCGAAGAAGAGAAGCGGATGGTGGAGGCGTTGGACCTGGAAGAACTCCGGCGAAGGTTTCTGGATCAGCTGCAAAGCCAGGATGACCAGCCTCACGTCGGGGGGAATAAAGCCATTGGCGTTCGCGGCCGCTCGCCCTTTGGCGCATGGGGCTATCATCCGGCCGGCGTCCGGATCGGCCAGCACGAGAGCCGTCTTCGAAGCGCCATTCAAATTGCGGAAAAGCGCACCTTTAAAAATTATCGCGACGACCTGGCGCTCGATACACGCTCGATGAAAACAGCCCTCAGCTACATCCGCCAGGTTGTGCGCGAGGGGCCCAAGGACAGTCTTGACGTAGATAGCACCATCGATGCCACCTGCCGCAATGCCGGCGAACTGGAATTCATCTGGGACCGCGCGAAAAAGAAAAGAATCAAACTCATGCTTCTGATGGATGCCGGTGGAACCATGACTCCGCACGCGGAACTTGTCAGCCGCCTGTTTTCAGCGGCCAAGGACATTGTCAAGGATCTGCAGTTCTATTACTTCCACAACTGCATATACCAGGAGCTTTACACCGACATATCCCAGATGAAAGCCGTGTCCACGCGCAAAGTCCTGGACCAGACTCACCGAGACTACAAAGTCATTCTGGTCGGGGATGCCTACATGGCGCCCAGCGAACTGATGAGCCCCAATGGCGCGATCGACTACTGGTATCGCAACGACCGACCTGGTATCGAGTGGCTGATTGATGTCCGCAAGAGATTCCGGAAGGTCATCTGGCTGAATCCGGAGCCCAATGCCTGGTGGCATTCGGTCCCTTCCACCCGCATGGTCCAGAAAATATTCCCCATGTTCGAGTTGACCCTGGAAGGCATGCGCGCCGGCGCACGAGCACTGATAAAGCAGTAGATAGTCATTAGTCGTTAGTCGTTAGTCGGCGGTGGTGGACCGATAGCCGCAAAACTATCCTCTTATCCGGGCGATACAATAAAAGATACAGCACTGCCGACTAACGACTGCTGACTGCTACGCTGCATTGGGCGCGATGCGGAAAATGGCGGTGTAACGGATCGTTGCAAGACAACGGGTCGGGGCAAAGACGGCCAGGTCCAATACGATGAAATGATCTCCGTCGCGCTCGAACTTGTCGTAGACGCGGCCCCGGGTTTCAATTGCGCACTCTTCTTCCAGTGCGTGGAAATTCTGAATTTCGCTCGACACATCAACCCACGCAGGGATGCTATAATTGCTAGCCAGTATTTGACCTGCCCTGCTTGCCAGCCACCCCGGATGCATAATCCTTTCGTAAAGAGGATGATGGTCCCGGATGGTTTTCCTGCAGTACTGCCAATGGATATTCCATGTGAAATCTGAGGACAGCGGAGTGAGATATTCTCCGACCGGCAGGGACTCGAGGGAGATGAGACGGTGGAGTTTTGCGTGGCCGGGCGGATAATCATCAATCGATGGCTCAGAGGCGGGTTTGACTGGAGGCAATTTTGCGACTCCGACGCCGCATGTCACGCCCTGATTGGTGGAAGCCCTGTAATCAAGGGACAACGTCCCGTCGCCAGCGACGTCAGAAACGGATCCGCCAACGCGGATCTCCTCACCTTCATAGATCGGCCGCACGAAATGCACTTCAGCGGAGCCGCGCTCGAGCCAGTCCTTTCCCAGTAGATCTACCAAAGGGCGCGACATGCAGGCGAAAACGTACATGCCGGGAACCAGGCCCGCACGAAATCCATAGCGACGGGCATATTCGTCGTCTTGGATCCCGTTGTTGGAGTCGGAAATATCGATGGAAACTTTAACTCGATACTCCGGCAGCGACGCTCCAGCGCTATACAGCATTTCTTGCAATCTCCAGTGCAGAGTGCAAAGCGAAATGATCCAATTTATATAAATAACAAAATATCACAAAAGGAGATATCCGTCAGGTTAGTTATATTAGAATAAATCTTTTGCTATATCGCGATCGGAATCGGAATCGGTATCGCAATCGAGATCGCTATCGGGTTTCGGATTGATTTCCCGCTCTGACTACAAAAAGATGATTGCGATTGGCGATACCGATTCCGATTCCGATTCCGAACAGTGAAGCGTGCCGTTACTTATTTTCATTTAGCGAGGATGTTATGTCTACTTTCGATGCCATCAAACCCGGACTTACTGCCGAACGTGTCGTAACCGTGGATGAGACGCTTTCCATCACCCACACCAAGATCCCCATGCTTTCGACTCCTAAGATGATCGACCTGATGGAGGGCGTATGCAAAGACCTGGTGCAGAGTCTGCTGCCTCCTGGATTCATCACAGTGGGGTATGAAGTTCACGTGAAACACAAAGCGGCGGCTCCCATAGGGACACAGGTGAAGACGTGGTGCAAGGTATTGGAAGCGGATGGACGCAAGCTCCTATTCGAAGTTCGTGTTACGGCGGGGGACACGGTCATTGGAGAGGGACAGCACCGCCGCACCATCATCCCGTATTCGGATTGATCACTGACGATCGTCGATTGTCGAATGCCGACTAAAGAACAGGCTTGCAAAATAGCCAATCGCAAAGGTGATTGCTGTTCCGATCAAAACATACCATGTAAACGCGATCGAGCTGAAATACCAGATCGAAAGCATGGAAGCCAGCCCCACCGCCATTCCGAGAATGGAGCCTTTTGAGTTCGCCCTCTTGGTCAGCACGCCGAGAAAAAACACTCCAAGCATGCTTCCGTAGGTTATGGAGGCAATGGTCAATCCCACCTCGAGGACGGACTTCACGCCACGGGACAAAATCGCGGGGATCAGGAGGATCGCTCCCCAAAATACCGTGATCCAGCGGGACAAGCGCAATTCGTCTTTTATGGAGAACTTCTTGCCAAAAAATGGCCGGAGGAAATCCACAACCGTCGTTGAAGACAGGGAATTCAGCGAACCGCTGAGAGTGGACATTGCTGCCGCCAGGATAGCGGCCACCATAATTCCACGGATCCCATGAGGCAGGTATGTCAGGATGAAGGCCGGGAAAATCCTGTCTCTTTCTGCGGGCGGTATCTGTCCGGGATGATAGCTGAAGTAACTGAACAGCATGATGCCAATGAGCAGGAATAGTGCAAATTGCATGAAAATGATGACGCCGCTGGATAGAAGGGCTATCTTACTGTCTCTTTCGTTCTTGGCCGCAAGCAGGCGCTGCACAATCAACTGATCGACGCCGTGGCTTGCGATGTTAAGGAATGCCCCGCCGATCACGCCTCCCCAGAAGGTATAAGGAATGCTGAAATCGAGGGAAAAGTCCCAGATCGTGAACTTGGAGCCCGCTGCGGCGATCACGCCATCCCAGCCATTCGGAATCATTCCAAGGATGACAAAGAAGGCAACCGCGGTGCAACCCAGGTAAATGAACAGCTGAATCACGTCGGTCCAAATGACGGCGGTCAAGCCTCCTTCGAAAGTGTAAATCATTGTCAGAATAAAGATGATTACGATGGACCAGATATCCCCAAAACCCAGGACCATGCCAATCACAATGGCAACCGCAAACATGCGCACGCCATCCGCCATTGCTCTGGTGACTAGAAACATGCTGGCCGTCGCATGCTTGGTGGTAGGTCCGAACCGCCGCTGTATCAGTTCATAGGCCGTGTACATCTCTCCTTTGAAATAGGCGGGAATGAATATGGCACAAACTACAATCCGCCCGATCAAGTACCCGATAACCAATTGAAGAAACGACATGTTTCCGGCAAAGGCGATTCCCGGGGTGCTGATTACTGTAAAAGTGCTTGTTTCCGTCGCGACAATCGAAAGGGAGAGCGCCCACGCCGGCGTTGTCTTTCCACCGAGGAAATAGGTGTGAATGGACTGCTGCTTCTTGCGAAAATGGCTGCCGTACAGCGTGATGGCAATCAGATATGCGATGACGATGAACCCGTCCAGCCAGTTGAATCCCATGGGACACTCCGCTGAAAATGGTTCCCCATAGTACCCTAAAGATCCAAAGACTCAAAGGAATAGGAGGTATCTGCCAATTGCCTGAAAATGATATTCGTGCCGGCAGGGGTTGCATGTTACCCTAAGTGTTCCAATTCCAAACAAGGAGATGTCAATAACCGTGAAGTCCCCAATAAAAATAACCCTCTCTGTTTTTCTATTGCTGTCAGCCGGATTATGTTTTCCGCAAACTCAACCGAAGGCCGAAGGCCGCCCTGCCGCGAGCGCTCCCGCGCCGGCTCAGGACGCCAATCCCCAGCCAAAGCCTGCGGAGGATGACGTAATCCCCCCCGCAGCGCCCAATGCCATTTTCCCCGCTGTTGTTGCCAGGGTAAACGGGAAGGCGATTCTGGGACGGGATCTCGAAGAGTCGGATACGTCGTGAGTTAAGCTCCATCGGAAATCCGGAATGGAATAATCTCCGGGAAGATTATCGCGGCCAATTGGCTCTCAGCCAGCTTACGGCGCTGATTAATACAAGGCTGCTTTATCAGAAAGCCATCGCAAGCGGAACAAAGGTGACCGAGGCGGAAGTCCAGGCTGAGCTGGACAAAATTGCGAAGAGCTATAAGAGCGATGCTGAAATGAACGCAGCCCTGGCCAGCCAGAACACGGATCGGGCCACGCTCCAAAAGAGCCTGTCTGAGTCTCTGGCGATAGCGAAATTTGTCGATGAGGCCATCAATAAAAAGATTGTTGTGACTCCCGAAGAGTTGTCCAAGTTTTACACCGGCAATCCGACTCAGTTCAACCACCCCGATATCGTGCGCATCAGCCATATTCTGATACAGCCGGCGGGTGACACTCCGCAACAGGACGCCATCGCCCAGGAACGCGCGGAGGCGCTCCTGGCCCGCGTGAAGAAAGGGGAGGATTTTGCCAAACTGGCAAGGGAGAATTCCGTGGACGGGTCGGCTTCGCAGGGCGGAGATATTGGATTCACGAGCAAAAGATAATATTGCTCCCGAGTATGCCGAGGCGGCATTTTCTCTTCCGGTGGGAAGCGTCAAACTGGTCAAGACTGAGTTCGGCTACCACATCATTAAAGTAACCGACAAGAAGAAGGAAGGCCTGGCAACGCTGGAAGAAGTCAAACAGGAGCTTACGGATTTCCTGAAGAATCAAAAAGCCCAGGCGGAATTGGACAAACTGGTGAACCAGCTTCGGGATAGCGCAAAGATAGAAATTTTGATACCGGCAGGTCAGCCGCTGACGCCCTAGCGGAGTTCTGTTGGGCAAAGCAGACCTGATTTACTGGCTGATCCAAACGGTTTGGATGTTGACGAATTCCCGGATGCCCAATTCGGAAAGCTCCCGGCCATAGCCTGAGCGCTTGATGCCGCCAAACGGGAGGCGCGGATCCGAAGCGACGATGCCGTTGATGAAAACTTGTCCAGCCTCAATTTTGCGGGCCAGTCGCTTCGCATTTTCAAGATCGGAAGTCCATAAACTGGAACCAAGGCCATACGGAGTTTGATTTGCAAGCCGGATTGCTTCCTCTGTGTCTTTGGCTCTCATCAAGGCGGCTACCGGGCCAAACACTTCTTCGCATCCTGCCGGCATATCCGGCCGGACATTCGGTCAATACGGTCGGTTCAAAAAAATAGCCCGTCCCTTCGCAACGCTTTCCTCCCAGAAGAATGACAGCGCCCTGGCGGACCGATTCCTGGATCTGCCGTTCCAGGTCTTTCACGAATTCAGGCCTGGCCAAGGGGCCGACTTGAGTAGAACGGTCCATCGGATTTCCCATCTTCAGAGCACGAACCCCTTCGACAAAACGATCCTGGAAATCCCGGAAGACAGGTGTTGCGACGATGAATCTCTTCGCTGCGATACAGCTCTGTCCTGTGTTTTGGTAGCGTGCGCGCACGGCGGCCTTGACGGTAGCGTCGATATCCGCATCCTCAAGCACTATGAACGGGTCGGAGCCTCCAAGTTCCATCACCGTCTTTTTTATTGCGCGCCCTGCGCACGAGGCCACCTGGCTGCCGGCGCCTTCGCTGCCTGTAAGCGTAACTGCGGCGATGGCCGGGTGCTCGATCAACCTGGAGACGCGCGAAACCCGGAACCAGAAGGGATTGAAACGCTCCCTTCGGAAATCCTGCTTCCCTGAAGATTTCTTCAATGGCCAGGGCGCACTGCGGAACATTCGATGCATGTTTCAGGATTGCCGTGTTCCCGGCCATCAAAGCGGGCGCTGCAAATCGGAAGACCTGCCAGAAAGGGTAATTCCAAGGCATGACTGCGAGCACCACTCCCAATGGCGAGTATTGGATATAGCTTTCGGCCGCATTCGAAATGCGGGGCTCGTCGCAAAGAAACTGCTCTGCATTGTCGGCGTAATAATCGCAGTTCCATGCGCATTTTTCGACTTCCGCTTCCGATTCGACCACCGGTTTTCCCATCTCGGCCGTCATGAGATCCGCGAATCTGGCCTTGTGCCGGCGAAGATAGGTCTGCCGCTTTCTTCATCAGACTGGCGCGTGCGGAAAATTTTTCGGTGCTCCATGTTCGAAAGGCCTTTTGGGCGAGGTCCAGCGCCTCCTCCGTCTGCTGCTCGGAAAGGATCCTGATAGGATCCCAGGACCTCTTCTGTCGCCGGATTGATGGAATGCATGAAGTCAGGGGAACCCATAAATGCACCTCATGATATTTGCCAAGACTATAGCGCCGATCCTTCCGCCTTGAAATTTGATTAGGGCCGTCCGAAACTGATCATGTTTGCGAAGATCCGGAATGCCCCGTGGTTTCCTGCCGGCAACTGGCGAAACCAGGAATACCCCGTATAAATGTAGTGCCCCTTACCGTACTGCGCATACAGCATCCCGCCGTTTTTAGCGGATTCGCCGGGATCGTTGCCGGCCAGAAGCGGCGTGTAGCGCTGATCCCACGAATTCATGAAGTACAGTCCTCGTTCCTGCACCCAATCCCTGAAATCGCTTTCGCTGATTTTGTTGGGTTGATTAAAAACCGGATTCGTCGGGTCAAGAATGCGGATCGGAGAGTCCTCGGCCGTGATTCTGTCCGAATCCGAAACGCTCATAGGATAGGGGCCAAAAATAAAAGGCGAACCGGTCCCTGCACCCGAAGGCCTTCCCATCGGCCTGACATACTGCACGATCAGAGTTCCGCCTTGAGCGACGTAGTTCAGGAGGCGCTGATTGTGCGCGCTGAGATCGTCATTTACGTTGTATGCCCGGATTCCCGTAATGATGGTCGAGAAACGGTTGAGGTCGCCGAACGCCAGATCTGCCGTCGACAGAATCTGAGGCCTTATTCCAAGCTGCTCCAGCGCAGCGGGGATTTCGTCTCCCGCCCCAGGGATGTACCCGATAGCCAGATTCGAAGCTACCTTGATGTCGAATATCTCAATTCTGGATTGAGCCCGGCTATACATATTCCTGGTCCAGTTTTCGGGATAGGAAATTGTCTGGTATCCGCTGCGGAATACTTGATTGCCAACCAGGGCTACTGCGTCGATGGGATAGCTGCCCGGTTCGACTCCGGATGGCACATGCAGCAGAAATTTGCCGGCGAACGTCTCGCCCTTGCGGGAGAGGCTGAACGGCAATTCCGAAGGCTCAGCGTGCCACTTTTCGGGAACAATGAGTTTCAATTTCCCTTGTGCGCCGCTTTTGTTATTGCTCAGGATCGAGACCTGAAACTCGTAGCCCTTTGTGCCGGAGCCGGCTGGAGAAATCACGATTTGCGGATTCAAAGCCACAGAAAGCTCCGGCGCAATATGAAAATCAATAAAATCCGATCCGCGCATTGGATCTCCGGCCTGCGTCATCGCCGACGCAAGGACGGGGAACTCCATCCCCTGAAACAGGTATCGGGCTTCGGCCGCAATTTCAGGCAAGCCAAACGGGGCGAAAGCATCGTCTACCGGCAAAAGCGCATAGCGCGCATCGGCAGGGTTTTCGAGATGCCAGAAAGGTTCGGTAAAGCCTGCTTTCGGAGAGATATCGAAAGCAAGCCTGCAGGACGCGGAACCTCCGCGCGACAGCGGATTGCCCTTCAGGCAGTTTTCCGGAACTTCGAAACTCCCTTTGCCCGTTTGCGCGCGCAGGGACGCGCCGTTCAGGAAAACTGTTTCCGTGCCTCGATTATAAAAACTGAGACTGACCGGCACTCGTTCACCGGGCGTTGCCGTGGCATCGTCGGCTCTGGCGATGAAATGTATTCCCAAGACCGTTTGAACCGCTTTCTGAAAATCCCGGAGCTTTTCGCTGAGGGCTTCCGAAAGACTTTCCTTTGCAGGCTTTGAAAGAGAACTGGCTGCGATCTTTTTCAGGGATTCTCCGAGGATCCGGGCTCCTCTGGCTGCATCCGCGGCGCTCTTTTCAGGATGCAAGACCTGAAAAGCATCGAGAGCTTCCGCTGCCGCCTCCTGAACTTCGGCAAGGTCCTCTTTGAGAAAGGAGACGCTTTGCTTCTCATCCCCGGCAAGTTCCAAAATCGCCATTAACGATGTATCGATGGATTCGAAAAATGAATTCCCGTTCTGCTGCATTCCAGTCGCAGAATCCACCAGCTCATAGCTTTCAAAAACCTGGCCCGGCAGTGCGACAGCAGTTCCGTTTCCCTGCGTCCGGTGCTTGCTGTAGCCTTCGCTTCCGATTTCTCGATAGGATCGGCCCAGCACGGGGTCGTAGTCTCCCACGGGCACTCGGACAACGTCAGCTTTCTCTCCACCGGGAGACGGATTTGCCCAGACTCGAGAGCCTGCATACAGCTTCTTTGCCTGCCAGGGTTGAAGTCCTTGTTTAATCTGATCGGGGAATTTTTGCGGATCGCCCGCGGCGCGAAAGGCTTCTCTGGCAAGGATGCCAGCTGCCTGGTGATGCCCGTGCCCATCGCCCGCATTGCCCTGGAACTTTGAAATGACGATAGTGGGACGCCAGCGGCGAAAGAAGCGGACCATTTCCTCAAGTGTGGCCTCGTGCCCCCACTTTGCCAGCGTTTCTTCCGCCGTTTTGGAGAAGCCGAAATCCAGGACTGAGCTGAAATAGAGGTCCACTCCGTAGTACTTGCAGGCTTCGAGGAGTTCTCCCGTGCGGACCAGCCCCAGTGCCTGGTATTTTTCATTGCCGAGTATGTTCTGCCCTCCCTCTCCTCGAGTCAGGCAAAACAACGCTGTTTGGGCATGGAATTTGCGGGAAAGCCATGTCAGTGTTCCAGCGCTTTCATCATCGGGATGCGCGGTTGTATGCAATACGCGAACGTACACCGGCAGCTTTTCCAAAGCCGCCACTATCCCCGCAGTCCCTCGCTCTTCAGGCAGCGGATACACGTTGCGATTGCCGGCTCTCAATCCTACAATCGCCAACAGAACCGCCAAAGCCGAGCTGATCAACCAGTACCGTTTCATTTTCCCCCCCTGTTTGTAGCGGCAAAAAGGAATAAGGGATCAAAGGATCATAGGATCATAGGATTCAAGGATTAAAGGAATAGAGGGAAGAAGAAGGAGTGACCGATTTGTATTTTGGCTTCTTTGTCTTTATCCCTTGAATCCTTTGATCCTTCTCAAAAGCCGGGGCTGCCTAAAGCAGGCGAAGCACCCGATGTGAGAAACAACGAGCGTCCAGCGAAGCGCGGATCGTTTGCGTAATAGAAGATCCATGGTGAATCCAGAAGTGCTGGATGCCCAGTTCGCGCTCCTGCAGTTTTTGATTGGGGTAACAGCTATTCATTACCAAATCGATCATGTTGGAGATCATGGAATTGTTTGCGGTTTCCAATCGGACGACCTGAGACTTCAGGCGCTGCACATTATGAAGAATTTTTCTCTTGGCCGTATCCAGCGACGTTGCTAGCGTTGGGTCTACCGTCTGGATCCCAGGTCGGATTTCGGTCAAGCCTTGATCCAAATGCTCCTGTAGTGCCTCCACGTTCGATGCGGCTTCTGAAAGCCCCGAACGGCGCAGCGCTTTTTCAATGAGGAATTGCCTTCCGCGGAAGCAGTCCTGCACATCGATGCCCATCTGATCCATTTTGGCGCTGATTTCAGGTTCGATCAGCGTAAAACTATTGCGGGGCCAGATGATGGGCATCGGACGATTCCACATTTCGTAGAGAACCTCTATCTGAGCAAAATAAGCCACCTCAGCCGATCCGCCCACATACGCCAGAGTAGGGAACAGGTAATCCTGAATTAGCGGGCGAAGCAGAACGTTGGGGCTGAATTTTTCAGGAGTTTCTTCGGCACAGCGCAGCAATGCATCCAGGCTGAAATGGTCATCGCTGCCTTTTAAAAAAAACCGCGCATCCTTTTTTTCCAGAGCGTAGCGCGCCCCGTCCTGAAAATAGAAAAGCACCGTCGAGTTTTCCAGGATGCTGACCTGCGCGTGAAATCCGGCCGCTTCGAGATCTTTGTTTCTTGCCAGAAGAGCCGCACGCAAGATGTCCGCATCGCGGAGAGCCTTTTGAAATATCCCTCGCGTTAACCGTTTCGCTTCCGGGTCCTGAGGATCGAAAAGGATCAAACCCGAACCGTGGAGAATGGCGGAAAGGAGTTGCGCAAAAGACTGTGCGAATGTATCGCCGGGCTTGCATGAGGATTCAAGCTGGGCCTGGACTTCCGGCTTCCATGGGGTGTCAGGAAGATGGTTGAGATAGTCCTCGACAACCTGCCGGATATTTGCGGGAAACTGCATGCGGCCGACCGAACCCCGCGGCACTCCGTCATCCTTAAAAAGCATGCCCTGATACTCGGTGACGCGCAGGGAGTGATCGGCCAGCGTGAGCGTGCGACGCGTGGCTTCCGGCAAATCATGGTCTTCTGTTTCCATCCAAAAAACAGGCACCGCACGGATTCCCCGCGTTTTTAATTCGTCTGCGATCTGAATTGCAGTAAGGGCTTTGTAGACCGTATATAGCGGGCCGGTGAAGAGCCCTACCTGCTGTCCCGTCAGGACAGCGGCGCAATCCGGTTCTTCCAGGCTGTCAATATTTCGCATTGTTTCGGAATCGCTTCCGAAACTTTTGTTCTGACGGCGCAGGATGGAGGCGATTTCCGCGCGGGGATACTGAAGGCTCGTTAGAATGTTTTTCGCCGCGTGTTCCAGATTTTCCATCGTGGGAGCGTTCCGATAGAAACGAAGCGCATCAGGCGAAAAATCAAGGTAGTTTAAAAACAGTGAAGACTGATGGGGAATTTTGCGAAAGGGTATGTCCTCGACCTTGACCTTTGTCATATATGCCTAGTCTGTAGTCGGCAGTCGTTAGTTGTTAGTCGGCAGTCGGCAGTCGGCAGTCAGTCGCAGTCGTTAGTCGTTAGTCGTTAGTCGTTAGTACATTGGCAGTGAATGCTACTATTACATGATAATCAATCATTACTTTTTATTCGAGTTTCACTGCCAGCTGCCGACAGCTGATAGCGGACTGCTGACTGCTGACTAACGACTGCCGACTAACGACTGCCGACTAACGACTAACGACTGCCGACTAACGACTGCCGACTGCCGACTAACGACTAACGACTGCCGACTGCCGACTAACGACTACTTCTTGTACTTTCTCTCTCGATACATCGTGGAGCGCACTCCCGCCAAGTCAAGGAGCGCTTCAACTTTATTAGGCAAGCCGAA
The DNA here is from genome assembly GCA_963718845.1 of uncultured Acidobacteriota bacterium. Classification (GTDB taxonomy): domain Bacteria; phylum Acidobacteriota; class UBA6911; order UBA6911; family UBA6911; genus UBA6911. Next base: position 390,351 of record CAVRAD010000006.1, read on the forward strand.
CAGGTTGATGAAGCCTTCCGCTTCCTTCTGGTTATACACAGAGTCTTCGGCGAAGGTGGCGAGATCTTCCCGGTACAAGGAGTAGGGAGATTTTCTGCCGGCGATGATTATATTTCCTTTGTACAATTTCAGCCGGACGGTTCCGGTGACGCGGGTCTGGATGGAATCGATGAAGGCGTCCATCGCGTAGCGCAGAGGCGCGAACCACTGGCCGTTGTACACCAGTTCGGCATATTTGCCCGCGAGGATGTCTTTGTAATGGAGTGTCGCCTTGTCGAGTGTCAGACTTTCCAGTTCCCGATGTGCAACCAAAAGGAGTGTGCCGCCGGGCGTTTCATAGACGCCTCTCGATTTCATGCCGACAAGCCGGTTTTCTACGAGGTCGACGCGTCCCACACCATGCGCTCCTCCGACTCTATTCAGCGTTTCGACCACTTGCACGGCGCCGAGCTTTTTGCCGTCTACCGCGATCGGATTTCCGTTCTCAAATTCTATTTCCACGTATTGAGGCGTTTCCGGCGCCTTTTCAGGGGACACCGTCAACACATACATGTCCTCTGCCGGCTCGGCCCAGGGATTTTCCAGGATGCCGCCCTCGTGGCTAAGATGCCAGAGGTTCCGGTCCTCGCTGTAGATCTTTGTCTTCGTTGCCGTGATAGGGATCTTTCGGTCTTGCGCGTAATCAATTGCATCTTCACGGGATTTGAGATCCCACTCGCGCCACGGTGCAATAATCCGCAGCTTGGGGTTAAGCGCCTTATAGGTCAGCTCAAACCGCACCTGGTCGTTACCCTTGCCGGTACATCCGTGTGCAACCGCATCCGCGCCTTCCTGCTCCGCGATCTCCACCTGTCTGCGCGCGATGAGCGGGCGCGCGAATGAAGTCCCGAGCAGATATTTTCTTTCGTAGATTGCTCCGGCTCGCAGTGTGGGCAGCGCAAACTCGCAGATGAACTCTTCCCGCAAGTCCTCGATGATGCACTTTGAGGCGCCTGTTCGGATGGCTTTTTCTTCCAGTCCCTTCAGTTCGCTCCCCTGCCCGATATCTGCCGCGAAAGCGATGACTTCTGCGCCATAGTTATCTTTCAGCCATGGGATAATGATGGAGGTATCCAACCCTCCGCTGTATGCCAGTACGACTTTCTTTGCTTTTGCACTCATGGATACAATCTCCAATTAGCCCTCTTGCGGGCCCAAGGCGGTGACCAACCGTTTAAGATCTGCGGCCTTGTCTTTGGAACAGACAAGAACTTTGCCGTATGCTTGTACAACTACTAAATCCGAAACGCCGAAGGTCGCGATCGTATCGGACTGCGCATAGAGGATGCAACCGTTTGAATCCAGCGAGACATGAGAGCCCTGCGCAATATTGCCCAGGGCGTCGGGCGCAAGAGCTCTTTCCAGGGACGCCCAGTTTCCGATGTCGTCCCAGGCGAATTCCGCGGGAATGAGCCGCAATCCCGACGATTTTTCCATGATCCCGTAATCGATGGAGATGCGCGGCAAGGATGAGAAAATCTCTGTCCTGCGCGCGTCGGCGTCGCTTTTGCCGATCAGCGGGCGCAGCGCGCACAGGCCTTTGTATGTTTCCGGCATAAGCACTGCAAAAAGTTCGAGCAGCGTGCTGTTTTTCCATAGAAACATTCCACTGTTCCAGAAATAATTTCCCGAGGCAACGTATCGCTCCGCGGTCGGAGCATCCGGCTTTTCGATAAAACGTACCACAGGCCATGCATCCGCCCGGATCGATGGCTTTTCTGCCAGAATATATCCATAGCCGGTTTCAGCCCGCCTGGGCGTAATGCCGAAAACGACTGCGGTTGCGCCTTCCAGGTTCTCGATACCCTTTTGGATGGTTTTTAGATACGCGTCGCCGTTGCCGATGAAGTGATCGGCCGGCAGCGCGAGCAATGTCGCATCCGGATCACGCTGCTCGATATGGAGCGCGCAAAAACCGAGACATGCGGAAGTGTCGCGGCCCACAGGCTCGATGATAAAATTATCGGCCGGAACCTGAGGAAGTTGCCGACGCGCGATCTCCTCATGCTCCTTCCCGATGGAAATCAATATCCTTTCGAGCGGAACAAGCGGCTGCATTCTCACAACGGTTTCCTGGAGCAGTGAATTCGAGCCCAGAAGCGGAATAAAAGGCTTCGGGATCTTGCTTGTGCTGAGCGGCCAGAACCGTTCTCCGCGCCCGCCTGCCATCACAATGGTATAAAGTGCCATTTTAGGACCTGCTTCCATGTTCAAGGGGTGGTAATTTTAATTGAGACGGGCGCTTTTTCCTATGGAAAAGATGTTCTGAGGAATGCGGAAGTATATACATGTTTTGAATTAGAAGGAGACATTATGGCTGAACTGAGCCGTGAAAAATGCGAGGCATGCCGCGCCGGCGCTCCCGGGGTTACCGATTCGGAAATAGCGGAACTTGGCCCGCTGGTCCCGGAGTGGAAACTGCTGGACGAAGATGAGAGGAAACTCCGACGGATTTTTCGGTTTAAAAATTTCGCGGAGGCTATGGCTTTTACCGTTAAAGTCGGAGAATTGGCGGAATTCGAATCTCATCATCCGGCAATCCTGACTGAATGGGGCAGAGTAACCATAACCTGGTGGACACATTCAATCCGGGGATTGCACCGTAACGATTTTATTATGGCTGCCAAGACAGATGCGATCTTTGCCGCCAAGACTTTATGACGTAGGATATGGGTGCCTTGCCGGCAGGCAGCAAACGCCGGTTGCCTTTTTTTAGCTATAAAATAAAATTTGGTCCTGTTTAACACGTTTAACCGATTGGAGGAATTCGTAATGGCCTTGCTTTCCGGCCGTAAGAAGTCTGAAGTGGCGGAAGTTTTTGATCCAAATCCTGAAATAATCAATACCATGCCGGCCCGGCCCTACAGGGTTCTGTACGCGGACCTGGCTTTTTATTCGGATCCTGATTGCAAGGGACAGGTGGACAATGCACGGCTCGTTGTACTTCGGAGCGAAGATCCAAAACAACAGCACCAGGTACAGGAATGCGTGCCTGCCCGGAAGATGTACCAGGTCGGCCAATTGGTAGGCTGGGATTTGAACAACAAACGAATCTGGCAAAACAACTGGTACATAAACCCGGAGACAGGAAAAGCGGAAATCGCATGGGTACAGGCCGTGGAATTCACCGGAAAGGTAGTTAACGCCAAGTAGGTTTACCGGATCGCCCGGGATAGTTGATAGCTAAAGACTGCCATGTCCATGGCAGCCCGGGCCTTCTGTCCCGGAGATAGCCGCTTATCGGTCGGGTGCGTATGCGTCAGAAATGGGCTGATGAGCAGGTAGGCATGGGAGAGCCGGCTATGAAGCTCCATGCTCTCTTCGGGAGGGATCAAGTCGTCGTAGGCGCCGTGGATCAAGAATGCCGGGCAGCGCAAGTGAAGCACCGCGTCATCGGGATTAAGTTGCGGGTAAATCCGTAAGGTCAGATGCTGCTCGATTTTCGCTACAAGTTCGGCATCCGTCCGGTTTTCCTTCATCAGGGCCAGCGCATACCAGCGCGCTCCCTCCGCAGTCAAGCCGGGATCCGCGGGCAGAGCTTCCTTCTTCCGCAAAAGCGTGTCGAGCACCTTGCGCAGGAACAAGCGGTCTTTCTCGGAAGCAACCATCTCCAAGGCCGAACGCATTACGATCCACTTGGCGTAGAATCGGGTGGGATAATAGCTCTTCGGCACGGCTGCGGGGTCGGCAGCGAACCAGCCCCGGGTGCAGCGAGCCAGGTTGGAATAGGGACCGATACCCACAAAAAATCCGACATTGTCGCGGATCTCCGGTTTCGCCGCAGCCATCAACGCTAGGGTCGCAGAAAAGGAAACGCCGGCGAGGCCGGTCTTTTGTATTGTTCCTCCTCCTTCCAGTTTCGGTGCCTCCTTGAACCAGAACAGGATCTGGTCGATGGGTTCCGCGGTAATTTGAAAATCTCGAAATTCACGGATGTCGGGAGTAATGACGAACAGGCCGTTGCCCGCCAGGATTTTTGACAGCGCAATAAGTCTCGGATGATAACACCCAAGTTCGCTGAGGCCGGCGACGAGCACGATGGCTTTTGTTGCGGGGGATTTTGCGGGACGGTAGGTCAACGCGTCATAGCTATGCGGCCCAGCCTGGCGATGGATCTTTGCCTCAAGGACACCGGTATTCTCGTCCGGCGCGCCTGATGCCAGTTTCTGCAGCGATAGTCCGATGCGCACCGCAAAGAGTATGGGACTCATCAGACTCACAAGCAGGGCGCAAATCATTAGCAGCGCGCCTGCCCATGCCCATTTCCGCACTCCGGGTCTTAAGGTCATCACAAGTCTTACCTAAGATAACAGCACTATGAAATGCCCATAATTCTTGCGAGTATAATTAGAGCGGGCCATTATAGTACCGGCGCCATCATTATAGCCAAAGAAGTCGCGAATTATTCTGGCTCCTGACTTCTGACTCCTGAATTCTTCAGTGTGAGGTCCGATGTTAAGTTTGTGCGAACTGCGGCGTGCGGCTCAAATAATTCACGGAATGACTCTGGGCAAAACGCTCCGGCGGATTGTTCAGCCCGACGCGATGCAGATTTGTCTGACATTTGAAGGCTCGGCGGGAAAACAGCATTTGCTGCTGTCCTGCAGTCCGGAAAATGCGCGCATTTGCACAACGGATCGGATGGAAGCCGGCGCTTCTTCGGGCTCGTTTTATGAATACGCGCATGCGCACCTGATTGGAAGCATCTTTGCGGCAATCGAGTGCTCGTCGGACAACCGGCAGATCAGCATAAGTCTGCAATCGCGCGCTGGCTCTTTCGGGTTGTTGCTTTCCATTCTGGGAGCGCGCAGCAACATCTATCTCTTGGATGCTAAAGGAAAGCTCGTCCATTCCATGCGTCCTCTCGACGAGACACGGCACGAACTGAAGACAGGAGAAGCCTGGGCCGATCCTCGCGGCGCAGTTCCTTCCGACGGCGGAGACCGCTGGAAAGAGGTGCCGGACGACCTGTATCTCGAGGCCGTGGACAAGACTTACCAGCAGCTTGAGTCGAGATCCAAGGCAGACCTGCTTGCGAAACGAATCCAGCAAGCTATTAAGAAGGAACGAGCTTTCCTTGATCGCAAGTCGATCAACCTGCGTGAAGACCTTGGAGAAGCACTGCAGGCCGAATCCTACAAGAGAAAAGGGGAACTGCTGAAGAATGTGCTGCATACCATCAGGCGCGGCGATGACGTGGTTGCCGTAACGGATTATCAAACGGGAGAACTCCTTGAAATTCCTCTCGATCCGAAACTCTCTCCGGCGGCGAATCTGGAAGCGTACTTTGCCCGCTATCAAAAACAGTCCAGGGGTGCGCGGGTGATCCAACGCCAGATCGAAGATCTCGAATCCATGCGAACAGGGCTTGATGCGGTCGAACAGAATGTGGAGCGTGCCCTGCGGAGTGAGCCGCCGGATCTTCAAGCGCTGGAAAGCATCGAAGCGCGGCCGGAAGTCCGGCGGATCCTGCACAGGTATTCGTCCAAACGAAAGCCTGCAGCGCCGCCCGCGCATGCGTCTCAGAAAAAGGAAATCCCAACCCGACTTCTCCCGAAACGATACAAAGCCCAGGATGGCCTGGAAATCTGGGTCGGACGCAGCGACGAGGGAAACGATTACCTTACGACGCGCATGGCGCGCGGCAACGATCTATTTTTCCATCTGGAAGGCTATCCAGGCAGTCACGTAGTGCTGCGCACAGAAGGGCGAACGGATCCACCAACCGAATCGCTCCTGGACGCCTGCGAACTTGCCGCGCATTTTTCCAAACTAAAGAACGCCGGAACCGTGGACATCCATGTCGCCCCGATCAAAGATGTAAAAAAACCCAAGGGAGCCAAGCCCGGTCTTGTTTATGTGAGGAAGGGCAAAACCATTCACTTGAAGCGGAATCCGAAGCGACTGCAAAACATCCTCGCGGCGAGGCTGGATTGAAAGGATTAAAGGATTCAAGGATTAAAGGATTAAAGGATTCAAGGATTAAAGGATTAAAGGGATCTTCAACATAATTTGTGGATATAAACCCACGAGATTTAATTCAAGTTGAAATCATGGCCATGGCTCATAGCAGTGCAACGCCGAAGGCCGGGATAAACACTGCACCCAGAATGCGCTGGACGCGATTGAAAATCCACGGACAGAATGGATCCAGCGAATGAATCATAAATATGCCGCCCCCTTCTCTTTGGAGCCCCAACCATATCCCGACTTCAGCATCGAGCTTCATCGCAGCCAATCTGCTCTGCACTATAGGTGCAGTGTCGAAATTCCCAAATCTTTTATAAAATGTTCTCGTCAGCAAGATTCTGGATTCTTAATTTACATAACTTGAAATTATCAGAAGCTCCCATGATGTCAATTGGCATGGATTGGCAGCTTGTCCTACCCACCCTTCTTGTCGAATTCGACTCATCTCCAGAAATAATGCCAGGTGTACGTGAGGTCTGCGCCTTTCCCGGCTTCTATTCTGATCTTCCAGTTGATCCGGCTGGCCCCGTTAAAGTGCGACCACCATTGAGGCCAACTGTACCACCGCCACCATAGCGGGTAAGCGCCCGCCCCAAGGTAGCTGCCGTCCTCAAACACATTCACCCTGGTGATGCCTCCTTCGTTGTCCGCGCTGTTGACGTTGCCCAAAACGTGTCTGGTAACTTCGATTTCGACGGGCTTGTCCCGATAGTTGGTCAGCTTGATCTTGCCTGCGAGGTCGACTCGCGCGTAGTCGTCCCCCTGCCACCGAACCGCATTCGGTACGCGGGCGGTCTCCGCGTCTGACTTCACCACCTGTATGTCCACCGCTTTGGTTATCTCGATGTCGCTGGTTGCGCCGATCGCCGTGTAAGTCATCATCCCCTGCGCGAGCACTCGATTGTCACGAATGACAAGAGCCGGCGCCGTGGTCAACGGATAACTGCCTTTGTTGTTGAGACGAATCTTGTGAGCGACCTTCGGTGCGCTGAACAGGCGGGCCATCTCCGCTTCCTGCTCGCTATTGAGATTAGCTCGGACTTCAGGCGGCGGAGCGAAAGGCAATTCCAACGCGAACACATCCGAATAAGGAATCGAGTACTCCGCTACCGGGACAACCATTCGCTCGCCCTTTCTCAACGACACGTGCTTGACCGTAAAGACAAAGAGGTCTTCGTTCTTTGTCGATTCGGGAAGATCGGGTCCGAGGTTCGGAGCCGCGGGCTCGGACGGCGCAACTCGCTCAGTCATTCGCGCGGCCTGAGACATGATTGCGTTGGACATCATCTGCATTCGATCGCCCTGCTGAAAGTAAGGTGACAACTGGGCGGCCGACTGCTGTAGCGAGACTGGGTCCACGGTATCTTTGAATGCGAAGCTTGGTACCCCGATGACCAGATTCGCCGTAACGTCGTTGAGATCGGCGAGTTCATTCAGCAGAGTCGCTTGCAGCTTGATCGCCGCGTTCCCATTGCCGTCGATGGTCACCTTGTAGCCGGGAATCCAGCGGATCCCTCTTTGCAGGTAGACCAGCCCGACATCCATGGTTGATGCCGGCTTTCGATTCCCCCAGTCAAGCTTCAGCGTCAGCAGATTGCGGAATTCCTCGCGCGACAGCTTGCTCTTGTGTGCGGTCTTGAAGGTCACATCCTGAATGTTCTCGACGATGACTGCCTTGACTCCCTCGCTGGTTCTGACGAGGATGACGCTGCCCTTCTCGGGAATTCGCGGAGCCGCGTTTGGCAGCCCGGTGGCCGCAAGCTCTTCGGAGCTCCGTTCGGGAATGCCGATAATGGTGCAGGCGTATCGAACGGGCTCTCGATTCGGGCTGGTGCTTTTTTCGGTGATGATCGCATCGACACCGGCGTTTCCTCCAAGATGTTCGGCGAGGCTGAGCGCGGTTTCTTCAACCAGCACTCTGCGCTGACCGGCTACGACGCTGGTCAGCTTTACATCCTTGTTCGAAGAGTAAGGCCAGAACGTGCCAAGCACAGGCGTTGGAAGGTAGTCCATCAGCACATTCCCTGTGGTATCGGTCGGCAACGCGCCTTCGTGTAGCACGAATGCGTGACCGTCCTTGAACACGGTGACTTCTTTGACCGGCATTCGCGCCAGCGCAGCAAGCGGCGCCGGGGCTTGCGCTGCCGAGGAACCAGAGAAGATTAGAAGCGCGAGAAAGGTGATCACACAGAGATTCTTCATAATTCCCACCTCTAGATAACGTCGGTTGCACCATAGGCGCATTATCGAAATCCCCAAATCTTTTATAAAATGTTCTCGCCAGCAAGATTCCGGGTTCTTAATTTATATAACTAACTATTATCAGAAGCTCCCATGATGTCAATCGGCATGGATCGGCAGTTTGTCCTGCCTATCCTTTTTTCGCGAAGCTATCCAATACAGGATTGGGGCCAGGATGTGCTATATCATTTTGGTGGCCTTTCCTTGCGTGTTTCATCGCCGGTTTTCCGGCTTTTCAAAAAGATTTCAAAGAGGAAGACACCGGTAGGGCTTGTGGGCAATATGGAAAAGTCTCGCCGCTCTTGGGCGGGACTTTTCCAAGCGGCAGCGGGACGCCGCGGCCTTTGCGGATTTTCATGGACGCGGTATTTTCCATCAGGCCGTTTATCCCGTCGTTTCTACCAACAGATTGTGCTAAAGAACCGATTAAAGGGGTAGAGGGGTAAAGGAGTAAAGGGGTAAAGGAGTAAAGGGGTAAAGGGGTAAAGGGGTAAAGGAGTAAAGGGGTAAAGGGAAATAACCCTAATGCCAATCAGTTGCCCCATCTTCATCCCTCTATTCCTTTAATCCTTGAATCCTTTAATCCTTTGATCCGGCTGCACAACTACTACGCAATAATAATGACGTCGGGTTTGGGGTCCATCTTCACGCCGCCTTTGACTTTCTTGAGTCCGAAAATTTCGTCCAGGGTCATGGGCGGTTTGTCGAAGTGACCGTGCTTCTCCCAGCGATTGGGAAAGAAGATCTTTATCCCTCGAAATTTGATGAAAGGGTAAACGTCGGCATCTGTAATTTTATTATACTTAAACGCCTTGATCGTCTTTTGTCCCAATCCGTCCATGTCGAAGACCAGTTCGACGTTCTCGTAGGTCTTGATTTTGTCTTTGTCCTTGATCATGAAAGGGACTCCGTCATCGACATTGGCGTCGCCAAACTGGTGCACAATCAGGATTTTTTTATGCTGAAGTTTCTGGGCCCGGACATAGTCGTCGAGCATTTGTTGCGCTTCGTTGATTTGGGACGACTGCAAGGTGCCGATGGGTATGCCCGGATTTTCTCTGCCCGGGTAGACGTGAAACTCGGGATCGAGCGCCACGGCCACATTTTCGTATTTCAAATATCCTTTGTCCAGCATCCGCTTGACCTGCTGGACAGGGTTTGATTTTCCGATCTGTGTGTCGAGCACGACCATCCATCCGCGTTTCGCCGCCGGTTCTATGTAACTACCTGCCAGGTCTTTTACGGTGCCCTCAAGGTACAGCAAGCAATCAGGAGTATCCTTGCAGGGGGTCGCCATGGCGTAAATGAGGTGGATTGCCGGGATCACACCCTTTTTGTCATTCCTTTTTTGGATGCCCTCGATCCATGGGCGGATATCCTTTTCCATCTCCGCGAAACCCTTATAGGCTCCCAGTCGGCCCAGAATCGGTGCGCGGTTGAAAGCTCGTCCGTAAACAGTAAACAAGGTGTTATGGAGCAGAATGGAAGCCGCCTTGACGGCTGCAGGCCTTGAGGGATTCTGTGCGGTGGGGACGGACTGTGACTTAATTCCGCATGCCCACACGAGAGGGATAACCAGAGGCAACAGAAGGCGAACGAGGCGTATTTGCATGCTTTGTTGCACGGTTCCTTTTATGGCACGGAATGAATTGAACGAACCCGCTGTATTCGCAGCATCGGCGACGGAACAAGCCGAAGCGAAACAATAGCATCATGACACACATCGAGACAACATGAAGATCTTAGTCGATTCATTTGCAGATGGAAGGGAACTCGGGGAAGGGCTTTTCTCATCTCAAGCCGGTAAATCATGTGGGTCGGGGCTTAAGAGGCTGTCTCAAAACTCGCCCATTGAGCGGGCTTACAGCCCTTTTCCTGGTTGTCGCTAAATTCCTAGGGCTTCGCCCTAGGCTGATATAGCGCGCGCCTTCGGCGCTTAAATTGCTGTAAATTTAGGATCTTAAAGCGCCGAAGGCGCGATCCATACCAGCCTGGGGCGAAGCCCCAGGAAAAAGTCGTAAAAGAAAATCAAGGGCTGAAGGCCCGCCCAATGCGAGTTTTGAGACAGCCCCGACCCACATGATTTGCATCCCGTTCCCGGAGTTGAAAATTAGCTGATATTTTCTTCTGCCGGTAGTGCGACCGGGGCTTCTTCTTGGTTTTCTACCATGCGTTTGCGCTGGAAGAATACCTTCGCGTCATCGAAGAGTGAATAGATCACCGGAGTCACCAGCAGCGTCAGCAGAAGGCAGATCGCCTGGCCGCCGATGATTGTGACCGCCATGGAGGCGCGGGATCCCGATCCCGCGCCTTTCCCGAAAGCGATGGGCAGCATGCCTGCCACGATCGCAATCGTGGTCATAAGGATAGGCCGGAGACGTACGTGATTCGCCGTCATGATCGCTTCGTTTCGCTCCATGCCTTGCGCGATAAGAGTGTTTGTATAATCGACCTGAAGAATGGAATTCTTCTTAACGATTCCGAACAACATCATCAGCCCGATGGCGCTATACACGTTCACGGTCATACCGAAGATCATCAAGGCAAACAAGCCGCAGGGAACGCTTAACGGGATGGCCGTCATGATGGTCAGCGGATGGATGAAGCTGTTGAATTGCGAGGCCAGCACCATGTAGATGAATATCACGGCCAGGATTACGGCCACGAGGAAGTCATTCGAGGCCTGGCTCAGCATTCTGGCGCTGAACCCGAAAACAGCGGCATAGCCGGACTTGAGATGCATTTCGTCGACCTTTCCCTGGACTGCGTTGACCGCAGATTGCATTGGAAGGCCGTCGAGGCCGCCATTCAGCGATATCTGCCGCTGCCGGTTGTAACGGTCGATGTTGGCCGGACCCGGTTCGAGCGCGAGACTGGCGATGTCGTTCACCTTGAGAGGGCGGCCGCCCGCGCCGGGCACGAGCAGTTCGCCCATCCGTGCCGGATCGTTTCGGAACTGTTCATCCAGTCTCAGTTTGACGGCGAATTGGTCGTCTCCTTCCTTGAATTTGGTCACTTCATCTCCGCCGACCAGCAAGCGGAGGTTCGTGGCAAGTGAATCGATGGAGACTCCGAGGTCTGCCGCCCGCGTGCGGTTGATGCGGACGCGCAATTCCTGCGCCGTCGCTTCAAAGTTTGTATCCGCATCCACAATCCCGGGGATCGTTCTCACCCTGGCCAGCAAGTCCGCAACGTAAACCTGCAGCTGCTCGATATCCGGCCCTTGAATCAGCAGCTGAACACGGTTCGATCCTCCGCCTCCTCGTCCTGCGCCTGCGGTCGAACTGCCGGATATGTCGGTGCCGCCCGAAACGCTGGCCCTGGCATCGGGAAACCGCCGCACAAAAGTGCGCGCATCCCGCATCAACTGCTGCTGCGATACCTTCCTTTTCTCGAGCGGGGTAAGGCCGACATAGAAATTTGCGTTTCCGGCGTTGATCGTCGCGAAAACAGTTTCAACTTCGGGCAGCTTCCGGAGACCTTCCTCGATCGGCTTTACGTATTCGTTGGTCCGGGCGAAGTTTGTGCCGCGGGGCAGCCGGACATTCACGCTATATTCGCTCTGGTCATCATCCGGCACAAGTTCCTTGCCCACGCGCGGAAAAAGCAAAGCCGCCGAAGCCGCCACGGCGACGCCGATTAGGACGATAGCCGGGCGGTGCCGAAGACTCCAGCCGAGCATCTTTCCATACGCGCGGTCGATGGAGACGTAGAAGCCCCGGGACTTGGAGGTTTTGTGGTGCACATGCGTGGAGCGCAGCCAGGTGCCGCAAAGGGCCGGAGTTAAGGTGAAGGAAATAAACATCGAAATCATGAACGCAGAAGCCGAGACTATGCCGAAGCTGTAGAAATATTGTCCGATCTGTCCTGTCATGAAGGCGACAGGCAAAAATATTACGACTAGAGACAATGTCGTCGCCATTACCGCCAAGCCGATTTCGCTGGTTGCTTTGGATGCGGCTTCGCGGGGCGGGAGCTTCTTTTCCTCCACGTAGCGGAAGATGTTTTCCAGTACCACAATCGCATCATCAATGACAATCCCGGTTGCAAGAGAAAGCGCGAGCATCGTCATGTTGTTTAATGTGAAACCGAGCGCTTTCATTAACGTGAACGTACCGATGATCGATGCCGGGATGGCGACCGCCGCAATGATCGTGCTTCGTAAATTACGCATAAAGAGAAACACGACGATGCTGGCGAGCAGTCCGCCAAGCAGGAGGTGATGCTGAATCTCCGTAAAAGAGCGGCGGATAAAGATCGATTGGTCGCGGGTAGTCTGAACCTTGATGTCGGGCGGCAGGCTTTGCTTGATGCGCTCAAGCCGCGCCATGACCGCATCCACTACTTCGACGGTATTGGTGCCGGACTGCTTGCGGATGTTGAGGGAAACCGCTTCGCGGCCGTTCAACCTTGCAACGCTGCGCGGTTCCTCAACGGTGTCCAGGACCCGCCCGATATCCCCGAATGTGATGACCGATCCGCCGCTGTACGCAATGATGATCTTGTTGAAATCTTCAACGTTCTGAATGCGCCCCATGGTGCGCAGGGCGATTTCCGAGGGTCCGGACAGAAAACTTCCGCCGGGGATTTCAACATTCTGTCTCTGGACGGCGCTGCGGACCTGATCGACCGTCAGGCCATAGGCGTTCATTCGATCTGCATTCAGCAGCAGCTGGATTTCGCGGTGTCGGTCGCCGGTGAACGAGACCTCGCCGACGTTCTGAACGGTTTCGAGGACTTGTTTGATTTGCTTGTCGACGATCTGGCTGATCTCTTTCTGCGAGCGGTCACCGGAAACGGCGATCGTAAGAATGGGATTCGCATCCGGATCCATTTTTTGAATAACCGGCGGGAGCGTGTCTCTCGGGAACTGGTTGGTAATGGTCGAGACCTTGTCCCTCACATCCTGCACGGCGTCTTCGATTTTTCTTTCGAGGACGAAAGTGATCATGACCCTTGAGCTTCCCTGCTGGGAAGTGGACCTCAGTTCATCGATTCCGGCGATAGTGTTTACAATTTCCTCGACCGGTTTGGTAACCTGGGTCTCAATCTCCTCGGCGCTTGCTCCAGGCAGGCTGGTCTGGACGACGACCATCGGGAAATCCGTTTTTGGCATCAGGTCCAGGCCAAGCTGACTGTAGGAAGCGATGCCCAGCACCACGATGGCTGCAGTCATCATGAAAGCAAACACCGGGCGCCTGATGCAGACATCCGCAAGCTTCATGGCCGGCCTCCCCGCCCGCTTCCGGCGCGTGCACCGCCTGGAACAGGGTCCGCCATCATTTTCTGATTGCCCAAGCCGCCTGCCTGCGCGATTTTGACCGGGACTCCCGTGGCCAGCAATGTCAGGTTGCTGGCAGCCAGGATTTCATCCCCCTTCAGTCCGCCGGTCAGTTCGCAGAGAGTGCCCAAACGGATGCCCAGAGTCACCATCTGCTGACGGGCTTTGCCATTTTCAATCACATAAACGTTGGAGACGCCGGCCAGCGTGGATATTGCATCTTCAGAAATCGCCATCACGTTTTCATCGCGATGCGTGAAGATCACCCCTTTGGCGAAAAATCCGGGTTTGAGTCGGCGGTCTCTATTATCCACCAGGATCTCGACCGTGAAAGTGCGCGTGGCCTGATCGACCGACGGACTCACATTCGAAACCTTGCCGACGAATTTCTGCCCGGGAGCGGATTCCACCGAAAATTCAACCATCAAGCCTGGGCGCACCAAGCCGGCATAGCGTTCCTGAATGGCAGTTTTCACTTTGAGCGGATTCATCTGTACGATGGTGACGACCGGAGTGTTTTCGCGGATATATTCGCCCTGCTGCACGAATCGTTCGGCCACCTGTCCTGCGACGGAAGCGCGAATCTCCGTGTCATTCAGTTTTTTAACTGCAAGCTCGACCGCTTGCCGGCGTTCTTGCAGGGTTGCTTTGAGACTCTGTACCGTTTCAATCGCAGATTGATGATTTGCCTCGGTGACTTTTACCTTGGTCTCGGCTGTGTCGAGGTCGGCCTGGGAGAGAAGATTCTGGGCTTTTAATCTTTGAGCCCGGCGAAGCTGTGCCATCGCGTCGTCGCGATTGGCTATTGCCATGCGGATAGATGCGATCTGCTCGTCCGGCAGGGGTTCTTTGGTGCGCACTCCGTCGATGCCAAGCTGCGCTTCCGTTTGTCTCAGCTGGCTTTGGGCTCGCTGCAATGCCAGGTCAAGTTCGCGCGCGTCGAGCTTGACCACAACATGACCCGCGCCTACTTCCTGGCCAAGTTCAACGAATACTTTGCGCACAACACCCGCAACCTCGCTGCTGACTTTGGCCTGGTCGGGAGAAATCAAGGATCCGGCAAGATCCACCTGGCGCTGGATTGAAAGCCGCTGTACGTTCGTTGGTGCGACGGAAACCACGGTAGCCATCCCGGGGCCTCCTCTGCGTCCAGCTTTTCCTGCGCCTATGCCTTCCGGCGGCCCGCCCTTGCTATTGTTGGCTCCGCCGCTGCCACAACTGACTCCCAGAGCTAAAATAAGCGTTAACCCCACTGCAATAGACCCTGTCCGGCCTATATTCACGCCCAAACGTTTCATAATCACCATCTTTTCACAGTACCGTAATGACGGTAATATTTACCCCAAATGCAACCGTATACTAATACGCCAGCCAATATCAGTTGTTTAGTGTTATTTACTGATTCCGGATTCCGGATTCCGGAATAAAAGCGGTTCCTATTCAGTTGCGAATTTGTGGTTGTTTTGTTGATTCCAGATTCCAGATTCCAGATTCCAGATTCGAGATTCCAGATTCGAGACCTACTTCTGACTCCTGGCTTCTGACTCCTGGCTTCTGACTTCTGGATTCTGGATTCTGGATTCTGGATTCTGGCTTCTGACTCCTGACTCCTGGCTTCTGGCTTCTGACTCCTGCCGACTGCCGACCAACGACTAACAACTGCTTTTTGCCGCTTGTCTCCGCTGAAGGGATGCCGTAACATAAGGCTTTCGGCTAAAAAGCCATGACGGGCCTCGGGCCCTGTGCAATATAACCCTCGAACCATGTCAGGTCCGGAAGGAAGCAGCATTAAGAGGTCAATTATATGTGCAACAGGATCCCCGGGGCTCGACCCTTTTCCCTATGCAATATCAGGTTCTTGCCCGCAAATGGCGGCCCAAAAATTTCAATGAACTGGTAGGACAGGAGCATGTTTCCCGGACTCTGATGAATGCCCTTCAGATCGGCCGGGTCGCCCATGCATTTCTTTTCTCCGGGCCGCGGGGCAGTGGCAAAACGTCGACTGCGCGGATTCTGGCGAAGGCGTTGAACTGTCACAAGGGCAAGCCAGGCGAGCCCTGCAGCGAATGCCCCTCCTGTCTCGAGATCGCCGCCGGCAATTGCATGGATGTTCTTGAAATTGACGCGGCTTCCAATCGCGGCATCGATGAAATCCGGGAACTAAAAGAGAAGACCCGCTATAGCCCGGCCAGAGACCGGAATAAGATCTTCATCATCGATGAAGTGCACATGCTCACGCAGGAAGCCTTTAATGCGCTTTTGAAAACTCTCGAAGAGCCGCCGCCACACGTCGTTTTCATACTTGCGACAACGGAATATCACAAGATTCCTGCGACGATCCTATCCAGGTGCCAGCAGTACAGTTTCAAGCTTATCCAATATCCTTTGATTATGGAACGTCTGCGCGAAATAGCGAAAGCAGAGAGCATCGCGATCAGTGCCATAGCGCTCGAGCAGGTTGTCTTCTCCAGCGGAGGCAGCATGCGGGATGCCATGTCCGCCCTCGATCAGGTCATCGCCTTTAGCGGCGCCACGGTGCGCGATGAGGACGTGACGGCGCTGCTTGGATTGGTCGAGCCGAAGGTTTTGGGGCAAACCGTGCGGGCGATCGCGGGAAACGATGTGGCGGAACTTCTGAAAATTGTCGCGGATCTCGTGGAGGTCGGACAAGACCTTAACAATTTCTGCCGCCGTCTTTCCGGCCAATTCCGGAACCTGATGGTGTTGAAGGCCGGAATCTCGGATCCTGCACTTCTGGGTATCCCGGAAAGCATTCTGCCAGACTTGCGCCAGCAGGCGGATCTTTTTTCACGGGAAGACCTCCTGCGGCTTTTCGACGCATTCCAGAAAATCGAGGCCGGGATGCGGTATGCGAGCCAGCTGCGTTTCCATCTTGAAATGGGATTGATTGAGCTCTCGCATATTTCCAGATTGCGCCCGATCGAGGACCTGATAGCTGAATTTTGTGCCGCTGAGGGAACCAGTTCTGCGCGCAATCCCGGATCTTCCTTTGTCCCCGCGCCTGCCGTGCCCGTGACTTCGAGTGCAAGCCCGGCCGCAGTCAATCCGGCTCCAAGGCGCCCTATTGCCCCGGCAAAAGAAAAATTCGCAGTGCCTGAGCCTGAACGCACAACTCCCTCGATGCCTCCGGCTGAGAAAGCGCACGAAACGGCCGCTCCAATCGCGGATCCAAGAAATTTCCTGTTCAAAATAGCGGCGGCCGTAGGGAGAGAATCCCTGGAGTCGTTGCTGCAAACCCTGGAGGGCGCCAGCTTGAAAGGAGAGCAGGTAGTGCTCCAGACGGGATCGGCGAATGAATTTGTCCGGCGGCAAATCAAGGACAACCTTCCAGCTATTACGCAGGCTGCCATTCGCGTCGTCGGGAGCAAAGTTGCCGTTGTCCTGGGAGAGCCTCTATCACAGTCAGGTCAAAATCCTCAGGAGATGCAGAACGCGCAATCGAACGACGGCGATCTTTTGGAAAAAGCCAAGCGCGAGCCAATCGTAAAATCCTTTCTTGACGTTTTTCCAGGCCCTGTAAAGGCGGAAAAAATAGATTCATGAGCGACTACGCCGAACCGATTGAGAAATTAATCGACGAATTCCGGAAGCTTCCGGGAATCGGGGCTAAAAGCGCGCAGCGGCTGACATACAGCATATTGCGCCGGTCCAGGGAGGATGCGGAGAGTTTGAGCTGTGCGATTCTCAATGTGAAGGAAAAAATCCGATACTGCTCCCGCTGCAACAACTTTTCGGACCGGGACCCATGCAACTACTGCAACAACGCCGCGCGCTCCAATGAGACGATTTGCGTCGTTGAAGAGCCGAACGACATCCTGGCCGTCGAAAAAACCCGGGAGTACCGGGGACAATATCACGTCCTGCACGGAGTCCTCTCGCCGATCAACGGCATAGGACCTGAAGACCTCAAGCTCAAAAACCTGCTGGAGCGCTTGAGGGAAGGTACCGTTCGGGAAATAATCCTGGCGACTAACCCGAATGTGGAGGGAGAAGCAACGGCAATTTACCTCGCCAAGCTTTTAAAGCCGATCGGCGTCAAAGTGAGCCGCATTGCGCTGGGTCTGCCTGTGGGAAGCGATCTGGAATTCGCGGACGAAATGACCATGTCCAAAGCCCTCGAACACCGCCACGAACTGTAACAAAATTACGAATTACGAATTACGAATGACGAATTACGAAATATACTGAGATAATAGCTGTTA